>DPVM01000006.1 GCA_003526845.1 Oscillospiraceae bacterium
TCTACCAACTGAGCTATACCCCTAAATATTTAAGTTGACTTTAAGACCAACAAGTATATTATAATGAAAATTTTTAAAAAGTCAACAATTATTTCGTGAAATATTAGAAATTAATTTGAAAATATGTTATAATACAAAAAAGGAGGCTGCAAAATGCAAAACATTTTAGATATAACAACTGTATTGGGATTTTCATTGAGACTTGCGACAGCAATAGTTCTTGGTTTAATCGTCGGTCTTGAAAGACAGTGGACGCGGCACCAAGCAGGAATTATGACGAATGTAATTGTTTGTGTGGGTGCTTATGCGTATTCCGCATTTTCATATATTGCCAACCAAACAAACGTTGATGTGACACGTATTGCAGCACAAGTAGTTTGCGGAATCGGATTTTTGGGTGCCGGCTTGATTATTCGAGACGGAACAAATATTCGCGGTCTTTCAACTGCGGCAACAATTTGGACGACTGCGGCTATCGGAATTCTCTGCACTCTGCCTAACATACTCTTTGCGGTGCTCGTAGCAATTGCAATTGTTATACTGCATCTTATACTTCATCCGCTTTCGATATACATAAATAACAGGCGGAGCAATCAAAGAACTAAAGAAAGAATTGAAAATTTGTATAAAATAAGCGTAGTTTGCAGTGAGGACACCGAAATCGACACAAGAACGCATCTCTTGAAAACAATCAGAGAAAAGAATAATGTTTTGTTGCACAATCTTGAAAGTCAGCCAACCGATGACGGCAATGTTAAAATCAAAGCCTATCTAACTGCTCAACAAAAGAACGAAGATGTTATTGAAAGCATCGTAGGTCATGTCGGCAGAGAACAGGGTGTTATTTCAGTAGGCTGGAAAATTACAGAATAAAGAAAAAATGGCTGTGTTATCTGCACAGTCATTTTTTATGCCGAATCGAGTTTGTTACGCATTTTCAGGAGAATTGCCTTTTCTTTACGCGAAACCTGAACCTGAGAAACATTAAGAATTTTCGCTGTTTCGCACTGTGTTTTACCTTGATAAAATCTATATTCTATCAGCAAGCGTTCCGTTTCGGTGAGCGTTGTCATAACCTGTTCAAGTGATAACCTATCGAACATTTTGTCGCTGTCATCAACAGGAATATCAATTTCCTCACTGCCCTCCTCCGTAAGCATATTTATTGAAACTACAGGATTGATAATATTCAAAATTTCCGAAAGCTCCTCAACATCATATCCGGAAAGTGACGCAAGCTCGCTCACGGTAGGTTCCCGGAGATTTTTAGAAAGGAACTTGTCCCGCATTGCCTGAACTTTAATTGATTTTTCTTTCAATGAACGCGAAATCTTTATTGCACCGCCGTCACGAAAAATGCGTTTAATTTCGCCCATTATTACAGGCACAGCGTAAGTAGAAAAGGCAAAGCCCTTTGATTCGTCGAAATTATCGACCGCTTTAATCAATCCCACGCATCCTGCCTGAAACAAATCGTCATAATCCGCTCCGCGGTTTCTGAAACGGTTTGCTATTGAGTGAACAAGACCGATGTTTTCTGTTATTTTTTTGTCGCGATCGTCAATCACCATTTTGAACGCCCTATTATTCTTTTCGTCAGTGTAACCGTTGTGCCCTTACCGACGCTCGAATTGACCTTGATTCTGTCGCAAAACGATTGCATAACCGTAAAACCGAGGCCTGCGCGGTCGGCACCGCCTGTCGTAAATAAGGGTTGCATCGCCCTTTTGAGGTCGTCAATACCTATTCCGTTATCCTTGATTTTGATTTTTACGATATTAT
The DNA here is from genome assembly GCA_003526845.1 of Oscillospiraceae bacterium. Lineage (GTDB taxonomy): Bacteria > Bacillota > Clostridia > Oscillospirales > Acutalibacteraceae > Eubacterium_R. The sequence continues at coordinate 1,783 of DPVM01000006.1, forward strand.
CATCCGTAATGACACCGGTAATATTGATTTTTCCGTATGTATCTTTATAAGCGTGGACTATGCAATTTGTAACAGCCTCGGAAACGGCTGTTTTCAAATCCGATATTTCATCTATAGTCGGGTCAAGCGGCGTAATAAAAGACGAAACAACAACACGGCAAAACGATTCGTTAATGCTTTTGCTGTCAACTGTCAATTTAAATTCGTTAATTATATTCATATACATCCTCCGTCATTGCGTGATTTCTTTAATAATGGCAATACTCCCCAATCCGGCAAGTTCCATTAATTTTTTTGTTTGCGGTGTGACATTTCTAATCTCAACAGTGCCGTGAAAATTTTGCATCAATCTGTATCTGCCCATAACAAGCCCTATGCCCGATGAATCCATAAATGTCACATTTTTGAAATCGAGTATTAAATGCTGTGGCTTTTTGTAACTTATCACGTTGTCGATTTTCTCGCGTGTTTCGGCGCTTGTGTGATGGTCAAGCTCGCCTATAAGATACGCAATAATAAGATTGCCGCTTGATTCAACGGTAACGCTCATTTATATCACTCCAAATAAAAATACCAATCTGCTAATAAGATAACAGATTGGTATGATGAAATTTGTTGAAATATAAGATTTATTTAATAAAATTTCTAACCTCGCGCGCAAGGTAAAACGAGCCGCATATAAGCGATATATCTTTGCATGATTGAAGTGCCGCAAGCGGTGAATCAATACACACAACATTGTCGCAATATTTACTTGCAACAGAGTATAAATATGACAAGTCAGCGGCTCTCGGATTTGACGGTTTTGTAAGAATAATTTTTTTGCATTTGGGTGCAACGATTTTAAAATAGCCGTCAATATTTTTGTCGCGCATCATTCCGATTAATGCAACTTCATTGTTAATAATAGGTTCAAGAGCGTGCGCGGCAGCAACATTGTGACCACCGTCAATCAAAACAGAATCGGCTCTTTCCTGCCGAGCAGGAAGTTTTGAAAGTTGCAAACCGTTTGTATCAATATTCAACAAACGAAGTGCAGCAGTTGCGACTGCCAGATTATCAGCTTTAAAATCACCGCTCGGGGTAATAAACACGATATTATCGCATTTTTCATTGTAGATATTGCGATAAATATTATCGCAAAGAATAACGGAATTTGAATTTTTGCGAAGTATTCCGCTTTTTTCTTTTGAAATTTCTTCGACCGTATTGCCGAGAAAATTTGTGTGGTCAAGCGAAACGGAAGTTATGACAGACAAGGCGTTATTTTTTTCAACATTTGTTGCATCGCCTGAACCACCCATACCGCATTCAACAACGGCATAATCAACATTTTCATCGCAAAAATACTTATACATAACGGCAGTGAGAAACTCAAATTCACTGCAATCATTATCCTTATACTTACTGACATAACGAGCAAAATCGGACTTTGAAATCGGTTGCGAATTGATTTGAATTTGCTCCCGATAATCGGTTATCCACGGTGATGTAAAAAGACCCGTCTTATATCCTGCACTAATCAAATTATCGCTGATAGTTTTAGCAACGGTGCCTTTGCCGTTTGTTCCTGCGATATGAATAATTTTAATACTGTCCTGCGGATTGCCCATTTTGTCAAGCAGGGCTGAGATACGAGCAAGCCCCGGCATAATGCCGAGGCTCATTTTATTGAGTATTAAATTTAAAGACTCGTCATAATTCATTACTGAATTTCCTCAATAGACTTTTTAAGCATAGCGATTTTGTCTTCAGCCTTAGCCGCATCGTCGCGATTTTGCTGAACAACCTTTTCGGGTGCCTTATTCACAAAGCCGGGGTTATTAAGCTTTTTCATAATAAATGCAAGCTTATCCTCAGCAGCGGCAAGTTCTTTTTCAAGGCGTTTTTTCTCAGCCTCAAAATCGACAAGATCGCCAAGCGGAATATAAATTTTTGCATCGTCGGTAATAATTGTTACAACATTGCCCAAATCGCCAAATGATTTGTCAACAGTGACCTCGCTTGCCGATGCAAGACGCTTTACAAAATCAATGCCTGTTAAGAATACATCCGATTGCGCTGTTTCAATATAAACCTTTGCTTTTTTGCTCGGTGGAATATTCATCTCGGAACGGCGGTTTCTGATTGCTTTAATAGCAGTCATAATCTTCTCCATTTCAGCTTCATCGACAGAATAGTTGAGATTTTCGTCATACTCGCACCATTTTGAAATCATAATTGATTCGCAATCATGAGGAATTGCCTGGTAAATTTCCTCTGTAATAAACGGCATAAACGGATGAAGGAGTTTGAGAATGTATGTCAAAACAAATACAAGAACAGCTTTGGCATCGTCTTTTGCGGCCTCATCATCACCCTGTAATCTGATTTTTGCAATTTCGATATACCAATCGCAGAAGACATCCCAAATGAAATCATAAAGTTTTTGAACGGCTATACCGAGTTCATACTTTTCAAGGTTGTCCGTAACTTCTTTGGCAAGCGAATTAACTTTTGAAACAATCCACTTGTCCTCAATAAGAAGATTCGACGGCAATCCTGAATATTTATAATCCTCACCGAGATACATCAAAACAAATCTTGCGGCGTTCCAAAGTTTATTGGCAAAGTTTCTTGACGCCAAAACCTTATCGTCTGAAAACCTCATATCATTTCCGGGTGAATTGCCTGTTGCAAGAGTAAATCTCAATGCATCTGCACCGTATTTGTCGATAATTTCGAGCGGGTCGATACCGTTGCCGAGAGATTTTGACATTTTTCTGCCCTGCGCATCACGAACAAGTCCGTGAATCAAAACAGTATCAAACGGAGCTTTTCCGGTATATGCAAGACCAGAGAAAATCATTCTGCTTACCCAAAAACCGATAATATCATAACCTGTAACGAGTGTATTTGTAGGATAATAATGTTTTAAATCCTCGGTATCATCCGGCCAACCGAGCGTTGAGAACGGCCAAAGAGCTGATGAGAACCAAGTGTCGAGAGTATCTGGATCCTGATGAATATTTTTAGATGAGCATTGAGGACAGCACTGCGGCTCGTCCTTTGCAACTGTTGTTGCACCGCAGTCGTCACAATACCAAGCAGGGATTCTGTGACCCCACCAAAGCTGACGGGAGATGCACCAATCGCGTGAGCCGCGCATCCAACTCATATAATTTTTCTTAAAGCGCTCCGGAACAAATTTGATTTCGCCGTTTTCAACTGCATCAATGGCAGGACCTGCCAAAGTGTCCATTTTAACGAACCACTGCTTTGAAACCATAGGCTCGATATTAGTATGACATCTGTAGCAAGTACCTACATCGTGCTTTAACGGCTCGATTTCTTTAATATATCCGCCTGCCTCAAGGTCTGCAAGAATAGCTTTTCTTGCCTCCATGGTGGTCATACCGGCGTATTTTCCGCAGTCCAATACCTCCGGCTCGTTTTGTGTTGCCTTGCCGCTTGCAATAAGCTCGTCGGCAATTTCCTTGTCAAGCTTGCCGGTCATATGTCCGTCATAAGTGAATGTGCGAACGATTGGCAAATTATGGCGTAATCCAACCTCAAAGTCATTGGGGTCATGTGCCGGAGTAATTTTAACAACACCTGTTCCTTTTGTCATATCGGCATGCTCGTCGCATACAATCGGAATTTCCTTGTTAAGGAGCGGCAAAATCACATGACATCCGTGAAGGTGCTTATATCTCGGGTCATCGCCGTTGATGGCAACAGCCGTATCGCCGAGCATTGTTTCCGGTCTTGTAGTGGCAAGTTCAAGCTGCTCGCCTGTTTCCTTTACAGTATAAAGAAGGTGCCAAAAATTAGAGTCCTTTTCCTCATACTCAACCTCTGCGTCCGAAATTGAGGTGTTGCAATGAGGGCACCAGTTAACCATTCTGTTACCGCGATAGATAAGGCCCTTGTCATAAAGACCTACAAAAACCTCTTTAACAGCCTTGCTGCAACCCTCATCAAGAGTAAACCTTTCTCTGTCCCAGTCGCAGGAAGAGCCCATTTTCTTAAGCTGTTGAATGATTCTTCCGCCGTACTGCTCTTTCCAAGCCCACGCACGCTCAAGGAATTTATCTCTGCCCAAATCGTCCTTGGTGATTCCCTCTTCGCGCATTTTTTCAACGATTTTCGCCTCTGTTGCGATTGAAGCATGGTCTGTACCCGGAAGCCACAATGTGTCATAGCCTGCCATTCTGTGATACCTGATAAGAATATCCTGCAAAGTATTGTCAAGGGCGTGACCCATATGAAGCTGACCGGTGATATTCGGAGGCGGAATAACTATTGTATATGTTTTTTTGCCCTCTTCTCTTTTGGCATGAAAATATTTATTTTTGCACCAAAAATCATAGGTGCGGTTTTCAACCTCGGAAGGGTTGTATTGCTTTTCTAATTCTTTTGCCATTTTTTCATCTCCTGTAAAAAAATAAACCGCCTCAACAATGAGGCGGTATAAATAACCGTGTTACCACTCAAATTGCCGCATAAATGATGCGACCGCTCAAATCTTTAACGCAGATATACGCGCACAACTACTTAATTTCGCAATGCGGGCTCATAAACTACATTCAACCGTAATCAATACCTGTTTACACCGAACACAGGCTCTCTGAAAATAATTTGCGGTCTACTCCTTTTAATCACAGCCTTTAAAATATGAACTTAGTTTAACAAAAAATACAATTCTTGTCAAGAAAAAAACAATAAGTAATTATTCGTTATAATTAATTTTTTTGACTTTAAACACTGCACGCAAAATCGGTGCTAAAAATTTCGGACTTTTGATTAATACAACTTTCATAAACACACAACACCTTTCGACTGCAACAGTAAATTTTGTCGCACACTCCGACGCAGTCCACGGAGCACATACGGATTTAAAAAAATCATTATTTTTTGCAGCAAAGAACACCAAGAATGATTACAATGACGGCGAGCACACGCGTTATCCACTCGGTAGGCAGACAGCACGACAATATACAGCCTATGCCGAAAGCAATCCACAAAAATTCACGCCTGCACATTTTCTTCAAAGTAAACACCTCTTTGCAGCATTTACTGTATTATATTCGGTTTATGTTTAATCGTTACTCTCAATTAAAAGCAATGTTCCCTTTTCAAGAGAAATTTCGCATTCGTCATCACTGACATAATTGCTTTGACCGAATTGGTCACCCTGCGAAATATCAAGCGATTCCTTACCGTAAAATCCTGCGGTGTAGCCAGCTCCTTTTATTTTAACGCCCTTGCAATCCTCGAGAAATGCAAAAAGTGAAAAATTGTCGTATTCCTTCTTTATTATGCGCTTGTCGCAAATCAGAGAAATTCGGTTGTTTTTATTTTTAATTTCGCAATATACGCCGTGTTTTCTGCAATAATCAAGACAAAGAATATTTGAATATGTGTGGTCAATGCGAGAGCCGATTGCGTTTAAAATCAAAATATGATTAAAGCCGTGCTCAACAGCATATTGAACGCACTCGAATGTATCGGTATAAGCCTTTGCGCAAGGCAAAGTAATGATTTTGCAATCAAGAACCGGCTTTTCCGATGAATCAAAATCGCCGATTATCAAATCGGGCTTAACTCCGATTTTTTGCAGCTTTGTATAACCCGAATCGGCGGCAATTACAAAGAAGTCACCGGATATTGATTTTTCAAGGAAGTCATAGTCGCTATCAGGTGCGCCCGACACAATTATGCATTTTTTTATTTCATTTGCCATTGCTTAATGTCCTTAACATCATTATACATTGAAATATAGCTATCAAGGCGCGATTTTGGGATTATTCCGTCATCGACAGCCTTACACACGGCACAGCCTTTATCACAGGTATGCGAGCAGGAGGTGAATTTGCACCCATCGAGGAACGGCTTAAACTCACGAAAACAATAAGGCAATTCATCCTTCAAAATCTTTTCGCATCTTTCAAAATCGAGAGAGGAAAAGCCCGGTGTGTCGGCAATGTAGCCGCCTGCAAATTTAAACAGTTCGCAATGTCGCGTTGTGTGCTTGCCTCTGCCGAGTTTTTTGCTTGTTTCGCCCGTTGCAAGTTTCAATTCGGGGAAAATATTATTCAGAAGCGTTGATTTGCCGACACCTGTATTGCCTGTAAAAGCACTGATTTTTCCGTTCAATAGTGCCTTTACCTCATCTGCGCCCTTGCCTGTTGTGTTGTCGCAAACTATAACCTTAAAACCTGCTCTTTCGTAAATATCGCAATATTTTTGACATTCGCTGTCATCTGCCATATCCGTTTTGGTGAGGATAATTATAGGCTCAATATTTTTGTATTCTGCAATTGCTGCAAGCTTATCAATAATCAATGTGTTTATCTTGGGGTCAACAAGTGACGATACAATAAAAAGATTATCAATATTTGCAAGCGGAGGACGAACAAGCTCGTTTTTGCGCTCATAAATTTTGTCAATAGTATTTTCGGCGTTATCGTTGATTGATATTTCGACATTATCGCCGACAAGCAGCAGAATTTTTTTGTTTTTAAACGCTCCCCTGCCCTTACATTCATAAATGACATCATCGGCGTCCACATAGTAGAAGCCGCCGATGCCTTTAATAATTTTACCGTTTTTCTTAAGCATAATTATCTTTTTTTCTTTTGTGTTGTGTTTTGAGGTTGTGTGCTGTCGTCAATTGAAAAGCTTGTAAAATCGACAGTGAATTTTTCATCGCTTGTACCGTTTGTGGTGAGCGTTTGGGCTGCACCGGCACCGTCAAGAGAAATGACGATTCTCTTTTTGCCTGTTCCGTCACATTGGATGCTAAGTGTCTTTTCCTTGCCGTCAAGCGTTACCTTTTGGCTTGAATAAACAGCTCCGTCAAGAGTGACAACGAGCGTATCACTGACATGTTTACCGTTTTTATCAATGCATTTAGGGAGTTTAACCGTCACATATTCCTTAATTGTTTTCTCGGTAGTGGTTGTTGTGACACCGCTGCTGATAATAACCTTTATTGACGCGTCGGCTCTTACGCTTTCGCCTGCGGAAGGTGATTGCGAAATAGCAATACCCTGCTTAACAAGACTGTCCTGCGTTACAAACGAAACATTTTTAAAACCGTATTTTTCAAGAAACGCCCTTGCACCGTCCTGCGTAAGTCCCTCAACATCAGGCACTTTAAGCGTTTTTATAACGGTTGTCGACGGACCCGACGAAACATAAATAGTAATTTCGGTATCTGCGGTGACAAGGTTTGTTGCCTTTGGATTTGTATAAACGACCTGACCCTCAGGCACTGTTTCACTTGATACCGTCATAGTTTTAAACGAATTGAGTCCGTCATTTTTAAGCGCCTGCTCCGCTTTTTCAAGGCTGTAGCCGTAGACATTCGGAACAGGTATATTTTCATTTGTGGTTGCAACAACAAGCGAAACCTGTGAGCCTTTGATTATCTTTGTACCTGCCTCAGGCTTCTGGCTGATAATCACGCCCGATTCATATTTATCTGTTTGTTCATAAGTTACTGAGAACTGATAATCGTATTTTCCGTAAACATCATCGTATTTTGCGCCCTCAAAATTTTCAAGCGTTACGGTCGAGGCATTTACACCCGAGCCGATTTTTACACCGAATATCTCGCCGTTGATAATGCCCATAACGAGCAAAACAATTGCCGCAACGAGAACGATTACACCGATACAAACAGCAGTGACAACCTTTTTCTTATGCTCCTTTTGGAGATATTCGTCTTCTTCGAGGGAATCGTTTTCAACAACAGGCTCCGATACAACGGGACTTTGTTGAATTTTTACAACTCTTGTCGGGTTTTGGTCAACCTTTGAAACATAATTGAATGTTTTATTTGGATTTTTAATAACCTCTTCAATATCAAGGAGCATTTCAGACGCGGTTTGATACCTGTCGAGAGGATTTTTTTGCATAGCGTGGATACAAATTTGCTCAAGACCAAGCGGAATATCGGGATTAATATCCGTAAGCTTTTTAGCGTCTGCCTGGAGTTGCATTAGAGCGACCGAAACCGCACTGTCAGCTTCAAAAGGAACATTGCCGGCAAGCATTTCGTAAAGAACAACGCCGAGCGAATAAATATCTGCTTTTTCGTCGGTATATTCGCCCTTTGCCTGCTCGGGGGCGATATAGTGAACCGAGCCGATTGCCTGCTCTGTAAGAGTTCTTGTATCTGAGCGAGAAAAACGCGCAATTCCGAAATCAGTCACCTTGATATTGCCGTTTTGAAGAAGAATTATGTTCTGCGGCTTAATATCTCTGTGGACAATGCCTTTATCATGAGCGTGCTGAACGGCGCGCAGAATTTGCGTCATAAAAAACAGTGCGTCATTCCAAGTGATTGCACCTTGCTTGTTAATATATTCTTTTAAAGTAATACCGTCGATATACTCCATAACGATATACTGCAGTTTTTCGCCGAAATTAACATCGTAAACCTTTACGATATTAGGATGTGACAGCAGTGCGATTGCCTTAGACTCGTTTTTAAATCTCCTTTTAAATTCCTCGTTATTTAAAAACTCATCTTTTAAAATTTTGATAGCAACAATTCTGTCATCAACATTGTCGTATGCCTTGTAAACCACAGACATACCGCCAACGCCGACAATTTCCTGCACCTCATATCTGCCGTCTAATCTTTTTCCAACATAATTATCCATTAATCATAGCTCCGTAAAATTAAATCAGTTTGCCATTGCTACTACTGTAATATTATCTCCGCCGCCGTTGCCGTTTGCGTGCTTAACAAGCCTGTCGGCAAAGGCGTAATACTGACCGTCACTTATATCGTGAAGCATTTCGTCAGACGAAATATAGTTTGTAAGACCGTCGGTGCACAAAATCAAGACCTCATCATCGCCGAAATCGGTTTGAACAAAGTCAATTTGAATTTGCTTATCGACACCGACTGCGCGTGTAATCAGGTTCTTTTTAGGATGATTTTCAGCCTCTTCCTGTGTAATTTTGCCTAAATTAACAAGATCTTGAACAAGGCTGTGATCGGTCGTAATTTGTGTTAATTCATTATTCTTTGCAATATATGCTCTGCTGTCGCCTGCATGAGCAATAAAAGCGGTATTGTCGCGCACGATTGCACAAACAACCGTTGTGCCCATTCCTTTTAACTCTGAATGTGCATCCGCCATATCGTAAACCTCGATATTTGCGGCAGTGATTGCGGAATCAAGCAAATTTTTGATTGATGAATCACGCATATTTTGGTTGTATGATGTGTTGATTTTGTCGCTTATAACCTTAACTGCAAGTGCCGAGGCAATATTACCTCCTGCCGCGCCGCCCATACCGTCGCATACTACAGCCCAAGCAACTTCGCCCGGAAGTTCACCGACAGCATATGAATCTTGATTGTTGTCACGGACCAAGCCCTTATCAGTTTTTGCAACTATTTTCATTTGCGTCACCGCCATTCTTTTTCCTGCGTAATTGACCGCAGGATGCATTAATATCTTTGCCTAATGTTCGTCTTATTGTAGCATTTATTCCCAATGATTTCAAGGTTTCGCAGAAATTTCGGATTGCCTTATCCGAACTGCGCACATTGCCTCTCTCCTCAACATCATTAACAGGTATCAAATTGACATGCGAGCCAAACCCCCTCAGCCTTTCGGCAAGCTCCCGGGCGTTTGCATTTGAATCGTTGACGCCCTTTATCAGCGTGTATTCAAACGATACTCTGCGACCTGTTTTTTCGGCATAATCGCGGCACGCCGCAATCACCTCGTCAACGCCCCATTTATCGTTAACCGGCATTGTGCGACTGCGGATTTCATCGTTTGGCGCATGAAGCGACAATGTAAGAGTAAGATGTATATTTTCATTCATCAAATCATAAATTTTCGGAACGATTCCGCAGGTTGACACTGTAATATCCCTTGCGGAAATATTAAGTCCCTTTTCATAATTGACCGTTTTTATAAATTTGATAACATTGTCGTAATTATCGAGCGGCTCGCCTATGCCCATAAGCACAATGTGTGAAATTCTTATATTCAAATCATTTTGTGCAGTGTGTAGCTGTGATTCCATCTCGGCAGGCAAAAGATTTCTTTTAAACCCTGCAAGCGTGGAGGCGCAAAATTTGCACCCCATTTTACAGCCAACCTGACTTGAAACACAAATGGTATAGCCGTATTTGTATTTCATAATAACACTTTCGACATACTCGCCGTCATAAAGCCTTAAAAGGTATTTAACGGTTGAATCTATTTTTGAAACATATTTATCCTCGATTTTGCAACAAGGTATAAAATATTTTTCCGAAAGCCTCACGCGCAAATCCTTTGAAAGATTAGTCATTTCATCAAATGACGAGACACCGTATTTATGCAACCAGGAATAAATTTGCTCTGCACGGAATTTCGGCATTTTGCTGTCGGCAATTTCTTTTTGCAATTCTTCAAATGTAAGAGATTTAATATCAATCATCGTTGCGAGTCATAACGGCGTAGTAAAATCCGTCACCCGAATTTTCAGACGGAAAAGCCGTTTTTTCTTTAATAAGTTTAAAATTATCGTTATTATCCAAAAAGCGTTTTACAACCTTTTCGTTTTCCTTTTTGTTCAAGGTGCAGGTTGAGTAAACAATCAGCCCGCCCTTTTTCAAATATTTTGATGAAACGCTCAAAATATTATATTGAATATCAGGCAAATCCTTAACGCTGTCAAGCTCCTTATATCTTATCTCGGGTTTGCGGCGAATTATGCCGAATCCGGAACACGGAACATCGCAAAGCACCTTGTCAACTGTGCCGATTTTATTATTATATATGCTCGCATCATTTACTATGCATTCAATATTTGTAAGGGTCAAACGCTTTGCACCGTTTTTAATAAGTTCTACCCTGTGCGGATGAATATCGCAGGAAATAATCTTGCCCGAATCATTCATAAGCTCCGCCATTGTAAAGGTTTTGCCGCCCGGCGCGGCGCAGACATCGAGAATGGTTTCATTTTCTTTAGGATTTAGTGCATATGCACAATCATAAGAACTCATATCCTCGATATGAAACAGACCGTCAATAAACGGTTTGCAGGTATTCAAATCAAACAAGGAGTTAATTTTGATTACATCGCCGTCGATTTCGCCCTCAATACCGGCATTATTAAGTTCATACAAACATTCGTCTATATCAACGATTGTTGTGTTAGGAACCGCAAAAACAGGCGGCTTTTCGTTGATTGAGGACAAAATTTGCATTGTGCTGTCCTCGCCGTATTGCTTTTTCCACATATTGATTAAATGTGTCGGGCAGGAAAAACGGATGCTCAAATCTTCAATTTTATCTATATCAATTCTGTTTTGGTCAATCTTATGCAAAACAGCGTTAATTAATCCTTTGTAGTATGACGCACCAACCGCCTGTGCAAGGGCAACGGTTTCATTAATTGCGGCACGCGACGGAATTTTGTCCATAAAATAAAGCTGATATACACCGATTAACAAAACAAGTTTAACCTTCGGTTTTGTTTTGCCTTTTAAATAAGGTTGTATCAAATATTCAAGAGTCAACTTTCGCTCAATAACGCCGTAGACAAGTGCTGTTACAAACGGCTTATCCTTTGAGTCAACACCATCAAGATTCTTATCGAGCGCAATATTTGAATATGCGTCATTGCTGAAAATTCCGTACAGAATATCAAATGCGGTAAGTCTTGAATTGCTCATCGTCTTCTGTTACCGCCTGCAATGATAAGAAGCAATCTGAAAATCGTAGCAATCGCCGATGCAAGAGCCGCAACATATGTGAGAGCCGCCGCTGTAAGCACCTTTTTGGCACCGCTGTATTCGTCTTCTGTAAAGTAGAAATTATTTTGAATTGTTGCAAGTGCTCTTTTGCTTGCGTCAAACTCAACCGGGAGCGTGATAAGCTGAAACAGTGCAACGAAGCCGTAAAATGCAAGACCGATATAAGCCATTGCCTCTGAATTGATTGCAACACCGATAAGGCAAAGCGGAACGCCGAGCAATGTGCCGATTCGCGTTGCCGGAATTACTGCATTGCGAATTTTAAGCGGCGCATATCCCTGCGCATGCTGACATGCATGACCTGCCTCGTGACAAGCAACACCGATTGCGGCAATACTTCTTGATGAAAAAACATCCTGCGAAAGGCAAATTTCCTTATTTTTAGGGTCATAATAATCTGTCAGCGTACCTGGTATTACCTTAATTCTGACATCGGTAATTCCGTTGAGCTGAAGCAGTCTGAATGCCGCATCGGCGCCGGTCATACCTCTTGAATTTGCGATTTTTGAATACTTATTGAAATTTGACTTAACTCTAAACTGACAAGCAAGCGCAAAAAGGAACACGGGAATCATAATAAATCCCGTCATATAATACATTAAATAACTGTGTCCCATAATCATTCTCCTAATACAGTACCTAAATCAATCTTGTTTCCCAAAAGAAACGATTTTGTGTTCATTCTTTTTTTACCGTCAAGCTGAAGTTCGAGAATTTCAACACATTTGCCGTCACCGCAAGAAACAACAAGTTTTTTATTGTTTTCAACAACCGTGCCGGGTGTCGATGCATCGGCGTTTGACAAAACGGTCTTGTGAATTTTCAAATTCATTCCGTTGAGTGTTGTTATAGCAACGGGCCAAGTTTGAAGTCCGCGCACCTTATTGTGAACATCAAGCGCACTTTTGCTCCAATCAATCGGGCAAAGTGAGCGGTCAATCATTTTTGCATAGCCGAAATCGCCCTTGGGTTGCGGTGTAAGACAAACCTCGCCTTTTTCGACAAGTTTAAGCGCATCAATCAAAGCATCTGCGCCGATTTGCGAAAGTCTGTCAAAAAGCTCTGCCGAAGTTTCATTAATATCAATCGGAGTTTTTCTGACAAGCAAAATATCGCCTGTGTCGATTCCCTCATCCATTTGCATTACACACACGCCCGTTTCCTCGTCGCCGTTTAAAATCGACCACTGAATAGGTGCGGCGCCCCTGTATTTCGGGAGCAGTGACGCATGAACATTAATGCAACCGAATTTTGCGGCGTTTAATATCTCTTTAGGGAGAATTTTGCCGTATGCAACAACAATAATTACATCCGGATTAATTGAATTAATAATTTCAAGCGCATTTGAGTTTTTGATTTTTTCGGGTTGATACACCTTAATATTATGGCTTACGGCGCACGCCTTAACCGGTGACGGAGTTAGAATTTGTTTTCTTCCGACCGGCTTGTCGGGCTGTGTGAATACAGCCGCAACATTGTGACCTGCATCAATCAAATTTTCAAGGCAAGGAACTGCGAAATCCGGAGTTCCCATAAATATAATACGCATTTAACCCTCCAATTTGCCAACTAAATGCGAGGTGAACAAAACACCGTCGAGATGGTCAATTTCGTGACAAAAGCATCGTGCCTTTAATTCTGTGCCTGTGAACACCTGCCACTTGCCGTTTCTGTCTTGTGCCTTAACCTGAACCTTTGCAGGCCTTGAAGTTACGCCATATTTGCCCGGAAGCGAAAGACATCCCTCAGACTCTCTCTGCTCGCCCTCTTTGAATGTTATTTCTGGGTTAACAAGTTCTATCGGACCGTCACCGACATCAATTACAACAACTCTTTTAAGCATTCCTACCTGAACAGCGGCAAGACCGACACCATTGGCGTTATACATCGTTTCAAACATATCGTCGATTAATGTTGAAAGTCTGTCATCGAATTTATCAACAACCCTGCTTGATTTGTTAAGAATAGGGTCGCCAAGCTTAACAATATTTCTAAGTGCCATTTACATATTCCTCTTTTACTATGAAATCTCGGCGGGATTTAAGTCCACGCTGATATTGACATCTTTATATTCTTTAATTTTACTTGTATTTTTTAAAATTTTTGTTATCAATTCTCTAACAATTGCTGAATTTTTGCACTTAACAGCCAATCTGTATCGAAAACTGTTATTGATTTTTGATATTTTGGCAGGCGTAGGACCGAGAACAACAATTTTCACTTGTTTATATTCTGTGGTATTCAGCCTAACCGTTTCGTCAAAAAATGCCTTTGCGCAAAGTGCAACCTTATTTTCATCATCACCTGTAAATGTCATTGAATAAATATCGCAATACGGCGGATAAATCATAAGTTTGCGAAGCTGAATTTCGTTTGAATAAAAGCCTTTGTAATCCTGCTCGCACGCATATTCAAGCGTTTCGTTAAACGGATTGATTGTTTGAACAACTGCGGTGCCCTTAATGCCTCTTCTGCCGGCTCTGCCGACAACCTGCGTAATAAGGTCGAATGTTTTTTCGTTTGCCGTATAACTCTCGTCATACAGAGAATTATCTGCATTGACAACACCGACAAGTGTTACATTTTCAAAATCAAGACCTTTTGCAACCATTTGAGTGCCGATTAAAATATCGTATTCGCCCGTTGCAAAAGAGTCTAAAAGCCTTTTGTGCGAAAATTTTGCCGTAGTGGTATCTGCGTCCATTCTTAAAATTCGCGCATTTGGGAAAAGTGATGAAATTTCATCCTCAATGCGCTGTGTACCGTAGCCGCTGTACCTTACCGAATCGCTGTGACATTCGGGGCAAATATTATCAAGCGGTTTTGAATAGCCGCAATAATGGCATTGCAATCTGTTTGAATAACTGTGATATGTCAGTGAAATTGAGCAATTCGGGCAAGTGATAACATGTCCGCAATTGTTGCAGGCAATAAATGTATTGTATCCTCTTCTGTTTATAAGCAAAATCGACTGCTTTTTATCTTTAAGATTTTTTTCAAGCAGTTCGGCAAGAGCAGAAGAAATGGGCGATTTGTTGCCCATTTTGCTTTCCTGTTTCATATCTACCATGATAACATTTGGAAGAGTTGACTCACCGAATCGCTCGTTGATTTCGCACAGAGTGTATTTACCTGCAAGCGCGGCGCTGTATGTTTCAATACTCGGAGTTGCCGAAGTCATCAAAAACAATGCATTATTGTATTTTGCACGAAATTTTGCGACATCCTTTGCATTATAGCGTGGGGTCCTTTCGGACTTATAGGTATGCTCCTGCTCCTCGTCCATTACAATAAGTCCGAGATTTTTAAGCGGAGCAAAAACGGCAGAGCGTGTACCGATGACAATTTTAGCATCGCCCTTTTGTGCTCTGATATACTCATCATTTCGTTCACCGAGCGACAACGCACTGTGAAAAACCGCAACAATATCACCGTATCGCTTATGAAAAATATCAAGCGTTTGCGGTGTCAACGAAATTTCCGGCACCATAACGATTACATCCTTGCCGTCTGCAATCGCATCATCAATCAGTTTTAAATAAACCTGCGTTTTTCCGCTGCCGGTAACGCCGTATAAAAGTGCGTTTCCGCCGCTTGACTGCTGAATTTTTTTTAGCTTTTCGTAAGCCTTGCTTTGAATTTTTGAAAGTTTAATTTCATTCTTATCACAAGGCGACTGAACATCGGAATACGGATTTCTCAAAATAACCTTATCATAAAACTCAACGACATTGTTTTTTTCGAGATTTTTTAATACGCCTATTCCGACTCCGCAAAACTCGCAAATTTCATTAGCTTCGGCTGTACCGACATCAAGAAGAAGACTGCATACGGATTTTTGCTTAACGGTAAGCGAAGACAAAATACTTTCATCATCACAAATAAGCCTAACCATACGCTGACTTTTTGATTTGATATTGCCAAATCTGCGCGGAAGCATTTGTTTTAAACAATCGTATGTTGTGCAAAAGCAACGCTCCTTGAGCCACAATGCAAGCTTGACAAGCTCATCCGTCAAAGCTTTTTCGGCAACTGAGTCAATTGGCTTTAACTTGTCGCAATTATCGGCTTGATTGAACGAAACAATTATTCCGTCGCGCAGTTTGTTTGATTTGCCGAACGGAACGCGTACACGCGCACCTATTTTGGCATTTTCGCGAAGATCGTCGGGAACAATATAGCTGTAATCGGTATCAAAGCTGAAAAATGTGTTATCAACAGCAACAGTTGCAACTGTAAAATTCATCGCTAATATATCAGTCTACCTTAAGTTCATCAGGTTCTTCAATAACATATTTGCCGTCGCAAATTTCTTCAATAGCAATTGAAACTGTCTTTTCGTCAATTTGTTTTTCGTTTTCTAAAGCCTCATCGCGGATTTCTCTTGCCCTTTTTGCTGTGCCAACTACAAGACTGTAACGGCTGTTTACCTTATCAAGCATTTTCTTTAAATCGGGGTTAAACATAATAATTATCTCCTTTATGCGTTTTGAGCTTCAAGCTCTTTATTTATTATTTCATTTATTTCATCAACTGCATCCTCTAAACTGTCATTAACAACATTGTATTTGTAAAGAGGAGCGATTTTGATTTCACTTTCGGCAATATCAATTCTGTTTTTAATATCATCCGGTGAATTGGTTTCTCTTTTTCTTAATCTGTGCTCAAGCACTTCCATACTCGGCGGAAGAAGAAAAATTGAAACGGCATCGGGGCACATTTTCATAATGCTTTGAGCACCCTGCACCTCAATAATCAAAAAACAAACCTTGCCTGCATCAACTGCGCTTTGAACGCCGTCAACAGGTGTGCCGTAATAACAGTTATTGTATTTTGCATATTCCAAAAGTCCGTTATTCGCAATCATTTTTTCAAATTCGCCAACGGTTTTAAAATAGTAGTTAACGCCGTCAACCTCACCATCGCGTGGGGCGCGTGTTGTGGCTGAAACAGACTCCACAATATCGTTTCTGCGCTTGCAAAGGGCTTTAAACACGGTGTCCTTGCCGCAACCGCTCGGTGCAGAGAGAATAACAAGCATTCCTTTTTTATTCATCGGAAATAACCTCCCCACCGAATCGCTGTGATATTTGCTTTAAATCCATATAGCTTAAAACAACATTGTCGGAATCGGTTATAATTACGCTCTTTGTTTTTCTGCCCTGCGTGGCGTCAATAAGCGTGCCGTTTTCCTTGCCCTTTTGGACAATGCGCTTAACGGGAGCCGATTCGGGCGAAACGATTGAAATTACTCTGTCGGCATTAATTAAATTTCCAAATCCAATATTCACTAAATTCATATATCAAAAACCTTAAATTATTCTATATTTTGAATTTGCTCTCTGATTTTTTCAACCTCGGCTTTAATATCAACAACCTTACGAGCAATATCTACATCGTTTGCCTTTGAACCGATTGTATTTGTTTCGCGGTTGATTTCCTGAACAAGAAAATCCATTTTTCTGCCGACCGGCTCATCAGCATTAATAAATGCTTTGAGCTGATCAAGATGCGAGCGAAGTCGAACTGTCTCCTCTGCAACGGCAACCTTATCGGCGTAAATTGCAACCTCTTGGATAACTCTGCCCTCGTCAAGCGAAACATCGCCGATTAAATCGTGAACACGCTCAACAAGTTTATCATTATATTCTTTAACCGTTTCAGGCGAGCGCTTTTCGATATATTCAACGCAAGACAAAATATAATCTGCCCTTGATGAAATATCGTTTTTCATTTTTTCGCCTTCGACCGTTCTCATTGAAATGAATTTATCAAGTGCCGTATCGGTAACCGATTTAACATAGTTCCAAATTTTCTCTTCGTCATCATCAGCCTTTTTGACAACGAGAACATCCTGAAATCTTGCAACTGTTGATGCGCCGAAATCTTCTTTTAAATCATAGTTTTTGCTAAGCTCTTTTAATGCCGAAACATATGCGCTTGCAAGCGTGTTGTTGACAACAACCTGCGCCGCCTCAGTATTAAGCGCATCAATTGAAACATAACATTCAACCTTGCCGCGTGATACGCGAGAATTGATATAAGACTTCAGCTTATCGTCGAGAAAGCCGTATTGGCGCGGTATGCGCGATGAAAATTCGAAATAGCGGTGATTGACCGATTTGATTTCAACAGTAATAACATAGCCGTCTGTTTCTGCAACTGCTCTGCCGAAGCCAGTCATTGATTTTATCATTGATATTCTCCTTTATATATAACTTTTATTTCATATTTAGTTATATTGAAAATATTATAGGTCTGTTGTTTATTTAAGTCAAGAATTTGTTAACACATTGTTCACATTATTAATTGATTATTTACAAAATTAGCAAATAATAAACGGCACAAATTAATGTGCCGTTTAAAACTACAGTGTCATTTGTATATAACGATTAATAAATTTTGCCGTTCTCGTCAAAGTTTTCATCATCAAATTTGTTATCGCCGTCACCCAAGCCACCGTCATCACCCGATGTTGTAATAACATTTGAAATATTGAAAATATCAATCTCATATTCAGGAGAACCATAATATTTTTTCATTTTAAAATCCTCCTTACTTAATGTTGCCGTAATCACGGGTGTTTAAAACAGTTGTTTTGCCTGTTCTCGGCTCGGTGTATGAATAATCATAATCTACATACGCCCTGTATGTTCGTGCCGCTGTACCGGTTGTTACTGTAAACTGACCTGTTGAAAGAATATTGTTAATCTTTCCGGATTTTACAGCGGATGTGCCGACTACAAAGCTGTCGGGTGACGATGTGATTGTATTATCTGTTGCATACATGATGCCGACTGCGCTTATGTTAGCTGATGTTCCCTGGGTAACTCTGCAGAATGCGGTGTAGCGTCCTGCATCCTTGCTGTTATCCTTTGAAACGATATAAACAAACGGAGCCTTTTGAGTGAGCTTATCATTCAAATATTGCTCTGCATCAATGCCTTTGATTGTAACGGTTTCAATGCCGTCAACATTTGATGTTGTAAGTTTTGTTTGAGTGTCGGCATTTTCAACGGCGTAATAGCCGTCTGACTTTTTAATGACGGGAACCAAATTATCACTGCTGTAAGCAAAGAAACTGTAACTCTTTGAATAAGAAATGATTTGGTATTTATCCCCTGCCTTATTAGCCCAAGCGGCAAACGATTCGTCACTTGTGTCTGCAGCATTATAATTAACTGTTTGGCGTCTGTCATAAGGACTTGTGAATGTTGTTGACCGCTTTCCGTCGTAAACATTGTATGTGTAAACATCGCCCGGCTCGTAAACAGATTTTGCAATATAAACATTTTCGTCATCAGCACTTTGAGTAACATTCCAATCGGTTAAGGTGTAGAACGCAACAGATGTGTTTTTATCGCCGTTGAAATCTGTTGAATAATATGTGGCTCCCTTTGTGCCGACCTCCGGCTGTGTTGAAGTATAAACAACATCAAAGCATCTGTTATAAACATTATAGAATTTAACTGTATATGTTTGCGCCGTTGTATTATCGTCAACAAGCTTTACAAAGAACAATACATTAGTATCGGCAATTCTGTTAACATTTCTCTGATATGCAAAATTCTTTTGCGAGGAAGTTGCATTAGATGTAAATTTGTTATTATCAGCATCGTAATCAGACGCGGTACCTGCGAAGTTTGTTGAACTCCACTGACCTACTGCCTTATCTGTAATTGCATCAACGGAGAAATTAAATTCCTCGCCGTAATACTTTTCAAACTTTTGAGTTGTAAAGCCGTCAACAGGATTTCCATCCTTGTCTGCTACAGTTAATGTTCCCACAAAGCGTTTAATATATTTGTTGTCTTGTGTTGAAGTGTCATTAACCTCGGTATTAAGAGTTAACAAATTGCTTGTTTGCGGATCTGTTTCGTCAAGTGATGTTGCGCGAACTTCTAATCCTTCACTTCCGGTGTAATTTGAAACGAATTCCTTTGCCTGTGCGTCTGTCAACTTAACATAAACGATGTCATGAGCAGATTTCATATCGGATGTGAGTTTGTTCTTGCCCTCATCTGTATATTTATCGGTGTCAAGCGAACTTACTACCGTATAAGCATTGTCAAATGCGGTATAAGCGTCGTCAGTATCAACCTTTTTAACCGTTGTCGCTTTGAGAGCCTTGTCGGAATCGTTAACCGCGATTTGGTCATCTGAAAGATACTGATTTTTCTCCTCCTCGGTTGCATCCTCCGAGAAAGGAAGAGTTGTAAGAGTGAATTTTTCACCTCTTATAGAAATTGTGTTAACTATACCGTTTTTATACTTATCTTTACCAATGGTATTTGTTAAAACACTGTTGGATGAATCAATCTTATTGCTTAAGTTCTTCCAGCTCGAATATGAATACGTTTGCGAAAGCTTGCCGTTTTCGTCAACAGAGGCCTTTGTATCTGCAAGTTCTGTCGATTTAGCGGAAACCGTAGCAATCAAGTTTTCTTGTTCAACCGCCGGCATGGCAAGTTTAACCTGAGAACTGATGTCATATAAAGCCTTAAGCATATTTTCGATATCTCTGTATTCTTTACCGTTAAGGTCAACATTTCTCCAATATTTAGGAGTACCGTAAGCCTCGTCGGAAGGGTCAAAACCATATGCCTTTTCGGCAAGTTTCATAAGCTTTTTGTATGAGTTTTTATTATCCTCAGTCATCAAATCAATTGCTGATTTGCCTGTTTCGGCGTCTTTATCCTCATATGCAGCTTTAACCTTGCCATAGATGGTTGAGCCGTTAATATATTCTTCTTTCGTGTAAAGGTTTGAATATGCTTCGAGAATATTTTGGATTAGTTTTGCCTGCACCTCATCGGTATTTGTTGTGCCGGTGCCGAATATATCGGAATCTATATCATCACTGTAAATTCTGGCAATACCGTCACTACGATAAGCAGTTGTATATTCCTTAGTGTTACCGTCACTGTCTGTATATGTTGTATTATAAGGATTTTCAACAAACCAATACGCTTCGGCAACAGCGTCAAGATACGCTCTGTATGACGAAACGGAATAAAGGCTTGAAACGATAGCATCTGTAATACCGCCGTCTTTTGAGGTTTCTTTTCCGACTGCAATAGCCTTAATTTTGCCCACATCGTTTTGAGAGCAAGTTCCTGCTTCTACATCCTCCTTAGTATAATAGGTAATGTTAAGCTTTTTATTACAAAATGCCTCAATAAATTGTCTTGTCGCACCTTTGTCACATGTGTGGACACCTACATTGTAATAGTTGTAGGTCTCCTCGCCTAATGTTGCGTCTTGAGCTTTACCCACAGAAGCAAGATAACGAACTGACCAATAGTTTCCGTTTTCAAGGACAAAGTTCGCATAGTTTTCGGCAGAAGATGTATCGGTGCTCTTATTAACGCTGTTTTTGCCGGTGAATGTAACCGTTCCTGTAAACTCGTTGGTACCATTAAAATTGCCCGTTGCGCCTGAGGACTCTTTTTCACCAGCGTAAACTTTGTCAAAGGCGATGCCAAATTTGTTTGAATCTATTGGATTGCCGAGAAGTTTTGCCTTTGCATTTGAAATTTCAACATCGGTCTTACTTTCGGTATCGACCTCGGAATCTTTTACAAATGCACCGAGTGCGCGTTTCGGGTTAATTTGAGCGAGTGTTGTACTGCCGGAATATTCAGAACCTGCATAGCCGACAAAATCAACATTTTTAAAGCCCATCTTTCCGTACTGCTGACCTTCGCCGATCAATCCGCCAATCGTCGCACCGGATGGAAGTGTGCCTTCATTAAAACTTTTAATTCTGTCAGAAATTTGAGATGAGTCAGTAAGTGTAGTTGAGGTTGAAAAGTCAACATTCAAGCCTGTATCGTTTCTGAAATACGATGTAACAAGGCAGTTTTTGCCTTTTCTCGACCATTTAAGGTTTGAAGATAGAAGTTGGAATTTGTAGCCGGTCGGCTTTCCATTCTCAACAGTAATGAGGTTTCCGTATTTACCGGTATCGGAATAGTCAACATAATAATCGGCGTCAACAACCGCAGATGAATTCATATATGAATTTTCGTTCGTATCATTATGCTCAGACATAGCAAATGAACCGGATTGAGTGCCTACTCTTTTATCGTAGAAATTGAATTTATCGGCAATAGTAGCCGGCCTTGTATAATCGGCAGTTGTTGATTCTTCGTTACCAAAACAGCTTAAATACTTAAAGTTGCCGAGTCCCGAGCGATATCTTAATTCGTCTGTTTTATAAGTAGGAGTATTTCCATCACCGTCAATACCTGTTTCAGTTGCTTTGCCTGTTGATTTATCATAGCCGTGAGTCAGTTTTGAATAAATGCTTGTGGCAGTGCCGACAGAACCAATAAAGCGGCTGTAGTTTGAAGTATAGAATCTTCTGTCATCGGTACCGCCGTAATAGCCGTTACGAGTTCCTACAATCTGGTGTGCATCGGCAGGATTGGGCATAATGTACGGAAATTCATATTCGCCGTACATTTTGCCTGTTTTGTTCGGCGAAAACAGTCCTGTCTCGGAATTATATGTGTATTTTGATGTATAAACAATTGCAAGCTCAACGCCTGTTGTCGGATAGCCTTCTTTGTCACCGGCCTTGAATTCGTCTATTCCGTCACCGTCATAGTGATAGTGGAAATAGTTTGATACATCACCGGTTACATAATATTTTTTGTAAAGCTTTTCTCTGTGCAGCTTGCCTGTTGTAACCTTGTCGTAAACCATATCGGTTGTTTCGTTGTATTTAACGGTTGTACCATCATCGTTATCATAATACCAATCTTCCGAACCGGCGGTATCAACAATGTTAACATCACTGAAAGTATAGCCTCTTTGCGCAACACTTTCCGATGAAATCGGGTAAATTGAAACCGGATTTTCGGTGTCAATATAATAAGGATAAGTCGACTTAATAAATGTAACTCTTTCGCCGGTAGTTCCGTCCTCGCCGTAATTCGGGTTGTCTGAAAGCTCATTGCCGTACATTGTATAATCGGAATCCTTGGCGTGTGTATATGCAACGCCGTCCATTTTTATGTTATCACCGTCAGACTCCAACTCGCCTGTCGGATCATAAATTTTTGCATCCTCATAGTTTGGCTTAACGGATTTGAGCGTTTTTATCAAAGAAGCAATGTCTGAAGCTGCCTTTTTAACAGCCGACTCGATATTGATGTTATAATCATACTTACTGCTTTGGTACGGATTAAATGATGTTGCTGCATCAAGTGCGCTCAAAACAGTTCTCATACCGCCCCATTTATAATCGGATACGACATATGATGTAAGATTGCTTTGGCAATCGCTAAGTGCATCAGTCAGCGCTTTGTAATTTAAAACATAATATTTAAGTTCGCCGAATTTTGCAGTTGTAGTTGCAGAAAGATCAGAATCATTATTAACACCTGTAAAAGTTACATTGTCTGTGATTTGAGTGAAACATGTTGAATCATCTGCAGCAAAAGTCGGATTAATAACAAGGTGACCGGAAAGTTTATACCAATCGCCTGAACTTGTTTGAATTGTTGTATTATTCGTTGCATATGACGATAAATGGCTTACCGTTCCGTTTGGTGCATTTTGGCTCCAGCAAAAATCATAAGTACCTGTTGTATTCCTGAATTTCCAGTCGGCATCCGTTGTAATTACATCGCTTGTACTGTAAAATGTTTTAAGTGCACGCTTTTTTGATGATGAACCGCCCTTGTAAACAGGCATTGCACCGAAATAAATAGGTGACGAGCCGTCATAAATCGCGACAAGACTTGCAGGAACAGCAATTGCAACGGTAAGGTTATTATTTTCCGATCCCGTATAAGTTACTTCCTCATCTGTATCGGGGTTAGCAACGAAAGCAAGTGATTTGAAATTATTTTTGTAAATAGTATTCTTCTGTTCGTCGCTTACTCCGGTAAATGACTCATCTGAAAACGCCTTTGTAGGAATGTATGTATCGAAATTCGGAACAAACTCCGTCATATTATTTGTTGTATCCGTAAGATTTTTTGTTACGGAAGTAACACCCTTAATAACGCCGGCATCGGTAGTTGTCAAATCAAATACTTTAGAATTAAAAAGTTTGAATGCGGTTTGATATGCAATATATGCGTCGAGAAGATTGGTGTATAACTTATGTTCATTCATCTTATCTTCATACGCAAGCATAGCAGCATCAAGGTCTTTTACGCACTGTGCAACGTCAGTCTCAGATACATTTTTTAAACCATATGTATCATTGGCAACGACCTCCTTGCCGGCGGCAGAAACAGGTACATACTTTGCTTCTTCGGCAAACACAGTAACAGCAAATGACGGAAGCATTGTAACTATCATTAATACCGCAAGAATCGCAGACAGTATTCGCTTAGACATTTTCATTTCTCTTCCTCCTAAATATATTACACTATAATGTGTATAATAACCATTCAAAGCACACACAACTATTTTATGCATAGTTACAGAATAGTATTATTACAATTCTATTTTATGGCATTTTATTTCTTTTGTCAATCATAAATTTACAGTTTATTCATCGTTTTTCGACATATAGTATGATAAATACTAATTTTCACTGCACAACCACAATTTAATCAACAAAAAGAAAATGAAAGTCTAATAATTCAGTCAGCAGAAAGTTTCGTTCACAAAAAGTTTACAAATTAAAAAGGCCGATGAACTAATCATCGGCTGAAATTTTTTGTTTATTTTTCATCATTCTCGTCATTAATCTCATCATCATCATCGTTATTCTCGTCCACATCCTTATCATCGGCGGATGTGGCGGATTTTTTTGATGAGGATTGTTTGTCTTTTTTGAGCATTCCCGAAATTATAAACAATGCTCCGACTGCGGCAGTTATGCATGCGGCAATTATCATTATCTTTGCGTCTCTTGATATTGTGCCGCCGTCTTTGTTTGAATAATCCTCTTCTGCACTCAAAACATATTCGTCGCCGCTGCTCCCCTGCTCCGACTGCACCGAGGCTTGCGCCCCAACATTGCCTTGTGTATCCGTTTTCATCTTTGGCTGCACTTTTGTCGTTTGAGTTACAACTCCGCCTGAAAACTTTGTTGAATATTGGTTTGCTGCGCTTGTTTTTGTTTGTTTTTTATTTTCTTTTGCTTTGCCGTTTG
>DPVM01000002.1 GCA_003526845.1 Oscillospiraceae bacterium
CCAACTGAACTACCGGGCCATTTGACCAAAGCAGATAAACTGCTTTGGATTTGGTGGAAACAACAGGGCTCGAACCTGTGACCCCCTGCTTGTAAGGCAGGTGCTCTCCCAGCTGAGCTATGCTTCCGAATTGTCGCTTGTTCCGGCGACTTGCGACGAGATATATAATACAATATTATCAACGAAATGTCAACACTTTTTTTCGGTTTTTTTATTTTTTTTCGGATGCCGATTTTATTAATGATTTTATCTCATTTGGGGTGAATTTATAAACCTTGTCGCAGAAGTGACATTCTACTTGAGTATCCTCATTAGAATCTGCCATTTCGTTGAGATTTTTAATACCGGTGCTGATGAGCGCCTGCTCCACCCTTTCGCGTGAACAATTGCATTTATAACCCATTGTGCTTTCGTCGAGCTTATCAAGTTCAAAACCGGCAAGAGCTGTTTTTGCAATGTCATCGGGAGTCATCGCGTTTTTTAGCATATTAGTTACGGAATCAATTTGCGAGATGTTTTTTTCGATTTTGTCAATGTCCTCATCGGGGCATCCCGGCAAAAGCTGAATAATAAATCCGCCTGCATTCGCTACGGACAAATCGGAATTAACAAGAACACCGAGCGCACAAACCGACGGTGTTTGCTCCGAAACGGCAAAATAATTAGTTATGTCCTCTGCAATTTCACCGCTGACAATCGGAGTTTGACCGACATAAGGCTCTTTTAACCCTATGTCCTTGATTACATAAAGTATTCCGTCTGTGCCGACCGCTCCCTTAACATCAAGTTTGCCTTTTTCATTTAGCGGAATTTCGACAATATTGTTTTGTACCGAAGCACGGGCATTACCGTTGTAGTCTGCAACAGCTATAATTTCGCCGCACGGTCCGTTGCCATCCAAACGCAAGGTAACCGTATCGTCTTTATCTTTGAGCATATCGCCCATCATAGACGCTGCGGTAATCAATCTGCCCATAGCGGCGGTAACCGTCGCAGAAGGTTTGTGTATTCTCTCCATCTCAGCAACCATATCGGTTGAATCACAGGCAATAACAAATGCACCGCCGTCTTTAGTTATATATCTGACTGTTTTACCCATTTATATCACTCTTTTCTGCAAACGAAATACAATCGTTCGCTGTTTTCTTTTTCTTTATCGTGTGTCAGCTCGTCATATACCGAAATATCTGCAAAGCCTGCCGTTTTAAGCATTTTTATCAATTCGTCGGTATCGTATGCCCTTTCGCAAAATTCTTCGCTGAATCTGTCGTAATTTGTTCCGTTGAAAACAAAAATATCAATCAAAAGCCTGACTTCTCGATCATCTATTGCCTCATTATCCCAAACGAGATAAAAATCGTCTTCGTCAAAAACAAATGTTTTGTCAGCCAAAACAGATTGGTGCTTATATACGGTATTGACATCAAATACAAACACACCGCCTTGTTTTAGTGACTCACAGGCGTTTTTAAACGTCGTTTGAACATCGTTTTTGTTGGTTAAATGATTTATGCTGTCGAGGCAGCAAACAGCCGAATCAAAGCGTTCTGCGTCACAATAAGACCGCATATCGCTTTTTATGAAACTTATATCAACACCGTTTTCAAAAGCCTTTTCTTGGGCTATTGTAAGCATATCCTCGCTTAAATCAACTCCGACAACATTATATCCCATTTTTGCAAATTCAACCGAAAACGAGCCGCTGCCGCAGGCAAGGTCAAGCATTTTGCCGCCGTATATCCCGAATGTTTTAAAAAAGCCAGAAATGTAATCACTTCTGACTTTATAATCAACATTTTGAGTTAAAATATCATAGTATTTTGAAAACTCGTTATAACTGCTCATCGGCGTCCTCTTTGATGCGGTCAAAAATCTTATCATAGCCGTCACAACCGTATTGTAATGAGCGATTAACACGACTGATTGTTGCAGTCGAAGCACCCGTTTCGTTTACTATATCTGTATAGACGCACTTTTCACTGAGCATTTTTGCAACAACAAGCCTTTGGGAAAGTGTTTTTAATTCCTGAACCGTGCAAAGATCCTCGAAAAAGTCATAGCACTCCTCTCTTGTTTCAAGCGCGAGAATAGCTTTAAACAAGAAATCAACATTTTTGTTTTCTAACTTGCTGTTCATAATTGTACCTCCAAAAGAAACATTATTTGTATTTTAGCACATTAATGCGTGATAGTAAAGAAAAATCCCCAAATTTTTTGGGGATTTAACAATTTATTCTTTAATTAAATCTTCGTAGAAGTCAAAACAATCAAATGTAGCAAAATAATCTTTCGGAGTCTCCGCTCTTCTGATTAACTGATATGAACCGTCTTCTTTGAGCAAAATTTCGGAGCTCTTAAGCTTGCCGTTATAATTATAGCCCATTGAAAATCCGTGTGCACCTGCATCGTGGATAAAAAGTACATCACCCATATCAATCTTAGGAAGTTTTCTGTCAATCGCAAACTTGTCGCAGTTTTCGCAAAGCGAGCCTGTTACATCATATGTATGGTCGCAAGGCTCATTTTCTTTGCCGAGAACTGTAATGTGGTGATATGCGCCGTAAATAGCCGGACGCATAAGGTTAACAGCACATGCGTCAACTCCGATATATTCCTTGTGAGTATGTTTTTCGTTAATGGCTGTTGTAACAAGTCCGCCGTATGGACCCATCATAAATCTGCCAAGCTCTGTGCAAAGCTTAACATTGCCCATTCCGGCAGGAACAAGCACTTCATCAAATACCTTGTGAACGCCCTGACCGATTTTTGCAATATCGTTCGGCTCTTGGTCAGGTCTGTAAGGAATGCCTACACCGCCTGAAAGGTTGATAAATGTAATATTTGCGCCTGTTTCGTTTTTAAGTTTAACTGCAAGCTCAAACAAAACCTTTGCGAGCATAGGATAATAGTCGTTTGTAACTGTGTTTGATGCCAAAAATGCGTGAATACCGAACTCCTCAACGCCTTTTGATTTCATGACTTTGAATGCTTCAAAAATCTGCTCGGTAGTCATGCCGTATTTTGCATCGCCGGGGTTGTCCATAATATCGTTGCTTATTTTGAAAACGCCGCCCGGATTGTAACGGCAACTCATTTTTTTAGGTAATTTGCCGCAAGCCTTTTCAACTGCTTCAATATGAGTAATATCATCGAGATTGATAATTCCGCCCAAGTCATTGCCGAATTTAAACTCGGAAATAGGAGTATCATTTGATGAAAACATAATATCGTCGCCTACCGCACCGATTGTTCTTGCCATCATAAGCTCTGTTTTTGATGAGCAGTCGCATCCGCATCCGTATTCTCTCAAAATATTGATTAAAAACGGGTTAGGAGTGGCTTTTACTGCAAAATACTCCTTATATCCTTTGTTCCATGCAAATGCGTCTTTAAGAGCCTGTGCATTAGCTCTGATACCTTTTTCGTCATAGAGATGAAAAGGTGTTGGGTATTCTTTTGCAATCTCCCTGACCTTATCGAGAGTTACAAACGGTTTCTTATTCATTGGTATATCCTCCTGTTCGCAAATCACTTTAACGATTGCGCTATATATTTTTTTATTTCATCTACGCCTTCGCCGTTTTGTGACGAAAACGGAATTATAGGCACATCGCCTGCACACTCGAGTTCTGTTTTTGACAACTCGAGTCTTTTTTTATATTCCTTAACCTTAAGCTTGTCCGATTTTGTCATAACAACTATAAACGGAATATCAAGCGCCTTCATAAATTCAATCATTCCAATATCGTCGACGCTCGGTTTGTGTCGCATATCGACAAGCTGAACTACAAGTTTTATATTTCTGCCGGATTGAAAGTAACCCTCCATAAGTTCGCCGAAACGAGCCTTTTCCTGCTTGCTTATTTTGGCATATCCGTAACCCGGTAAATCGACAAATTTTATTCCGTCAACATCATAAAAATTGATGGTTATTGTTTTTCCCGGCACAGAACTTACTCTTGCAAGCGATTTTCTGTTGAAAAGTTTGTTTAATAAAGAACTTTTGCCGACATTTGATTTTCCCGCAAAAACGATTTCGGGAATTTGCGACGGCGGCAATTGATTCGATATGCCGTATGCCTTTTCAAATTTTGCTAAATTATAATTCATAATTTCACCTATTGAGTAATCACAGATGATTTTAAAACTGTTTCGTTTGTTGCGGAGTGTTGCAAACTTGCCTTTGGAATTTTTGTTAGTGCAATCGGCAAAATCTCGTCAAAATATTCAACGGTGATAAATTTGACCGCCTGCTTAACTTCAGGGCTAATCTCCTGCAAATCTTTATAATTGCTTTTAGGAATTATTACGGTATCGCAACCCGCCTTGTATGCCGCCATTGACTTTTCTTTAAGTCCGCCAATCGGAAGAGCCCTACCCTTAAGAGAAATTTCACCGGTCATGGCAACATTTGCTTTAATCGGGATATCTGTCAGCTCACTTAGTATCGCTGTGGTAATAGCAAGTCCCGCGGATGGTCCGTCCTTTGAAATCGCTGCTTCGGGAGCATGAATATGTATGTCCTTTGTTTTATAAAAATCGGAATCGATTCCGTATTCGTCCGATTTATAACGAATGTAGCTGACTGCTGTTTTTGCGCTCTCTTTCATAACATCGCCTAAATTACCGGTAAGTTCAAGTTTACCGGTTCCCTTTAATGCAGAAACCTCAATAGGCAACATTGTTCCGCCGACCTGAGTCCACGCAAGTCCGTTAACAACACCCACGGTATCTTTATCAAGCGACAAATCTTTTTCGTATTTTTCTATGCCTAAATATTTATTAAGATTTTTAGGCGTAACCCTAAATACCGTTTCGCCCTCTTCAAGTGCCGTTGCAGCTTTTCTGCAAAGGTTTGAAATCTGTTTTTCAAGTCCGCGAACACCTGCCTCCTTTGTATAGCAATCAATAATTTTATACAAAGCGGCATCGCTTATTTTAAACTCCTTTGGCGAGATATTATGCTTAAGCAATTCTTTTTTAATCAAATGCTTTTTTGCGATATTGAATTTTTCATCTGCTGTATATGAATTAAGTTCAATTACTTCCATTCTGTCATACAGCGGTGCGGAAACTGTAGAAACATCGTTTGCCGTAGTAATAAACAAAACCTTGCTTAAATCAATCGGAAAATCAATATAATGGTCTGTAAACGAAGCGTTTTGTTCAGGGTCAAGTGCCTCTAAAAGTGCAGATGACGGGTCACCCTTATAATCATTGCCGATTTTATCAATCTCGTCAAGTAAAATTATGGGATTCATTGAGCCGCTTTTGATAAGCGCATCGATAATTCTGCCGGTCATTGCACCGATATATGTTTTTCTGTGTCCGCGAATTTCAGCCTCGTCGTGAATACCGCCGAGAGCCACACGAACATAATTTCTGTTCATAGACTTTGCAAGTGATTTTACAATACTCGTTTTGCCTACTCCGGGAGGGCCGTAAAGGCAAATTATTTGACCTGCATATCCGGGATTTCTCTTATAAACTGCAAGCGATTCGATAATTCTTGTCTTAACCTTATCGAGTCCGTAATGGTCTTTATCGAGAATTTTTCTTGATTTTTCGAGATTAATGCTGTTCTTCGTATAAATTCCGAACGGAATTTCAAGACATTTGTCAATATAATTGCGAACAACAGTAGCCTCGTGTGAGCCGAGCGGCATTTTCATAAGTTTGTCGCATTCTTTGTAAAGGATTGCCTTTATTTCGTCACTGCACTTCAAAGCGTCTATTTTTTCTCTGTATTCATCAGCCTCTTCAATCGGGTTTTCGCCGTCGCCGAGCTGATCTGCGATGACTTTCATTTCCTCACGGAGATAATATTCACGCTGATTTTTGTCAACCTCTTTGTTGACCTTTTCTTGAATTTCAGCCTCAATATTCAGTGTCAAATTCTCGTTTTTCAGAAGAGTGAAGAGCATTTCCGCTCTTTTTTGAGGATCAAATTCATTAAGTATTTTCTGCTTGTCCGGATAATCAAAAAATGTGTTTGAACAAATAAAATCTGCAAGTTCACCGATTTCATTAATCGAAATGATTTTGCTTATCACCTCGTTTGAAACCTTGGCGATTTTCAGTGCGTAATTCTCAAATTCGTCCTTAAGAAGTCTTGCATAGGCGTTATTTTCCGGTGTTTGCGGAGCAATTTTTTCATCAATCTCGTTTATAACTCCTACTAAAAAAGGTTTTGGTTGAATAATTGTAATAAGGTCACCGCGGCAAAGTCCTTCAACGGCAACGCGAAGATTCGGCGAATTCGGGATTTTAATCATTTGTTTGATTTCGCAAACTACACCGACCTCGTATAAATCTTCAAGTTCCGGTTCGTTAACACCCGCGTCCTTTTGCGCAACAAGAAAAATACGCTGATCGTTGTTCATGGCGTTTTTCAGTGCAGCAATGCTCTTTTTTCTGCCGACATCAAAATGCAGGCTCATACCCGGAAATACGGTAAGTCCGCGTAATGCGACTATAGGCATATGCATAAATTCATTAAATTCAGTATTGCTTGTATCTACAATTTCACTCATTAATAATAATTCCTTAAAAATAATTAGATATATTATATAATAATTATATTAAAAACGCAACGAATAAATATAAAAAATTGAGAGGTATTTTAAAAATACCTCTCAATTTTATGCGTTTTTCAAATCGTTTGAATGTAAAACGATAGGTCTGCGCTTTTTATTTGTTCTGATAAGCGGCTTTGCTCCGTTTTTTACACAATCTTCGGTGATAGTTACGCTCTCAATTGTAAAATCAGATGGGATTTCATACATAAGCTCGTTTAAAATTCCCTCAAAAACTGACCTCAATCCCCTTGCGCCGGTTTTTCTCTCCAACGTAATATCTGCGATTGCGTCAAGCGCCTCCGGCATAAACTCAAGTTTTACATCGTCCATTGCAAACAATTTTGTATATTGGTTGACAATGGAATTTTTAGGTTCTGTCATAATTCTTACAAGTGATTCTTTATCTAAATCCTGAAGAACCGAAATGACGGGAATTCTGCCGATAAGCTCCGGAATTAAGCCGTATTTAACAAGGTCGTGTTGATTAACATTACTCATAATATCTTTCAAATCAACCTTGTTTTGCTCAAGTTCCGAGGCAAAGCCGAGGGAATTTCTGCCGAGGCGCTTTTCAACGATTTTTTCAATACCGTCAAAAGCACCGCCGCAGATAAACAAAATATTTGTAGTATCAATTTGAATAAAATCCTGTTGAGGATGCTTTCTGCCGCCTCCGGGAGGAACATTCGACACGGTTCCTTCAAGAATTTTAAGAAGTGCTTGTTGAACACCTTCACCGCTGACATCGCGGGTAATAGAGCGGTTTTCGCTTTTGCGTGAAATTTTATCTATCTCATCGACATAAATAATTCCGCGCTGTGCCTTTTCAATATCAAAATCTGCCGCTTGAATAAGGCGAAGCAAAATGTTTTCAACATCCTCACCGACATATCCCGCTTCTGTAAGAGTAGTTGCATCGGCAATTGCAAACGGTACATTAAGAATGCGTGCAAGCGTTTGAGCAAGCATAGTTTTTCCCACACCTGTCGGACCCAAAAGCAAAATGTTGCTTTTTTGAAGTTCAACATCGTTATCGCCGCCGTAAAAAATACGCTTATAGTGATTGTAAACGGCAACAGACAAAACCTTTTTTGCCTCATCCTGACCTACAACATACTCATCAAGCTTATTTTTTATATCAATAGGCTTTGGCAAAACCATATCGGGGGCCTGCTTGTTTTCAGAGCGTTTCGGAGCACTGTCAGACGAAATTAAATCGTAGCAAAGAGAAATACAATCATCGCATATAAATACGCCCGGTCCCTCTATTAACTTGTTAACCATAGACTCACTTTTGCCGCAGAACGAGCATCTTGCGACATGTGAATTAGATTCATCTCTGCCCATTAAACAGTAGCCCCTATCTCTTTTCGATTACCTTATCAACCAAGCCGTATGCACATGCCTCTTCTGCAGACATCCAATTGTCACGGTCTGTATCTTTGACAAGGGTTTCATAATCCTTACCTGTATTTTGTGCAAGAATTCTGTTGAGTTTTTCCTTTGTTTTGATAAGGTTGTTAGCCGCAATTTCAATATCGGTAGCCTGACCTGTAAGTCCATTGCCGCCGACAAGCGGTTGGTGAATCAAAATTTCACTGTTAGGAAGAGCAATTCTCTTGCCTTTTGTGCCGCTTGAGAGCAAAAATGCACCCATACTTGCAGCCATACCGACACAAATTGTCGAAACATCGCATTTAATGTATTTCATTGTATCGTAAATTGCAAGACCTGCGGTCACTGAGCCGCCCGGTGAATTAATGTAAAGCGAAATATCCTTTTCGCTGTCCTGACTTTCAAGGAAGAGAAGCTGTGCAACAACCAAAGAAGCGCTTGTATCATCTACTTGGTCGGACAAAACAATAATTCTGTCGGAAAGAAGCCTTGAAAAAATATCAACACTGCGTTCGCCCGAGCTTGATTGCTCGATTACATATGGCATTGATGGCATTATAATCACATTCCTTTATAATTGAAATTATTAATTAATCTTAAATTAAGCTTTTTTTGCGCTGTTAACAATCAAATCAACAGCTTTCTTTGTTGTAACATCCTTAGCAATTTGATCCTGCGGAACGGCAGCCTTAATCTTGTCTGCCTCCATATCGTATTGAGCGGCGAGTTTGTCGATTTCAGCATTGATTTCGTCCTCTGTTGCCTCGAGCTTTTCAGCCTCTACGATAGCGTCAAGAGCGATTTGTGTCTTAACCTGTTGCTTTGCACCGTCCATAAACTGTGCCTTAAATTGTTCCTGTGTCTGACCCAAATAGCCGAGGTATGTATTAAGGTCGATACCCTGCATTTGAAGTCTGTATGCGTAATCCTGAATCATCTCGTCGCATTTTTGGTCAAACATGCACTCAGGAATTTCAACTTCCATATTGTCGCAAACCTGCTCAAGAAGCTGATTTTCGAAATCAGTGTTGGCACTGGCGGTCTTTCTGTCGGCGATTTGCTTTTTAAGATCAGCCTTAAGCTCGTCGAGTGTATCAAACTCGGAAACATCTTTTGCAAAATCATCATCAAGTTCAGGAAGTTCCTTTGACTTGATTTCGTGGATTTTACATTTGAATACAGCATCCTTGCCTGCAAGTTCCTCTGAATATTCTTCAGGGAATGTTACATTAACATCAAACTCTTCCTCTGATTTGTGACCTACAACCTGCTCCTCAAAGCCCGGGATGAAAGAGCCTGAACCGAGTTCAAGCGGATAGTTTTCACCCTTACCGCCTTCAAAAGCTACACCGTCAACAAAGCCTTCAAAGTCGATTTCTGCTGTGTCGCCCATTTCGGCTGCTCTGTCTTCTACGGTTACAAGACGGCTGTTTCTGTCCTGCATATTTTTAAGTTCTTCGGCAACATCATCATCAGTAGCCTCTGTATCGAGCATTTTTGCTTCAAGTCCCTTATATTCGCCGAGTTTAACCTCAGGATAAGTAGTAACTTTCATTTTCATTTCTACGCCCTCGGCTTTGCTCATAACCGGTACATCGAGATCGAACGGCTGACCGACAACCTTAAGCTCTGCCTCGTCAATAGCTGACTGAACAGCGTTTGGATATACAATCTCAAGAGCCTCTTCATAGAATGCGCCCTCGCCGTAAACCTTTTCTACCATTCCCTGTGTAGCCTTACCCTTACGGAAGCCGGGAATTTGAATTGACTTTCTTTGCTTCATATAAGCTGATTTGCAGGCATCCGCAAATGTTTGAGCGTCAACTGTAACTTCAATTTCATAAGTATTTGTATCAACTTTATTAGATGATTTAAGTGCCATAATTATGACCTCCGTATTCCTAATTTTTTATCATCAAGCACGCATTATAACATAGTTACCGAAAAAAAACAACATTTTTGTTAATTTATTTATATATAGGCAACATATATGCAATATAACAAGTGCTTTTTATTTGATTTAGAGCTCTTTGTCGGATGAAATAAGCTTTGGTGTGAATTTCAGTCTGTCACACGAAATCAAATTAAAATCTATTCCCTCAATCTCTCCTTCAACGGCATATTTTACAGCCATACCGTGAAGATGCCCATAATAGCATTTTTTTATTCCGTATTCATTGAGCAAATTTAAAATTTCTCTGCATTCGCTGTTAACGGTTACCGGCGGATAATGTAAAAAAACAAGTTTTTGCTCGCATTCGGCACTGTCTAACGACATTTTCAGTCTGTTGACTTCCCTGTTTAAAATTTTTTCGTCATGCTCCTCGTCGGATTCAAACATCCAGCCGCGGCTTGCACAAACAGATATATTATTTACGGTGTATGAATTATTATGAAGTATTTTTATCGAGTCAAATTTGTTTGATTCGATAAATTTATTCATTTTTGTTGCCGTATTCCACCAATAGTCGTGATTGCCCTTAACAATTATCTTCCTACCGTTCAGTTTATTCAAAAAATCAAAATCCGCAACAAGCTCATCAAAATTCATTGCCCAACTTATATCACCGGCGATTACAACAGTGTCACTGTCGGTGACGATATTGTTCCAATTTTTCTCAAGCCGCTGAACATAATCATTCCATCCCGGGAATGAATCCATCGGTTTATTTGTGCCTAATGACAAATGAGTGTCTGCAATTGCGAATAATGACATGAAATCTCCTGAATAAATTAATGAAAAATACCGAAAATATGAAAAGAAGGGAGTGAAATTGAATGAATAACGAAATTAAAGGAATCTCCTGTGTAGTTAAGAATTGCGTTCATCACGATTCATCCGATTGCTGCACAGCAGACCATATTGAAGTGGGTAATCAGTCAGCTAAAAAAACGACGGAAACAAACTGCTGCACATTTGAGTGTTGCAGTGACTGCAATTGCAGATAACAAATAAAAGCAAACCGGCGGGACAAGTAAAATGCTTGCTCCGCCGAATTTTATTTTTTAGAGGTTTAAGAGTTCAAAAACCATTTTGCTCATATTTTCTTTATCGCAAACATTTGTAAAACGGATTTTTTTATCTTTAAGTGCCTTAAGAGGTGTCGGAATTGCCGCACCGGTTTCCTTATTAAGCTCGTCAACCATCTCAAATTCGTCAAGCTCGGGAGTCTTGCCGCCAAGAACAGCACTCAAAACGCTCTTTGAAAATTTATACGGTGACGCGGTTGAATCAATAACTGTAGGAACATCGTCGCCGGTTTCTTTTACATAATTTTCATAAACCTTAACTGCGACAGCCGTGTGTGTATCACAAAGATAATGATATTTATCAAACATTTCCTTGATTGTATTGTCAACGGATTTTTCGTCACAGCATCCTGCATCAAAAAGCGATTGAATATTGCCGATAAGCGTATTGGATACAACATACTCACCTTTTGAATTGAGGCTTGCCATAAGATTGCGAACAAGACTGTCATCCTCTTTGCTCATATGATACAAAAGCCTTTCAAGATTTGAAGAAATCAAAATATCCATCGAAGGAGATGTAGTCGTATAAAATTTTCTGTTTTTATCATATTTGCCCGATTTGAGGAAATCTGTCAAAACATTGTTTGAATTTGATGCGCAAACAAGTTTTTTAATTGGCAATCCCATATTTTTTGCATAATATGCGGCAAGAATGTTGCCGAAGTTACCTGTCGGTACAACAACATTTATTTCATCTCCGAGAGCAATTTGACCCTGATCGAGCAAATCACAGTAAGTTGAGAAATAATAAACGATTTGCGGAACAAGTCTGCCCCAGTTAATCGAGTTTGCGGACGAGAACATCATATTTTTCTTTGCAAGCTCTGCTTTAATATCGTCGTTTGTAAAAATTGACTTAACTGCGCTTTGTGCGTCATCGAAATTGCCGTTGATTGCACAAACGGAAACATTGTCGCCCTCTTGTGTTGTCATTTGGAGCTTTTGCATCGGGGACACACCGTCAACAGGATAAAATACAAGAATTTTTGTATTGTCAACATTCTTAAAACCTTCGAGCGCTGCCTTGCCGGTATCGCCTGATGTTGCTACAAGAATAACGATTGTTTTGCCGTCGGCAGTCTTTTTAGCAGATACGGTCATAAGGTAAGGCAAAAGCTGAAGTGCCATATCCTTAAATGCACAAGTAGGACCGTGCCAAAGCTCGAGAATATTTTCATTTTTATTAATATGAACGGTCGGAGCGATTTTATCCGAAGAAAACTTTGATGCTTCATATGCGCCCTCAACGCAATAATCAAGCTCTTCTTCCGTGAAGTCTGTCAAAAATTCTTTGAGAACTGTTTTTGCACGCTCTGTATATGGCATCGAAACCATTTTACCGATTGAATCAAGTGAAAAATGCGGGAGTTCGCAAGGAACGAAAAGTCCGCCCTCCTCGCTGATGCCCTGTGCAATTGCCGTTGCGGCTGATACTCTGATAGATTTATCTCTTGTAGAAGTGTATTGCATAATATTGTCTCCTAAAATTTGTTACATAGTATTTTATACTAAAGTGAAGGCATTTTCAAGGTGTTTGAGTGATTTTATTTTATTATTTGAGGAATAAATTTCAATAACATCAAATCGTGGCTGTAAATCCGTGGGATTATTTGCCAAGTATAATTTAGCCGTTGCGATAATTTTATTCTGCTTAGCCTTGTCAACAAACTCTGCAGGTGTGGCAATCGAGTTAACATCGCGCTGCTTTACTTCGACGAAAACAAGATAACTTTTGTTTTTCA
Organism: Oscillospiraceae bacterium; assembly: GCA_003526845.1. Taxonomy (GTDB): domain Bacteria; phylum Bacillota; class Clostridia; order Oscillospirales; family Acutalibacteraceae; genus Eubacterium_R. The sequence continues at coordinate 12,749 of DPVM01000002.1, forward strand.
CAATTATGTCAATTTCACCGAACCGTGATTGAAAATTGCTTTCAACGAGTTTATATTTATGCTTAATCAAATAATTGGCGGCATATCGTTCGCCTAATTTTCCGAGTGAGTTCATCTGTTTTCATACCACTTTTTCAAAAACGACTGTCTGTGTATTTCGCAGGGACCGTATTTTTCAAGCATTTCGTAATGCAGTTTTGTACCGTAGCCTTTATGCTTTTCGAAATGATATTGTGGATATTTTTCCGCAAGTTCAAGCATATATCTGTCACGCGAAACCTTTGCGAGAATTGACGCAGCGGCAATGCTTTCACAAAGTGCGTCACCGTGGATAAGCGTTTCGCCGGGTATGTCAAGCGGCGGCATTCTGTTGCCGTCTATAATTGCAAAGTCCGCTTTATTCTTTAATCCGTCAACAGCTCTTTTCATTGCAAGAAATGTTGCCTGAAGAATGTTAAGCTCGTCAATTTCCTTTTCGGAGGCTGTCGCGATGCAAAAATCCCGAGCGTCATTTATTATGACATCAAAAAGCATTTCACGCTTTTTTTCACTGATTTTTTTTGAATCATTGACACCGTCAATAATACATCCGCGAGGCAAAACAACGGCGGCGGCATAAACAGGTCCGGCAAGCGGTCCCCTGCCTGCCTCGTCAACTCCGCAAATTGCGGTATATCCTTTGTCGAAGACTTCATTTTCATATGCAAGCCAATCAAAATTTTCATTATTCATCAATTGGTAATTCAAGGGTAATTCTGCCCAATTTTCCTCCTCTGAATTCGTCGGCTACGATAACGGCGGCTCTTTCATAATCAATTTCTCCGCCCTTTATCAAAAATCCGCGTTTTTTGCCTATCATCTCAAGAATTTCCCATCCCTGAAGTCCTGAAATACCGCTGATTTTATATCTGTCCTCAATTGCCTGCGGTCTTGTTGCGGCAAACGATTCAAGCAGCCGGCATGCAAGCGTTTCTTTATCGGTTACCTCATCTTTAACTGAGCCGATAAATGCAAGTTTGTCACCTACCTCGGGATCATCGAATTTCGGCCAAAGAACACCGGGAGTATCGAGAAGTTCTATTCCGTTTCCGACAACAAACCACTGATTTTGTCTTGTAACGCCTGCCTTATCTGCAACTTTTGCTTTAGCGTTTTTACCCATTCTGTTAATAAAAGATGATTTGCCTGTGTTCGGTATTCCGACAACCATCAATCTAAGCGGCTTTCCACTCATGCCTTTAGCATCGTTTCTTTCAATAACAGATTTAAGCGCTTGCTTAACAAGGCTGTCAAAACTGTTTAAGCCCTTACCTGTTCTGCAATCGACTGCGGCGGCATAAAATCCTTTATCTCTGAAATATTTAAGCCACATTGATGTTGCCTGCGAATCGGCTACATCGCATTTATTGAGCAAAATAATGCGCGGCTTTTTTTGAATAATCGAATCAAGCTCGGGATTACGCGAGCTTACAGGTATCCTTGCGTCAACAATTTCAACGACGCCGTCAACAAGATTAAGTGACTCTTTAATAAGTCTCCTTGTTTTTGCCATATGGCCCGGAAACCATTGAACGTTTTGTTTTATAAAATCAGGCATAATTTACCTACCTTTTCTTTCACTAATAACATAATAACAAATCACGGCGATGTTTTCAACAACAAAAAATGCTCCGAGCGGTCGCGCGGAGCATTTTATAATTATTTTGCCTCATCGGTGATACAATCGTCAAGTGCTTTGATAATTGCATCCTTATCCATATTTCTGCCGATAAATACAAGTTTGTTGACTCTGTCGCCGTAAACCGGGTGCCAAGCCTGCGCAATATCGGGGTTCATTTGGAGAATTTGTTTTCTTTCATATTCAGGGAACGCGGCAATCCATTTGCCGTCATCAGTAGCTGTCTTTTGCTTACCGCTCTGTTCAAAGATATATGCGGTTTGGGGATCGTCTGCAATCCAGAACAAGCCTTTTGCTCTGATAACTTCTTTAGGCCATTTTGCAAACACAAATTCCTCAAACTTTTGCTTTGAAAACGGCTTTACATTTTGATAAACAAATGTTCCGATACCGTATTCCTCTGCTTCGCCCTCATCGTGGTGATGATGGTGATGATGGTGTCCGTGATGCTCATGCTCTTCGTGTTCCTCGTGCTCGTGGTCATGCTCGTGATGATGTTCCTCGTGCTCATCATGATCCTCGGAATTTTCGCCCTCGCCCTGCATAGCCTGAATCCAGCCTGCACTTTCAAGGATTTTTTCATAATCAAATCTGCCGGTTGAAAGAATATCGTCAACATCAACATTGCCGTACGTCGTTTCGATAATTTTCGCTTTAGGTTGAAGCGCTTTGATTACCGAAATAACATTTTTCTTTTCCTCGTCGGTAACGAGATCGGTTTTGTTCAAAACAATTGTTGTGCAGTATTCTATTTGCTGAACAAGAAGATTTTCAATATCCTCTTCGTCCATATTTTCGTTCAAGAGTGCATCACCGCAACCAAATTCGTCAGCCATGCGCTTTGCATCGACAACCGTAGTAATGTTGTCGAGATAAGCAACAGCAGGAAGATTAACGGTTTCATCGGTACCGTCAAGCATACAAATTGAGCCTGCGATTGGACCCGGCTCGCAAATGCCCGATGCCTCAATCAAAATATAATCAAACTTTTTGCTTTGTGCAAGACTGATGATTTGTTTCATCAAATCAACCTTCAGCGTACAGCAAATGCATCCGTTTGAAAGCGGAACAAGATTTTCGTCCTTTTGAGTAACATTGCCGCCTTTTTGAATAAGCGACGCATCAATATTAACTTCTCCGATATCATTTACTATAACAGCAACCTTGTAGCCCTTTTGGTTAGACAACACCTGATTTAAAAGGGTTGTTTTACCCGAACCTAAATAGCCGGTCAAAAGAGAAACAGGAATAAGTTTTTTCTTATTTAACATATTACATAACCTCCTTATCGGTTTGCACTGAATATGGTATCACTAAATTGTAAAAAAATCAACAACAAACTGTTAACATTAAATTCTTTATACTATCTCTTAACATTAAACAAAGGCAGGATTAACCTGCCTTTAAAATCAAATTCTATTTCTTTTTTGAAGAAATTTTGCTTTCGGTTTTATTTATAAGCTTTTTAATATTCTCTCTGTGCGCAATGAATACTATAATTTCAAATACAAGTGCTATCACTGTGAGCAACGCACTTTTGTAAAAAACAAAAATAAATACAGGATAAAAAAACGCCATTACAAGCGAGCCGAGGCTGACATATTTTGTGATTAATACAACAAGTATAAACATTGTAAGTAAAATCAAAGCAATTCGCCAATCAATCATAAACACCATGCCGCCGCTTGTAGCAACGCCTTTGCCGCCCTTAAAATTAAAGTAGCAAGGGAATATGTGACCAAAAACAGCAAACAAACCTGCAAACGATTTGATGATTATATTCGTATTATCGGCAAAAATCGAATATGTCGAAAGCTCACCCTCGGAAATAATAAGTTTTGCAATCAAAATTGCAACCATTACCTTTGCCATATCGCCGACAATAGTTAGCACAGCCATTCCTTTGCCGTAATTTCTGAGCATATTTGTAGTGCCGGCATTGCCGCTTCCTTTGGACCTGACATCCTCATTTTCAAACTTTCGCGATAAAAGAACGCCGAAATTCAAGCTTCCGAGTAAATACGAAATAACGGCAATCAAAATCAATTTTAAAGCAACCGTCATTTACTGCCCTCTCCTCTTTCTCTGACGATAAATCTAATCGGTGTTCCGTCAAGACCGAAAATATCTCTTATCTGATTTTCCAAATATCTCTGATATGAGAAATGAAAAAGTTCCTTATTATTAACAAAGAAAACGAATGCGGGCGGACGGGTAGATGCCTGTGTCATATAATAAATCTTAAGGCGCTTGCCCTTATCAGTCGGCGGCTGAACTCTTGCAGTTGCAACAGAAAGCACTTCGTTGAGTTTGCCTGTTGAAATACGCATAGAGTTTTGGGAGTGGACATAGACAATCATTTCATAAAGTTTATCAATACGCTGACCGGTTTTTGCCGAAATAAACATTATCGGCGCATATGTCATAAACGAAAAGTCAACAGCGAGTTTATCCCTAAACTCTTTCATGGTGTTGCCGTCCTTTTCGACAGCGTCCCATTTATTTACGGCGATAATACAAGCCTTGCCCTGCTCAATTGCAATACCTGCAACTTTGGAATCCTGCTCTGTAAAGCCCTCGGTTGCATCAATCATAATAACACAAACATTTGCGCGCTCAACAGCCATTCTCGCACGAATTATGCTGTATTTTTCGATATCGTCGTTTACTCGACTTTTTCTGCGCAAGCCGGCTGTGTCGATAAAATTGAATTTGCCATAGCTGTTTTCGATGAATGTATCCGTGGTGTCCCTTGTTGTGCCTGCAATATCGGAAACAATGGCACGGTTTGTGCCGCTGATTTTGTTTACAAGCGAGGATTTGCCGACATTCGGCTTACCGATGATAGCAACGCTTATTACTTCGTCATCCTCTTCCTCGTCATCTGCATTTTCAGGGAAAAATTTTACTACTTCGTCGAGCAAATCACCTGTACCGTGACCGTGTGTAGACGAAACTGCAATAGGGTCACCAATACCTAAATTGTAAAATTCATAAAATTCGGGATCCGGCGCACCGATGCTGTCGCACTTATTAACGCACAAAACAACGGGCTTTCCGCTTTTTAACAGCATTGAGGCTACATCCTGGTCGGAGGCAACAATGCCGCATCTCAAATCAACGACAAGTATAATAACATCCGCCGTGTCAATGGCAATTTGTGCCTGACTTCTCATCTGTGACAAAATAATATCATCGGTGTTAGGCTCAATACCGCCTGTATCAACAAGCAAAAAATGATGGTTGAGCCATTCGCAATCGCCGTAAATTCTGTCGCGTGTAACACCGGGTGTATCGTCAACAATTGAGAGTCTTGTACCTATTAATTTGTTAAACAGTGTTGATTTGCCGACATTCGGTCTGCCGACAATTGCAACTACAGGCTTAGACATTGCAAAACCTCCAATCATAAATCATAACAAGAAAGGCGGCTGATTAGAGCCGCCTTGCCGGTTTATTTGTTAAACAAATCAGTCCTTGCTGATTACTTGCTTGCCGTTATAATAACCGCAGCTTGGGCATACCTTGTGAGGTACAGTGTATTCAGAACAGTTAGGACATTTAACGAGTGTAGGAGCGTTGAGCTTCCAAACACTTGAGCGTCTCTTATTCTTTCTTGCTTTTGAAGTTCTTCTTGCTGGTACTGCCATTTTAATTTCCTCCTTATTATGAAAACAAGTTAGTTTAATTATTCTTCATCAAGCAACTGCAAAAGCGCCGCCATACGAGGATCGACATCCTTTTTGCAATCGCATTTTCCGAAATTTAAATTTTTGCCACATTTGGGACAAAGACCTTTGCAATCGTCTTTACATAACATCTTTTGCGGTAAAAATAATTGTATTTCCTGATATATCAAATCGTCCAAATCAAGAACAGCATTTTCGAGAACGATATAATTATCATAATCATCATTTTCGTTTTCCATTCTCGGGACAACTGTTTTGTGAATATCAAAGGAAAAGTTTTTTTCAAATTCTTCGGCGCATCTGTCGCAGATTCCGAAGAAATCGAACTTAACATTGAGATCCAAATAAGCAATATCGGCTTTACAGTATGCTTTGCCCTTGACATCTGCACCGTGTTTGAGTGGTTTATAGGTGCTGTATTCGAAATCATCAAAATCGAAATGAGTATCAACATTGATGACATCGTCACAAGAATTAAACAAATTTGTAAAGTCTATTTGCATATAATTCACCTCAAGTTGCACTTCTAGTATTATATATACAAGAACGAGTTTTGTCAATAGAAAAATTTAAAAAAATAAGCACACCGACAACGCCGGTGTGCAAAAAATGATATTTTAATTAAGCCTCTTCACAGTAATCAAAGATTTCAACCGGTAAATCTTCCTTATCGCAGCTGAGTGTGAAGTAAAAATCAACATCGCTTGCTTCGCTCAAAGCAGAAAGCATATCGAAGAACTGAACAAGCTTTTCATAATCACGGCCGACGATTTTGAATGTTGCGTCAACAAGAATGTCTGTAACATCATAGTTGCCTGCGCAAATTCCTGCAAGGAATCCGTAGAAAGCCTTGTGACCGTTGATGGCATATGTTTCTGTCTCTAAAAGACGAGCTTTTGATGAAACATCATATGTAAGCTTCGGCTCTTTTTCGATACAAACAATGTTGCCGTCTGAATTTTCGACACAAGAATTAACAAGGTCGATAAGTCTTTTGGTCTTTCCGGCGCCTTTGTTACCGATAATAAGTTTAATCATGTTTATTCCTCCTGAATAGGTAAAATATCTTTTTCAACTATATAGTATCATAAACCCAATTGTTTTTCAAGGTTTTCTTTTTCACTTTCATAACCGGGCTTACCGAGAAGTGCAAACATATTCTTTTTATAGCTTTCAACACCCGGCTGATTGAACGGATTTACACCGAGAATATAGCCTGAAACAGCACAAACCTTTTCAAAGAAATAAATGAGATAACCAAGTTCTTCTTCACAAAGTTTATCGGATTCAACAATAAGATTGCCAACTCCGCCGGCTGTGTGAGCAAGAAGTGTGCCCTGTCTTGCCTTATCGTTTACATAGCTCATCTTTTTGCCTGCGAGGAAGTTAAGGCCGTCAATATTGCCCTCCTGCTCGTCAATAACAAAATCGTTATCTGTTGTATTAAATTTAACAACGGTTTCAAACATCAATGAGCCGCCCGATTCCTGAATATATTGACCGAGTGAATGAAGATCGGTTGAAAATACACAGGATACCGGGAAAAGTCCCTTACCGTCTTTGCCTTCGCTCTCGCCGAAGAGCTGTTTGAGCCATTCGTTGAACATAGCCATGCTCGGCTCATACGAAACAAAGCATTCGCACTTTTTGCCCTTGTTGTAGAAACAGTTTCTTACTGCCGCATATTTAAGACATGGGTTTTCTTCAAGATTTTCACTGCAAAGCTCGTTTTGTGCATTTCTTGCACCGAGCATAAGTCTATCAATATCAATTCCGGCAACGGCAATCGGCAAAAGGCCAACCGCTGTGAGAACGGAATATCTGCCGCCGACATCATCCGGTACGACAAATGTTGCATATCCCTCTTCGTCGGCAAGACTCTTAAGAGTTCCCTTTGCCTTATCTGTTGTGCAGAAAATTCTTTTAGCAGCTTCTTCTTTGGAATACTTTTTGTTAACAAGCTCTCTGAACACTCTGAAAGCGATTGCAGGCTCTGTTGTAGTGCCGCTCTTTGAAATTACATTAACGCAAATATCCTTGCCCTCGCAAAGCGAAACAATTTCGTTAAGCGATGCGGGACTGATAGAATTACCGATAAAATAGATTTGCGGAGTATCCTTTTTCAAAAGGTTGTAGTTTGATGATTTTAAAGCCTCGATAACGGCTCTTGCGCCCAAATATGAACCGCCGATACCGATGACAATCAAAACATCGCAGTTGTTTTTGATATATTCTGCCGATTCCTTGATTCTTGCAAATTCTTCCTTATCGTAATTTGTCGGAAGGTCAACCCAACCCAAAAAGTCGTTGCCCTCTCCCGTCTTATTCATTAAAGTATTCATTGCCTCAACAGCTTTTGGTGCCATAGCGTCAATATCTGCCTTTGTGACAATATTTTCCGAATACTTTGATTCAAAATTCAAAGCCATTTTTAAACCTCTTTTATTCACAATAATATAAATTTGTCTGTTATTCTACATCAATCGGCAAAAAAAATCAATAACAATTTATATAATAATTAGATATTTAACAGAATGTTCTTAAATATGAAATCGAAAGTTATTTTTTCAACACTGTCGGGAGAAACAAGGTTTATCCTTGAAATTTCCTTGCCGTCACATGTCACGGCAATGTTTCCGAGAATGTCGCCTTTTTTGATTGGTGCTGCGGCTTCTTCATCAATGCTATACTTGTATTCAATATTTTTTGCTCCTTTTTTCACTAATACCGCATTTACATCGGTTTGTAAAACGGGCGTTATTGATTTTTTTGTGCCGAGTTTTATATTGACAGAGGATATTTTTTTACTGTCTGTTTTTGGCTCAACAAGTTTATATTCGGCAAAGCCCTTATCAAGAAGATATGAGGCTGTGTCAAATCTGTCATCACTTGTTTTGGCACCGAGAACTACGGCAACGAGTGACAATCCGTCACGCTTTGCTGTCGCACTGACACAAAATCCGGCTTTCGATGTTGTTCCTGTTTTAAGACCTGTTATACCGTTATAAGTATTAACCAATTTGTTTGTATTATTAAGTTCTGTTTTTCCTCCTCTGAGGGAGTCGAGCCACACCGTAGAATATTTCGTTATTATTTTATGTTTCATAACCTCTCGTGAGATTACCGCAAGGTCATATGCCGAGGAATAATGATTCTTAACCGAATCGTCAAGGCCTGTGCAATTTTCAAAATTTGTATTCTTTAAGCCCAATTGACTTGCGCGCTCATTCATCATATCGACAAATCCCGAACTTGAACCTGCAATATACTCACCGAGAGCCGTGCAGGCATCATTTGCACTTGCTATGATAACCGCTTTCAACAATTCCTCTACAGTCATTTTCTCGCCAACCTCGAGCCAAATTTGAGATCCGCCCATTTTCATTGCATTTTTTGATGCCGTCACTTTGTCATTAATTTTTATTTTTCCGCTGTCAAGCGCCTCGACTGTCAGCAATATTGACATTACTTTTGTCACTGACGCGGGGTAAGCTTTCTTGTCTTTGTTTTTTTCATAAAGCACATCGCCGGTGTCAAGACACATTAAGACAACACTTTCTGCTTTAACATTTTCATCATTTTTTGAGGCATAAGCGCAAACCGGGATTGATAACGCAAATATTACGGCTAATACAAACACTGCTAATTTTTTCATAAATATCACCACTAAATATTATTCAAAAAAAGTTGTAATAATGATTACGATTTGTTATAATACAAAATAATATCTATACAAAGAGGAATTTACATAATGAAAGCCGCATTTTATACACTCGGTTGCAAGGTCAACCAATATGAAAGCGAATATATGGCAGAGCTGCTGAAAAACGCAGGATTTGAGATTGTTTCATCAAATGATGAAGCAGATTATTACATCGTTAATTCTTGCACAGTCACGGCGACGGCAGATCAAAAGACACGCCAAAATGTCAGAAAATTCAAAAGAAAGCATCCGAACTCAACCGTAATACTTACCGGTTGTATGCCGCAGGCTTTTCCTGAAAGTGCAAAGCAGCTTGACGAAGCGGATATTGTTCTCAGCAACAAGAGCAATAATGACATCTTAACGCTTATCAATCAGTACACGGCAACCCATAACAGAATTGTTGACATAAAAAAGCATGAGCGCGACGATGCATTCTCGACATGCTCAATTGACAGCTTTAATAAAAGAATCAGAGCGTTTGTTAAAATTGAGGACGGTTGTGACAGATTTTGTTCATACTGCATTATTCCGATGTCGCGTGGCAGAGTTCGCTCAAAGTCACTTGATGATTTAAAAAATGAAGTTAACTCGCTTGCCGATAACGGTGTTAAAGAAATTGTTTTGGTTGGAATCAATCTTTCATCGTACGGTAAGGGCAGTGATTTTAATATCGTTGATGCCGTCGGAGTTTGCTGTGAAAACAACAAAATAATTCGTGTGAGACTTGGTTCCCTCGAGCCTGACCATATAACAGATGAGATCATCGACGGTCTTGCAAAATATGACAAATTTTGCCCCCAATTTCATATTTCCCTCCAAAGCGGCTGTGATAAAACATTAAAGTCGATGAACAGACACTATGACAGCGCAGAATATCGTGAACTGTGCGAAAAACTTCGCAAAAGATTTGATGACGCAACAATCACAACGGATGTTATGGTAGGATTTAATGACGAAACAGAGGACGATTTTTACGATTCGCTTGAGTTTGTCAAGTCTGTCGGATTTGAAAAGGTACACACCTTCCCCTACTCCGAGCGGCAAGGCACAGCGGCATCAAAGCGCGGTGACAATGTTACGAAAGCAGAAAAGGAACGCCGTGCTAAAATAATGATTGAAGAAACGCAAAAAGTAAGAATTGATTATTTTGAATCTCTGATTAATCAAACTCTTGATGTTTTAATTGAAAACAAGGTCGGTAATGATGAATATCAAGGATACACGAAAAATTATGTGCCCGTAAAAATCAAAAGCGACAAAAATTTAATCGGTCAAATCAAACCTGTGATTGTAACCGGCTATGATGAAGTAATTGATGAATGTATAGGAAAAATAAGAGAGTAGATTGGGTTAACTTCCCAACCTACTCTCTCATTTCTTTCAGGAGGTTTTCTACCTCATTTTTGCAATTCTCATCAAATAAACAGCTATACGAAAATAAGTAAAATCCGCCGATTTCGTCAAAATTTTTAATATACCTTATTTGTCTTGCAATAATATCGTTGTTATTTTTGAACTCATTAATAATGGATTCGTCATTTTTGGCGGCATATTCATCGGGCTTTGAGCATTTATAAAGCGGCAACCCAATATACAAATCACATTTTGCGGTATTCGTCCACTTTTTTGTTGTTTGCATAAAAGGCTGCTTAACATTTTTAAAGCCAAAATAAATTTGGGGGCATATGTAGTCGATATATCCGCTGTCTTGCGACCACTTTTCAACATCGGCATAAAGGCTTGAATAATCATTATCAATATTTGATGCCGGACTTATGCCGAATTTTACTTTTTTATTTACGCTTTTAACGGCTGAATAAACAGACTTTATCATGTTGCTGACATTTTCACGCCGCCAATCGGAAAGACTTGATTTGCCGCCTTTTTTGAGATATTTTTGATATTCTGCGTTGTCTATACTCTTATCTGTATCGGGATAAAAATAATCATCAAAATGAATTGCCGAAACGGGATAATTCTCAACAATTTCTTTAACACCGTTTACAATCAGTTTGTTAACATCACTGCTTGCAGGGTTAAAGTAAGCCGCCTTTTTTGAAACATAAATATTCCTTTTTTTCGACTTGTTTTTATACCACTTTTTTGCAAAGTTTGTGTCGCACAATTTGTTTATGTCATTATCCTGACTTACGCGATACGGATTTATCCAAGCCTCGAGTGACAAGTCTTGTTTCTCGGCAACGGCACACATTATTTTCAGCGGGTCATAAGGCATATCGACACCCTGCTTACCAAAGCAGTATTTGCTTGACGGAAAATAGGCCGATTTATAAAACGCATCGGCACACGGGCGCACCTGAACTGTTATGGTATTAAATCCCATATCCTTAAGCTGTGAAAAGCGCTTTTCAATCTCATTTTCAAAGTCCGACTCGTCATCTTTAATGAATTCCTGCAACTCATAGTAAGCAACCCAAACGGACTTTACATAATCGCCTCTTTGAGTTTTTGTATGCGCAGAATCGTTGCCGGTGCGTGAATACGAACAACCGGACAAAACAAGAACTAATGACAATATCAATAAAAAAACTTTTTTCATACTTGAACACTTTTAAAATATGTTGTATCATATATACAACCAAAACACAGAGGTATTTTTATGGAATATAAAATTGGCAATTCAAATAAAATAGATTCAATTGGAGAAAGTGTCGAAATAACCTGCCCAAAATGCAATCAAAAAACAAATTTTTCGGTATTTTCAAATCTTGACACAAGATTTATACCGAAATTCCCGCTTATTTATTCGAAGAATGTTTATTTTCTTGTTTGCCCAAAATGCTCCGCAGTATTCGGAATTGACGACCAAAACGGAAATTTATTCAGAAAAGGCGAAAAGCTTGCAATCGGTGATTTTGATTTGAAAGATTTAAAAGAATTTAACTGCTGATGGAAAAGCTGACAATAATTGCAATTTATTATTGTATCATAAATGCAGTCGGCGCACTAATAAATATTGCAGATAAGCGCCTTGCAATAAAGGGCAAAAGAAGAATAAGCGAAAAATTGCTTTGGGTTATCGGAATTTACGGCGGCGCGGCAGGCAGTTATGCGGCAATGAAAGCTGTTCGCCACAAAACAAAGCACAAAAAGTTTATGGTCGGTATGCCCTTTTTAATTATTCTGCATGCTGCGGTGATTGCAATAATCATTTATCAAATATGTATTAAATAATTCAGGCGGATGGCACATTGGTTTGTGTCATTCGCCATTTTGTTTATAAAATAATGCATATTAAGCCCGAGCAGCCCTCGTTAATAACTCTTTCAATCGTTTCTCTGAATTTGTTTCTTGCGTCTTCCGGCATTCTGTAAAGCTTGTTGTTAAGTCCCTCATTAACGAGTGAATGAAGTGATTTGCCGAAAATGTTTGTATTCCATATTTCAGACGGATTGTTTTCAAATTCTTTGAGTAGATACATAACGAGTTCTTGACTTTGCGACTCACTGCCGACAATCGGAGCAACCTCGGTATATGTGTTGCACTTAATCATATGTATTGACGGAGCATGAGCTTTAAGACGAACGCCGTATTTGCCTCCCTGTTTCATAATTTCGGGTTCTTCAAGCGACAATTCGTCAAGAGTTGGCATAACTATGCCGTATCCCGTTTGGTCAACTTGCTGAAGTGCTGTTTCAATACGCTCAAAACGCGATTTTATTTTGGCAAGGTTGCATATTTCACGCAAAAGGTCATCGTCGCTGTTGATTTTAATACCGCATTTTTGCGACAGCAGGTAATAAAAATATGCACCGTCAAGTGAAATGCTCATAACTGCTTCGCCGCATGACAAATCAATATCTGTCACCTTTGAAGAAACAATATCCTCACATTCGCTCAAAGAATCGGCAAATTTATAAACGCTTCGTATGTTCTTAATTTCTGCGGATAACGATTTAACGCTCGATGTTACGGAAACACGTACCTTATCGTCGCTTTCAAGGCTTTTAAACCATGACGGCATATCAAATCCGATTGATTCAACGGGAAATTCATAAAGCAAATTGCCGAGGATATTTTTTATTTCCGACTCCGTAATTTCAAGACAATTGACGGGCAAAACGGGAACGTTGTATTTCTGCGACAACTCACTTCCCATTTGGATAACGCTGTCCTCTTCCGGATTGACACTGTTAAGCAAAACAACAAACGGCTTGTTAAGCTCCTTTAATTCACTGATAACGCGCTCTTCTGCTTCCTCATACTCTTCACGAGGAATAGAACTTATTGAGCCGTCCGTGGTTACTACAAGCCCTATTGTCGAATGCTCCTGAATAACCTTTTTTGTGCCGATTTCGGCAGCCATATTAAACGGTATTTCCTCGTCATACCATGGAGTCATAACCATTCTCGGTTGATCGTCTTCTATATATCCCTCGCTGCTCGGCAAAACATAACCGACGCAATCAATCATTCTTACTTTAAGACGAATATTATCCTGCATTGAGATTTCGATTGAATCTTCCGGGATAAATTTAGGCTCTGTTGTCATTATTGTTCTGCCTGCGGCAGACTGAGGCAGTTCGTCGCGCGCGCGCTCTTTTTCAAACTCACCCGGGATATTCGGAATAACGAGCGCATCCATAAATCGTTTGATAAATGTTGACTTTCCTGTTCTGACCGGACCTACAACGCCGATGTAAATATCTCCGCCCGTTCTTGAGGAGATGTCGGCATAAATATTATTTTTCATATTACTCACCTACACTCCTAATATCAGTAAGACAGAATTATTTTCAATAACATCGCCTGACAAATCGTTATCTCTTTTAATTAAATCAATATCAGACGAAAACGATTTTGCAATATTCCAGACTTCCTCACCCTGCTTTGCAAAGTATATGCTCATTTCATGCGAATTGGCGATTTTATCTGTTGGCGTTATCTCCGAAAGAATGTTTTTGTTAACAGTATTAAATGAACAGCCGATAATATTCAGCATCAATCTCAATTCGATGCAATTGTCACTTTTGAGCGAATAGTCATAGCTTATGATATTTGCACCGCAAACGGCTTGCGAAAATCCTGAGGCATCAATCTGAAACTGATTGCTTTCGCTATACGAACACAAAACACCGTCATTGATTGAAAGAACAGAAACAAAGGCTGTAATTTCAAGTATGCCCTTTTTGCAGCAAACATCTGACAAGCGAACATTAACCTCTTTGATTTCGCCCAACTTATTTTGAAATTCGAAACTTAGATTTTCTTTAAAGGTATTGTTAAGAGCAGCGCCGCTGTAGTTGCACATAATATTGCTGTATGAGCAATTACATTTTGTGCGTGGAATATATCCGTCGGTCACAATGTCGCACATACCCTCTTTAACAAACACTGTCGATATAATGATATCTCCGTATGCCTCGATATGTGAAATCGAATTATCCTGCGAACTCTTAAGCTTAAAATAAAGACCGCCGACAGAAAGTCTTACGCTTACAATATCACTTTCGCTCAAGCCAACGCAATCGACTATCTTTGAAACATCGAATGAATAATCGCATTTGCATATTTTTTCATCCTCGCTTGAGGTATAAAGAACAGAAAGATTGACAGTGCCCTTAATAAGTACCTTATCTTGTATAATTTTCGTTTCGCCGAGAGTTACAAACGATGAAGAACTGATTATGCGCTTTATCTCGGGCAAATCGGCAGGGAGAGCAATATCCTCATCAAATTCGCATTTATTAATTGATGAATCAAAAATGTTTGCAAGTTTAACCCGTTCAACACGAAGTTTTGAATTTTCACACGATTTAATATTTTGACATGTTACCTTATCATATACCGACAGCGAGATAGTCGAGAGCGAATGAATATCAATTCGCCTTTGATTTATGACACGAAAACCGGCATATTTATCAACACATATTGCATAGGCAAATGCGCTGTCGGTCTTAATACTGTCAACCTCGACTGTTTTTTCAAACTCCTCATCAAAATCGGCATAGCAAAGATTTGAATTTTCATTATAATATGTAAGGCAGATTTCAACCTTTCCGTACATTTTAACCTCATTCAAAGCAACATTTACGGAGGTTATATAATTTCGCACCTCACATTTTGCGACCTTGAAAACATCGTCGCAATATTCCGGCAACGCTTCTTGATAGTCCGCTTCATTATCAATGTTCTTTTGATAAACAATACAATTTCGTTCAAAACAGGAATATTCCTTGTTAATGTCCATAGCATTGCTCCTTTCTTTTACAATAAACAATATGCAAAACAAAAAAGCAATATAACAACGATTCAAAATAAAAAAAGCCGCGCAAATAGCACGGCAAAAATAAAAAGCAATTTCAAAAGAAATTGCTTTTGGTGGGCCATCAGGGACTCGAACCCCGGACCGACCGGTTATGAGCCGGGAGCTCTGACCAACTGAGCTAATGGCCCGAATGTCGCTTTAGCGACTTTGATATAATACCACTGATTAAAAAACAAGTCAATATATTTTTAAAAATTAATTCAAAAATTACATAAACATAACCGATGACGCAATGAGATATTGACCGGCATAGTAAAGGAAGTGATTTGTGAAAAGATAAAAACTGCCGTCCTTTCCTCTGCCAAAAAATGTAGATGACAAAATTGCGTCGGAAAGTGTAAAGCAAATTGCACCGATTGCAAGCAAAATATATTTTTTTTCAAAATGTGAAAGGAAAACGGCAACAATTGCCAATACCATTGTCAACGAAAGGAAAATAACATAGCCAAATACAATGTTTCTGTATGCGCCGAAATGCACTTTCATAACCCTTGACATTGCAACATTTGCAAAGCTGATTGCGATTGAAACGGCAAGACAAATCAAAACAATCCACCATTTCATTTTTATTGAATAAATAATTGCGCCTGAATAAAACAAATGTCCGATTAAAAAGAAGATAAATCCGCCGATCAAATATGTACTTTCGTCCTTTTTATATATTCCCTTTAAATCAAGAGATATATCTCCGACAAGACCGAGCGCACCGCCGAATATAATAAGCGAGCCGTAAATATTAGCCGAGCTGTTCATAACAAGTGCAAAAGCGGCAGTCAAAAGATAACAAAGGCTCGAAACTGATTTAAACATTAGATTTGAAACGCTGAAACCCTTTCTGCGCTTAATACAAAATATTAATGACACAACAAGTCCGATTGACAAAACAATATAATAAGCCATAATACCGCCCTCAAATAATAAACTTTTGTCTAATTATAACATATTTATGAACTTATGTAAACAATATTTTGATAATGTAATACACATTATTAAATTTTAATAATTTTGAGCTATTTGAATCGCACGCTCTTTAACGGCAACGGCAAGCGATTGGGGTTCAACAACCTTGATTTTGTTACCGAAATTCATAATCCAAGATACAAGTCCGTCAGATACGGCAGCAGGAATTGTTGTTTCAAAATGGTTTGAGTCAATGGCTTTAAGAGGAATTTTTGAACCGAATCTATCCATAATCTCCTCCCTTAAATCCAAATTGCATTGGAGTTTTACATTATCAACAGCACCGCTGAACATATTAAACGACTTTGAAACATAATCTGCGGCATCGAATTTTTCGCTGTATTCGCTTACCTCCGACATGGGGCGCACAACCTCGTTGATTTTATATACGCGCCTGATTCTGTCGAGTCTCAAATTCATCAAATTGTCATATTTTTCATTATTACAGATTAAATAATAATGGTCGCCGCGCCAAATCATTGCATAAGGCGAGACGATAAATATTTTAGTTGTATAATTTTTTACATTTTCCTTATCAATATTTCTGCGTTTATATTCAAAGCGGACTTTTTTGCCTTCTAAAATTGCTGAGTGGAGCGAGTCAATAGTATAGTAAATATCTTCGTTATCGCATTTTGTATCGGAGTCAATATACACCTGCGAGACAAGTTCGTTAGCCTGGTTTTTTGAAACAAGCGTTTCAAGCTTTTTAATCAAATCCTTAGATTTTTTCGGTGTGATAAATCCTGCCGACGAAACTGCATCTATCAAAAGTCTTACTTCAGCAAGTTCAAATTGGCGCGAGCCTACAAAAAATCCGCGTTTTTTTGATTTGCTTGAAACAATGTCAAAACCGACATCATTGAGCTGCTTAACATCGGCGTAAATTGATTTTCTTTCACACGTTATGCCGTAGTCTTTAAGCATATCAATAATTTCCGGAGTTGAAAGCGGATGATTTTCGTCCGAATAATCATTTAAAAGCTTATAAACCAACAACGTTTTTAATTTTGTGCTTGCCATATAACACACCTCCACTGCGATTATTATATCACATATCGTCGAGGTTTTCAACAATTGTACGAAAAACAGGACAACAGTCGCTTGAGCCGCTTATTCCGTTTTCTGTCATAATAATAATTGCATACTTTGGGTTGTCATACGGATAAATACCGGCAAACCATGTATTCAGTTTTTCAATTCCAAAATTATATTGACCGGTTTGTGCAGTTGCCGTTTTTCCTGCCGACTTGTGCCTATATGTTTCTGCATTGGCACCGGTGCCGTCTGTGACGACATAGCGCATATATCCTATGAGTCGCTTTGCCTGGCTTTTTGTAAGAATACGTTTTTCCTTTTGATATTTAATTTCGGTTTGCTTTTTTCTGTCGTCAACAATCGATGAAACTAGTTTGGTTTTATTATATGTTCCGCCGTTTGCGATTGTGCATAATACATTGCACATTTGAAGCGGCGTCGCCGTAAATTTTCCTTGACCGAAGCCAAAAAGCGCAAGCTGACCTTTTGAAGCGAGGTTGCTCTTATTAGGCAATGATGCATTTTTTACATTCCAATCGCCGTATAGAGTTGTGTTATCGGAAAATCCAAATTCGTTTGCGGTTTTTAACAGTTTGTCTTGACCGAGGGTCAGCGCCAAATTCACAAAATAACAGTTGCACGAATTTGCAAGCGCGTCCTTTAATCCTTGATTTTTATGCGCCTTTTTGCCTTGACATGAAAATTCGGTATCCCCTACCTTGATTTTACCATTACAGTTATATTGCAAAAATACATTATTTTCAATTGCGCACGCGGCAACAACAAGCTTGAAAATCGAGCCGACAGCATATTGTGAAAGTGCCTTGTTTACATAACTGTCTGACGGTTTATTGACACACGCAAGAATAGATGAATCCTCTGTATTCATAATTATAACACAGCCGTTATTTATGCTTTTTGCGGAATTTTGAGCAATAGTTTGAATTTTTTTATTAATCGTAAGTTTTAATCCGCTTGTTGCGGAATAATCATCATATATAACAGTTCCGTCGTCACCTTCAAGAAGTCTGCCTCGTGCATCAACGCTGAAATTAACCTTGATTTTTCCGTTTTTGTTTTTAACATAATACAAAAGTCCCGAACTTTCTTTGTTGATTATCTGCATATCGGTTGATTTTTCCTCAGTCGCCTTTATAATCTTTATATACTTAAGGCTCGAGGGTGTGTCAGTATCAAGTTTTTCTATAATCGGATAACCTTTTTTCAGCTTTTCTATAATGTCGTTCCTTTTTTGATAATCAAAGAGAGAATACAGTTCTCCGATACATTTTTCATTCGGTCTTATTACGGCAAGATAAACTGTTTTATTGTTATTAATTTTGCCCATATCACTGTAATAAAGTGTCGTCGGTATCTCACAGGCGGTCAGCGAATATGAATTGTAACCTTGCGAGACAGTATATTCACCGCCGAACACAATATAACCGATTCTGCCCATCAATGTTGCGCACAAAAAAACAACCGCAGATATAAAGCATGTAATTCTTTTTCTCATAAAATAAAACCCTTTCGTATTATTGACGAAAGGGTTTAAATTTATAATGATTATTTTCTTTTTACTCTGAAAATAGCGTCGCTCGAAATCGGGGCATTGCAATCGAATGTATAAACATCGGTTGCTTTGTTTGCAACATCGGTATATTCATTGTCATTGACATTGAATAAATTTTCAACCGTGATTTGATAAGGCTTTTTCCCCGGCTCGACAACTTCGAGAACGTCGCCTTGATAAAATCTGTTTCTTTGCGATACGGTAAGCTTGCCGTTTGAATAATCCTTATACAATGCGCAAACATCCCAATTGCGAATATATCCGCCTGTATCAAGGACCTGACCTTTGTCAATCGGTCCAAAATTAAAGCCGGTTGTGTACTCTCTGTGGCTCATTTTTTCCATCTCGTCAAGAATCCACTGCGACGGAACAAAATTGTCGGGTCTGCCTGCGGCAAAATATTCATCAAGCGCATTTCTGTAAGCATATGTGACAATCGCCGTATAATATTCGCTCTTTGCTCTGCCCTCAATTTTGAAGGAATCAATTCCCACTCTGTCAAGGTCCGACAAATATTTAATCATACAGAGGTCTTTTGAATTGAAAATGTATGTTCCTTTGTCATCTTGATTTATCGGGAAATACTGACCCGGTCGGGTTTCCTCAACAAGATGATACTTCCAACGGCACGGTTGCGCACAATCGCCGCGGTTTGCATCTCTGCCGACCATATAATCTGACAAAATGCATCTTCCGCTGAAACTCATACACATTGCACCATGAATGAAAGTTTCAATTTCAAGATTAGGATTTGTTTTTTCTCTGATTTCGCGAATTTCATTGAGAGAAAGCTCACGAGCTGTCACTATTCTTGAAGCTCCCATATCGTAAAGCGCGTTTGCGCTTGCATAGTTGACAATACCGACCTGTGTTGACATATGAATATCAACATCTGGGGCATATTTTTTTGCAAGTGCAAGAACGCCCATATCGGCGATAATTAGAGCATCAACGCCGATTTGTGCGGCGTATTTTAAATAATCGGGCAACGCCTCAATTTCATTATTACGAGGCAGCGTGTTGCATGTTAAATAAAGTTTTTTATTTTCGGAATGGACCAACTCAACGGCACTTTTCAATTCATCCGCACTGAAATTTGAGGGATTTGTTCTCATTCCGAATTGCTCGCCGCCGACATATACAGCGTCGGCGCCGAATTTGACAGCAAGTTTCAGCCTTTCGGAATCACCTGCGGGTGATAATAATTCAATATTGTGATTTTGCATATTAATAACTCAAATAAGGTGCATATGTTGCAACCTTTTCCTTAAATTCAGCATAAGTTTTGGCAGTATAGATATTTCCCTTTGTATCGTGGAAGAAGAACATTGCCTTTGTATCTTTCGGATAAAGAGCAGCTTCGATTGCCTTTTTACCGGGGCTGCAGATCGGACCTGCGGGTAAACCTTTAACCGTGGAATCGTTATTTGTATTGTAATATTTCAAATAATACTCCGCAGTATGTGCTGAAGTTGACGACAATGCCGGCTTAACCTTGTTGTTGATATAGTCGGAAGTTGACTGACAGCCGAGAGTCGGGAAATTATTTGTTTTATCCTCAATTCTGTTGTATATAATGCCTGCAATTGTTTTCATTTGGTCGTCATTTGCGGCTTCCTTTTGAACAATTGAAGCAACTGTCATTATCTGATAAGTCGAATATCCGCGCTTTTTAGCCTGTTTTCTGTAAGCCTCGGTAAACTTTTGATC
This sequence comes from Oscillospiraceae bacterium, assembly GCA_003526845.1. Taxonomy (GTDB): domain Bacteria; phylum Bacillota; class Clostridia; order Oscillospirales; family Acutalibacteraceae; genus Eubacterium_R. Next base: position 33,392 of record DPVM01000002.1, read on the forward strand.
TCCGTTTTCAAGAAATTTTCTGATTGTAGATGCGGCGCTCTCGTCAACGAAAAACTCATATGTGTCCGGGAACAAATAGCCCTCGAGTCTGTACGGAACAGACTCCTGCGCTTTTAAATTGCTGACAAGTGAATATGAGAAATCGGTTGTTTGAATAACGGAAAGAAGCGAATTTTTATCGCAAACATCGTTTTCGGCAAGTTTGTTTACAATCTCGGGCACTGTGTAACCCTCGGGGAATGTAAGTGAAACCGTTTCATTTGACTTATTTGTATCACCTTTCAAGGTAATAAGCATACCCTCAAGACCCATCTTACCGTTTAAGTAATAAACGCCCGAATCGTAAGGTCCACCGAGTTTTGGTGAAGAAATCACCTTATCACGCAGTTTAACAAACGCCTTGCAGAAATTTTTGCAGGTAATCAAACCGTTTTTGTGAAGAACATCAATCGCATCGTCGCTTGATTCAACGGTTGATGAAAACGAAACAGTGACAGACGCAGAATTTTTAGTAATAGCCAAAACATCATTCATACAAAAAATTGCGTAAACGGAAATTATCATTGAGGCAACAATTACAAAAATGAAAAAAGCGTATGTCGAACCTGCACCTTTTGTTTTAAGTTTTCTTTGCTTGGCTTTTGCGGAAGATTTTGATTTGCCGCCCGACTGTGTTTTTTTGTCGGCAGCAGAATCGGTAACATTGTTTGAAAAATAAATGTCACCTTTTTTTTCGGTTTCTTCCAAATTGAAGTCTAAATTATCCATATTTTCTCCTTGAAGTAATATGATAAGATAAATATTATTTATCGGCTTTGCAGTTAATAACAGAATCTTCGGTTATGACAAAATCTACCGATTTGTCGAAATCACCGACGGGTATATAATTTCTGATGAATGTATTATAACACAAACCGAGAGAAATTAAAGAGTTGTTTTGCAAAAATCTGTCATAATATCCTTTTCCGTAGCCGAGCCGTCTTCCATCCGTCGAAAAACAAAGTCCCGGAACAATGATTATTGCATTGCTGAATGATTGCAAAAGTTTGCATTTGTCGGTATCAGGCTCGCTGATTCCGAATGAGCCTTGTTTTAAATCATCAAATGATTTAATTATGTAAAATTGCATGTTACCGTTTTTATCTGTGCAATAAGGCAAGGCAACCGTTTTATCAAGAACAAGAGCACACTTTATAATTTCGTCGGTTAAAATTTCATACCTCAATGCAGAATAGCACAAAATTGTGTCCGCATTTTTAAAAATGTGTGAATTAATCACATTCGCACACACGGCAGAATCTCTGTCCGACTTATTATCAATATGCCTGCGTTTTTCCTTGATTTCTTGTCTGATTTCATCCTTTATCTGCATTGAATAGACTCTTTAACTCTGTTTGCCTCGTCTTCGCCCTTGATTGCCTTAACAATTTCAAGACCGAAATCAATGCATACACCTGCGCCGCGAGCGGTTATATAATTGCCGTCGCGAACAACATATTCTTTTGACAACTCCGCGCCGCTCAATGCATCCTCGAAACCGGGGAAACAAATTGCTTTTTTGCCGTTTAACAAATCCTTATGACCGAGAATTGACGGAGCCGCACAAATTGCACATAATAGGCAGTTGGTATTAACGGCATTGTCAATTGCGGACTGAACGGCGCCGCAATTTTCCAAATTAAGTGTTCCCGGCATTCCACCCGGCAAAACAATTGCCTGAACATCGTAGAAATCAAAATCATCAATCGTAATATCGGTTGTAACATCAACGCCGCAGGACGACCTGACCGTCTCGCCTGTCACTCCGACTGTTTTTACATCAATTTTTGCACGTCGAAGCATATCTACCGGGGCAAGTGCCTCAATAATTTCAAAGCCGTCTGCCAAAAATACATAAACCATAATTACACCTCTTTATATATCATAACCTGCGGGTCAGTCAGACTGTATCCCTCAAGCAAATATTCCTTTATTCCGTCACATTCGTCAAAGCAAATATCCTCAATATGAGCATGCTCTGTAAAGCCGCGTTTGTAATAAAAATCGACAAGTGAATCGCTCGCAGGAATAAGACAAAGCGAACTTTCATTTTCTTTTGCGTAATCAAGCAATTGCGTCATATATCCGCCACCGCGGTATTTCTTTCGCGTGCATGCGGCATAAATATAACTGCCGAAATTGCATTTAACAAGAAAAAGCATAGATGCAAGTTCATCAACTTCAGATATGCCGATGCATTTTCCGTTTTTTAGGTTATCTGTAAAATAAAGTATTTCCCCGCGTGAGTCGCCGAACGCCTCCTGCCAAAGATCAATTATCTTATTTTTATCGGTAACAAAATTAACCATGATAAACCGCCAAACATTTTTCAAGCAAAATTTCAGGATAATATGATTGCTTTGCCTTGCGCAAGCCCTCGATATTCAAATCCTCTTCCCTATTGACATATTCATAGTCCATAAGGCAATTTTTTGTAAATTCCTGATTAATTATAGCAAACGCGCCTTGAACATCACCCGGTGCTTTTTCAAAGTGAGTAACAAAGCATTTTCCGCTTGCCTGTGCTTCGCCGAGTGTAAAGGCAATTACTTCGTCTCCATCTTTAATAAGTCCGCCCTTTAAATCGAGCGCGTCATAATTTTCAAACGCTTCGGCAACAGCCTCAAATTCAAGACTGTATTCGCTTATATCCTCTTCATCTTCGGGGTCCTTTGAGGCAATCCATTTGGCGTGCGCCTCAAGGCATTGCGAAATATTATCTTTATTGATTATTTCGAATGACCAATCAGGATGGTTCTTTTTAAAATTAGTTATGTGATTGCGCTTTGAATGGTATTTTTTACCGCTGAGCGACGCCATTTTTTGAACTGAATAAATATAATCGAAATTACCCGGATCGTAAGTGTAATCAAATTTTCCGGTGAACGCCTCTTGGAGCATTCCCCAATATCCCTCGGTAACACCGTAGATTTTAAGTTTATGACCGCAATCCTTTGCATTTTCGACCATTGCGCATATTGCGTCTGTAAAATCGCCCTCACCGAGTGGCAATGAATATGTTATATCGTCGCCGTTTCCCCAGCGGCAAATGAAAAAGTTTTTGTATTTGCAAATTTCCGTGTTATAAGCAAGTCGCCACAAATAGCAATTACCGAATGTGTAATCGCAATTCATACTTGCGGCATGCTTTAAGCATTTGTCTGCCCACTGCTTATCTGAAAGCTCGGGCACCTTGAAATTAAGCATAAATCTCCTTTTTAACAATATCAACTATTTTATTATGAATTTGCTCAATAGGCAATGGATTTTTGCCGTCGGAACATTGAACAACGCACCAGCCTTGTTTTTCAGCGGTGTAAAGCGCCGATTTTCTGCATTTTTGCAAAAATTCGACATTAGCCTCATGAACATCTTTCTTGCCCTCGTCGCCGTTGTAGCGTGATGTCATAAGCTTTTGCGAAATCTCTACCGGCATATCGAGGAAAATAACGCAGTCCGGGCGAGGAATACCGATTTTATTATATTCAAAATCGGCGCTCCAATCGAGATATTCGTCCCATTTTGACGGCTCGATTTTTTCCATTTGATAAATGGAATTTGAGGTTGCGTATCTGTCGGCAAGGATAACGGTGCCGTTGTCATAATCTTTTTTCCAATTCAAAACATATGACGCAAATCTGTCAACAGCATAAAAGGACCCTGCGGCATATGCGTTTACATCACTTGCATTTTTGCCGAATTCGCCGGCGAGATACATTTTTACGAGCGTGCTTGACGGGCTGTCATAATCAGGCAGTTTAATTTTTTTGTAATCAACATTTGAGTCTTTAAAAAAATTCTCAAGCAATTGTGTTTGAGTTGACTTACCGCAGCCGTCAAGCCCTTCGATTATTATAAGCTTTGGCATTATTTCTTTTTCTCCACTTTATGCTTATTTCCGTTTTCATCAACAATATAAATGCTTTCAAGATGAGAAACAAGGTTTCTCTTATAGGATGCGATATATTCTTGCCTTAAAATCTTTTGTTACGCCTTTTCCTGCTCTGTAAGCCCTGACGGAGTTTTTGATTTCCTTGCAAGTTCGTTGATTCGCTGAATTCTAATTTCGTCCATTAATCCAAAAAGTCCTTTAATTTTTTACTTCTGCTCGGGTGGCGAAGTTTACGGAGTGCTTTTGCCTCAATCTGACGGATACGCTCACGGGTTACATTAAATTCCTTGCCTACTTCTTCAAGCGTTTTCGGGTTACCGTCCTCAAGACCGAAACGAAGAGAAAGCACCTTTTCCTCTCTCGGAGTAAGTGTTTTAAGCACCTCGGAAAGCTGCTCCTTCAGCAAGCTCATTGATGCGGCGTCGGCAGGTGCCAAAGCATCGTCATCCGGGATAAAGTCGCCAAGGTGGGAATCCTCCTCCTCACCGATAGGTGTTTCAAGAGAAACAGGCACTTGTGCGACTCTCAAAATCTCACGCACCTTATCTACCGGCATATCAAGGAACTCGCCGATTTCTTCGGGAGTGGCTTCTCTGCCGTTTTGGTGGAGAAGCTGTGAATTAGCTTTTTTAACTTTATTGATTGTTTCAACCATATGAACAGGAATACGAATTGTCCTTGCCTGGTCTGCAATTGCCCTTGTGATGGCTTGTCTTATCCACCAAGTTGCATATGTTGAAAACTTAAAACCTTTGGTATAATCGAACTTGTCAACAGCCTTGATAAGACCGAGGTTGCCCTCTTGAATAAGATCAAGAAACTGCATACCTCTTCCGACATATCTCTTGGCAATGCTGACAACAAGACGAAGATTTGCCTCGGCAAGTCTTTTCTTTGCATTCGGGTCATCGTCTGCAATTTTAATTGCAAGCTCTATTTCTTCCTCAGCGGTCAAAAGAGGGATTCTTCCGATTTCTTTAAGATAAACCTTAACCGGATCATCCATAGCGGCATTGTCATTAACTGCAACGGTATCGGCTGCGTCCGTTTCCTTTGGAAGGTCAACCTCAAGAGTAATTCCGTCAAGTGTTTCTGCAGAAAAATCATCAATAATATTGATATTTGCAGCATCAATCTGCTCGTTGAGTTTTTCAAGTTCGTCAACATCAAGGTCAAGCTCTACGATAAGATTATCAATCTCCTGCGCAGTCAAATGACCGGATGCCTTACCCTTTTCGATAAGCTTTTTAAATGCCTTGTCCTTTTTTTCTTCCGCTGTCAACGGTTTTTCGTTTGTGCTAGCATTAGCCATATTTTTATACTCCTCTTATGTATTGTTTTTAAATAAATTTCTGAAATCATCATCGCTCAGCGCCGAAACATCGGCAGTGTTCGCTTTTTTGCTTTCCTCATTGAGTGCATTTATACAATCGGCAAATTCGCTTTTTGAATTGTTGCTGTATTCAAACCTTGCGATTATACCGGAAAGTCTGCCTAATTCATCATCGGAAAGCAGTTCGCTAAAATCGGATAAATCAATGCTCTCCTGGTTTTGCAATCTTTGTGTAATAAGGCGAAACACCGTTTTATAAAAGCCGTCGCTCATTAAATCGGCGGTGTTTTCATCACAAAGCTTTAAACAGTCGGGATATTTTAAAAGAAGGCCCAATATTCTGTCCTGTGCCTTAATTTGTTTTGTCGATAACGAGGTTTCAAAGCTTTCTTTGCGTGACTGCCTTATGTTATCATCAACAATTTTTTTGAATTGCTGCTTTTTTTGGCGCGATTTGATGCGCTTTGAATACGAATCAAGCTGAATATTGATGCTGTTTTTCTCAACGCCCAACTCGTCTGCAAGTCGCGATGTATATAAATCCTTTTCAATAGGTGAAACATTGACAAGAATTTTAACGGCATCGTTCAAAAAGTCGATTTTACCTTGTGTGGTATTAAGGTTGTATTGCTCGCGTAGCTTAAGAAAGTGAAATTCAATTTCATTTGATGCACCCTCAAGCATACCTTTAAACTTATCCCTGCCGTATGTTTTGATTATCTCATCGGGGTCCTTACCGCCGACAAGTGACGGAATTTTGACTTTCAAATCAGTTTGGTTAAACAGATTAATTGCCTTTTCAACCGCTTTTTGCCCTGCACCGTCGGCATCATAAGCAAGTATAACTTCTTTTGCGTATCTGCTTATAAGTCGCACCTGTTCGCTTGTCAAGGCAGTTCCGCATCCTGCAACGGCATTTGTAAAGCCTGCTTGATGCATGGCAATAACATCCATATACCCCTCGCATAAAATCAGCGTATCGCTTGAGCTGTCCTTGGCAAAATTAAGACCGAACAGCTCATATGTTTTTTTGTATGCAAGAGTATCACTTGTATTTATATATTTAGGCTTGCTGTTATCAAGAACTCTGCCGCCGAATGCGATAACATTTCCTCTGACATCAATAATCGGCGTCATAACTCTGTTTCTGAAAATATCGTAACAACCTCTGTTGCCTCGTTTGACAACGCCTGCCTGAAGCATTTCAGACTCTTTAAAGCCTTTTGATTTAAGATATTTGAGCAAACTATCCCATCTGTCGGGAGCATATCCCAAGCCGAAATGGTTGATTGTTTTAATCGAGAGTCCCCTGTTCAGAAAATAATCAAGTCCTGCCCGACCGTCCTGCGAGAGCATATAGTTGTGAAAGAATTTTGCGCTTTCACGGTTAATTTCAAGTATTCTGCGCCTCGTTTTGGCAACGCCGTTGTCATAAGCCGTATCGTCGGGCATTTGCATACCGGCGCGCTGTGCAAGCAATTTAACAGCGTCTATATAATCAAGATTTTCGATTTTTTTAACAAATGTAACAGCGTCACCGCCTGCGCCGCAACCAAAGCAATAAAAACTTTGTGTAGCCGGATAAACGGTAAACGACGGTGTTTTTTCATTATGAAGCGGACACAAACCGACATAGGTATTTCCGCGTTTTTTAAGTGTAACATAGGTTGATACTACATCGTTAATGTCTGTTTTAAGTTTTAATTCCTGTAAAAATCCGTCAGGCAACGGCATATGCTATCAACCCTTTCTGTAGTTTTTTCAAAAATTATTATTCTATCCAAAACATCGGAACAAACAACTGATTAAATATTTTTACCGAATAATTATCGCTCATTCCTGCAATATAATCGCAAACTGCCCTATCGATTCCCTCATCGTCGGCAATGATTTGATATTCCTCGGGCATTTTATCGGGATTTTGGAGGTAATATTCATAAAGTTTCTCAATCATTTGAACAGCTTTAACTTCCTCACTCTTGCAAACGGGATTTTTATACACTGCGACAAACATAAATTCATGCAGTTCGTTAAACAGTTGCCAAAAATCATCGTCCATTAAAATTTTATCGTCGCTGTTATTAATAACATTGAGCACCATATTGTTAATACGCTCGCTCTTGCTCATTCCGAGCGACATCCTTATATCAAGCGGAATATCCTCCTCAGCCATTACACCGGCTTGGATTGCATCGTCAATATCGTGATTTATGTAAGCTATTTTATCGGCAATTCTGATTATTTGACCCTCAAGCGTATAAGCATCCTCTCCGCTTGTATGACACAGTATTCCGTTTTTCACCTCGTCGGTCAAATTGAGTCCTTTGCCGTTTTTTTCAAGTTTTTCAACTACTCGCACGCTTTGCTCATAATGTTTAAATCCGTTTGGCGAAAGGTTATTAAGTGCTCTTTCACCTGCATGTCCGAACGGAGTATGACCTAAATCATGTCCGAGAGCGATTGCTTCTGTTAAATCTTCATTAAGATGTAACGCTCTTGCGATTGTTCGTGCAATTTGCGAAACTTCAAGAGTGTGAGTAAGTCTTGTCCTATAGTGGTCGCCTGAGGGGGCAAGGAAAACCTGAGTTTTATGCTTAAGTCGCCTAAATGCACGACAGTGAATAATTCTGTCTCTGTCGCGCTGAAAGCAGGTCCTTATTTCACACTCCTGCTCGGGGCGCACTCTACCCTTTGACTTATCTGCAAAAACTGCCTTGTCGCAGAGAATTTTATATTCATTTTGCTCTGTAATTTCTCTAATGGAAAGTGCCAAGAATACCCCTCATTTCGACAATTAATACAATTTCATAATATAATACGCAAATAATGCAAATTTCCCTTGATTTTTTTCTCTTGACTTAAAATAATATTAAAGTTATCATAAATATGAGGTGAAAATATGATTTTTTTGATTATATTTATTGCGGTATTACTGCTTGCAATATTTTTATATCTTCAAAACAATTTGATTGATGTTACAAAATACAGATTAAAAAGCGATAACATAATAAATCGCATTAAAATAGTTCAGCTCTCCGACCTTCACTCTAAATCAAGCGAAAAGATTTTGTCAGTCACAAAGAATCAGAAGCCCGACATAATAGTTATAACCGGCGATTATATTAACGACAAATGTAAAAACAAAGACAAAATGCTTGATTTCGGCAAAAAACTTGTCGAAATTTGCCCCGTGTACTATATAACCGGTAACCACGAGCGCAGGCTTGAAAATTTTGACGAACTTATGGAAGAGCTAAGAAAAATCGGCTTTACAGTATTACTTAACGAAATCGCAACCGACAGAACAAATGACAATCTTATTCAGATTTTGGGTCTTGACGAAAATCAAGCAAATTTTGAGGATTACAAAGCGCGTAAAAACGGAACATTTATATACAAGGATATGTCGCCGTATTTCAACAGACTTGACACAAAGTCTGGATATAAAATCGTTTTATCCCACTTCCCGGAAAATTTCAGAGCGGTTGCGGAAAACAATTATGAGAAATACGATTTTGATCTGCAGCTGTCCGGTCACGCGCACGGCGGTCAATTCAAACTGCCGTTTATCGGTCCCGTATTCTCACCCGGTCAAGGCTTATTTCCGAAATACGCGCAGGGCGAACACGGTGACAGACCCAAATTGATCGTCTCGCGCGGAATAGGCAACGCCGAATTTCCGTTTAGGCTGTTTAATCACCCGGAAATTAATGTTATTACAATAAGTAAAAAAATATAACAAAGCAAAGACTGCGTATAGAAAACGCAGTCTTTTTTAACCTATTTTATCAAATTTTCTGCCGAGTCTTCTAATTCTATATTTTCCGTTGCTGACATCGGTCAATCTCTCGGCAAGTATTTTTGCATATTTTTCTTTAACGGTAAAAATAACCTTTACCTTGTCGGAAAAATCGGAACCTTCGATATTCGCACCGACCTCATTGAGTAAAACAACCAATCTGTCATAAAAGGAATAATCAATATCACAGCGATAAATACCGCATTCAGCCATTGTAACAATGTTAGCCGCCTCAATAGCAATTTTTGATGTATGCGAATATGCTCTGACAAGACCGCCGGCGCCAAGCAATGTACCGCCGAAATATCGCGTTGCGACAACGCAAACATTAACAAGATTTTCTTTCAGCAAAACATCAAGCACGGGAACACCGGCAGTACCCGACGGCTCGCCGTCATCGCTGTATCTCTGAAAATTGTTGTCACGCAAAACATATGCATAAACATTGTGAGTTGCGTCCCAATGCATTGCTTTTATTGTGTTGATAAAATCCGCCGCCTCGTCCGGTGTGGAAACCGGCTTTGCGTATCCGATAAACTTTGATTTTTTTTCAATAAAGAAGTCGCTTGCTTCTTTTTCAACTGTTCTGTATTCTTCCATAAAATCTGTCCGCAATAAAAACAAGGCAATCCTTCGGATTGCCTAAATTTTTAATATTTCGATTATGCTTTCTTAGCAAATCTTTTGTTGAATCTGTCAACTCGTCCGCCTGTATCAACAAGCTTTTGCTTACCTGTGTAGAATGGGTGACATTTTGAGCAAATATCAACCTTCATATCGCCTTTAGTACTCTTTGTTTCATAGACAGCACCGCAAGCGCATCTAACTGTGCAATTTTCATAGTTTGGATGAATTCCGTCTTTCATTAACTATCACCTCACTTAATCTCATAACGCACTGTATTATAACAAACACAAAACGAAAATGCAAGTGTTTTTTTGAAATTATTTATAAATACATATTTTATTTAACGCAAACGAATACAAAACAGCCTCTTTAACTGGCTTTTTCAGCGTTTTTTCAACAGCTTTTCTGTAAAAGGCTATTTGGTTTTTATACAAATCAAGCAGTTCTTCCTCACTGCTTACCCTATCAGTTTTATAATCGACAAGAACAAGTTCACCATTTTCCTCAAATACGCAGTCGGCTATTCCCTGAATAAGCACTGAATCGGTATATTGAGTATCCTCGATTTGGTTAACGGGAACATATGATGAAACTTTGATTTCTCTGTAAATTTTGTCTGCGTTAAACATTCTTGAAGCAAAATCGCTTTCAAAAAGTGTTTTCAATTTATCTCTGCTGAGTGATTTTGCCTGCTCGGGCATAATATAACCGTTATCGGTCAGGCGTGCTATTTCGCTCTCCAAGTCAGATTTTGCATTTGAATAATCGCAGTATTGCATAAATGCGTGCATAGCCGTTCCTTTTTCGGCGGCTGTCATACCGCTTTCATTAAGAAACGCCGGCTTGCTTGTTGCAAAAAATCTGTAGCTTTGCTCCTTTTCGTCAAGCGTTGATGCGGTTCTTTTTGATGCAAACGAGGCAAGCTCACTGCGCTCATATTTAAAAGCGAGTTTTTCTCTGATTTGTTCGACAAGTTCGTCATTCGGCTTTACATCCGTTTGCTCATCCGATGTATTTTCGATTTCACCCGAAATCACCTGAATGTCCAAATTAAAATCGAAACCGTTGTGCAAAGGTTTAATATCATTTTCACAGCAATCACGGAGTATTTTGCCGTCCTTGTGCAAAAGTGCGCAAAGTAAAATCAAATCGCCGTCATTGTTAATGCCCTTAACGGAAAGCGGAATGATTTTATTACAGTAAAGTTTTGACGACAGTTTATTAATATGGTCGGCATAAGTCCCGTTTTTAAATGTTGCAAATGTAATAAACTGCTCTTTGGCACGCGTTACGGCAACATAAAGCACCCTCAAATTTTCACTCATTGATGCATAGAAATTGACACTTTTTATGCATGTATATTGCAGAGAATTATATCTGCATAAAAGCTCCTCATTATTAACTTTAAGCCCTATTCCCCATTTTGAATTAAGTTGAGTCAGCGCACTTAAATCAAAAGTATTATACTGTTTTTCACTGCCTGCAAGAATCACAATAGGAAATTCAAGACCCTTTGAATGATGAACGGACATAAGTAAAACGCTTTGCTCACCGCTGTGGTTAATATCTGCACTTTCAACGGAAAGCTTTGAATTAATAATACTGTCTACATATCTTACAAAAGCCGTCAATCCTACATTACTGCCGCTGTCAAAATTTTTAGCGATTTGTAAAAAGCGCATAATATTCAATTTGCGCTGTTCGGCATTGCCCATAGCGGATATAAGAGATATATAAGATGCAGTTTCAATTATATATCTTATGAATGACTCAACCGACATGGTTGCCGCCGCTTTTCTGTAGGCGTTTAGGTCGTCGAGAAATTTAGCGAAATGCTCTTTGTCGGCTACAATTGATGAATATAAATTTGGTGCGGAGCGCATCAGCCTTGCGTTTGCAATATCATCCGGCGTATATCCGTAAAACACCGACATAAGCGTTGCAAGCAAAGGCACATCCTGAATAGGATTGTCAATAACCCTTATTAACGAAAGTAGTATAGAAATTTCGTTATTCTCAAAAAGATTGATTTTGTTGCCTGCAGCAACCGGAATATTGCATTCCTCAAAAATTCTTGAATAAATCGGAATACTGTTTTTTGCGGACCTGAAAAGCACGGCAAAATCACCGTAATTTATATTGCGATATGAATCTCCGTCCTTGACCTGTTCTTTATTCTTGATTTTTTCATTAATCAAATGCGCAATTTGGTACGCCTCGTATTCGTCCTTATTTTCACCCTCGGGACAGTCGCAAATTCTGATAACGGCAGACGGCACGGAGGTTTTATCATAATTTGCGCCGTAATTGAGATATTCTGCGCTGTCATAATCCATTTCGCCAACGCGCTTTGACATCAGCTGTGCAAACAAATAGTTGCAATAACTGCATATGTCACTGCGCGAGCGGAAGTTCATATCAAGAAAAATCTTTTGCTTAACCGAGTCGGAAATTTCATTATATAATGTATATGTATCGCGCTTTGAATTGAAAATCTGCGGCATGGCAAGCCTAAAGCGATAAATGCTTTGCTTAACATCGCCAACCATAAATCGATTTTTACCGTTCGAAATTGTTTCAAACAGCTTATCCTGCGCGGAATTTGTGTCCTGATACTCATCAACAAGGATTTCATAGAAATTATTCTGATATTCCTTTGCCAAGTCGGTTACACAAACCTCGCCGTTTTCAGCCTTTGCGAAAAGCAAATCAATAGCAAAATGCTCAATATCCGAAAACGAATATTTATTAATTTCGTTTTTTTCTCCCAAAAGCCGTGAGTTAAATTCTTTAACAATTGAGCAAAGCAAAGTAACAATAGGAAAAAGCTTTTTGTTATCTTCTGCGAAAACACCGGCACTTGTTTTCATAAGCGAGGCGCAGTCATTTGTGATAATGCTTTTAAACATATCTCTGTTTGCGGAAATAACAGCCTTTGAATCGCTTGTGTAATTTCGTTTGTAAGGCATTCTGCCGAATGACGCATTAAGCAGAGCATCCTTTAAATCGTCCCAAGTGTCGTTGAGCGCTGACTTTATCCGATTGAGTATTGCTGTGTCATCATCAAGCATATGCGAGTATTTTTCATATAGTTCGTCGCTTTCATACAATGATGATTTTGAGTTGTCGAGGAGTTCCTCGGCAACACTTAAATTATATTTAATTTCTTCGAAAATATACTTCTTTAACTCGCTGTCCTCAATTGAAACGGCAGGATTATACAGCTCGCACGCGGAATCAAGCCAATCGTTAGGAAACGGTTGAGCCATAATATAGTGGCTGATGCTGCGTATCGCATCCGACAATGCATTGTCGTTTTTAGAAGCTGATAAAAGCTCAACAAGAGAAATAAACTCATCATTTGAGTTTTCGTAATGCTCCTCAACAATCTCATCTGCAACGCGCCTTTGCAAAAGCTCGTCATCTGAATTGTCAAGAATATCAAAATCCTGCGAAATATCAAGCGAAAAGAAATTTTCACGAACAAGATTTATGCAAAACGAGTCGATAGTGCAAATTTTTGCGCCCGGAAGCAATGAAAGTTGCTCGAGCACAAGTGTATTATTCGGGTTTTCTGCAGCAATTTTGTTGAGTGATTTGGCTATTCTTGCGCGCATTTCAGCTGCCGCGGCATTAGTAAATGTAACAATAAGGAGCTTATCAATGCTTACGGGATTGTTTTTGTCAGTAATCATATTTATTACGCGCTGAACAAGTACGGCTGTTTTGCCGGAGCCTGCCGCCGCGCTGACAATGATGTTACTGCCTCGTGCGTTGATTGCATTGTTTTGTGAATCGGTCCATTTAGGCATTTTGCTCCTCCCCTCTCAACAAATCCAAAACTTCACGGTCGGTGCGTTCAGTCATCTCGTTTGGTGTAACATCGCATCTGTTTCGGCAAATATCAATATAGTCGCAAAATTCGCATGTTTTGTCGTAATTTTTGCCGTTTATCGGATGTTGCATAATTTTTCCGTCGTGCAAAGAGTCACCCATTTCTTTGACAAGCGCATCAACCTTACGCGAAATCATACCGATTTCCTCAAGAGTGACAATGCTGCCGGTCAAGCCCGACTTTTTTGTGTATTTAACAGGCAAGAATTTGCCCATCAAATCCTTTTCCATATGCTCGGCTATTTCGTTTTCCTCATCGTTTAAGACAATTCCCTTCATTTTAAATGATGAGTTTTCTTTTGATTCGAGCGTTGCGGTATCAAACGCATTGTCGATATTGATAATATCTCTTGCTGAGTGCATATATAACACTCCAGAGCCAATTCCCGAAAGCTTGTTATCGCTTTCACACAAAGTAAAAAGATAAACAAACATTTGGAGATTAATGCCGTACATTATATCATTTAGTGAAAAAGTTTTGTTGCCCGATTTATAGTCAACTACACGGACATACTGCTTACCGTTTTGGGTAAATGTGTCAACACGGTCAATAGAGCCTTTGATTTTAACCGTTCCGCCGTCGGAAAGACGAATTGTTTTGGATTTAACAGGCTCATTATCCGAGCCATCACCGATTTTAAGTTCAAAAGCTTTTGCCTCAAAATCAGACTGTGAAAACTCTTCTTTAAGCCTTAAAACAACAGAGGTCAGCATTTTCGAAAGGCGCATAAACTGATACTTAAAACGCATGGTAAAATCATCGCTGTTACCCATTTTGTTTTGCAAAAAATCTGTTAAATACTCATTGACAAGTGTTGATATTTCATCATTAGAGAGTGCTGTAAGTCCGTCGCTGCCGCATTTTTTAATAATTTGTTCTAGGACATAATGAATAACGGTGCCTGTTTGCATGGCATCCATCTCTGCCTTTGCACGCGGCTTTGCGTTAAGACCGAATTTACAAAAATATTTAAACGAGCACTTAAAATACTCTTCAATCTTGCTTGCCGACAAATACATATCTTTTTTGAACAAATCAACGGCAGTCGATTTGTTTTTGATTTGCATTTGCTCGTCAGAGGTGAGCGCATCAACAGCTTGAACTTTTTTCTGAAATTGCGGCAATGTGTTAAAATATGATTTTAGTGATGCCGTAAATTCGCTTTGTTCATTATATTTCGAAGCAAGAATTTCAAATGCGTTGTCATTGCTTTCAAGTGAAGATAAATCATAATTATCTGTAAAGCATTTTTCTTTGACAGATAAAACAGAAGACTCAATGCCTGTAATAATTGAGGATTTTTCGCCGTCACCGCAGTAAGAAACAAAAAGTTTTTCTCTCGCCGCGGAAATTGCCATATAAGCAAAATATTTTTCCTGCGCGAGGAAAGTCGCACCATAGGAATAAAGTTTGAAATCGTTATCAATAAGACTTACACGGTCGCTTTCGGTAAGTAAGCCCGATGAAGAAATATTTTGCGGAAATTCGCCTTCATTCGCGCCGAGAACGAACACTGCGCGCGGATTGTTACAACGCAACCTGTCGGCGGCGCCAATTTGAACATTATCAAGCCCGGATGGCAAACTGCCCAAATCCTCATTTGAAATCATAAGTGAGAATAAATCATAAAACTCCTTATATGTTATGCATTCATCAGTGCTGACAGTTGCAAGCTCATTGAGAATGTTCATCAGCAAATCCCACACTCTGCCAAGCTCTTTGGCAGCAGACGACATACCGTTATTATCAAGATCAATTGCGAGTGCTTTCAAACTTTTATCACATTTAAAATTCATCAATGTATAGTAAATTGCTTTACATATGCTTTTGCAATTTCTGCCGTTTGAATTTTTGATGAATTTTTCTGTTTTTTCAATGATATATTCTCTGCTTTTATTGAGAGCATCAATTTGTTTTCTGTCGCTGTCGCTGATATTTTCAACATATCCTTTTGTGCTTGCTTCAAACGGTACTTTCCATCTTTTGCCGTTAATATTCCACATAAAAGCATAATTTTCAAGCCTGTTAATGCTGTCGCTTGACAGTTCCGTAAGACCTGTTTTTAAAAGAGAAAAAATATCGTCACTTCGATAAGAATACATGGCGCATCTGAGCAGGAAATTTACAAACATCACAATAGGCTGTGACGATATATTTTGACGCTCATCATTAAAATAAGGAATATTGTATTTAGAAAAAGCAAACTGCAATTCCTTTTGATATTTGTCAAGGTCGCGGACAATAACAGCAATTTCGTTTGCTCTGTATCCGTCGCGCAAAAGTCTTGAAATATTCTTTGCTGCATTATCACATTCGTCGCTTATTTCTCTTGCACAGTAAACGGAAATATTGTCGCACGCCCCATTGTATTGCTCTTTAATATTTGAAAAAGCATTTTTTTCAACAACAGCAAGCTCCGGATTTAAAAATCTGTGGCTTTCTGTGAGCATAATCGGATTCATATAAGGCACATTTGCTTTTTTTGAAACCGATTTCAAAATTCTTATATTTGAATTAACATATGTAAAGGTATCGAATTTTGAATTATTAATGTCGCTGTCGGTGCAGAATGTAATATAAACTGCCTTCGCCTGTTTTAAAATGACCTCAATAATTTTATATTCCTGCGCAACAAAGCCGTTAAAGCCGTCAATAAACACAGTCCTGTCCTTAAAATAATCGGTATTAAGGAGCTTTTCATAAAGGCGTGTCAATTCATTGGCGCCGTCATAAAATTTGCCGTCAATAAGTGAATCATATGCACCGATAATCAAGGCTATATCGTTTAACTTTCGACTTAATATTTCCTTATCGGTAGATTTAGCAGCGGCTGAAATATCGTCAACGCTTACTCTGCACGATTTCATTTCGTCATAAACACTGACAACGGACGAAATAAACGAAACGGAAGAAAGATTTTTAGTGAATAATTCAAGCTGATCCTGCACCATTTCGATTGCTTTTTTCATCAAAACAGCTTTTGAGCCTGCGGAAAGAATAGAAAGGATATCACCGCCGTATTTTTTTGAAACCTCGGAGGAGAGGCGGGAAAATGATGAATTTTCGACATTTGAAATACCGCTCTCTCCCAAATCACACAAAAGGCGTCGCTCCGCAACAAACGAGAATTGCTCCGGAGTGATTAACAGTATATTCTTTTCGCCGTTTTCGGTCAGCTTTTTTATGTTGTCAAACACAAATTCGGTTTTGCCGAATCCCGACCTGCCTAATACAAGTTGAAGCATAATTTGCCTTTCTATTCGGGCTTAATTAAACCCTCATACATCATTCTTTCGTGTGCCTCTGTCATAAATTCATACATAGGTCTTGCAATATCAAAAGCAAGCTTCATTTCGTCTATAACCGCTGTTGAATTGATTTTTTTCATATCAAGCGAATTATAGGTGAAACTGAAATTTTTTGCCGACAAATACGGTTTTAGCTTTTTCGGAGCATCGGGATATTTGTCTTTTTTATAATAATCGCGACAGTCAAAAACAAATCCCGCGTCCTCACACGCCTTGAGAGCCTTCATAAACCGCTTGGGCTGTTCCAAAATCATTTGATGAACAACCTGAAAATGAGTCGGTCGCCAAGTCCAAAACACAAGACCGTAGCCATAACTGTTAGGATAAAATTCGAAATAATAAAACGGTGCGCATGGGTATTCTTTTTTATATCTCCTGAAAAACACCCACATATTTTCTCTGTACTTTTCTTTTGAGCGGTTGCCCCTTGTGTCGCGTGCAATACGCGAAACGGCGCGCACCGGGTCAAGATACATTTTATCGTCAATGTCATACAAAGCATCGCTTAAATCAAGAACCATTTGTCGAAGAGGAACAGTAATTCCCTGTTTCAGCCGTTCCTTATTCTCCTCATAAAACGGCTTTGAATTATTAAAACGGTTTATGCACAGTAATTCTATATTCTCGGGCTTAATTCCGCTGTAATTATATTCCATTTTTAAGAAGTCCTTTATCTTTCATTTGTTGAGCGGCAAGCATTGCACAAATTTTTGCACTGTGAAAATTCAGACCGCCCTGAATCCAAGCGTAAAACGGCTCTCTAATCGGAGCATCGGCAGAAAGCTCAATGCTTGAGCCTAATGTGAACGCACCTGCCGCCATAACCACCTTGCTGTCATAGCCGGGCATATCCCACGGTTCCGGTAAAAGATAGCTGTCAACAGGACTTCCGCTCTGTATTCCCTGACAAAAAGCGACAAGGCTTTTCTCATTTTCAAGCCCGAGCGACTGAACAATATCACCGCGCTTTGAATGTGAATGAGGCGTTGTGTCATATCCGAAACTTTCAAACATAGACGAAATGAACACTGCGCTTTTTAGTGCCTCGCCAACAGTGTGCGGAGCAAAAAACAAGCCCATATAGAGTTCTCTGTTCATTCCGACAGTCGCACCGACCTCTTTGCCGAGACCCGGTGTTGTTAGACGGTATGCACATTTTTCAACAAGGTCATGTCTGCCTGCGATATATCCGCCGGTGCGTGCAATTCCGCCGCCTGCGTTTTTAATAAGCGAGCCTGCAATCAAATCAGCGCCAACATCGGTCGGCTCCTGCTTTTCCACAAATTCACCGTAACAGTTGTCGACCATTACTATTGTGTCCGGCGATTTTGATTTTACTGTGTCAATAATTTCTTTGATTTCCTCAACGGTGAGGCTCGGACGAAGCTCGTAGCCGCGCGAGCGTTGAATATAAACCATTGTAATACTGTTATTAATGCGACTTGCGATTGCGTCAAGGTCCGGCTTTTCATTTTTGAGTGGAATTTCGTCATAATTAACGCCGAAATCTTTTAAACTGCCCATTCCCTCGCCTGAAATGCCGATTACATTATGTATTGTGTCATACGGTGTTCCCGTAACGCAAAGCATATTGTCACCGGGACGCAGGACTCCGAAAAGCGCCGTTGCAAGGGTGTGTGTGCCGCAAGTGAAATTATGGCGAACAAGAGCATCCTCTGCGCCGAAAACCTGTGCCCATACCTTGTCGAGTGTTTCTCTGCCCATATCGCCGTAGCCGTAGCCTGTCGAAGAAACAAAATGCGCCTCGCTTATTCTGTTGTCAATAAACGCCTTTTGCACCTTATACTGATTATATTCGACAACCTCCTCAATTGCTTTAAATTCATTATAGCAATCGTCTTGTGCTCTTTTTGCCGCATCCTCAATGTCATTATCTATTTTAAAAAAGGGTATCATTTATACATTCTCCATTTGCCGATATTTTTAAAGCCGAGCCTTGAATAAAAATTCTCATTTCTTCCCTGCTCGCGCATAATATAAACATTTTTGCTCACATCACTGCATATATAGCTGACAAGCGCAGAGCCGTAGCCCATATTTCTGTATTCGGGCATAGTCTGCACTGCGGTCAAAACCGCATTATCTTGATAAATTGATGACAAGATACCGCTTGCGATAATTGTCTCATTTGATTTAAGCGTATAGGCCTTTGCGGTCTTATGGCGCACCCTGTGGCTTATATCAACATACCACGCCTTAAAATCTTGACCCTCATAATCAATAAAGTTATATAAATCCATCAGTTTTGGATATTCATCAACAACAGCATCAGTAAATGAGGCGTCAAATTTTGAAGAGCAAACCATAACATCGCCCTCTTCAAATCTTGATGACAAAACAAGTCTTTCATCACAAAGCAGCGTTGAGTATCCGTTAACACACAAAAATCTGACTATTTCCTCGTTGTCAAATCCGTCGTTCAGTGCCAATGTAAGATTATTGTCAAGGGACGAAATAACCGCCGTTATCTTTCCGTCGATAACCTGACGATAAAATTTTGCAAAATTATATTTTGTGCCGTAGGATTTCAGCAGTGAAAAAATACGCACGCTGTATATATCATCAACATCCCACGATGACAAATCGGTTTCGTTTTCAATAATTTCAATCATATAATTTAGGTAATAATTCCTTTAATAATTTATTTGTGCTGTCAATATCGCATTTTTTGACAACGCTTGCGCCCGAATGAATATATCTTGTCGGGAGTGAAATTGCAATAACTCGGCTCCCGTAACCGCTTGTTTGAATCGCGCCGGCATCATTGCCGCCTGCAACAGCGGTTTTTGTTTGAACGGGAATATTGCACTCATTTGCTGTTTTAAAGGCAAGCTTATAAAGTTCACGGTCATACACGGTGCGGTTATCCATAAACGATACAACGGGTCCGTTTCCGAGAACGCACACTCTATCGTCACCCAAAACGCCGTCCAAATCTGCGGCAGTTGTTGATTCAAGAACAACAGCAACATCTGCCATAACCTTGAACGAGGTGCATTTTGAGCCTCTCAAACCGACCTCCTCCTGAACATTAAAACAAAATACTGTGTCATATTCCAAGTCTGATTTTATCAAGTCAATCATAAGCATACAGCCGATTCTGTCGTCAAGAGCCTTTGCTTTGATAAAGCCGTTTCCAAACTCATAATAATCGCTGTTAAAATAAGCAAAATCGCCGAGTGAAACAAGCGCTTGCGCCTCTTGCTTTGAGGTTGCGCCTATATCAATAAGCATTTTGTCAAATCCGGGGCATTCCTTTCTTTCATCATCCGAAAGCAGATGAAAAGCCTTATCGGCGATTACACCGTTAACCATATTGTCGCCGACAAAAACCGTTCTGTCAAGGCAAACGCGGCTGTCAATTCCGCCCACTGTATCAAAGCGCAAATAACCGTCATCGGTGATTCCGGTTATAATGAAACCGACCTCGTCCATATGCGCATTTATGCTGACGATTTTATTAGGAACATTTTTGCCCTTTTTCCACGCGATAATCGAGCCGAGGTTGTCCACCTCATATTCGCAATAATCCTTGATTTCATTGATAATATAATCTCTGACAGATTTTTCATCGCCCGATGTGCCGTTAAGCAGGCATAAATTTTTAAGCATTAATTTCACCCACCCTCTCTTTTGCATATGCGACAATGAGGCTTGCAGTATTTTCTACATCTGCTGTATCGACAACCTCAACAGGTGAATGCATATATTTTTCGGGAATTGAAATGAGAGCCGTTTTAATTCCTTTTTCATTGACTGTGATAACATCCGCATTAGTTCCGGTATGACCGCCGCCCATAACTTCAATTTGATACGGAATATTATATTTCTCGGCAGTGAGTTTAATATCGTTTGACATTTTGCTGTCTAAAATCGGAGATATACCGATCATAGGACCTTTTCCGATTTCGCCGCAATCCGATTTTTTACACATCGGTGTGTATCCAAACGAAACATCAACGCTTATTGCCTCATCCGGATTAACACCGAATGACGCTGCTTTTGCACCTCTGAGCCCAAGCTCCTCTTGAGATGAAAAGAGAATTGTAAATTTAGCATTGATTTTCTTAAGCTCATCAAGAGCAAGAATTATTGAAGTAACGCCGCTTCTGTCATCAAGAACAGATGAAGAAATTTGCGTGCCTGCAAGCTGTGTAAAATTGCGTTTGAATGTCACCCTGTCGCCTAAGGAAATAACCTTTTTAGCCTCTTCTTTTGTCATTCCTATATCAATCGAAATCTCATCAAAAGACGGTACTTTTTTGCTGTCACCCTTTTTCTGCAAATGTGGAGGTAGGTTTGAAATAACACCCTTTATTTCCTCTTTACCCCAAACGGATACCTCACTTGCAAGAAGCATACGACAATCAATTCCGCCGCACTTATCCACTTTAATAAAACCGTCGTCTGTAATTGATTTTACAATCATCCCGATTTCATCAAGATGTGCGTCAAGTAAAAAATGAAAACCTTGTCCAAATTCACATTTAACATTGTTGAGAGAATCGACCGTAACATCGCCGTAATCGGACAAGATATCACGCAAAACGGAGCAAACACTGTTTTCAGCTCCGCTTACGCCGACGGCAGAGGTCAGTTTTTTTAAAAGTTGAACTGTATTCATAAATCCTCCGTTAAAACTCGTTAACCAATCTTTTAAACTCGCGTCCTCTGTATTCAAATGTTTTGAACTGGTCAAACGCAGGACAAGCCGGGGAAAGAGAAACTATATCACCCTTTTGAGCCTTTGATTTTGCAATTTCAAGAGCATTTTGCATAGTGTCTGTCTTTATAATTTCAATGTCACTGTCATTATAATCGGGATTTTGAGTAATTGTTTTATAAATCTTATCGGCTGTTGCACCGTTTAGAACAAGAAGTTTAACATATTTGAGAATATACGGCACCATTTCGCTCATATCGTTGCCCTTGTCGCTGCCGCCCATAATAACAATGATTTTTGTGTTAAACGCTTTAAGACCGCTTATAACTCGGCTCGGTGATGTTGCAATTGAGTCATTATAATATTTTACGCCGTCAAATTCGCGCACGAACTCGATTCTGTGCTCAACACCGCCAAATGTTTGAGCAATATTTTTAATTATATCTACCGAAACATACCCCCAAACTGCCGTGATTGCGGTGCAATAATTTTCGATATTATGGTCGCCGGGGATTCTTATGTCGCTTTTGTTCATAACAAGCGTGCGCTTGCCGTTGTCTGCAAAATAAATATCGCCGGTAGACGGCTCCATATATGCGCCGTTAGGAACCGGATGTTTTATGCTGAATTGGTAATATTTGCCACGCACATCGCAACGCATATTGTGATAAACTCTGTTTCCGATTGTATAATCGCAATCGGCATTCAAAATTGTGCGTTGAGTCGGCTTTTGATAAATCAAAATATTTCTTTTTGCGTCAACATATTCATCGAGATTGACATGGTGATCCTGATGCGTACACTCAATATTTGTTACAACTGCTACATCAGGTTTGCCGACAATATTGCCCATTGTAAGCAATTGAAACGAGCTTAACTCAACAACGGCAATATCTTCTTCTGTAATAGTATCGAGAGCAGGCATTAAAGCCTTGCCGATGTTGCCTCCGATATAAAGATTGTTGCCGGCCGCCTCAAGCATTTTCGCAATAAGTGTTGTTGTGGTTGTCTTTCCGTTAGAGCCGGTAACGGCAAAAATCTTGCATGGACAGTATTTGAAGAAAACTTCCATCTCTGTAGTAACAATCTGTCCTCTTTCAATGCACTCGCCTATCCACGGATTTTGAAAAGGCAAAATGCCGTGAGAGCGAAAGACAATATCCATCTGCGGCAAAATATCAAGATAATTGTCGCCGAGCGAAAACTTAACTCCGAATTTTTCAAGTCTGTCGCAAGTTTCCTTTCCGATATAATCTCTGTCGCGCCTGTCACAGGCATAAACGTCAACACCTTTTTTAGCCAAAAACTCGGCACAAGGTGTGTTTGCAACGCCCATTCCGACAAAAGCAACCTTTTTGTCTTTTAAAGTTTCAACATAAATATCTGCAATGCTCATAACAATACCTCGCTAATATAACTAATGCGCAAAAAATGCGCCGTTTTTAAAATCTTTAAGATTAAATTCTTTCATATGTTCCTCAAGGTCATCCTGAAACTGCATTCTCTCGGTACCTTTAAATTCGTCTTTAATCGGCACCTCGCAATTCATAGCGTAATTTGCAATCATTTGCTGACATTTTGTCGGCTGATTTCCGAGGAAATACACTCTTGATGTGCTAAGCTCGACTATTGCAATAGCAAACTTGATTTGCTCCTTTTTACCGAGAGGCGTAATCATTTTTGAAACAGAGATTGCGCCCTCATCTGCCTTGTCGCAGACGAACATAAGTACGCCGTCTCCTTTTCGGCTGATGTTGACTGCGGTCACATCATAAATTGCAGAGTCAAAATACGCCACAATATCGCTTTTTTCAAGTTCGTCAATATTTATTATATAAAAATACTCTTTCTTTTTCCTTGCAACGCAGTCAAATTCAAAATCGTCGATTGTTTCATTAAACGAAAGTGAAAATCCGTGTTCCTTTAAATCGTCTTCGACGGCTTTTGAATATTCTTCTGCCGTCTTTTCGGTGCGTGATGTGTAATAATAGCCGGTGTCGGAAAGCTCGTTTTCAACACTTTCAAGAAATTTGTCGCACTTTGAATAAGTGTTTGTGTATTGAAAAAGCACAACCATACAGGCAAGCACAAAGCCGTACATAATATAAAGTACAACCATAGTAACACCTGTGCCGACTGCGGCTGTCAATGTAGGCTGAATAAAATAATAAATCAGAATATACGCAATTGTGATTGTCAGCAATATATTCATAATTTTTTTCATCTTTTTTTGTTTTTTTCTGAATTCTCTCATATTTTCTCACTTTATCATTTTGTTAAATTCGTTTTCATCGATTACAGGAATACCAAGGGAGTTTGCCTTATCAAGCTTTGAGCCTGAAGATTCGCCGGATAAAACATAATTTGTCTTTTTGCTGACGCTTGATGATGTTTTGCCGCCGAAGCTTTCGATAATCTTTGACGCCTCGCTGCGCTTATATGTCGGTAAAGTTCCTGTCAGAACAAAAGTCATACCTTCAAAGCGATTATCCTTAATAACGGTTTTAGACTCTGTATTAACGCCTGCCGCCTTTAATTCGGCAACAAGTTCCTTTGCGCTCTCGTTGCGGAAGAAATCATAAACGCTTTCAGCCATAATTTGACCGAAGCCGTCAATTTCAAGAATTGCGTCAACCGTTGCAAACATAATATTGTCGATGTTCTTGAAATGGTCCGCCAAAAGTTTTGCCGCCTTTGAGCCGATATGCCGAATACCGAGAGCAAAAATGAGTTTACTCAAATCATTTTCCTTGCTTTTTTCAACAGAAGAAATAATGTTTCCCGCGCTCGTATCCTTAAAACCGTCGAGAGCGGCAATTTTATCTTTATCGAGATTATAAATATCAATCGTTTTTGTAATGATTTTTTCGTTGACAAATGTTTCGATAATCGCAGGACCGAGTCCCTCTATATCCATTGCATCTCTCGAGCAGAAATGAATTAAATTTCTCAAAAGTTGTGCGGGACATTCGGGATTAATGCATCTTATCGCCGCCTCATCGTCCTCACGAACAACTTTTTCACCGCAACTCGGGCAAACAGTCGGATAAACAAAATTGCCGTCGCTGTGTTTTTCGTTACAGCACAAAACCTCGGGAATAATATCCCCTGCCTTACGGACAGTAACCGTATCGCCGATATTAATACCTTTTTCGTTAATAAAATCTTGGTTATGCAATGTGGCACGCGAAACAGTAGTGCCTGCCAAATGAACAGGGTCAAACACTGCAGTCGGGGTCAAAACGCCCGTTCTGCCGACGGCGATTTCAATATCCTGAATAACGGTTTGCTTTTCCTCGGGAGGATATTTAAAGGCAACCGCCCATTTGGGGAACTTCGCGGTTGAGCCAAGCTCTTCCCTTTCGGCAAAATCGTCAACCTTAATTACCGCGCCGTCAATATCATATTCAAGGTCGCCGCGCATTTCCCCGATTTGCTCAACCTTTTCAAAAGCAGACGCTATATTGTCAACCTTTTCGTAAAAAGGAATGGTGTTGAATCCAAGCTCTTTCAAAAAATCAAGGCTTTGCTTATGTGATGTTAAAGTCGCGCCCTCGATTTGTTGAATATTGAAAACAAAAATATCAAGTCCGCGTGTTGCCGTAACACTGCTATCCTTTTGGCGAAGACTGCCTGCGGCGGCATTTCGCGGATTTTTAAACGGTTTTTCGCCGTTTAGCATTTGTCGGTCGACAACTCTTTCAAAACTTTTTTTCGGCATATAAACCTCGCCGCGCACTTCAATATACGGCAAAGGCTTATTAAGTTTGAGAGGAATGTTGTGAATTGTTTTCAGATTTCCCGAAACATCTTCACCGACATTGCCGTCACCACGGGTGGAGCCGCGTGAAAACACGCCGTTAACATATTCGAGGCTGACGGATAAGCCGTCAATCTTCGGCTCAACAACATATTTTACATTTGAAACAACATCATTGACTCTGTTTGCAAAATCAAAAATTTCCTCTTTTGAAAAAGCATCCTGCAACGATTCCATACGCACGGTATGCTCAACCGGAGCAAACGAATTATCAGCCTTGCCGCCGACGCGCTTTGTGGGAGAATCGGGAGTATCATACTGCGGATACTCCTCCTCGAGTTTTTTCAAATCGCGCATCATCATATCGTACTCGTAATCCTCGATTTCGGGCGAATCGAGATTATAATATCTGTCCGAATGATAGCGCAGCGTTGCTCTTAAATCTTCAATTTTTTTCTGTATTTCGTCCATATAATCACCATAAAATTAAATATAATTATTATAACATCATAGTGCAACATTATCAATAAAAATGAACATAAAAAATACCGTTTCACTTGAATAAAACGGTATTTGAAGCACTATTTGGTTTTGGTTTTAAAATTGTCTGTATTTTGGTCGTAATCCATAGCTGTCAAAAGCTCATAGATTTTGCCTTTTGAATCCTCTTTTGACTGTGCAATAACAACAGTATTTGACACACGGACTATCTCGGAATAATAATCGTTTTCCAAATGATAAGTCTTGCTTGTGTAGTTGTTATAAAAAGATTCGCCGATAACGGTATTGTATATATGTCTGTCCCAAAGCTGCTTGTGAAGTGAGGCAAACAATGATTTTGCACTTTCTGTTGAATCCATTTCAAGAAAAGTAAATTCAATAAACGGATCATTACTCGTGCACTCCATACTTTGCTTTATTGATGTATTTTGCAAGCGCATTGCTTCCGTATTGTCAATCGCTTCGTAACCGTAGGTTTCCATAACCTCTGCCGCTTGCTCAGCGGTGTAAGGCGTTTTGTTTTCGCCGTAGAGAATCATATGTGTAAACATAGCCACAAAAAATACAATAACGAATACAACTGTAAATATAGGACCTGCTTTGCTGTAAATAAAGAATCTTTCAAACAGGCTTGCATTTTTCGGTATATCCGACTTTTTAATGCTGTATTCCTCATTAATATGTTGTTCATAATCGTAAACATCATTGCCCTTTAGTCTTTCGACCAAATAATCGGCAAAATCATATTTTGCAGGCGGTATAAGAAGCTTGCCTTTCCTGCCGTCTTTTGTGACATAATTAAAATAGCAACCTGCCGTTCCTTTTGCGTTTTTCTTTTGGTTAATCCACGCATCATCAACCTCATAATCGTTTATGATAACATCTTTGAACGGCGATTTTGTATGAATAAAATAATCATCGTAAATACAGATTTTATTAAACAAAGTTCTGTAAAGGCTTATAAGGAACAAAACAGTAACGAATCCGCCAAAAACGGCAAAAGGGATAAAAACGGCAGTACCCTGCCTATACATAAAATAAGCCGCTGTATCAAACAATAATGCAACAATTGCGACTATGATATTATCCTTTATCCCAAATGAAATAATATATTTGCATTTTATGTCTTTCATATAATTCCCCTTACTGATTTTATAATTTGATTATAACACATAACATCACAACAGACAATATAAAAAGAAACTGCCGGCGCAATCCGACAGTTCTTTTTACTCTTAATAAGCATACGAGAACATGCTGATATTCATATCGTTTTCATTATCATAAATATCGAAACAATATAGTTTCTCGTTGAAAAATATGCAATGACCTTGATACATCAGTTTATCATCGTTGTTTACATATTCATTTTTGACAGAAATTTTATTATTGATAATTTCAAATGTTACCGCACCGTAATAGCGTCTTGCGGAATCCGAGAAATACATAGGCAAAGCAAAGGCGTTTTTGCCGTCATTCATCGCAAGTGCATTTGAGGCAACAGCATTGTTTAGCTTATATTCATCAATTGGATTTGCATTTTTATCGTACAAAACAAATTTCTGTTCGGCGGTGTCCAAATTTTCCTCAATAGCGATATATGTTTCACCGAGAGAATAAATGTTTCGTTTGATTGATGAATCGACGAAGCTAAACGGACTTTCAACAAATTCCTTTATTTCATCCTCCGAGGCATACGAAAATGTGCCGTTTTGCAAATTAAGCATCATAATTTCTTTATTTTCATTTTCGTAATCGCCGATGGAAATGCGAGTTTTGTCACATTTGATTTCAGCCGATCCGCCCAACACCGCTTTTAAATCAAAAGATTGTTTGGCGGAATTTATATCTACAGAGGAAATAACCGTAAAAACGGCAGTCTTAACATTCTTAAATCCGACAATATTTTCGGCAGACGCACGCAACTTTTTGCCGTTAAAGCTGATATAAGGAACAGCGTCGCCTGACGAAACAGCATAATCGGACACAACATACATACAATTATCAACAATCATCGAATTGGAATATTCTCCGCTTTGCTCAAATTTTGAAATCAAAATAGGATTTTTGTAATCCTCAATATTGTAAATACTTGTCAATGTTGAATTTTTCGTACTTGAATTGACAATAAGTCGGCTGTCGGTAACATAAATACCTTCAATATCCGCATTGTCGGGTGCAACATTGTCAATAACACTTGAAGGTGCTTTGTTTTCATTATCCGATTCATCAAAAATATAAACTTTATTTTTGTTTTGGGTTAATGAATTGCTGTGGTAAGCGTAATAAATATGCTTTTTATTTGCTTTAACCGTGTCTGAAAATTCAACACCGCTTTCATTTTTATGAATAACGGTATTTGATTCATTACAGCCCGATTCTCCTAACGATACTCGTTTTAGTGTAGACACAACAGAATTAATTTCGTTGTAATTTTTGTATCCGGTAATTTTATTTGAATTAAATAAACCCGAATTTGATGCTGCGACAACAGAGCAAATTACTATGAAGCAAGCGGCTGCGGCAGCAATATATTTAAAGTGATTAGTGCGCGGCTTAACCTTAATTTTATTAAAACTGCTATTTGTCACAATTTTATTTTTTAAAGCTTCTTTACTGAGACTGTCGGGAATATCGGGCTGTGAGTCTTCAAATTTTGCTTTTATAAAATCAAAATCGTTATTTTTCATATTAGGTATCACCTCATTAAGATAAATAATTTCTCATTTTATGCAAACTTCTGTGCAATCTTTGACGAACATTGACGGCAGTCAGCCCCATAATTTTTGCAACCTCTCCGCTTTTTAATCCGCCGACAACACAAAGCAAAACAATATTTTTATCATTATCAGTTAAGATATTTAATGCTTGCTTTAATTCTTCGCGTTCAAATTCAGCCTCATTATCATATGAAATAATGTTTTCATACAAATTAATATCCGAATTACTGCGCCTTGAAATCTGTTCCTTAACAGCAGAAACGCAGCCGTGATATAAAATTGTATAAATCCATGAAGAAAACGCTTCGGGCTTTCTTAATTTGTTCAACTGCTCAAACGCTGTCATCATACAATCCTGCACAACATCCTCGGCATCGTGAACATTGCCGAGTTTATAGTAAGCATAATTAAACAGTTTCCTTTTATGGATTTCGTACAGCTCGCAAAATGCATCAACATCACCGGACTTTGCGGCTATAACAAGTTCCGTTTCTGTCATATTTCAACCTCCTTTGACGCGTCAATAATACAGTGTGGTTTAGAACAAAAAGTGTTACATAAATCATCACAAAACAATAAAAAATCACACGCATATTTACGACTGCTTATCCGTATGCCTTTTAATCATAATGCCGACAACCGCCGCAACACATACCGTACAAATAACAATCAAATAAACTGTGAATTTGTTATTATTGCCGATATTAGATAATTCTTTATCGTTGCTTTGCTCACTCTGTGGAACGCTAACGGTTATTCGACTTTCCTCGTTGCTTGTTTTCACTGTCGATGAGCTTGTATTATCGGTTTCTGTCGTTCTCTTTGAAACGGTAGTCTTTTGAGTTGTACTGTGAACGGTTGATGACGCACCTCTTGATACAATTGCGTTGACATACGGCAATACCTTATCTTGATTAAGCAAAACAATTGTTATGCTGTTTTTACCCTGAGAAACCGGCTTATAATCTTTCCCGTTTTGCGAAAGCGGAAACTCCCATTCAGTAACAACACCGTCACCTTTATATGTAATTTTTATACCACCGGATTTGCTGTCGGCTTCGGTGTAAATATCGTAGTTTTCTTCTCCGTTGACAAATGTGAGTACATCCTGAGGATTCTCGCGAGGAAGCCACTCGGTGCTTTGCGCAAAGGCAAATGCAGGAGCACTTATCGCAGAAATCATAAGTAAAATCGAGAGAATCAATGACAATGTTTTTTTCATAAAAATACATCCTTTCCGAACGGCGATTATTCCGTTCAATAAAAGAGAGTAAATAAACAGCGAAAGTGTTACAAGTTAAAATAAAAAATGCCATAACGAATGTTTTTAACAAGTTTTAAAAACCTCGTTATGGCATAAATACTGTATTATTCTAAGTTAAAAAACAAATTTTCTGAAAACCTTTTTGCCTTTTTTAACTATTACGGAATTTTGCAAATCCTCTTTTGAAACAGCTGTGAAAACATCGGTGATTTTTTCATCGTTGACGCTGACGCCGCCCTGCTGAATAAGGCGTCTGCCCTCGCCGTTTGATTTAATCATACCTGATTTGAGCATAAGAGCAAGAACTGTAATTTTACCGTCCTTAAGGTCTGCCTCATCAACGGTGGTGCAAGGCATATTGCTGTCATCTGCGCCGCCTGCAAACAATGCTTTTGCGGCTGTCTGTGCCTTGTCTGCCTCTTCTTTGCCATGAACAAGCTCTGTAAGCGAATATGCAAGAGCTTCCTTGGCTTTGTTCAAATCTGCACCCTCAAGTTTTGCGTACTCTCTGATTTCATCCATAGGAATGAATGTGAGGAGTTTCATACACTTGATAACATCTCCGTCATCAACATTTCTCCAATACTGATAGAAATCATAAGGAGAAGTTTTTTCGGGGTCAAGCCAAACTGCACCCTTTTGGGTTTTGCCCATTTTCTTGCCCTCCGAATTTGTGAGGAGAGTAATTGTCATGGCATTTGCCTCTTTGCCGAGCTTGCGGCGAATAAGTTCCATACCGCCAATCATATTAGACCATTGGTCGTCACCGCCGAACTGGAGGTTACAGCCGTATTTTTGGTATAAAGCATAGAAGTCATATGACTGCATAATCATATAGTTAAATTCAAGGAAAGAAAGTCCCCTTTCCATTCTTTGCTTATAGCATTCTGCGGCAAGCATTCTGTTAACGCTGAAGCATGAGCCGACCTCGCGTAACACCTCGATATAATTAAGGTCAAGTAGCCAATCGGCATTGTTAACCATCATAGCTTTGCCTTCACCGAAATCAATAAAACGCGACATTTGCTTTTTAAAACATTCGCAGTTGTGATTGATAGTTTCTTTTGTCATCATTTGGCGCATATCCGTTCTGCCGGACGGGTCGCCGATCATTGCGGTTCCGCCGCCGATTAGCGCAATTGGCTTGTTGCCTGCCTCCTGCAAGCGTTTCATAAGAGTAAGCGCCATAAAGTGACCTACATGGAGAGAATCGGCAGTCGGGTCAAAGCCGATATAAAAAACAGCCTTGCCGTTATTCACCAAGTCTCTGATATGCTCCTCATCTGTTGTTTGAGCGATAAGACCGCGCTCAACTAATTCTTCATATACACCCATTATATAGAATCCTCCGAAAATGTAATAATTATAATTTATCAAAATTATCGGCGACATGTGCCGTTTTTTACCTTTTGTTCGTTATTTATACCCATTAATTTTTCTCCGATAATAACTCCTCAGCCGATTTGAGCAAACTGTCTGTAATTTCAAGACCGCCCATTATGCGTGCAAGCTCGCGTTTTCTGCCATTAAAATCAAGCGATTTGACGCTTGTATATGTGCTCGCAAGGCTGATTCGCTTTTCAATCAGCAAATGGCAATCGGCAACAGATGCGATTTGAGCCGAGTGCGTAACGCAGATAACCTGCGTGTGACGGCTGACATCCTTTAACTTTAAGCCGATTTTTCTGCTCGCCCTGCCGCTGACGCCGGTATCAATTTCATCAAAAATCAATGTATCAATCACATCGTACCGTGCAACAATGTTTTTGATGGCAAGCATAATGCGGGAAAGCTCGCCGCCCGATGCGATTTTAGCAAGCGGCTTAAGAGGTTCGCCGGGATTGGTCGAAATCAAGAATTCAATTTTATCATATCCGTTAAGCGACAAATTGCCCTTTTCAAAATTTACTCTGAACTTGATTTTCGGCATATCAAGAAATAAAAGTTCCTCTTGAACATCTTGTTCAAGCTTGTAAGCAAGACCTTTTCTGTGAGCAGAAAGTATATCCGCCGCTGTAACGGTTTTATCAAGCGCAGAATCGTATTCGGCACTGAGGCGTTCAATCTCCTCATCAGAATTGACAATTGAATTGCGCTGTTTCTCGGCGTTTGCCAAATAGTTTAACATATCTTGCTCGGTTTCGCCATACTTATTTGCAAAATTATATAACAAATTTAAGCGTTCTTCGATACTGTCAAGCTCCGATTCGTCATAATCGATGCTGTAAAGTTTATTGCTTAACGCATCTTTTAAAACTTCTATTTGTTCATTTACGGTGTCGCATTGATTATAAATTGCCTTTAAATCGCCGTCAACATCCTGAATTGAATCAAAATCGGCAAGTGATGACTCGACAACAGATTTAATGCCTGCGTTATCATCGTCGCCGTTAATCGCCGACAAAGCGGTATTAAGCGCAGATATTATGTTTTTTGCATTTAGTAAAAAAGTTTTTCTCTGTTTTAATTGTTCAATTTCGCCAACCTTAATATCAGCCTGCGAAATTTCATTAATTTGATATTCAAGCAGTTCAAGCTGTTTATCCTTATCGTCGGCATCTGCGGTTAATTTTTTCAACTGTTTTCTGACAGCAACAAGATTTTTAAACGATTTTTTGTATTCTTCATAAATCGCTTTGTCATTCGACAGCATATCAACAAATTTATAATGCATATCGCTGTTCAAAAGTTGCTGTGAATCGTGCTGACCGTGAATATTAACAAGTTTTGAGCCTAACTCCTTAAGCATACCGACTGTGCACGGCACGCCGTTAATGCGGCAGTTTGACTTACCTTGGTTTGATATTTTACGCGAAATGATAAGGCTTTTGTCTTCTTCAGGTGTAATGTCCAAATCATTGAGCATTGCTTCGACATCGCTGTTGATATTTTCAAATCGTGCGACAACATTTGCGTTATCGGCACCGTGGCGAACAAGGTCCTTTGAGGTGCGCTCGCCCAAAATCGCATTGATTGAGTCAACAACAATTGATTTTCCGGCGCCTGTTTCACCGGTTAAAACATTTAAACCGCCCGAAAACTCTATATCAGCCTTTTCAATAACTGCAATATTTTCAATATTCAGTGATTTAAGCATTTAACATAGCCCTCATTTTATTAGTAAAAGTCATGGCGGCATCCTCAGTGCGGCAGAGGACAAAAATTGTGTCGTCACCGGCAATCGTGCCGAGAACGGAATCAATTGTCATAGAATCAATTGCGGCACAAGCAGCGTTTGCCATGCCGGAAAAACACTTTATAACAACAGTATTCAGCGCAAAATCAATACTGATTACGCTTTCGTTGAATATTCCGCCTGCGCGGTGAGTAATATTTTCGACATTCTTTTTTCCTGTTGAATAAACATACCGCCCTTTTGAGGACAAATCCTTAACAAGTCTAAGCTCTTTAATATCGCGTGAAATTGTGGCTTGTGTGACCTCGTAACCATGGGACAATAACTTTTCCTGAAGTTCCTCCTGTGTTTCAACATCATCTGAGGATATAATTTCGAGTATTTTAGCCTGTCTGCGTTTTTTCATATATTAATTTCTCCTCTCGATGAGTTTTTTGCTAAGTATTTCATAAAAGTTTTCGGGTTTAAGCTTAATGAGTTTTGCCGAATATTTTGATGTTGTAATTTCAATTCTGTTGTTGCTGTCTATCGGAATGGATGTTGAGCCGTCTATCGAAAGAAATGCTTGATTGTTAACATCGTTTGAAACTGTCATTTCAATGGCTTTATCGGATGACAACACTATACTTCTGTTAATAAGCGAATGCGGACAAATAGGAGTAATGACAAAACAACTGTTATCAGGGCTTACAACGGGTCCTCCTGCCGCCATCGAATAAGCAGTTGAACCTGTCGGCGTTGCAACAATCATACCATCAGCTCTTGTGTTTGTGATTTCTCTGCCGTTTTCGGTTACATGAATATCAATAAGCCTTGCCAAATCACCGCGAGTAACTACAGCGTCATTAAGGCAATGATATTTTCCGAGCATTTCGTTATGCTTATTATATAATGTTGCTTTGAGCATCATTCTTTTTTCAATTAAATAATCGCCGTTTACGAGCATTTCAAGCATATTAAGCTCGTTTTTTTCAAGTCCGCTCATAAAACCGAGCCTACCGCCGTTGATACCGAGTGTCGGCTTATTGGCTATTGCCGCCCTCTTAGCAACATTAAGTGTTGTGCCGTCACCGCCGACAGCAACAGCTATATCGCAAAGATTTAAAAAATCTTCACAATTTTCGAAACTGTATTGCTCCTTGCCGCAGCTCGCAATATAAACCTCTGCTCCCAATCCCTCAAGAATGGATACAATATCCTTTGTCAAAGGCGGAACGCGGTCATTTTTCATATTCGGAAAAACTGAAATTTTCATTATTTATCCAACTCCGTGTGTGACTGATTGACGAGTATTTCGGGTTGAACAGACTCGTCAACAATCGGCTCATCCGATTTTTTAAGATAAATCAAATATTCAATATTGCCCTCGGGACCTTTAATCGGCGAAAACTGCAAACCTAAAACAGAAAAGCCGTTTTCAAGTGCAAGCGAAATTATCTTTTTTACAACCTCAAGGTGAACATTGAGGTCTCTTACAACACCTTTTTTGCCTACCTTTTCCTTTCCTGCCTCAAACTGCGGCTTAATAAGGCAAACCGCCTCGCCGCTATTTGCAAGCAACGAATTGAGCACCGGCAAAATATGATAAAGCGATATAAACGAAACATCGACAGATGAAAAATCAATTTCATCCGGCACTTGTTCCCTCGTAGCATATCTGAAATTAGTTCTCTCGAGATTGACAACTCGCTCATCGGTACGCAGTTTCCACGCAAGCTGACCGTAGCCGACATCAATGCTGTAAACTTTTTTTGCTCCGTTTTGCAACATACAATCTGTAAAACCGCCAGTAGATGCGCCGACATCCATACACACCTTGTCCTTAATGATAATCGGAAAGCATTGCATTGCTTTTTCAAGTTTAAGACCGCCGCGGGAAACATATTTGAGCGTAGCGCCGCGGACCTCAAGCTTATCGTCACGCTTAATCTCAGTGCCTGCTTTATCAATTTTTTGATTGTTTACATACACCTGACCTGCCATAATTATAGCTTTCGCTTTCTCCCTTGACGGAGCATAGCCGCCCTCAAATACGGCAACATCAAGTCTTATTTTATTCGACATTTGATAACTTAACCTCGTTTATGATAGACTCTTTATCAAGTTTATAAGTTTTTAACTGATGGGCAACGCTTGCCTGTTTTACAAAACTGTCCGGCACGCAAATGTGTTTAAAATGCGACGCCGTGCCACTTTCCTCAAGCATCGAAGCAAACACCTCGCCTACTCCGCCTGTTTTTATGCCCTCTTCATAAAAATAAATATGCTTTGCATTTTTTGCCACATCGACAATTTTTTCATTCAGTGGCTTGATTTTATTGATTTTAATTAAAAATGTATCGTCAAGCTCGCAAAAAGCTTGATAGCAATTGCAAAATTCTCTGCCGTAGGTGACAATGCAATTTTTGGCATCAATATCACCGAAAACAGAAAACTCTTCTTTGTTATATGAATAACCGTCAGGCTTTTCGCCCTCTCCACCGCGCGGGTAGCGAATGGCAACGGCATGCTTTTCCTTATAAGTCGCAAGATACATCATTGATGACAATTCTTCAAAATATGTCGGTGAATATATGGTTAAATTCGGAACAGACATAAGATAAGCCGTATCGAATATACCCTGATGGCTTTCGCCGTCCTCGCCGACAAATCCTGCTCTGTCAATGCAAAAAACAACCTTTAAATCCTGCATTGCGACATCGTGAATCAGCTGGTCATAACTTCTTTGTAAAAATGTGGAATAAACCGCAAAGAACGGAATCATTCCGTTTTTTGCAAGACCCGATGAGAACACAACAGCGTGCTCCTCGGCAATTCCGACATCAAAAAATCTGTCGGAATATTCGTGGCTGAAATCAACAAGACCCGTTCCTGTAGCCATAGCGGCAGTTACGGCACAGATTCTTGTGTCATTTTTTGCAAGAGAACAAAGGTTTTGACCGAAATGACTCGAAAAAGTTTCACCGCTCGGAATCGGCTCGCCGGTATTGACATTAAACTTTCCTATACCGTGATATTTTGACGGATTTTTCTCCGCGAAATCATAACCCTTGCCCTTAACCGTGTTTATGTGAATAAGCACACTGTGATTGTGCACCTTTGCAACATTTAAAACATCAATAAGCGCATCCAAATCGTGGCCGTCAATCGGACCGTAATATCTAAAACCCAAATCCTCAAAAAAAGTATTTTTATATACGGATTTTCTGATTTTTTTGTTAATCAAAGTGATAGTGCGAGTAAGCTGTGAGCCGACTTTAGGCAGTTTGGCAAGCCAGCGCGTCACCTTGTTTCTGAATGTAAAATATCGCGGATTGGTGCGAATAGTGGTAAGATTTTTTGCAAGTGAGCCGACATTTTGACTGATGGACATATTATTATCATTTAATACAACAATCAAATTGCTGTTTTCGTTGCCCGAATTATTCAGTGCCTCGTAAGCAAGTCCGCCGGTAAGCGCACCGTCACCGATAACAGCGATAACCTTACCCTTTTCGCCGCGAAGTTTTTTTGCCTTGGCAAGTCCTATTGCTGCTGAAATCGAAGTTGACGAGTGACCCGATGAAAAAATATCGTGTTTGCTCTCAACAGGTCGCGTAAAGCCGCTTATTCCGCCTTCTGTGCGAAGTGTATCAAATTCATCTTTCCTGCCGGTCAAAATTTTATGTGTATAGCACTGATGACCGACATCAAAAACGATTTGGTCTGTCGGAGAATTAAACACCATATGCAAAGCAACTGTAAGTTCGACAACACCAAGATTTGACGCAAGGTGTCCGCCGTTTTTCGATACTGTTTCAATCATTTTTTGGCGAATTTCCCCGCAAAGTTCATTCAATTGGTCTATATTAAGTTTTTTAATGTCTTTAGGTGAATTAACTTCATCCAAATACGACATAAACTCAACTCTTTTCAATAAATATGTTGTGACTATGATAAATCATTTTATCATTTTTTGTATATAAATGCAACTGTTGTATATTTATGATTCTCTCGATACAAGATAATCGGCAAGCGCTTCAAGAAATTCCGTGTTTTGGAAATGTGCAAGTTCTGCCTTAGCACTTTGAGTAAGGCTCTTTACATCCTGTTCAGCTCTGTCTTTGCCGACAATTGTGACATATGTAGTCTTGTTGTTTTCCTCATCAGAGCCGACATGCTTGCCGAGTTTAGCCTCATCACCGTAAACATCAAGCAAATCGTCTTTTATTTGGAATGCTATGCCCAAATTATATGCAAACTTTGACGCGGCGGCTATTTGTGCGTCGGTGGCATTTCCTGCGATGCAACCGAGCAAACATGCGGCTGAAATGAGTGCACCTGTTTTGAGTTTGTGAACAGTAAGAAGCTCAGCAAGTGACGGCGAAAATTTTTCATACATCAAATCAAGAACCTGACCGCCTATCATTCCGCCGACTCCTGCATTTTGAGAAAGCAGGCTCAAAGCGCTGTTGATTTGCTCAGGTGCAAGATTTGCGTCACACGCAACATCAAATGCATGTGTTAAAAGCGCATCACCCGCAAGGAGCGCCGTCGCCTCACCGAACATTTTATGACAAGACGGATTTCCGCGGCGCATATCGTCATCATCCATGCAAGGCAAGTCATCGTGAATAAGCGAATATGTATGAATATACTCAATAGCGCACGCGAAAGCAACTGCATTTACAGAATCGCCGCCGCAAGCCTTGCAAAATTCAAGGACAAGAATCGGTCTGAGCCTTTTTCCGCCGTTTGTGAGCGAATACTTCATAGCGCGCACAACATCACGCTGACCATCATTTGCCTCGGGCAAATAATCAACGAGTTTTTCGTTTATCATATCTGCATAATCGTTGATTTTTCTTTTAACATCTGCTGAATACATAATTATTCCTTCTCTATTTCAACAATTTTTGATTTTGCATTTTCGATTTTTTCATTACAATATGCAGTGAGCCTTGTGCCCTCCTCATATAGTTTGAGCGACTCTTCAAGCGATACCGAGCCTGATGCGAGTTTATCCACAATTTCCTCAAGGCGTTCAATTGCGCTTTCGTATGAAATGTTTAATTCCTTTTTCATTTTGTCACCTCGTTGACGGTTGCTTTAAAAGCACCGTTTGACAATATAATTTCAACATTATCGCCGACATTAATATTTTCACTGTCGGTAATAATATCGGATTTCTCGTTTTTAACAACCGAATATCCTCTTGAAAGAATTTTAAGAGGACTCAAATTATCGAGCATTTCGGCATTTTTTGAAAGAGTGTTTGTTTGATTTTCTATAATTCGCGTAATCGAATCTTTAAGTTTTTCGTTATATTGAGCCATTTTATCCCGAATATTTGCATAAAACAGGTCAACATTTGATTTTGAAAAAAAATCTTTGTATCGTTTAATGCTGTTTTCGCATTGCGATATTTTGAAATCAAGCGACTTTTCGATTGAAACTGAAAAATTGTTAAGCTGAAAGATTAGTGATTTTATATCGGGCACAGCAAGTTCTGCAGCGGCACTCGGTGTCGGGGCGCGCATATCGGAAACGAAATCGGAAATAGTAAAATCGGTTTCGTGACCAACGGCTGAAATAATCGGCGTTTTGCAGGCATAAACAGCTCTTGCGACAATTTCGGTATTAAACGCCCACAAATCCTCAAGTGAGCCGCCGCCTCTGCCGACGATGATTGTATCAACGCCGAGATTTTCATCTATAAATCTTATTGAATCGGCAATATCCTGTGCGGCAGATTCACCCTGCACCATTGTCGGAACAATTATAATTTCGCACAGCGGATAGCGCCTTGAAATAACATTTTTTATGTCCTCAACAGCGGCACCCATTTTGGAGGTTGCAACGCCGATTTTCTGAGGATATTTAGGAATTGCTTTTTTATGTTCTTCGTCAAACAATCCTTCTTCAGCCAACTGCACCTTAAGCTGTTCAAAAGCTATTGTCAGCGCACCTACCCCGTCGGGTTGCATATCACGGCAATAAAGCTGATAAACACCATCGCGCTCATACACGCCTACCTGACCGAAACAAATAACCTTCATTCCGTTTTCGGGGGTGAATTTGAGCCGATAATTATCGTTTTTAAACATTACCGCCTTTAACTGTGACTTATCGTCCTTCAGCGTAAAATACATATGACCGCTGTTGTAATAATGCTTAAAATTTGAAATTTCGCCGCATATATATACATTTTTGACCTGCGGAATTTCATCAAGCAAGGCTTTGATATACATATTAACTTGTGAAACGGATAAAATTTTCATACTCGCTCACTTTTCAATTTTGCATACACTGCTACACCTGCCGCATTGTCAAGCGAAAATTCGGGCTTTGCAAAATATGCATTGAATTTTGATAAAATTTTATTGCGCAGCATCGTATTTGATGACACGCCGCCGGAAAATACAACCGGCAAATCACCGTATTTTTCAACAACCTTTTCAAGCATTGAATAAACGGTTTGACTGATATAGGTCAAAACGAACTTTGCGGCATCTGCGCTGCTGCAACCGTCGGCAATCATTTTTTTGACCTTATTTTCAACTCCACTCAACGAGCAATTATCTCCTATTAGTGTCGGCTTAATTTTAAATTCCGTGTCGCTGTCATATGAAAGGCTGTCAAGCGCCTTGCCGCACGGGAAATCAAGTCCGAGCATTACGCCTGTTCTGTCAATCGCTTGTCCTGCTTTCAAGTCGGTGCTTGCGGCAATAATCTCCGCCTTGATAATTTCGCCGTCATCCGGCGTTACAAGCAATGCTTCAGTAGTTCCGCCGCTCAAATGAAACGCAATGAATTTGTCATTTATCAAATTGAGCTTGTCCGCACTGTATAAAGCGGCAAGAATATGGCCGACCTGATGCGATGTCGAATAAAGCGGCACATTGGTTGACTGCGACACTGCTTTAGCAACGGCATAGCCGACAGTAAAGCAAGGCATATAACTGCCCTCTGCATTTCGCGGTCTTGTGCTCACACCAACAGCTTTAATATTATTCATCTCAAGCTTTTCGAGCAGTTTGGGATAATTGCTTACATGTTGAAAAACAGCGTCGCTTTGGCGCAAGCCGCGTTCGCCGTGTTTGACGGAAAGCACCTGTTTAGCTTGGTGCATTGAATCATCGAGTGTTGCAAGCGATGTTGTGTAATTGCTTGAATCAAAACCGACAAACATCAGCCGTTACTCCTTGAATAAGCGCCGAGGATGCCGTTGATAAACGATGCGTCCTCCTTACCCGAATACTTTTTGGCAAGCTCCACCGCCTCGTTAATTGCAACCGAATTCGGAACACTTTCTATGTACTTCATTTCATAAACGGCAAGTCTCAATATTGAAATATTAACCTTAGGGATACGCGAAAGCTTCCAACCGTTTGAATATTGTGAAATAATTTCATCAAGCTCGCTTTCCTTATCGAGAACGCCTGCAAACAATTCTTTTGCATAATTGCCGACCTCCTCGACATTTTCGCTGTAAATTGCTATATCATCATCCTCAACCGGGCGAAACTGTGCCTGAAATATAAGGAAGAACGCTTGTTCTCTTTGTTTGAATCTGTTAATCTGCTTGTCCATAAATTCTCCTAAAAACAAAAGCCGACTGAATCAGTGTATTACGCTTTCAGTCGGCGGATTTTTGCCAAATTACTTTTCACTTTCGTTAGGTGCTTTTGAGTCGCCGGACTCCGTAAAATCAATTCCCGCAATAACAACATTAACCTTTGAAACGACCTTACCGGTCATATTTTGAATTGCCTCGCGAAC
This sequence comes from Oscillospiraceae bacterium, assembly GCA_003526845.1. Lineage (GTDB taxonomy): Bacteria > Bacillota > Clostridia > Oscillospirales > Acutalibacteraceae > Eubacterium_R. Next base: position 74,111 of record DPVM01000002.1, read on the forward strand.
ATTGTTTTGAACATTAACTGCCACATCTTGTATTTTTTTGTTAGGCTCAAGATTGATATAAATACTGACATTCATGTTATCTCCGTCCTGCAATATTCTGACGGGACTCATAACCTTTAGGCTGCCCTGCTTTATAGTGCTGACTACATCGACAGGTCTGTTTGAAAATGAACTGACTCCATCTACATCCTTTGCCGCATTTGTTGCAATTGATGAAAGCACCTCTTCAGAAATCGTAAGGGTACCCTTGCTGTTAGATGTTGTAATTTCCATATCAACGCCTCCTTTTGTGTTAGTATTATAACATAAAGAGCATAAATATACAAGAATTTTATATTTAATTTTTATGAATTGTTGCTTTGGATAATGGTAATATCTTCAAACGAGCAATTAAGTTGCTCCATTGCGATTTCCTTTATCTGAATAATAACATTATCCGACAAATCCTTAACATCGACTATCACATCAACTTTTGTTCCGTCATCATTGATAACAGCAAGACAGTTGTTGATTCCCTTTGCTGTTACGAGCGTTTCGATTTTGTTTTCAATCGCAACATATTTTGAAATACGCGAAATGCTTTCCTCAGCAGCTTTTTTGGCATCTGCGCCAGCATCCTTGCTGTCAACAACAGCCTGAAGTTTTTCTATTGAAGAATCGCGCGCTGTTTGTCTGTCAACACGAGCTTTTGAAAAATATGTGCTTTCGCTGTTTGCCTGCGTTGTTACCTGCGAGTCAACATATTCAGCCTCGCCGAGAGTCTTTGTATCAGTCGAATGCAAAAGCGGCTCAATTGTACTTGATAAATCGGTGTTTTGATAATACCAATTTCCGACTGCACCGACAGCCAAAATCAACACGAATGCCGCAACGGCAACCTTTCTGCGCTTTTTCTTTTTGGATTTGATTTGCTCCTCCGTTAAAATTGGCTTAACCTTGCCGTCTTCTTTAATTTCGGTAATCAAATCGTCCGATTTTTCCGTGTTTTTGTCAATTTCGACTTCATCTTTTTCATTAGTAATCAATTCATCATTCATCAAATCACCCTTAACTGTTTATTTTTGAAACTGTTATTTTTGAAGTTGAAATATTGTAAAGCGAAGCGACGCTGTTGATGATTTTTTCTTTTGTATAAACATCATCTGCACCCTCGCAAACAATAACTACTCCCTGCACCTGAGGATAATATTTTTTTACCACAACCGGCTCATTTGAACTGCCCGAATCTTGAAATATGTATTCATTTGATTCGGAATATGAGCTGTCGCTTGAATTTGTGTCGTTATTTTGAGCGTAAACATTTTCGTCTGAATTTTTCAGGGTTATCATAACCTTACACTTTCCCACTCCGCTCATTGAGGAAAGTATATCCTCGGTTTGTGATTCAAGCTTTTGAACATATTGTATACATGCCGTATCGGTATCATCCTTTTCTGTTTTATCGTTAGTGGGTATATATTCGCTTGCCAAAATGAGAATAACGGATATTATTCCCAGTGCTGCAAGTATTTTTGTTCTGTTTTCAGATTTTTTCAAAGCTGTTAAAAAAGCTCTAAATTTATCATTCACCAATATTAACCACCGTTGCTTTAATTCCGATATTATCAAAAATAATCTGCGCCGCCTCGTCTTTGTCATATTCATCGGGCAAATATACCTTTACGCTTTTTATTGAAATTTCATTGCTGTTTGCGTTAATTTCACATTTGACATTCGCCCCGTCGATATTACTTTGATTCAAAGTATTTTTAACATTACTCTCTACCATATTTTCATAAACACTGTAATCGTATGCCGACTCCGACGAAAATGCGAATTCACCCGGCAAATTGTGAAAATCAAATCCGCCGGCATTTGCAAACGGATATATGAATGACAAGAATATGAAAACTGAAATAATGATTTTATAAAATTTTTTCATCGAGCCTTTTGGCGTTAAAAGTGAAAAAATCACTGAAATTAATATAGTTATACAAACGGTTACGGTCCATTGCTTTATAAAATTCATAACTATGATGCACCCCGTGCGGCAATCAAAATTCCGAAAGAAATGATAGTGGTCACCATTGAGAGAATAATTATTACATTGATTAAAAGCATTGTATCCTTGAATGCTTTGAGAGTTGCGGACACCGATGTGTCATTAAAAATATCCGAAACAGTTTCGCAACAACCGAACACAATGCGCCATAAGACAATTTGAATTATTGACGGCAAAAATGTCAACACAATTGCAATTATTCCGACAACACCGACCGTGCTTTTTATCAATGAGGAATAGCTTTGAATTGACAGCAGTCCCTCGCTGATAGTTGAGCCTATGACCGGTACAACGGAATTGATAACAAATCTCACGGATCTTATTCCGAGAATGTCGGCTTTTGATGCAACCGTTGTTTTAAGAGAAAGAATCGAAACAAATGCGCCCGACAAAACTGCGATTGATTTTGTAATAATGTTTTTCAATCCTGTCAATAATTTATGTAGATTCAGTTCTTGTCTTAACCCCGAGCAAATTCCGAGTGCCAAAAAGCAGTTGACAACAGGCATTAAAACATTTGCCGAAATGACGGAAAGCCCCTGTGCGAGCAGCAAAAGCAATGTATTTGTTGATGCTACCGCGGCAGTTGACCCCGAAGTAACGAGTATCATTGCAAACACAGGCACAAATGCGTATATATAATCCGACGCTATTTTCAACGATGCTGTTGCAACACTGATTGTATCACTGATTTGGTATATTAAGATGATTGATATAACAACCGCCGAAAAGGTGGAATATGCGCCGTTAATCGACTCGTCATCAACCTTAACAGAGCTGATAAACGATGAAATTATTATAAATGCAATAAGTGAAGCTGCGCCCTTAAGCGGTGATTTGATTTGCGAATAAATAATGTTTTTTACGATGTCAAAAAAATCCTCGAACGATAAACTGCCGATGCTTTCATAGTTAAAATCATCTATACCAAGCTCTTTGAGAACAGTGCGTGTATCCTTACTTAACACATCTGTAAACGATGAAGTATCAAACTGTTTTAAATACTCACTGTAATCATCAACATTGTATTCTGCAGCTGAAGACACGACCGGTATAACAAGAAGTATTAATAATGCAATTAAAAATCGTTTCATTTTATCAATCCGTTAATTATGTCTGCTATTGTGGAAATCATCGGCAAAACCATAACGGCAACAGTTATTTTTGCACCTGTTTCAGTGAGTGTTGCAATCGCAGATTCTCCGTTATCGCGGCACAAATCACTCAAAAACTGCGCAATAAGCGTAATGGCGAGCACCTTCATCATCAGCTTTATATAAGGCATTGCCGAGGACATTTGTTTGGTAAGCTTTGTTAATTCAGTTCCGATTTGCTCTATCTCGCCCGATACGGTGAACAAAAGCAAACAGCCGCCGAATACTGCAACGGCAATTGCAAACGGCTTATTTTTATCACGCAGGAGTACAGAGCAAACCAAGATACAAAACGCAATTCCGGCTATTTTAATCATTATAAATCAAAAAGGTGCTTAACGGTGCCGAAAAGGTCTTGTATTTTCGGTATTAGCATCATCAAAACAACGATAACACCGGCAAGCGTTGTCAACATTGCTTGGTCATCCCTGCCGGAGCGCACGAGAAGTGTGTTTAGCACCGCAACAATTATTCCGACAGCCGCTATTTTGAAAATAAAATTAACATCCATAATATCCAACTCCTACAGAAGTATAACGGCGATTGCAACACCGCCGAAAAACCCAAACGCTCTGTAAAGCTTTGAATCTCGATTATATACTTCTTTGTATTTTTTCTCCGATTCGGTAATATAGTTCTTGAAAGCGTTGACAAGTTTAATTTGATTTTCCCTGTCGCTCTTACCGAATGAATATAAAAATTCCGAAATTTCCTTATTATCCTTATTGCAAAGCAATGAATTTACAGTCAATTTATTAACAAGTGCGGCTGAATTGATAAAGCCCAAATGCTTTAATCTTTCGTCCTTAAGTAACGCGTCAATGAGCACCGTTGCCGGAGTCATTTTGTAAGAAAGGTCGACATTTATCAGTTCGCACAAGAATATAAGTTCGTCGCAAACAGTAATTCTGTCTGCTGATTTTTTAGAAATTGAGATGCCCAAACCTGTTGTTGACAAAACAATTCCCATAAGTCCCAAATATTTCACCGTAAACCTCTGTCGCATCTATTATTTCAGGCTTGTAAGTGTAATTATCAAGCAAGATTATGTATGAAAACTCCTTTGTAAAAAGCAGTTTTTTGATTATTGATTTGTTGATTAAATCATTATAATCGGCACAGTGAACCGAAAGCGCAAATTTAATTCCCGACGAAAAAGACTGAATAATAGATTCAACCTCCGCATCGGTCGAAATTTCGTCGCATACAATCAACTCAGGTGACAAAACGCGGGTTGCAATATCAATACCGGTTGATTTTGAAAACGAGGTCAAAACATCGGTATTTATCCCGACATTCATATTATTTTCTGTGCCGTGCTTTGCGGCGAACTCGTTTCTTTCATCAATTATTGCGACCTTGACATATCTGTTATTAAAACCACTGCTTAATCCTCGCGATATATCGCGCAAAAGCGTTGTTTTGCCTGAATTTGCCCGCCCTGCGACAATAATACTCGGAAAGGCATTTGTATAAAGGAAGTTGAGAACACCGCTGCTGCAATTGACAGACTCGCGCGGTATTCGTATATTTAGAGAGGTAATGTCCTTAACGGAAATCATTTTACCGTTATCATAGACGGCACTTGCCGATACACCGACCCTCGCACCGTTTGACAATGTGATAAATCCGTTTTTTAAATTCTCGCTGTTAGAATAAAGCGAATAGTCGCACAGCCGTAAAAATAACTTATCAAACTCATCAGAATCGACATAAACAATGTTATGCGCAGGGCAATCGTAAACATCACCGGACACATCCAAAAAATAAGATGTGTTTCTAATTACGAGAATAAGCGGTTGGTTTCGTCGGATTCTTATTTCACAAATTTTGTTAGCAACTTCAAAATCAATTTTTTCGAGCAACGAGCGCAGATTGTCGGTCATATATTCAAGCACTCCCGAAATACCGAGCATTTTCTCACCTCAATGAATTTTATGAGCACCCATGGACAAATATTACAAATTATTAAAATTGCGTTTTGTCAATTGAAGTTAGCAAAATGATATGTTAATATATTTAAAATATATAATTTATGTTCGGAGTTTTTTAATGGATATTACAAAATCGACAAAAAAACTATATACAACAAGACTTATAAACGGAGAAACTGTTAATTATGTCGTTGTGTTCTCCGCCGTTTCGCTGTTGCTTTTGCTATTAAAGCAGGCTTTTAAATTGATTTTCGGCATCGGCGCAGGCGTATCAACAGCAATCAGTGCGGTGATTTGTGCCATTGTGCTTTTCTTCGGTGAAAAGAAGTTTGTGTTTAACAAAAATTCACGCAGAAGCGGCGCAACGCAAATAATTGCATATATTTTTAGATGCGCTGTTGACTTCGGATTTTACAAAATAATGGACTTTTTGTTCTGCTCCACACTGCACAGACCAAAAGCATTTGTATTTTTCGGAGCATATTTGGTTTATCTGTTTTTCAACTATTATTTTGACAAGCTGCTTGTTTTTGACAGCCGCGCAAATGCAAAATCAAATATGAACGGCAGATGCTACAAAACATTTTTTTACAACAGATTTGTTGTATTTTCACTTTTGCTCTCTGCTGTTTGCATAGCATTTGTGTATTTTATTTTCAGACTGTTTCCGTTTGGCGATATGACTGTTATGCGAATGGACCTTTATCATCAATACGGTCCTCTTTTCGCAGAGCTTTACGACAGAGTGGTTGAGCACAAAAGCTTTATCTATTCATGGCAATCCGGCGGCGGCTCAAGCTTTCTCGGAAACTATTTCAACTATCTTTCAAGTCCGTTGTCGGCTATAATCTTTTTGTTTGACAGAAAAGATATTTCATACGCAATTACAACGCTTGTGTTGGTTAAGGGGTGCCTTTCGGCAGGCACATTTGCATACTACCTTAAATCAAGCCTCGGCAGACATTCGTATTTATCGGCGTCATTCGGCGTTTTCTATTCTCTTTGCGGATATTTTCTTGCGTACTATTGGAACATAATGTGGCTTGACGGAATGATTTTACTCCCGATTATCGTGCTCGGAATCGAAAAAATCATTGACGGTAAAAAACCGCTGACATATATCGCATCGCTGACCTTACTTTTGTTCAGCAGTTACTATATGGGATATATGGTGTGCATATTCTCTGTCGTATATTTCTTTATTTACTATATTTCAAATCATTCGTTTGCAGACAAACTTTGCACTACTGCTAAAATGAAGAAATATTCTATAAAGAGATTTTTCAATTTAAAATTTATCAACCGCGGACTGCGTTTTGCCGGCGCATCTCTTTTGAGTGCAGCTCTTTGCGCTTGCACATTAATCCCTGTTTATTTCATATTGCAGGCGTGCAGTGCAACCTCTGATACCTTCCCCGACACATTTAACAGCTATTTTGATTTGCTCGATTTGTTCTCGTCACACCTTGCGGCGCTTGAAACAACAATCAGGTCATCAGGCGACGATGTATTGCCGAATATTTACTGCTCAATGCTGACAGTGATTTTGGCACCGCTTTATTTTGTCAACAAAGACATAAAGTTAAAGGAAAAGGCAATGTATGTATTGCTGATAATTTTCTTTGTTTTCTCGTTCAACAACAATTGTGCAAACTTCGTTTGGCACGCTTTCCACTTCCCGAACGATTTGCCGTACAGATTTTCATTTATCTATTCGTTTGTTGTTCTTATAGTAGCATTCAAGGGTGCAATGAAAATCAAATCGCTTCGCTATCAAGATATTGCGATAGTCGGAATGGTTTGGATGCTGATTATTTTCCTTTACCAAAAGAATATGACAAGCAAAATGAGTGAGAAAACAATTTATATTTCGCTTGCATTTATAATTGTTTGGACCGGATTTTTGCTTTTAGTTAAGAAAAATAAGGTTAACACCGTTATTGTAAGCGCGCTCGTTGTTGCAATTACATTTTGCGAGGTAATCGTGTCAGACAGCAACTCTTTTGTATTCACGCAGGCACAAAATGACTATATTGCGCATTATGACAATTACACCGAATCAATCGACAAAATCAATTCGCAGGATAAGGATTTCTACAGAACAGAGCTGACTTATCTCGACACTCGAATGGACCCTTGTCTTTATGGCTATGACGGTATGTCAACATTTTCATCAATGGCATACGAAGATTATTCGCAAACACAATATTCGCTCGGTATGTTCGGCAACAGAATCAACTCATACACATATAACACGCAAACACCGCTTTACAATATGATGTATGCGCTCAAATATCTCACAAAGGCGCAATCTTCGGCAGAATTGTCGAGCGATTATTATACGCAAATATTCAAATCAGATGATTCAAAAGTTAAAACATACAAAAACAAATACTATTTGCCGATAGCGTTTGAAACCTCTTCGGACATTAATGATTGGAGCACTGCAGAGGGCAATCCGTTTAAAATTCAGGAGCAATTTGCAGACCTTGCATGCGGTGTCAGCAAAATGTTTGTTCCGCTTAAATATAATTCGACAGACTGCGACTATATCAACTGCGACGATGTGACCGAAAACGGAACATATTATTTCTCTAAAATGGACACTGACAGTGATTACGGAACGGTTGAACTGACTATTGAAGCAACAACCGACAGCGACGTTTATGTCTATATCACCTCGCCTGAAATCGAGAATGTAAACTACTATTTCAGCAACGAGGCGAACACATATCAAAATATAAACGAACCGTATATTATGGACCTCGGTAAACATAAAAAAGGCGAAAAAATCACCGTTTCACTTGATTGCGGCTCAATTGATGCAAACGAATCGTATTTTGAAATTTACGCATACAGCATCGACAAAAATGTGCTTGATTCGGCATACGATTTCTTAAATGCCGGCAAACTTAATGTGACATCATACAGCGACACCCAAATTGATGGCACAATCGATGCACGCTATAACGGAACGCTCTACACATCTATCCCCTACGACGAGGGTTGGAGCATCACCATTGACGGTGAAGAGGTTAAACCTATAAAAATCGGCAACAGTCAGCTTGCATGCGGAATTGTTCAGGGCAAGCATACCGTAAAATTCAAATACACGCCAAAAGGAATGAAATACGGCGTTGCAATCAGTGGTGCGGCTTGGCTCGGAGTGATTGCATACTGCCTGATTAAAAGATTTAGAAAAAAGAATGATAAATCGTCCGTTTGTTAAACTTGAATAAAAAAATTAAATATTTCTTAATAAATATTTCACTATATTCGTTTTACTTTTGTAGTGATTTGTTGTAAAATGTAGATACTAATAAGAGAGGAGTTCTCAAATGGCAAGAATTACAGCAGAAGAAGTACAAACTATCCCCTATGGACCTTTAGGAATTATCGCATTGCCGGGTTGCGAGGAGCTCGCGCAAAAGATTGATAATTACTTGGTTAAGTGGAGAAAGGATCAAGCAGAGGAGCACAAGGACACAATCGCTTTTTACGGTTATCAAAGAGATACTTATATCATTGATACCACAATCGCACGCTTCGGCAGCGGTGAGGGAAAAGCGGTTATCAACGAATCTATCCGCGGATACGATTTATATATCGTTGTTGATTGCTTCAACTATTCTGTTAAATACAAAATGTACGGAATGGATGTTCCGAAATCACCGGACGACCATTTTGCAGATTTAAAAAGAGTTATCTCGGCAGCATCAAGCAAGGCAAAGAGAATCAATGTTATTATGCCGATGCTCTATGAGGGCAGACAGCACAAGCGCTCCTCTCGTGAATCATTGGACTGTGCAATGGCACTTCAGGAATTGACAACACTCGGTGTTGAAAACATTATTACATTTGACGCTCACGACCAAAGAGTTCAAAATTCAATTCCGCACAAATCATTTGAAAATGTTATGCCGACTTATCAGATGATTAAGGCACTTGTAAACAATGTTTCGGATTTACATATTGACCCGGATCACCTTATGGTTATCTCCCCCGACGAGGGCGCAATGCACAGATGTATCTATTTTGCAACACAGCTTGGCGTTAACCTCGGTATGTTCTACAAAAGGCGAGATTATACAAGAGTAGTAAACGGCAGAAACCCGATTGTCGCTCACCAATACCTCGGTGACAGCGTTGAGGGCAAGGATATTATTATTGTTGACGATATGATTTCGTCCGGCGAATCAATGCTTGAGGTAGCAAAAAAGCTCAAGGAACTTAAAGCAAACAGAATTTTTGTCTGCACAACATTCGGTCTTTTTGCATCAGGTCTCGATGTGTTTGACAAGGCACACGAAGAAGGCGTGTTTGAAAAAGTATTCACAACAAACGGCGTATATCAAACTCCGGAACTTCTCTCAAGAGATTGGTATCAATCGGTTGAACTTTCAAAATATCTTGCATATTTTCTTGACACAATCAACCACGACCTTTCGGTTTCTTCATTACTTGATTGCTCACAGAAAATCAACAATATTTTAGTTAAAAAAGGTTTGAAATAATATGGATTTCGATTTTGATAAATTTGATGACAACAAAAAGGTCGATGACCTCGAGCCGCCTGTTGATTATCGCAAAGACGAAAAAGAAAAAGAGCCACCCGAAGAAGAAAAAAAGGACGACAAAAAGAAAAAGCGTAAAAAATCGACAAAATTCTCAGCAAGTGACGACGGTACCAAGACTTTCTCATCAAATCAACGCGGAGAATACGCATCTTACCCCAAAAGTGACGACGGTACTAAAACAGTCACATTAAGCTTTAAGGTTAAAAAGCTTAACAAAAAACAAATTATTGCAATTGTTATTGCTGTTGTTTTTGTTGTGTTTGTTGCAATTCCGGGTATCTACTGCGCAGTTCATCAGGAAAGTCCTGCAGATATGATTGTGGATATGTTTACAAGCAACGAAAAGCAAATTATCGGCAAGTGGCAAACCGAGGACGATAAAGGAATGGCAACCGGCGCATATGAGTTCTACGACGACGGAACCTACAAAAGCTACAACGCTCTTGCCGGCAACGATTACGCACTTGAGGGCGATTACACATTAAAAGGCAGTAAATTGATACTGAAAGGTTTTAAAACAGCTGTTTATAAATATTCGATAAACGGTCAAAATCTTTCGCTGACGCTTCTCACAATTGATGATGTTAAGCAATCGGATCAAGATAAATTTGTTTACAAAAGCGTTGAACATATCAATGTTCCGACACTTATTGACGCATTGTCAAATGCCGCAAGCCGGCCGGCAACGGGCTATTTGACAAACAACGGCGACAACGTTCCTATGGGTGGTGACATAAGCTCAATAAGAAATTATTATGCCGCTATTGATAATAACAAGCAGGATGACGCCGACAAATTGACAAAAGACAGCGATGTTGTTTTTGCCGATGAAAAAACAGAAGTATCAATCGAGGATGACCAAACATCAACCGATTATACACAAATAACTGTTAACAGCGGCAAGTACAAAGGCAACAAATATTTTGTTAAAAACTCTTGTGTTAACAAAAACGAATAATAACATACATTAACATTAAAAGGCACAGTTCGTTTGAACTGTGCCTTTTTTATATTTGAGGAAACTAATATGTCAATTCAAGTTACTTCTTTGTTGTAACAGCCTTTGCACTGCTCCAATAAGAGTAAACCTTTTTCTTTTGGCCGTTAATTTTTACATTCTTATAAGCGCAAACTCTGACATAATATTTTTTGCCTGCTTTAAGCTTTGAGATTGTCTTTGATGATGTTTTTGCGCTGACATAAACATCTTTTCTTGACTTTTTGCTGAAGTTCTTGCTTGTTGAATACTGAATAATATATCCGCTCGCATCGGAAACCTTGTTGTAGGAAACCGAGAAGGCTTTTTTCTTTGCGCTTGCCTTCACTGTCGGTGTTTTAAGGATGAGCTTTGAATAAATGCTGTAACCCTTTTTGTCACCGCATTTTGTGCAAACATAATGTTGCGAATATCCTGTTGATGTATATGTTGCCTTTTTCTCTGCAACCTTTTTATAAGTGTGTGCATTATCGCCGCAAATGTAAACAAGTTTCGGCGCTACTATATTATCACTTGAATTTGAGTTTTCGTCGCTGTAATCTCTCGAGCAATATTCAGCGGCAACGGCATTGTTTTTTGACGCTTTAACAACAAAGTTCTTTTGCGAGGTTGTAATATTTTCATCCTCGGTATAAGATTCATTACAGCCCAATGCATACGCATCAATAACCTTGATTGACTCCGGCAATGATATGCTGTTGAGATTCTTGCAGTTTGCAAATGCCAATATTCCTATATACAATGTGTTTCTGCCGACTGTTGCATAACGGAGATTTTTCGCATCCATAAATGCATAGTTGCCGATATACTTAACACTGTTTGGAGTGCCGTAGGAAAGAGCCGAATTGTTTGCAGGATACAAATAAAGTTCGGTCAATGCTTTATTGCAAAGAGCGCCGCGTTTAGTGGTGAAATATTTATTCTCGCCGCTGACTGTGATTTTTTCAAGCGAGGTGCATCTATTGAATGCGTTGTCGCTGATTGATGAAAGCGATTTAGGAATATTGATTTTTTTGAGGCTTGAGCAATGATAGAACGCTTCGTCACCGATTGACTGCAAACTGTCGGGGAATACGATTGATTTAAGTTGTGTGCATTGTGAAAATGCTCTTTCGTCTATTTTTTTAAGAGATGACGGAAGTGTGATACTTTGAAGATTTGATTTATCATCACTGTCAAACTCATCGCCGCAAAATGCACCCGGAGCGATTTCCTTTGTTCCGTTTTTAACAGTGATTGATGTTGCCTTTCGGTTTGCCGAGATTAAGCAGTTGTTAAAATAATATGCACCTTTATAATATGTTTTGTTTTTATTGTAGTATTTCGTGCCGATAAAAGCAGTTGGTGCAATATTCTGCGAACTGTTAATGTTTACAGACTCGAGATTGTAATTGTAGCTAAAAGCATCTTCGCCGATGTATTTAACACTTTTCGGCAATACAACGGTTTTAATCTTGTCATTAACGTTGAAAGCTCCGTTAGCTATTGTCTTTGTTCCGTCTTTTACGGTAACTTTGCTTGACTTATATACCACGGTGTTGCAATAAAGCAAACATTTGCCTATATAAACAATGCCCTTTTTATACTGATTTTCATATACAGGTGATTCGGCAAACGCATAAGCGCTTATGTCGGAAATGTTGTCACCTATTTTTATACTTGTAAGTGAAGTACAATCCTGAAAAGCATCGAGCCTTGTAACCGATGAAGGGATAACAATGCTTTTAAGAGCAGTGTTTTTACAAAAAGAGTTGTAGTCAATTGTTTTGACAGATGACGGTATTGTAACCTCCGCCAAATTAGAATCATATTCAAAACTTGCGCTGATTGTTGTAACCGTCGACGGGATTACAACCTTTTTGAGATTGTCCATTACATTAAATGCACCGGATATTTCGGTAACTGTAAAGCCGTCAATTTTACTCGGAATATTAACTATGCTTTCACTGCCCGTATATTCTTTAATCGCGATTTTGTCGGCACTTACAAAAGTATAATCGTATTCTCCGCTCTTTTTATTAACACTTGCATTCGCCGACACAGCAAAACAAAGCGATGTCACAAGCATAATCACGCTTAAGAATACACTGATAATCTTTTTCATAAAATCACCTCATTAATAAATATCGATTAGATTTTCTTTCATAAATTTAATTAATATAGATGCCATTAAAAATTTTTCTACCGCTTCCGATAAGAAATTAAGAGATAAATAAAAAACTCCACTCCGAGATTTTTGTTTTCGCTATCTCCCAAATTCATAATATCACTGTTGGTAAGATTTGTCAATTATTTTTAGATTTCTTAAGAAACGGCATTATTTATTGTGCAAACGGTCGACACAAAATTGAGTAATAGAAAATGCAACGAGTTCATATAGATTACAAAAGGAGCAGTGTAAGAAATTACGCTGCTCAAATACGCCGGTTGCGGTGCTCAAAATTTGGTTTGTTGCCTGAAAGGCTATGGTGATTTTAATGAACGATATCGTTGAAAAAAGGTGTATTGAACTTGGAGAATATATAGTCAAAAACAATTCAACCGTGAGGCAAACGGCGGCTGTGTTCGGCATCAGCAAATCAACGGTACATATGGATGTCACAAAGCGGCTGTCGATGATTTCGCCTAATCTTGCGCAAAGAGTGAATACGGTATTGCAAAAAAACAAGGCAGAGCGGCACATTCGCGGTGGAATTGCGACCAAAGAAAAATACATGCGACTAAAGAAGAGTTGATATTTTGAGGATTTAATGATAGAATAGGAATAATAAAGGTTTTAGGAGGTTTAAAAATGTCTATCGGATTTATAGGTTGCGGCAATATGGCAACGGCGATTATTAAAGGTATAATCAAAAGCAAAACTGTTGAGGAAAACGAAATTAATGTTTTTGATGTTTACGCTCCTGCGGTTGAAAAACTCACCGCCGAATACAAAATCAACAAGTGTGAAAGTGAATGTGATGTTGTATCATCGAGCGACGCCGTTATTTTGGCTGTTAAGCCGAATGTTTTGCCACAGGTATTGAACAAAATCAACACAACGCTTGAAGAAAGCAACACTCTGCTTATCTCGATTGCGGCGGGAAAATCGACAGAGTTCATCAGAGGTGCTTTATCTCATAACAACAGGATTATTCGTGTTATGCCGAATATTAACGCAACGGTCGGTGAGGCAATGTGTGCATACACTGCAAATGCCGATGCTACCGAGGCGGACAAGCAGACTGCCGAAGCCATTTTCAGCGGTGTCGGAAAAGTTATGTATCTTGACGAAAACTACTTCCCTCTCTTCGGCGTCATCGGCGGATGCGGTCCTGCATTTGCATATATGTTTATTGACGCAATGGCAAGAGCAGGCGTTAAAAACGGAATGAAAAAGGACACTGCGCTTATGGTTGCGGCACAAACCGTTTTGGGCAGTGCAAAAATGATTTTGGAGAGCAGCGAACACCCATGGGAACTGATTGACAAAGTATGCTCCCCCGGCGGAACAACAATTGAGGCTGTAACATCATTACAGGCAGACGGCTTTGAATCTGCAATTCACAACGCAATTGACAAAGCTGTTGATAAGGATTCGAAATTATAATAAGCATAAATAAATATAAAAAATAAAAGGCGAGAAAATCTCGCCTTTTTGTTTTATATAAATTAAATTATAAGCAAGCCTTGATTTCATCGACCTTGTCGGTTTTCTCCCAAGAAACGCCGAGGTCTTCCCTGCCCATATGACCATATGCGGCAAGTTTTTCATAAATTGGTTTTCTGAGGTCGAGTCTGTCAATAATTGCCGACGGACGAAGGTCGAATACCTTGTTAACAATCTCCGAAAGTTTATCGTCGCTTACTTTGCCTGTGCCGAATGTTTCAACAAGAACAGAAACAGGCTTTGCAACACCGATTGCATATGCAAGCTCAACCTCGCACTTATCGGCAAGACCTGCGGCAACAATATTCTTTGCAACCCAACGAGCGGCATAAGCGGCACTTCTGTCAACCTTTGTCGGGTCCTTGCCCGAAAATGCACCGCCGCCGTGACGGGCATATCCGCCGTATGTATCAACAATAATTTTTCTGCCGGTAAGACCCGAGTCGCCTGCGGGACCGCCGATAACGAATCTGCCTGTCGGGTTAACATAAAATACAGTGTCATCATCCATCAATTCGGCAGGAACGGTTGTTTTGATAACATTGTTGATAACATCCTCGCGAAGTTGCTCAAGCGAAACATCTGCGCTGTGCTGTGATGAAACAACGACAGTAGTAACCTTGGTCGGCTTGCCGTTATCATATTCAACGGTAACCTGTGTTTTGCCGTCTGAATAAAGATAAGGCATTGTGCCGTTTTCGCGAACTTCCGTAAGTTTAACGGCAAGCTTGTGAGCAAGTGAAATCGGAAGAGGCATTAACTCCTCAGTTTCGTTGCAAGCGTAGCCGAACATCATACCTTGGTCGCCTGCGCCGTTGAGGTTGTACTTATCTTCCTCATCATGTTTAAGCTCAAATGACTTATCAACGCCCATAGCAATATCTGTTGACTGCTTATCAATTGCGGTAAGAACTGCACAGGTGTTACCGTTAAAGCCCTTAGCATCATCATCATATCCGATGTCAACAATAGTTTTTCTGACAATAGCAGGAATATCAACCTGTGCATTTGTTGTAATTTCGCCCATAACAAGAACCTGACCGGTTGTAACGGTTGTTTCGCATGCAACACGGGACATTGGGTCTTGTTTAATCATAGCGTCAAGAATAGCGTCTGAAATTTGGTCGCAAATTTTATCCGGGTGACCTTTTGTAACAGATTCGCTTGTAAATAAATATTTAGACATATATATGCACCTCTCTGTACTGTATTAAATAAAAAAGCACACGGCCTTGAACCGTATGCTGAATTCTCATCACTCGGTTGTACCGCAGGTTTTAGCACCTTACTTAAGCAGGTTGCTGCAACTTCATAGGGCCTGTCCCTCAGTTACTCTCGATAAGGCTGTTTACTTTTTTTATTTGTATATATAATATACTTTTTGTCGCCATAAGTCAACAAAAAAATAATATTAGTTTAAAATATGCAAAAATGATAAATTTAGGTAAATTAATTGTTTAATATTTATAAATATTACTTGTAATTAGTTAAGAAATAGTTTATAATTATTGAGGTATTTAAAAGTTTGCATTTTGCAAACAGTCATTAAATAAGGAGGAAAAAATTAATGGCAAAGAAAACCGTATTCCTTACCGGAGGTACCGGTAACATGGGATGGGCTGCAGTTCAAGAGATTATTAAGCATCCAAACGAAATCAATCTTAAGATTCTTGCAAGAAAAAGCCCTAAAAACGAAGAAAAACTTAAAGACTTAATGGCAAAGCCGAATGTTAAGATTGTATGGGGTGACCTTACAGACTATGATTCACTTCTCGAGGGAATCACCGGCTCTGATTATGTACTCCATGTCGGCGGTATGGTATCACCTTCTGCAGACTGGAAACCTTACAGAACACAAAAAACAAATATCGGCGCTGCAGAAAACATCTGCAAAGCTGTTCTTGCTCAACCTGATCCGGACGCTGTAAAGGTGTGCTACATCGGTACAGTTGCAGAGACAGGCGACCGTAACTATCCTATTCACTGGGGCCGTTGCGGTGACCCGATTAAAATTTCTATTTACGACCACTATGCAGTTTCAAAAACAGTTGCAGAGCGCACATTCGTAGACAGCGGAATCAAGAATTGGGTTGTAATGCGTCAATCAGGTATTCTTTATCCTAACATTCTTAAGAATATGGACCCGATTATGTTCCATGTACCGATTAACGGTGTTCTTGAGTGGTGTACTGTTGAGGACTCGGGCAGACTTATGTGCAACCTTGTTCTTGAAGATATGAAGGGTCACCTCGGCTCTGATTTCTGGAATCACTTCTTCAACATCGGCTCAGGTAAGGAATACAGAATTTCTAACTATGAATTTGAGTGCCTTCTTCTCGGCACACTCGGTCTTGCAGGACCTGAAAAGCTCTTTGATCCTAACTGGTTCATCACAAAGAACTTCCACGGTCAGTTCTATGCAGACGGTGATAAGCTTGAGAATTTCCTTCACTTCCGTGAAAATCTTCCTATTCAGGATTATTTCAACAGACTTGCAGACCATGTTGAATTCTACTTCAAGATTCCGAGATATTTGCCGAAGAATCTTGTTGCAGCATGCGCTAAACCCTTTATGAAGAAGATTGCAGAAACAAAAGACTTCGGTACAATTGACTGGGTTAAGACAAAAAATCCGGAAAGACTTTCTGCTTACTACGGCTCATATGAGGAATATGAGAAGATTCCTACAAAATGGGAAGACTTCGAGATTATCAAATTTAACAAGGACAATGCGGACGCTGAAAACTACAAGCTTGACCACGGCTATGACGAGTCTAAGCCTGAATCAGAGCTTGACATTGAAGATATGAAGCAGGCTGCTAAATTCAGAGGCGGCGAGCTTGTATCAACAGAGATGAAGAAGGGCGACCTTGCAACAAAACTTGTTTGGAAATGCGGTTGCTGCGGTGCTGAATTTGAAGCATCACCGGCACTTATCCTCCTCGGCGGTCACTGGTGTCCGGAGTGTTATGTTCCTCAAAAGGCTTGGGATTATGACAAAATTGCAAGAACAAATCCGTTCTTTGCACAGGTTTGGTATCCTAACCACAGAAAAGACGAAAACAATACATACAAGTTTGACGACTTGTTCCAAGTTGACGGCGTTAAGTGGGACGACATCAAGAGATAATAAAACACTAATACACATAAAAGGGCATTTTAAAATGCCCTTTTTTCTTGTATATTTATTGATTGTATGGTAGAATAAATAAAAATAAATATATTGGAGGCAGCTATATGAATATTTGGCATGATATATCACCTAAAAGAATAAAGAAAGATAAATTTTATGCCGTAATAGAAATTTCAAAAGGCGGCAAAAACAAATATGAGCTTGACAAGGAAACAGGTATGCTCAAGCTTGACAGAGTGCTTTTCACTTCAACCCACTACCCTGCTAACTACGGTTTTATTCCGCGAACATATGCAAGCGACAATGACCCGCTTGATGTTCTTGTGCTTTGCAGTGAAAGAATACAGCCGATGACAATAGTTGAGTGCACACCTATCGGCGTGCTCATCATGGAGGACAGCGGCGCGAAGGATGAAAAAATCATCGCAGTTCCGGTTAACGACCCCAACTACAATTGCTATAAAGATATTGACCAAATTCCGAGCCACAGATTTGACGAAATCAAGCATTTCTTTGAGGTTTACAAAACTCTTGAGCATGACAAAGCTACATCCGTAACAGAGGTTAAGCCGAGAAAAGAAGCAGAGGAAATAATTCAAACCTGCATTGATTCGTATATCGAGAATTTTCAAATGTAAAAACATATAATTTTATTTTAAAACTTAGTCGCTTTGATTAAGCAAAAAAAACAAGGCAGTTTTTCAACTGCCTTGTTTTTATTTGTATTTGTTAAAATTCGTTGCCGCCGTCCATGCCGCCTTGGGATGCGGTAACCTCACAATAAATTGTGAATTTATCAATCTCATAGGTAGGTGCTAAATACGATTTTTTTGTTTCAATGCTTTCGGTGGTAATTTGTTTGTTATTCATTGTTTTACCTCCTTAAGCGTTGACTGCGTCAAAATCAGCAGATGTGCTGTAATCAATAACGCTGATTGTTGATGTGCCGACTGTTTTATCAGTATAACTGAAATCGTATGATGCGATAACGCGGATTGACATATCGGACTGTGAATTAACCGTTACATAGAACTGACCGTTGTCCATAACATTTGTTATGCCGCCGTATTTAAGCGATGTGTTTGATGTAACCATATCCTTTGCATCAACCTTTGCGGTTTTGTTCATAAGAACGCCGTATGTTCCCTTTGCTCCGTTTGTGGAACGAACATAGATGCGAGCCTTGTTATCTTCGGTGCGAACTTGCTTGATGATTTGAACGAACGGAGCCTTTTGTGCAAGTTTAGCGTTAAGATAACCGTCAGCGGTAAGTCCTGCGGCTGTGTAGTTGAAATCGGTATCAAGCATAAAGTCGGATGCCGAAAGAGCGGTGTCACTGCCGTTGAAGCTGTAGGTTACATGGCCGCTGCCGTCTGTGTTTGAGACAATCGGAACAAATGTTTCGCTTGCAACAGTGTAGTAAGCGTATGTCGGGTCATAAGATGCAACATAATACTTGCCGTTGCTGTTTACTGCCCACGCAACGAAATCGCCGTCAAGTGCCGTTTTGTCAACAGATACGGTAACAAGTGCGTTTGCTCTGATTACCATTGTGTTGCCCGAGCCGTTGCCTGCGCCTGTAACAGTACCGTTTTGCGCGGTGATTGTGCAGATGTCCGAAACGGTGTAAATTGGCCTGATTTTGTATTCGTTATCAGACACTTTGTTAAGCGACCAATTCTTGAATGTATAGAACGGGATTTCATCAGGTGTCAATGTGTTGTTTGCGTCAATTGCAAGTGATGATTTTGTCAAATCAAGTGCAGAAACATCTGCGTTTGTATAAACAATATTTGTAAGCTTGCCGTATGCATTGTAGACCTTAACGGTGTTGGACATTGCGGTGTCGCTGTCTGTTTTGTTCATAACAATAGCAGTTACACGAATGTTTGAATCCGCGTAGCGCTTAAATGCCTTGTCAACATTGACCTTTGTTGAGCCGAGAGCACCTTGGTTAAAGTTATCATCACCATAATTAAATGTTGTAACAGTCCACTTAATATATTGGTCTGCGGTGATTTCAGGTGAGCCAAAGTTGAACTCTTCGCCGTAATAAGCAGACGATACGGTTGGTTGTGTTAGAACAGTTGTGGTGTCCCCTGTTTGGCTTTCAACAGAGAAGCTTGCCTTGAATTTCTTGACATACTTTTCTTTTTCGGCATTGTTAATCACATTTGAGCTTGTCAAAAGATTTGTTGTATTTGTATCGGTTTTGCCGAGCGTTGTATTATAAATCTTTGTTCCCTCAGGGAAGTTTCTGCCGGTTGCCGCATTGTATTTTTCAAGCGAGCCGTCGGCAGAGGTAAGAGTTTTATAAACTTTATTTTGCTCGTCATTATAAATCTTTTGAACAGCATCGGGGTCGATGTACTTAACCTTGTCAAATGATGAAACTGTATCATACGCATTATCGAATGTTGTATAAGCATCCTTTTTATCGACTTTGTTGCTTACAAGAGCATTTGACTTGTCGGTCAAATCATTGGAAGCTGTGATAATGTCGCTTTGACGAGGTGAATTTGTTGTTGTAACGGTTGTTGCATAGTATCTGTGACCGTTAAGCTTGATATATGCGCCGTTGATTTTAACATAGTCGCCTGTTTCAAACTGTGACGGATTTGCGTCGCCGTCATTCTCATAGAATGAGCCGATATATTCGTAGTAATAAGGTGACTGCGAATCGTCTGTCACAATTTTGCCGTTTTTATCAAATGCGATATACGGACCTGCGTTAATATTGTTTTCGCCGTACTTTTGATAATTTACAAGATACTTTTCGGTATCAGCCTTATAAGCGGCGGATTTTGTATTCCAAGCGTTTGCAGTGTTGTATGCATCGCTGAAATTTATCCACGAATCATAAGTGTAAATCTGATCATCGTTGTTGTAGTTCTTTGTGCTTTTGGTATCTTGGTTAGCCGGAACAGTTGTGCCTACATACGAATCATAATCGGCAGCCTCAACAAGAGTTGATTTTGCAGCGGTGATATTGTTCTTAAGTTGGTCTACCTGCTCTTGTGATGTAGCATAGTTTTTGTTTTCGCCTAACGGATTAAGTGAGGCATAGTGTTTTGTGACTGCATTTGTTGCATTTTTGTATGCATTCCACGAAGACGTTGTGTACTTGCCGACGATATTTCCTTGCTCATCAAGAATGTTGCCGTTTAATCTGTCAACCTCTTTTTGATTTTCTTCGGCAACAGTACGAACATCACTGTAATCAGCTTGCTTTACTACATTTTTAGTAAGATTTGAATCTTCAAGCGCATCAACCTTTGTTTTGATTTCCTGTGCTTTAGCGGTTGCAAACTCTGTTGATGAAAGTGAATAATCAATTCCTGTTACAGAGTCAAAAGCTGAAAGAAGAGCCTTAACGGAATCAGGTGAATAAGCAGTAATATTTGCAAGATAGTTATTACCGTCTGCGTCGGTCTTATTCTTAACAGCCATCAAAGCATCATATACAGGCTTGTAATTGATAACCTGAACAGTGCCATTGCCTTTTTCAAACTTAGAATTGTCCTTGTTGTATCCCGAGCCAGCAACCACCCAATAATAAGTCGCCTTATAAGTTGGGGTGAAGCTGTAAATGTAGCTTGTATATGTTCCATCGGAATTTGTATGAACTGTATCGCCTGCAGATGATACTGTAAATGTTGAATTATTGCCGGTAAATCTTGCATAACCCGAACCGTTATACCACTTTTGATTATTATTGGTATCGGCTAAATTATTGGAATCATATTTTGAATCCATCTTGAATTTTTCTTGATAGTTTTCGTAATACCAATTAACATTATTTGATGAACCTGCATCATCGTAACCATTTTTATATACATGCCAATAATTATCATCAATGCCGAGACCTGCTCCGCCGAAAGCCATTGGCACACTGTTTGCGATATAAAAGGCGGCAGCCTTACGAGATTGAAGATTTTTATTTCTATAGTATCCAACACTATAAGGCGCTGTTGGTGTGTCACCGTCAATACCGGTATAAAGCCAAACAAAGTTTGATGTCGAAATTCTTGTATTGAATCCATCGTTGGTGGCGCCATCTTGTTCGACTACAGAATAAAGTTGGTCCGGTTTAGTAAGCATATTGTGAGTATATTTTTCGTCAACTTTATTTTTACCCGATTGATCATATCCTTGGACAGTCGATGTCGGCTTTTTGTATTGGTGGCTTTCCATATATGTTATTTTAGCCTCAAGCTCATCATAAAGCTGCTGAATTTCTTCGTCATTAGGCTCATGGTTACCGTATTTGCAAGCATCAATATAACGATGAATACGGTCATATGCAAGGTATGCATCACCCATACCGAGATATACATAATCAGCGTCTTTGAGCTTTGCCATTGAGTCTTGATAATCCTTTATACCTACACTCAAAAGTTTATCGGCAATTGATTCTTTATCTATTTTATATACAGATTTTGCCGAATAAACGCCGTTGCGTATTGTGAAATCATCAATATAACCATCCGTAGCATTCGACCAATAGCCGGTACCATCTTTACCGTAAAGAACAGTCCAATCCTCGGAAGCAAGGTAGTTGTGAATTGAATATGCAGCATCGGTCTTTGCATTAGCTTCGGTATAATATGAAATTTTCTTTGTCAAGTTGCCGTTTACATAAACATAAACATAATCCCAACCGCCGGAAGGCTCAACCTGAATAACAATATGACTCCATTTATTCGTCTGAAGTCCGTCGGAACCTAAAACATTGGTTGCGTCAATATAGTTATCGCCGGCGTTTTGGGCATCTCTGCAATAATGCAAATCGCCGTTTTCAAGAAGATAAAAATATTTTCTTGTAGCACCGGATGATGTTTCCTGACCGATATTGAAAATTACGCCGTTGGTTACATTCTCGCCCGGATTATACCAAGTCGAAATTGTGTAGCCCTTTGAGGCTGTTGTTTTTGTGCCGGAAAACTTATTATGTGCAGTAACACCGCCGGAAATATTCAACACATTGCCCTGAATGTTTCTGGGGTCTGTTACAGTGGCATCATACTTATTATAAGTTACACCATCAACGGTTGTGTCTTCCATCGGGTCATAATAATCTCTTGTGCTGTTATTAGCATCTGTTGACGGAATTCTGTTATCAAGCTTGTTAATTGACTCACGCATATCGTAGAGTGAAAGTGCTCTGTTATATACACGGAAGTCCGAAATATAACCGTTGAGAGTATCATCGGGTGCCCAAGAAGAAATACCGAGAAGAAGATTGCCGCTCGTTTGAATGTTTTCAAAGAACGAGGAATCAAGCGTATTATCGTAACGCGGAGCACCCTCCTTTGAAACAGATTCGCCGTTTTTGGCAAATTCATACTTAAGCAAATCACCGTCAACACACATTGTCATATAGTTTTTGGTGATTGTAAATGTGTATAAATGCCAGCCGTTTTTATAGGTTGTGCCGCGATATGATTTAACACCGGCTTTACCGTTTTTGTTAGCGGCTGTATATTCCATATTTGATGCTACATAGGCATATGCGTCGGTTTCCTGGCTGCCCTTGCCCTGAACATTATCCCAAGACAATGTTCCCGGCTCCGCCGACGACCAGTCCATCCATCTGCCGGTATTTACATTGTTTGCATAGCCGTACCACGAGAATGTAACACCACTGTTAATATCAAGGTTTTTGAGCATATTGGATGTTGATACACGCGCATATGAATTTGTTTGTTTGTATGAATCACCTTGTTTTGTTGCTTTCGGGTCAGAAAGGTCATCCTTTGCCGTACCTATGAAATGAGCTGCGATTCTGCCGAAATAATCGGTTGTCATCTCAACATTGTTTGATGTGAGATTGTAGCCGTTGCCGGTTGAATCGTTATTTGCATCGCTGTTTGTAAAATAACGAGCAACAAGATAATCGTTTACATCCTTGCCGGTAGGAACATTTGTTGTATCGTATGTAACCTTGCCATACTTGGCTATAAGCTTATTGTATTGCTCAGTTGTGATATTAACAACGGAGCCGTGACGGGGTGAAAGATAGTTAAGATTCATACCCGAAACATTATTATTTTCAAAATCAGCAGGGTTTGTTGATTTGTATGTTGCGAAGTATGACATACTGCTGCTGAAATGGTCTGTCATAAGGATATATTCGCCTGTTGAATAAAGCTTATATACCTGCGGACCTTCAAACTTGCTTGCATAGTTTGAATCGGTAAACGATGTTGGCTGACTGTAAGGTCCGTGTGCACACTCTGAAGTTGCATAAACGATTTTTGATTCATCCTCATTTTTGTACCACAAATAGTACAATGAGCCATCATATGTAATATCGCCGTCGATATTGCTGAATGTATCTGCGGTTAACTTTTGAGGTTTTGAAAGGAATGATTTGAAATCGTCGGTATAAACATAATACATTTGGGTTTTATTGCCGTTGCTTAAATAGCCGACAGACCAATAAAGCATATAGTGGCCTGCGTCCTTATCCCAAATTGCCTGCGGAGCCCAAGCACGGCTTACATTGCCGCCTGCACAAACGCTTGAAGCGATATTTTGCGTATCAATAAACCAAGGCTGTGTGGTTGAAACATCCGCTAAATCGTTGAGATGCCAAACCATTAGCTTTGAGTTGTTGCCCCATGTTGTGCCGTTGTTTGTATTCAAATCGGTTGCGAGGATATAATATGAGCCGTCCTCTGCCTGGAACGCATACGGGTCACGAACATGACCTGATGCGGCGATACCCGAATTGTCGGGATATGACTTGATATTTGATGTATCAAGCTTTGAAGAATCCCAAACGGGGTCATTGCCGTTTAAAGCCTCCCAGTTATAACCGTCATCGGATACGGCATAGTTGAGGTTTTCGGCACTGTTGCCGGTGAAATAAGTGAGCAAGTACTTATTTTTATCTCCGAGCGATTTCTCTTCATCGGCTGCGGTTGTGCCTTTATAGAGTTTGACATTATTATAAGTAATATTTTGATAGAACGCGTGACCACCTGCGGCACCGAGATAAAGTCCGTAGATTTTTGATGTATCAAGTGACTTTCTGTATGAGCCGTAGTTGATAACAATGTTTCCGTCAGCATCAGCCACATATGAATTAATGTGATTCTTTGCATAACTTACAACATAGTGATATTCGGTATTTTTTGAAAGAACGGTTGTATCAAGTCTTGTCGAGGAATCTTCATTTGACCTTACCGAACCTGTGCTGTCAACATGCATACGACCGTAGCCGTCCTGACAGAAAAATGAATTGTTCCAAGCCTTTTCGCCTGTAATTGTCAAATTAGAAGCGGGATTGCTTGAAATTTTGATGATATGATTTGTATCTTCCTTTGGAACAGCATAATCATTAACGAATTGGAACTGAACATCCACTTTGAATGCCGAAAGGCCTTTAAGCGGATTAACACCGTCTTGATAGCCGGAAACATACAAGAATCCGTTTCGAACATTAACACCGTTTGAATCAACAGACGAAACGACACCGTTTGAGTTTGATGAATCCGTCCACTCGCCGACATTCCAACTCATTGCCTTGTCCGAGGATGTTGCTGTCTGAACATTTGTAGCCTTGTAGATATTTGCATCAACACCCGACACTGCAGAAGCAGATTGATTAAATTTCGCCTGTGTGAAATCAGATGATGCAAATTCTACCCATGAAGTTTGTGCCATTGCCGCAAATCCGCCCATCGGCAGCATACAAACTGCCATAAGCACCGCAAGAAGCAGCGAAAGCACTTTTTTGGATACTTTCTTTTGCATAGTTTACCTCCGAATTAACCGACATAAATTTGTCGTTAGTTTAACTTTGACACTTCACTAAAAAAGCGCGCAAAATGTCTAATTAAATTTTTGTAAATATTATATATATAATATTATATAAAATCAAGTGGTATTTTAATAAAATTGTAAATTTTTTTTGCCATAATTTTAATAATGACAAACAATGCACATTTAACAAAAAAACGAGCCAATATTTGTGCAATTTTTAAGATTAAATTGCACAAATTCGGCTCATTATATTTAGACATATTTTGTTTATTGTATATTTACATAATTAGCTTATTGTCATTGTTTATAGTTGAGTAACGGCTCACAAAGGCTGACATATTTTGAATTTGTGTGAAGCATCTTGACAAAATCCTTGCCGTTAACAATACCGTCATTATTAACATCGCACATCAAAATTGCAACATCCGTTTCACCGTCCGGAGTAAAAAGAACTGTTTTTGTTGCATTGTCTGCAGTAATTGTGCACTGCTTTTCCGCTCCGGTAATCATAAAAGAAAACGCTCCGTTATCTGTCGCTTTGCCGTCAATAAATGCATTTGTCACAACAATATCGGACGGATTGCCATTTTTGTCGCCGAGAGCGTAAACAGTACCGCTGACATCAAACTCGTTTGCGGACAAGGTCACTTTGATTTCACCTTTATTTGAGGTTTGATAAAAGCTGTTGATTTTTGCACCGAAATAATACTTTTTGCCCTTTTTAAGCGAATATGTAAGCGAAAAGTTAGTATCGCCTGACGGTGTGTCATCGTTCGACGCCAAAATTTTGAAATTTTCGTCATACAAAAAGCCCTCGGTATCATACGGACCTGTTGATTTGAATGTAAAACTGCCGTTCACCTTTGCCTCATACGGATAAAACGCTGTCATTCCGCCGGGGTTGATAACAGCGTCATAAACGCCGCATTTGATATTGTCGCACACAAAATCAATGCCGTTTTTGCGGCAATAATTGAGAGCATACGAGCCGGGCTTGACAAAAACCGAGAAATTATTTTTAGCATCAACGCCGTTATACGCAAACGAATAGTCACCTATTGAAACAACATTTTCGGAAAGCGCAAGTGACTTGAGCGATTTGCACGAACTGAATGAATTTGTGCCGATTGAAGAAACGGAATTTGCAAGGCTCACGGTATGGAGTTTTTCAGCACCGCTGAAGGCATAATTTCCGACAGATGAAATGCCGTCGGAAACTACAACATTTTCAATTTCGAGAGTATAGGAATGCCACGGAGCGGAGTATTCGTCCGCATAATTATTCATCTTGCCTTTGCCGTAAACGGTAAGAGTTTTTGACGATGCATCATACTTCCAGCTAACATCATCGGCAAACGCCGTAACGCACGCAAACGATGCTGAAAGTGCGATTACAGCCACCGCAAGCAATGCAACTACTTTCTTTTTCAAAATAAAACAACCTTTCAAATCGACTACATTATTACGCCATCTTTAAATATTGAAATATCTCTGTAGCCGTTAATTTCATTTTTTGTTTTTTGACCGCCGGCTGTATTGATTATAAGATTAAGTAAATCCTTCGTAAGTTCATCAAACATCTTACCCTCAATAAGCGCGCCTGCGTTAAAATCAATCCAATTGAATGTAATACTCGACAAATGCGCGTAGGAATTTGCCCTCTCCGAATTGAATTATATTATACACACATATCACCAATTACATTATACAAAATATATTCTCGAATTTCAACAAGAAAAAGCTCCCGACAAACGCTGTCGGGAGCCGTTATGTTTAGTACATTGGACTAACCTCTCTGTTTTAGTTGAGAATTAAATATTTAGCCCATCGGAGTTTACCTCATTATCATAGATTTGATATTAAATGATGTTAAATTGAATTTATAACTTAACATTATTTATAGAGTTGTCAACTCTGATTATTCGCAGGTCAATAATCTATATACCTTTATTATTCAGTTGTAATACCTCACCTGTCTGTGCTTACCCAACCCTGCCGATAACTTTAAGATACTTTATAAAGCTGCAATTCGTAAGTAATTTCCGTATTACTTCTGTCAATCACTGAAATCCGTTATACTATCGGGATACATAACAGGTGGCTGAAGTCTCTGGTTCAATTCCCATCGGAACAGCCTCCTTATATTTATTTGAACTTGAGCTTTCCGTTGCCCTTCCTTAAGTTCAACTAAATAATAGCATATGATTTGTTATTTGTCAATAGTTTTTTTCAACATTTTTATAATTTATTTGTGTTTTTTGATATTTTATACAAATTTTTTTCTTCGACAAAATGGTACAATCTTCCCTATTGACTTAAAAGTGAATACATAATATAATATTTATTACTTTGAACAGGAGAGTGACGCACATGGCTAACGAAGAAATGTACGAACCCGATATTATATCGGTTAATGATGAGGACGGTAACGAAATTCTTTTTGAACTTCTTGAAAGATATGAAACAGACGATGATGTATATGTTGCTATCACGGAATACCGTGATGACGATGAGGACATTGTTGAGGCTGATTTTGAGGTAATCATCCTTAAGGTTGTTACCGATGACAACGGCGACGAATATCTTGAGGAAATTCAGGACGAAATGGAATACGAACAGGTTTCGGATATTCTTATGTCAAAAGTTGAAGAAAAATTTGATGTTGAATATTTTGAACCCGAGCAGTAATATATTAAATATTAGAATACATAATATATAACGGTCTGTGCATCTCGACAACCAAGGGCTTAAATAACCCGAACAATCTTTAATTAGGGATTCAGACTCCGATTTACAGGAATGCAGACCTCCCTGCGCGTGAAGCAGGAAGTTGGGAGCACAAAGTATTTTGGGATGAAGCCCACCTGCCTTTAACAGCAGGTTATCTTCAGTTCTTGGCGGATGTGCGGATCATTAACAAGGCGCCTCTCGGCGCTTTTGTTTTTATGAGGATAAAAAATGCGCAACATGATGCTCAATAATGATTTAAAATTCAGAGAATTTGCATTGAATAAATTCAAAAGCAAAATAACATTTCAAAAGAAATCATATCTCGGTTTTGATAAATATATCTATACAAATAAAGAAGCCGAATATGTTATTCCTTTTAGGCTGAAAAGTGCAAAAAATCAAAATATGCCGCTTTTCATATACTGCCCCGGCTCGGCAAGCAACGGGCACGGAAATTTATTTAACCTGATTGAATTTTTTGCAAAAATGTCATTCACGGGGCTGTTTAGAAAAGATTGCAATATTATTGTGCCGCAGGCATTCCGTAATACGGAAACCGACGAGAAAAAGATAATTGACTTTTGCATAAGCCTTGCCGATTTAAAAAACGAAATAATCAAACAAACAGCTGCAAACAAAAAGAAGGTTTATATTATAGGCACCTCTCAGGGCGGATTTGTCGTGTGGTATTCTCTGCTCCTCTTCCCCGATGATTACACCGCCGCAACAGCCGTTGAAGGTGCTTTTATCGGCGAGCGTGGCAACAGCATTGACGATATTAAAAATGTTGCAAAAACGCCGTTGTGGGTCGCACACTCATCGAATGACAAGTGTGTAAGCATCGACAGTGACGATAAATCTGTTAAAATGCTGAAAAAAGCAGGTGCAGATGTGCTCTACACAAGAATGAACAAATACGGGCACAAAATGTCGACGGTTTTTTATAAGACAAAACCTTTTATAAATTGGATGCTTGAAAAGGAAAAGACAGAGTAGAAATTCTGCTCTGTCTTTTATTGTTTCGTTTTGTTTTTTATTACTTGAACATCATTATGATTAATATGACAACAAGGAATGCTGCTATTGCGAAAAACGACTTTGCAATACGAACAACAGCGTCGAACGTGTTGGTCGGGCAAAGCTGCAAAAATGCATATTTGAGCGGATTGTCAACCTTTTTGCCGACAATATCCCTATATCTCATATCGTATGTATCAAGCGTTCCGTCAGAGAATAAATCAATGACACGCACGCCTCTGTCGAGACCGGGGCCGTAAACATTAAAGCCTGCGCCCTGCGTATAGCCGACATTAATGCCGTCAATTAAGCCGTTAAAAGAATTGTTGTGGTCATGACCGAAAAACAAGCCCTTAACCTCGCCTTTTTCTTTAAGAGCATCAAATTCGCCGGTATTGACCTGCGGATCTGCCGGTGATTCACGCATAAAGGCGTTGTCATTCACTTTGCTTTTGTTTAAAACAAAATATTCGCCGTCATGAGTTCTGAATCCGCGAACAGCACCTTTTTTAGTGCGTTTAACGCGTGTCAAAAGGCTAAAAATTTCACACACCGGTATATGCTGAATAACAAGCGACGGAACAGTCATTCCGAGCTTTTTTTCATATGAATCCCTTGTATTTTTGTACCATTCGATTTGATTTTCATGAACGGCATCATAGCCGATTTTTAAGTTGGAGTGGCTGTCAATCAAATAAATCAAATACTTAACATCGTCGCCGTCCTTGATTTCAAGGCACTGATTGCCTACGCCGTCTATGCCGTCCTCACTTTCGCCGATGAAATAATCAAATGATTTATAAATTTCAAACTGCTCGGAATTGGAAACGCCAACCTGTCTGTCGTGATTGCCAAAACAGATTGCAAAAGGTATTTTTCGTAAAATGACAGGCTCACAAAGCTCGTGCAGAACTCTTTTAACCTCGTCCTTATTGCCTTTAAACTTACGCTTGCCCCAAATTTGGTCGCCGCTGTAAATGACAAAATCAGGCTGTGCTCTGTCAAGCGCGGCATTTATCAGATTTAAGGTGTCGGAACTGACCTTTGTCCCCTCCTGTGTATCGGCTATCATAAGAACTCTGAATTTTCCGTTTTTAAATTGTAATGCCATTAAGCATCCTTTCTGCCATTCAACTGTTTTTCCATTTCAGTATGTCTTTCGATAAGCTCGGAAAGCATTTTTTGATGACTTTTGTTTGTAATTTCATATTTAATGGTAGGTATAATCGAGATAATCATACCGATTGCAGGCGGAATTGTAATCAAAAACCACATTGCCTTTGAATACTGCGGAAAATCGACAGCGAACACCTTGCCTGCTTTAAGCGCCTTATTCATTGCATCTATGTTTGAATCGGTATAACCGACTGCGCCGAGAACATATCCCGAAATAAGTGAAGAAACGCCTGCTGAAAATTTGGTGATAAAACTTTGACCGGAAAAAAATACACCGTCGGGTCTGTAACCGCTGTTGTATTCCTCATAATCAATACAATCCGAAATCATAACGGATTGACAGACATTGACTGTCCCAAACCCTACGCCGGAAAGCAGGAGCAAAAATCCGTCAACAGCTGCCCAATTGAGTTGACCCAAGCGGTCGGGTGCAATCAGGTATGTCACAAAAAGCAGTAACATAGGTACGGAAGTAAATGCGGTTAAGTTATAAATAGTTTTAACATCAAGTTTTTTCATTAACATCGGGCAGACAACCATTGCAGCAAACTGTCCGATAAAAAAGCCGCCGCCGACAAACACAACGATGATAAACTTGTTCATATCTGTGAAAGCGGTTGTAAGGTCGCCGCTGCAGTAATAATACGAGAACAGTGTCATAATTATTGTCATCATAAGTTGAAGCGGTGCACGCAAAATACCGCTTATCAAAATTCGTCTAAACGGCTTGCACTTCCACATAAGAGCAAAACTTTCTTTCATTGTTTTATGCTCGTCGGAATCGGGGACTCGCTCTCTCGCACCCAAACCGGCACATTCAAAAAGGAGTGACGCGATAACAGTTATTACCATACCAACAATAATAAATCCTTTTTGAGCGTTATCGTCTTCACCGAAAGCTTTATTTGCCGCCTGTGAAAGCGCAATAATAGAAACAACGACGACTGCCGCTCCGATTGACGCAATAATTCTTGAAAGCGAAATAAGTTTTGCCCTGTCGTTTTCATCCTCACTCATACGGCTGATAATGCCCCAAAGCGGAATATCGCCGACAGTGTAGCTCATGCCCCAAAGGATATAGGAAATCGCCGCCCATGCTGTAATTAGAAACATTTTTGTTGAACTTCCGTCAGCTTTTGCTGCGGCATAATCTCCATTTAAAAACGCAAGGCATGTTATCATACAAATAACAAGTGGAGCAAACAGCAAATACGGTCTGCATTTGCCCCATTTTGTATGAGTTTTGTCAACAATAGCACCCATCATCGGGTCATTGATTGCGTCCCACACTCTTGCAATTGCAAAAATCCAGCCGAGCGCAACGGCATTGAGGCAAATTACATTTTGAAAATAGTAGTAAAGACCCGTAGCGACAACATTGTAAATCATATTTTGACCGAACATACCGGTTAAATACAAAGCCGCCTCTTTTTTAGAATAAGTTCTTACATTACCCATAAGTATTCCCTTAAATCAGCCTTTTGGCGTCATAGAAATCAAATCCACCTTGCCCTCAATTGAGTCTTTGGCAAGTGTCATTGAATCAAAAATCGCTTTTTCTATTTCGTCAGGCGTGCATCCGAGTTCTTTTGCCTCATCGGTTGGAATAAAAAGCCTTTTATCCATAATATCTGCAAGACCGACAGGGTCGATTCCCGGTTCTATTCCCTTTTCAGCGTACTGTTTGCGCATCGTCATACCGAAAAGTTTAAAAGCCGATGTCGGGCAATCAAGAATAACTCGATTGCTGTCACCGTAAAGGGCTGAATAAACGATTTTGAGCATTCTGCGCCATGTCATATTATAACACGAAATGCCATATGATCTTGCACCCTTTACCGTTTCGGCAGCTCCGACTATAGCTTCGCCTGCCTGACGAACAGTAATCATTGCCGTACCGCCACGAGGATAGAGTGTAAACGGCATTTTTTCAAAGCGCTTGAGTTGTTCTGCCAATATCGTCCAAACAGGCTTTCTACCGGGCTGAACGCCGAAAATGTACGGAAGTTCGAGAACAGCAACAGCCATATTCTCATCCGCATACTTAAATGCAACATTCTCCTGTTCAAGGCGTGATTTTATGTACGGATGTTTTAGTTGCAACTGCATTTGCGGCTGTTTTTTTGCAAGCCACGCAAAATATGAGCCGAGTATTACGCAACGCTGAACGCCGCATTTTTTCGCAAAACTCAAATATCTGTCAACCGGGTCTATATTATATTTTTTGTACGCATCGTACACCGGAGGCGGAAATTCTGCTCTCTCGTCAACGCCTGCGGCGAAAACAAACACATCGGCCTCGCTCATAAGATGCTCAAGTTCAACATCAGACATTTGAAGAAAATTGCCGTAAATGATTTGCATTTCTTCCGGCAATCGAGCACCTTTGGGTATGTGTGGCGAAGCTACGGTTTTAACACTGTGACCTCTGTCAACAAAAATCTGTGCGGCAGCAGAGCCAAGCAAGCCCGTTCCGCCGAAAATCAACACATTCATTTAATAACCTCCAATTTTAGTATATTTATATAATATAAAAAAAACAGCGCCTCGTCAAGAGGCACTGTTTTTTTATCTAAGCTTAGCTGCAATTGAAACGCTGATGTTTACTCCGCCGTTCATTTCTCTGCATTTTTGCTTAATGGCAGAAACTATATCAAAATCGCTGAGTATTTCGTTTAATTCCTGTTCGCTGAAATGCCTGAGTACCAAACCGTCATCAGTTTCAAAAGTGCCGTAGTGCTTGTATTTTTCCTCAAATTTTCTGTATCTTAAGGAATTTCGCAAATCCTTGCCGATAAGAAAATCGTTAACAAAAAGGCGGCCGCCGGGCTTTAAAACCCTTTCAATCTCGCCTATTAACGCTTTAATATCATTCGACTCGGGAGTACAACACAAAACGCCGAACAAAACCACAGCATCAACATAATTTTCCGGCAAATCTATTACTGCACCTTTTTGAAAACGCATATCAATATAAGGATAAGTGCTCTTTCCCCTTTTAACCATTTCGCCGGAGGTATCAACACCAATAAGCCGTTTGTAACCGATACCGTACAAATCCGCAAGAGTTCTGCCGTATCCACAGCCCACATCAAGTACAAGTGCGTCTTTAGATACCATACTTTGAAATTGTCCCACATCGAGGCTTGTGGTAAAATTCAATGTTAAAGCGTTTTTATTCCAATAATCCCTTTGCATACTATTCCTCACAAAAAAGGCGTTGTAAAAACAACGCCTTAAAGTCTTTAAACAGGATGAACCTTATTTGTTATATCGTCATGTTTGCCGTCAAGTCCGTATTTTTTGTCTCTTCTCTGTTGGAAGAATTTAACGGCTACCTGACCGAATTGAGCGTAGGAAAGAACATCCTCTTCCTGCTCATAGTATTCTGCAATTTCGCTCTTGAACTGCTCGATTGTATCATTAAGAAGATCGGCAGGACGGCAAGTGATAATTTTTTCATCTCCGCAGATTTTCTTTTGAAAATCCGGATCAATCGGACAAGGAGTTTTGCCGTATTTGCCGGCAACAAGGTCTTTAAATTCCTTTGTAACCATTTTATATCTTTCGCCTGTGATAATGTTGAACACAGCTTGAGTGCCAACTATTTGTGAAGACGGTGTAACAAGCGGAGGGTAGCCTGCGTCCTTACGAACACGCGGAACCTCAGCCAATACAGCCTCGAGCTGATCTTCCTTGCCGGCCTGCTTAAGCTGGCTGTTAAGGTTTGAAAGCATACCGCCCGGAACCTGATAGAGTAATGTGTTTGCATCAACGCCGAGCATCTTGGGATCGAGCAAGCCCTCGTCAAGATATTTTTGACGAAGAGGTGCAAAGAAATCTCTGATTTCAGTTAAAGCCTTAAGGTCAAGACCTGTATCATACTCTGTGCCCTGCAAAGCTGCCACCATAGATTCGGTTGCCGGATGAGATGTGCCCATTGCAAGCGGAGACATTGCAGTGTCAATAACATCAACACCTGCTTCGATGCCCTTAAGAAGAACCATAGATGCAAGACCTGAGGTATAGTGAGTATGAAGTTGAATAGGAATTTTAACTGTCTCTTTAAGAGCTTTAACAAGGTCATATGTTCCGTAAGGAGTCAAAAGACCTGCCATATCCTTAATACAGATTGATGCAGCGCCTGCATCCTCGAGTTGCTTTGCATAGTTGCAATAGTAATCAATATCAAATACAGGTCCTGTCGTGTAGGAAATAGCTGCCTGAACATGTCCGCCGTATTTATTTGCGGCATTGATTGCGGTTTGAAGGTTTCTTACATCATTTAATGCATCGAAAATTCTTAAAATGTCGATACCGTTATCAATACTTTTTTTAACAAAATAATCAACAACTTCGTCGCTGTAGTGACGATAGCCGAGCATATTTTGACCTCTGAAAAGCATTTGAAGTTTTGTGTTAGGACATTTTTTTCTGATTGTGCGAAGTCTATCCCACGGATCCTCGTTTAAGAAACGAAGGCAAGAGTCAAATGTTGCACCGCCCCAGCATTCAAGTGAGTGATAGCCGATTTTATCCATTTGAGGAAGAATATCGACAAACTCCTCTGTTCTCATACGGGTTGCAATCAATGACTGATGAGCATCACGCAAAACAGTTTCTGTAATACCGATTTTAGCCATTTAATACACCTCTGAATTAGCCTAATGTTACAAGAGATTGACCTGCTTCAACAGTGTCACCCTTTGCTACGCTTACAGCAACTACTGTGCCGTCCTGCGGTGCAACGATTTCGTTTTCCATTTTCATTGCTTCAAGGATTACGAGAACATCACCTGATTTAACTGCTGCGCCGTTTGCAACTTTAACTTCGAGAATGTTGCCCGGCATAGGAGCATCAACAGATGTTCCTTCAGCAGGAGCTGCTGTCTTTGCAGGTGCAGGAGCTGCTTGCTGAGCAGGAGCCGGAGCTGCAGGAGCGGCAGCCGGTGCCGGTGCTGCTGCAGGTGCAGATGCAGTAGCAGCTGCGCCCTCTTCAACTGTTACATTGTATGGTGTGCCGTTAACGGTGATTGTATAATTTTTCATAATAATTCACTAACCTTTCCGACTACAAATTAATTAATAATCACAAAGCCTTGCTGTAGCCGTACAAGGTGTGACAAAATCAAAGTGAAAATCACTTGCTATTTATTATTTAACCGAATGCTTTCTCGCAATTGTGCTTTCGCGCTTGCCTGCAAGCATATCAAGTGCGGATATAATCTTTGCTCTTGTTTCAGACGGAGCAAAAACATCATCAATTGCACCGCAAGCGGCAGCCGCATATGCAGAGCCGATTGTTTGCTTATACTCATTTTTGAGTTCAGCTCTGTCCTCTCCTGCGGCGAGTCTGTCATTATAAAGAAATGCAACTGATGCATCTACATCGAGAGGTGATGCAACCGCATTGTCCCAAGCGAGAGCTAAATCCGCATTTGAACCCTTGCCTACGAGCATCACATAAGCACCGCCGATTGATTGGTCGGTAATAAGACTTATTTTAGGGCAAGTAGCCGTAGCGTAAACCGATGTAAGCTTAGTAGCGGCGATGAGCATTTGCTCTTGAGCTTCCTTAATCATACCGTCTGCGTTTGCAACGGTGATAACAGGAATGCTGTATGCATCGCAAAGTTTAATCATTGCCTCAGCCTTATATGCACAGTGAGGACAAACGGGATTGCCGTCAAAAGCAACAAATCCTACAGTTTCACCTGCAACTGTCGCAAGTGCGGTTGTGAGATTATTGCCGTAACCGGACTTGATTTCAACAATTGAATTTTCATCGGCGATTGATTTGATAATATCATCTGCGCTCATCGAGTCAGCCGCAACAGTTGACGGAGCCGCAAAATCAAAAATCGGAGTCGGGGCAA
The DNA here is from genome assembly GCA_003526845.1 of Oscillospiraceae bacterium. Taxonomy (GTDB): domain Bacteria; phylum Bacillota; class Clostridia; order Oscillospirales; family Acutalibacteraceae; genus Eubacterium_R. The sequence goes on from DPVM01000002.1 coordinate 110,165, forward strand.
TATTGTTTTGAGGAAGAAGTGCCACAAGATTTTTAACGCTTGCGACAGCCTCCTCAAACGACTCACTAAGAATGTCAATACTACCTGCCTTGTAATTGTCCTCTGCTGTAACATCATTAGGTGCCGAGATATAAAAATCAGCATCTTTCACAGCAACAACAACATCTGCCATATTGGCAGCTACTGAAAGTACTCCGAGGCATGCGCCTGCGATAATCGAAATTTGCGGAACTACACCAGAAACAGCAGCAGAAGCTTTTACAACATCGCCGTATGCCGAAAGCACTTCAAATCCTTCTGTAAGGTTCACGCCGTTTGAATCGTAAACACCTACAACAGGGTAGCCGGTCTTGGTTGCTAAATCATATACCTTTAATATTTTTGAACATTGGGCAACAGTTATAGCGCCGCCTTTAACGGTAATATCCTGTGAAAATGCATAAGCCGGAGCGCCGTTTACACTTCCGAATCCCGCAACAACGCCGATTTCACCGTCGACATCTTTTGCAAAAGCATCAATTTCGGTAAAAGCACCGTCATCAAACAGCAATTGCAATCTTTTGCGTGCTTCGGTTTCTTTAACTGAATTATCCATTTAATGTCCTCCTTGTTTATAGAATGTAAAATCGGGTTAAAAGTCGAATATCCCAAAAATACCTATTTTACATTTTAACACTTGATAGTTATAATATCAACAAAAATTTTCATAATTTGAAAAAAAGATACACTATATTTTGTCCTTTAATATATTGAAATATTTAGCATTATGCACTATAATGTTAAAAAATCAACTATAGCAATATTTAAGGAGCATGTTATGGATTTCATTTCAGGCGCAGGCGCAACGAATGTAGATTTACTGTATCAGGGTTTTGACAGACTTGCCGGAGTCGGCGAGGAATTATATTGCAAAGATTTCAGTCTTCAATTGGGCGGCGGTTTGCCTGCCACACTTATTAATTTGGGCAGGCTCGGAATCGACACAAGGATTGCTACCGAACTTTCCACAGACATTTTTTCAGAATTTGCAAAGGCAAAATTTGAAGAAAACAATGTCACACCGACAAACCTTTATTCCGGCGATAAAATTCCACTGAATATTACTTCAGCAATAATTTTGCCGCACGACAGAACATTTTATACATACGGCAAAGGCAGCATTGAGCCGGACGATAAGGCAAAGGAAGCTTTTTACAACATAGCGTCAGGCTCAAAAATCACAATGATGCAACTCGGCGGATTTTTGGATGTATATAAAAAGCTCCATGACGAGGGTACGATTCTTGTACTTGATACCGGATGGGACGACGAGATGAGTTTTGAAAAATACAACGATTATCTTGAAATTGCCGATTACTACACACCGAACCAAAAAGAGGCTTTGCAAATCACAGGAGAAAGCAATGCAAAAGACGCGGCATACAAGCTCAAGCGTTACTTTGACAAAGTTGTTGTTAAGGTTGACAAAGACGGCTGTATCGGAATTGACGGCGACGAATATTTCTTTGTTAAGAGCATTGACGAATTTCATAATGTCGACTCAACGGGCGCCGGCGACGCCTTTTTGGCAGGATTTATGTATGGTATATTCCATGATTACAGTCTTAAAGAAAGTGTTCTCTTCGGAAACATAACAGGCGGCAAAGCTGTTACGGCAGTCGGCGCACTCAGTGGATATGTAACCGAAAAAGAATTGCTTGAATACAAAAGCAAATATAATGATTTGATATAAGGGAATTATTAAAAATCCGAAAGAATAAATATAGTAATTCAATTGAAAAAATAAGGAGTAAATCCATAAAAACTTGAAAATAAGCAAAAATGAAAACTGATTCCGTTTAAATCGAAATCAGTTTTCATTTTATTTTTCATCATTCTCGTCATTAATCTCGTCATCATTATTCTCGTCCAAATCCTTATCATCGGTGGATGTGGAGGATTTTTTTGATGAGGATTGTTTGTCTTTTTTGAGCATTCCCGAGATTATAAACAATGCTCCGACTGCGGCAGTTATGCATGCGGCAATTACCATTATCTTTGCGTCTTTTGATATTGTGCCGCCGTCTTTGTTTGAATAATCCTCTTCTGCGCTCAAAACATATTCGTCGCCGCTGTTCCCCTGCTCCGATTACGCCGAGGCTTGCGGCCCGACATTGCCTTGGGTATCCGTTTTCATCTTTGGCTGCACTTTTGTTGTTTGAGTTACAACTCCGCCTGAAAACTTTGTTGAATATTGGTTTTCTGCGCTTGTTTTTGTTTGTTTTCTATTTTCTTTTGCTTTGCCGTTTG
>DPVM01000010.1:0-254057 GCA_003526845.1 Oscillospiraceae bacterium
GGTATGTCAATCGGCACATCGTCGTTTGTTGTGGCTGTGGCAATGATAATTTTTGCCTTTTTCTATGACAGAAAGCAAATCAATGTCGGCACAATTCTTTACCAAATCATTTACAGTTTTTTCGTGGATGTATTCACAAAAATTCAGCATTATACAGATATTAAAGCGGTTAATTTTGTTATAATGCTGCTTGGAATTGCTGTATTTTCGTTCGGAACGGGGCTTTACTCCGCCGCTGATTTCGGCAGGGGCTCATATGAAGCAGTCACATTTTCGCTTGCCGAAAAAAACGGTTGGAAAATCAAAATCGTACGAATGGTTCTTGATATTTTAATGGTAATTATCGGCGTTTTGCTCGGCGGTAAATTCGGAATTTGCACAATTGCCACCGTTTTGCTCTCCGGTCCGATAATTCAGGCAACCGTAAGCACTGTTAAGAAATCAAAGATTTTTAAAAACATTTCTTAAAATTCTCATACAAGCCTAAAAGTGATAAGACATACAAAAAGGATGGAATTCGATTTGAACAAGTCCGTAAAAAATGGACAATAGAAAAAAGAGCTGAATTTTCAGCTCTTTTTTTATTTCACTATATTTTTGCGTTTGTTTTTTATTAATGTTTTAAATCCAATGAAGCATTAGTTGAGCTTTTTACACTATTGTTTAATCAGAAAAAGCATTTGATATCTCAATTAAAGACTTTATCGGAAAACAAAAACATTGAGAAATTAGATTTTATGCAAGCCCTACATCCTCAACTACTTCATCATTATAAACATAAACTCTGTTAACACGAACAGGTATTCTGCAAGGTAGCTCGTAGTTAAATGAGTATGCGCTGTTTGACAGTTCTTCTAAAGAAATGTGAGCATTTTTTTGTGTGCCGAATAAAACAACTTCGTCATTTATATTACATTCAATATCGCTGACATCAACCATAAACTGGTCCATGCAAACTCTGCCGAGTATTTTCGCATATTTGCCGTTTATAATAACTTTGCCTTTATTGGATAAGCATCGTGGAAAGCCATCGGCATAGCCGACAGGAACAGTCGCAACTTTGGTGACTCTGTCTGTTTTGAATGTGCCGCCGTAAGAAATCTCTCTGTTTGGCTCAAGCTCTTTAATGTGCGAAATTTTTGCGTGCCAGCTCATTATCGGTTCAAGGTCAAGTATATCTTTGTCGACTTCATCAGACGGATAAAGACCATATGTGATAATTCCCATTCTGCACATATCAAAATACTCGTCAAAATTCATAATACCTGCACTGTTATTAAGATGCTTGATGGGAATTTCAATTTCTCTGTCGCTTAGCATTTTGCAAAATGCTTTGTACTTATTTCTTTGCTCTACAGCCTTAGATAAATCCTTTTCGTCAGCAGTTGCAAAGTGGGAAAACAGCCCTTCGGCAAATATATTTGGCAGTTCGGTTATGCTTTTGCAAATATCGGCACTTTCTTCGCTGACCTGAAAGCCTATTCTGCTCATTCCTGTATCAATGCAAAAATGAAACGGCATATTTTTTCCCTGCTTAACTGCTTCGTTTGAAAGAGCAACTGCGTCATCATATGAGAAAATCGGTATCCTCACATCATATTTAACAGCAGTTTCAATATCAAACGGAAATACTCTGCCCAAAATAAGTATCGGCGTTTTAATTTCTGCTTTTTTCAGTTCAACTGCCTCTTCAATACACGCAACTCCGAAAAAGTCACACTTTCCATCAAGAAATTTGCCTATCTCAACGGCTCCGTGACCGTATGCGTTAGCTTTGATTACGCCAAGTATCTTAATATTGTTTGGCAGTTTGTTGCGAACGCAGTTAAAATTATGCTCTAACTTATTCAAATCAATTTTCAAATAAGTACGATGGTTCATTATTTTATCGCCTCGATTAAATCTACTGTTTTTATATCGTTTTTGCCGAAAGCCTCGTTTAGTTTTTGCACGAATACAAGTGCCTTTTCACTGTCTCCGTGAACACAAACCGAGTGAGCCTCAATGTCGATTTCTTCGCCCGTATAAGCTGTAACTTTCCCGGTTTGCACCATTTTGATTACTCTTTCGACAGCCAAATTCTCATCTGTTATCATTGAGTTTTCAAGCTTCCTCGCTCTCAGCGAGCCGTCAGCCTCGTATGCTCTGTCTGCAAAAACCTCGCTTGCATATTTTATGCCCTTTGCTTTTGCCGAGTCAATCATTTGAGAGCCTGAAAGCGCCAACAAAATTAAATCTTTGTTATAATCCGCAATTGCATCTACTATCGCATCTGCAAGGCCTTTATTTTTGGCAGCTTGGTTATACATTGCACCGTGCGGTTTAATATGAATTATTTTGCCCTTACTTCCGACAATGTCGCCCAAAGCCTTTAATTGAGCTAAGGTGTAATCATAAACCTGATTAGGGGTTACATCAAGATTTGTTCTGCCGAAATTTTCCTTGTCGGGATAACCCGGATGTGCGCCTATACCGACATTGTTATCAATGCACAGTTTGACTGTGGCTTCCATCATATCCCGATTGCCTGCGTGAAATCCGCAAGCGATATTTGCGCTGTTAATCAGCGGAATAATTTTTCCGTCAAAGGCTGCACCCTCGCCCAAATCGCAATTTAAGTTGATTTTATACATATAATCACCTAATATTTTAAGTCGGTATTTTTTACATCGGTTATAAACATATGCCCGGGCGAATGTGTTATGGCAATTTCCGGCTTTGTCTGCATTACTGCATTTTGCGGAGTAACGCCGCAAGCCCAAAACACCGGCACTTCTCCTTCTTTAATTGTCACGCTGTCACCGTAGTCGGGTTTTGTAATATCCTTTATTCCTATCGCTTCGGGATTTCCTATTTGTATCGGTGCTCCGTGAACTCTCGGCATAGCGGCGGTAACATTGACCGCTTTAACAACCAAATCATTTGGAATAGGTCGCATTGATACGACCATATTGCCGTGAAATTTACCTGACGGCTGAAGTTTGATATTAGTATTAAACATAGGCACATTTTTGTTTTCCTCAATATGCCTTACGGGAATATCAGCCTCTAAAAGCTCGCTTTCAAAGCTAAACGAACAACCAATGAGAAAATATACGAAATCATCCTGCCAATAATCGGTTATATCCGTAACCTCTTTTTCAAGCACACCATTTCTCCAAATTCTGTATTTTGGAAAATCCTTACAAACATCGCCCTCACTCGCCATTGTTTTGAACTGCTTTGAGCCGACATCGCCAACCTCCAAAATCGGACACGGCTTTGGATTTCTGGTACAAAACAGTAAAAAGTCAAACGCATAATCTTTTGGCAAAATGCAGAGATTAGCCTGTGCGTAGCCATTGCACATACCTGATGTCTGATAATCTATTTCGCCTGTTCTGATGAGCTTTTTAACCTCTTGAGGCGACATATTTGAATAGTCCATAGCCACTCCTAAAATAATTTATCTATGTGTTTTTTCTGCTTAATCGCTATTTTTTCGGCAGTATCAATGTCGATAATTTCAAAGCTGATTTTATCTTTTGGCTTAACTTGCGCAAGTTTTGGCAAATCTGCGCTTATTACTGTTGCTATTTTTGCATAGCCGCCTGTTGTTTGATGGTCAGCCATAAGTATAATTGGCATTCCCGAATTTGTAATTTGTATCGAGCCAAAGGTAATTGCGTCGGAAATGATTTCTAATTTTTCCTTGCCGCGTAAAGCAATACCCCAAAGCCGAATTCCCATTCTGTCAAGGTCGGAGGTGACGGTGTATTGTTGCTTTGAAAACAATAACAAATCGTTTTCGGAAAACATATCGTCCTGCGGACCCAACACTACTCTTACTTTTACGGTGTTATTATAGATGTTTTCGGGTAGCTCTCGTTTTTCGATATTTTTAATCTTATCAGCCTTGCCGATTTTAAGAATATCACCCGCTTTAAGTTTTCTTCCGTTAAAACCGCCGACTTTTATTTTGAGATTTGTTGCGGCACTGCCCATAAATAAAGGAACATCAAAACCGCCCGCAACCGCAAGATAACATCTTAATCCTTGCTTGGCGCTCTTAATGCTTAAAATATCACCGTCTTTTGCAATGTAAGCTTTATTTGTTCTGATAGGCTCGTTGTTCAGTGAAATATCAAAAATTCCGCCTGAAATCGCAAAAACATGCTCGCCAATAAATTTGGCTGTTATTCCGAACATCGTCATTTCAATAACGGGTGCGTTAATATCGTTTTTGCAAAGTTTGTTTGCAATTTTTGTTGAATAGGTGTCCATCACACCGCTTTGAGTAAAGCCGTTTTTCATTACTCCGAATCTGCCTAAATCTTGGACGGTTGAGAGTATACCTGCCGATATAATTGCTATCATAATTTAATCTCGCTTACCGCAGGAGTGTAAACGCCGCTTGCAACCTGCTTTTCTATTTCGAAATACTCTGCCTTGTCTATGCTGAAAAATTTTATATAATCGCCGGCTTTATACAATATAGGTGACTCTTTTGACTTGTCAAACACTTTTACGGGTGTTTTTCCAATCAACTGCCAACCTCCCGGTGACGCAATAGGATAAATTCCTGTTTGCTCTGAGCCGATACCGACAGCCCCTTCAAATATTTCCAGCCGCGGTGTTTTTAATCTCGGAGTAAAGAGCCTTTTGTCCATACCGCCGAGATAAGCAAAACCGGGCAAAAAGCCCAACATATAAATCAGGTAGGGCTTTGATGTGTGAAGTCGAATAACCTCCTCTTTTTCAAGAGATGTATGCTTGCACACATTTTTCATATCCAATGCAAACTCGTCATCGTAACACACGGGTATGTTCCAAACCGTAGCCGTGCTTTTAACGCTGTGCCCTCCGTCATTTATAAGGGCTTTGATTTTCTTTTTCAGTTTTTTTGAAGTGATTATTGTGCAGTCGTAAAAAACTGTTAACGAAGCAAATGTCGGCACAAGCTCGATAACACCGTTGATGCCTTTTGCCTCTATTGCGGTGCAAAGGTCTGTAACGCGACGGTTGACTTCTTCGCTTATTTCATTTTCAAACTGTATAGTAATTGCACCGTCGCCGTTTTGTAAAAATGAATATATCATTTGAAATAGCCTTTTTTTATTGTTGTTTCAAACCATTTGTCGGCTTTATCTTCAACTGTATGAGGATATTCAATCAATCCACGCATAAGTGAAATAATCGGCAAAACAATGTTTTTACCGATGCCGTCAATGTAAGGCCTTGCTTCTCCGTACATATCAAGCATACCGGCTTTTGCCGCAGCGTCCATAACTGCCGATTCTTCTTTTTCTGTATGAAAAAGGTCTACATCATCTAAAAGGAAAGCCGTGCAAGCCATAAGCGCATTCATACCCCAGTCACTTACGGTTGCAGTGATAATATTGTCGGCAGCAGTGTCTGCCAAAATGCCGAAGCCTGTTCCTGCCTTGCAACCGCCTTTTTCGGCATAAGGTATATACTTTCTTATATGCTCCTCAATAGTGCCCATGCCAAGCTCGTTGCCGAGGTCACCGATAGAAAGATTATAAACTCCTCTGTTTTGACATTCTTCGAAAAGAACATCATATTTTGCTTCAACATCGGTTGTGTTTACACCAACGGCATTGTGGTAATAACCGTTTTTGTTTCTGCCCGGAGCTTCGTTTGAAATAACAGCGCAAGGCAAACCATGAGAAAGCAACTCTGCCGTTTCCTCATTTTCTTTGTTTTTATCTTTTGTAAAAGAAATAACACAAATTGTGTTGTCGGGTATGTTGTCAATATCATAAGTAATATTAACGCCTAAAACCTCGCTCATAGCCTTGATGGCTTTTTCGCATTGCTCAGGCACTATCATAACCGGTTTTGCGCCAAAGGCTCTGATGATAAAGCGAGCAAAAACAGTTGACGAAATAATTCCGTCGGTTTCAGCCTCGTTCCAAGGGAGAAGAATAAATCCTGTTAAAATAAAGACTTTTTCACCCTTTTTGATATTTTTCACAAGTCCCTCCGCACCGTTAAGCGATAAGGGCTTGCCTGTATATTTGCTTGCTCCGTCGTAAAGAATTCTGCAAACGCCGTAACCTCTCGGATCAAGATTCATAAGCCAATCGAGATTGTATCCGACATTAAGTTTGGTAAGCTCTGTTTTGTTCATTGTACCTTGCACTGCTCCTCAAAATCGTTCACTAATGCATCTTGGATTGCTTTCAACATTTCGGGTGCTTTTCCGCCTACGCTCTTACCGTCGACTGTTTTTACCGGAATGCAGAAAGAGCCCGTTGAATGAACAACGATTTCGTCTGCGGACATCAGCTCGTCGAGAGTGTAATTTCTTTCTTCAACTTCGTATCCAAGTTTCTTTGCAAAGGCAAGAAGTCTTATTCTTGCCGTTCCGGGAAGTACCATATCGTCAAGCTGATGAGTGATAACCTTGCCGTCCTTAAAGATGGAAATATTGGAGTGTGCGCACTCGGTAACAATATCGCCTCTGTGGAAAATCGCTTCCTGACAGCCTGCTCTGTCGGCTGCGGTTGCCGCAAGACAGGACGGAATAAGATTGAGCGTTTTGCAATTGCAATAATAAAATCTCTTGTCCTCGTATGTGATAACATCAATCGGTTTGTATGTATCAGCGACAGGACAAGGTGTAAGTGTAATCCACAAATTGCCCTGCATATTTTCAGGGTAAATATGTCCGCGAAGTCCGTTTCCGCGAGTGACCTGCATATAGACAAATTGGTCGCCGTCATCAACCTTTTTAACCAGTTCTCTGAGCAATTTGTCAAGCTCATCACGCTCTATCGGAATATTCATGCCGAGAAGCTTTGCCGAATTATAAAATCTTGTAAGGTGTGCGTCCATATCAAAAACGATATGATTATGCGCATAAGTAGCATCATAAACGCCGTCACCAAACCAGCAAACTCTGTCAAGCATCGGGATTTGCATATTCTCGATTTCGTCATATTTACCGTTATAATATCCTAAGTTTTTCATTATGATTACCCCCATAAAGCAAATTAGGGGCCTGCCTTGCAGACCCCTTTGTCTTTATTAGAGTAACACATTTGTATTAATATGTCAATAAAAACATTTGCTGTGCTTTGCTTTTTCTGCCAAACTGCACGCTTTTTGATTTTGCGTTCTGTTCACGCTATAAACCAAAGTTTGACATTCTTTTTTTACATATTATATTAATGCGATGAGCCAGGGCTCGTCGCGTTTTTATTTGTAAATGCCGATTAAAACAAAAAATTTGATAATTTGAATAAATGTTGCATTATATCTAAAAATATTGCCGATTATAATAAAGGTCGCAATAAATGCGCAAAATAAAAGCGCAAGGCGGTTTTTAAATGTTTTGGAGGTATTTTATGAAAAAAATAATTATGATAATTGCGGCGGTGCTTGCCGCTGCGGTAGGGCTTACGGCTTGTTCGTCACAAAATAATTCGGCAGCCGACAACGGCGGAGCTAAGGGCGAGGTTTCCGTATTTTACTATACATTCAGTGACGCATACATTTCAAGTGTGCGCTCTGCAATGGATAAAATTTTAAAGGACGGCGGATATACCTACAACGATTATGACGCAAACGGCAACCAAACCACCCAAACCGAGCAGGTGCAAACGGCGATTGCCAAGGGCGCGTCAATGCTGATTGTCAATGTTGTTGACACAGGCTCAAACGATGCCGCGCAAAATATAGTCAACATTGCAAAGGGACACGATGTGCCGGTTATCTTTTTCAACCGCTCCGTTGACAAATCTGTTATCGAAAGCTATGACAAGTGCAAATTTGTCGGCACAGATTACGAGCAGGCAGGGCATATGCAGGGCAAAATGATTGGCGAGTATCTTGTTAAAAATTATGACAGGGCAGACCTTAACGGCGACGGCAAAATCAGTTATGTTATGTTCAAGGGTCAAGAGGGCAATTTGGAGGCGATTGCACGCACAAAATACAGCGTTGAGGATGCAAACAAAGTGCTTAAGGAGGCAGGCAAGCCTGAGCTTGTTTTTTATGATTCGGCAAACAAAAACAAATATCTTGTCGATCAAGACGGTCTTTGGTCATCTGCTTCGGCAACAAATTATATGGGCACCGCGCTTGCGCAATATACCCAAGCCAACAAAAATATGATTGAGCTTGTAATCGCAAATAATGACGAAATGGCTCTCGGCGCAGTTTCAGCTCTTCAATCTGCCGGCTACAACAAAAGCGGCGGCGTTACAATTCCTGTTTTCGGAGTTGACGCAACCGATGCGGCAAAATCGGCGGTCGGCAGTGGCACAATGGTCGGCACAATCAAACAGGATGCTGACGGTATGGCAAAGACTATCGGCGTTATTATGAAAAATCTTTTTGAAAGCAAGAATGCTTTTGACGGAATTGATGCGAAAAATATTGTCGGCAATTGGCGCGTAAATATCCCTTATTCGGCATATACCGCACAGAACAAATAAGTTTTTACAAAGGTGCGGATTTGAAATGATTTTATCGCCGCAATTGATTGTCGGCAGAGGAGCGTTTAAATGGAAAACGGCAGAGAAAATGCGCCGATTGCAGACGGTGTGGTTTTAAAAATGGTTGATATTCAAAAGGTGTTCCCCGGTGTTAAGGCACTTGACAATGCTCGGCTCACCGTCAGGCGCGGCACCGTGCACGCCCTTATGGGAGAAAACGGCGCAGGAAAATCAACACTTATGAAATGCCTTTTCGGCGTTTATGCAAAGGACGGCGGCAAAATTTTTGTTGACGGCAAAGAGGTTGATTTCAAAAGCTCAAAAGAGGCACTTGAAAACGGCGTCGCAATGGTGCATCAGGAACTTAATCAGGCGCTCAAACGCAGCGTTACCGACAATATGTGGCTCGGCAGATTTTTGACTGTATCAAAATATCTTCCCTTTACGAGCGAAAAGAAAATGCAAGCCGAAACGAAAAGAATTTTTGACGATTTAAAAATAGATGTTAACCCGAAAACGATAATGAGCACAATGTCGGTTTCGCAAAGGCAAATGGTCGAAATAGCCAAGGCGGTTTCGTACAATTCAAAAATCATCGTTTTTGACGAGCCAACCTCCTCCCTCACCGAAGAGGAGGTTGAGCACCTTTTTCGAATAATAAATATGTTGCGTGACAGAGGGTGCGGCATAATATATATTTCACATAAAATGGAGGAAATTCTTCGCATATCAGACGATGTTACGATAATGCGCGACGGAAAATGGATTGCCACCAAGCGGGCAAACGAGCTTACGATGAACGAAATTATCAGGCTGATGGTGGGGCGCGAGCTGACAAACCGATACCCTGAAAAGCACAGCAAGCCGAGCGGCGTTTTGCTTAAGGTTGACAATTTAAGCTCTGAATATGCCAATCTGCACGGTGTTTCGTTTAAAGCCGACAGAGGCGAAATTTTGGGCGTTGCAGGGCTTGACGGCTCGGGCAGAACAGAACTGCTTGAAAATCTATTCGGCATGGCGACGCGCCGCGGCGGCACAATTGCTCTCGACGGCAGGGAAATTAAAAACCGCACTCCGCGCGAGGCTGTCAAAAACGGTTTTGCACTGCTCACCGAGGAGCGCCGTGCAACCGGTATTTTCGGAATTTTGAATATCCGCGAAAACACCTGTATTTCAAGCCTTAATAATTACAAAATAGGTCCTCTTTTAAGCAAACGAAAAATGAAAGAAAAAACCGATTGGGCGATGAAGTCGATGCGGGTCAAGGCGCCGTCACAGGAAACAAAAATCAGCACGCTTTCGGGCGGCAATCAGCAAAAGGTCATACTCGGCAGGTGGCTTTTGACCGACCCGACGGTTTTACTGCTCGATGAGCCGACAAGGGGTATTGATGTCGGCGCAAAATATGAGATTTATCAGTTGATACTCGGTCTTGCCGAGAGAGGCAAAACAGTTATAATGGTTTCCTCCGAAATGCCGGAGCTTTTGGGCGTGTGCGACAAAATTCTTGTTATGTCCGGCGGTCGCCTTGCAGGCGAGGTTGACGCAAAAACAACAAATCAAGAGGAAATTATGGCGCTTGCCGCCAAATATGTTTAAGGGGGAATTTGCCCGTTATGTCAAATACAAACAAAGCAAAAAAGGGTAAAATTTCTGCATGGACAGATTCGTTCGGCGCAATGACGCGCGAGGATAAAAAGCGAGCAATATCCGATATAATTTTTAACAATGCAATGTATATCATAATTGCCGTTGCCGTAGTTTTTATTGCAATCAGGGTGCCGGCGTTTTTGAGCGTTTCGTCAATAGTCAATATCATTTCGCTCACTGCGGCAAAACTGCCGATTGCTTTGGGCATTGCAGGGTGCATAGTTTTGACAGGCACCGATATTTCGGCAGGCAGATGCGTAGGACTTACAGCATGTGTTGCCGCATCACTTTTGCAGATGACTGATTACGCAAACAAAATGTTTCCGAATCTAAAAACAATGCCGCTTATTGTTGTGTTTCTTGCGGTAGTTGCAATCGGCGCACTTGTGGGGCTTGTCAATGGCTTTTTTGTCGCAAAATTCAAATTGCATCCGTTTATCGTCACACTGTCAACACAGCTTATCGTGTTCGGCGCGGTGCTTATGTATTTGATGATAGGCGGAAACAACGGTCAAACGCTTTCGGGGCTTGATTATTCGTATATCAAATTTGTTGCAGGTACACTGTTTAAAATCGGGCGTGTTTCTGTGCCGAAATATGTGCTTTATTCCGTATTGCTCACGATTTTTATGTGGATTGTGTGGAACAAAACGAAATTTGGCAAAAATATGTTTGCCGTCGGCTCAAACGAGGAGGCTGCAAGAGTAAGCGGCGTTAATGTGTTTTTGACGATTGTCGCCGTGTTTGTGCTTGCGGGTGTTATGTACGGTATAACCGGTTTTATCGAGGGGGCGCGCATTGCGTCATGCTCGGCAAATACGGGCTTGAACTATGAAAGCGATGCGATTGCCGCGTGCGTAATCGGCGGCGTTTCGTTTGTAGGCGGAACTGGCAAAATCAGCGGAATAGTCATCGGCGTTTTGCTGTTGCAGATTATTTTTGCAGGGCTTAATTTCCTTTCAGTGTCGGCAAATATGCTTTATATTATCAAGGGAGTTATCATTCTTGTTGCGTGTGCGATTGATATGCGAAAATATCTTGCACGCAGATAATTTATCTGTTTCGGGTGTTTATATTGAATGAAAATGAAAAATTGTCCGCAAAAATCGAGGCTCATACCTCAGGCGGTCTTTATAAAAATGTTAAAATGTCCGTCAAAACGGCGGATAAAATAATTCTTTTGGGCGTAATTGTGCTTATTGTGCTTTTTGTTGCCGCCGTGTGCGGCGCAGAGCCGAACAAATCGCAAAATGTTCCCGACGGCTCGCCAACAGAGGTTTGGGAAGTAACTCAAAACGAAACAAAATAACCGAATATTATTTTTGCATCCGATGCGATATGCGTCGGATGCTTTTTGTTGAAACTTTGTTGATTTATTGTCATACAATTATATATCTGCATGTAATTTGTATAAAATGTTTAGCAAAAAATTAACAATGTTGAAATTTCTGTGCAACTGTGATAAAATCAAGTAAATAATCCGAAAGGTTGGACTGAATATGAAAAAAGTCCCTTTTAAGTCGGGTATTCATCCAAAGGAAAATAAGGAATACTCGATGAATGAAAAAATCAAAATAATTGCGTCCGACAAAATTGCTGTTTTCCCGATGAGCCAGCATATCGGCGCACCGGCAACGCCGACTGTTAAAATCGGCGACACGGTTTGTGTGGGCACAAAAATCGGCGAGGCTTCATCTTTTGTGTCAAGTCCCGTTTATTCTTCTGTTTCGGGCAAGGTTAAGGCTGTCGAACAGCGTATGCTTGTCGGCGGCAGAAGTTCGCTTTGCGTTGTTGTCGAAAACGATTTTCAAAATGAAACGGCAGAGGGCTTCGGCGTGCCGAATGATGTTGAAAAACTTGACGGTAAAGCGATTACAAAAATCATAACCGATGCCGGAATTGTCGGACTCGGCGGCGCAGGTTTTCCGACAGGAGTTAAAATTTCGCCGAAAAATATCGACGAAATTGACTACATAATTATCAACGGTGCGGAATGTGAGCCGTATCTCACCTCCGACTATCGCCTTATGCTTGAAAACGGCGAAAAAATCATTGACGGCATAAATGCTGTGCTTAAAATTTTCAAAAACGCACACGCAGTTATCGCCATTGAGGACAATAAACCAAAAGCAATTGAGAATTTTGAATCTCTTTTGAAAAACAATTCAAAAATCACCGTTAGGTCGCTGAAAACACGCTATCCGCAGGGCGGCGAGCGCAGGCTGATTGCCTCTGTTACCGGCAGAAAAATAAATTCGCACCTTCTCCCTGCAGACGCAGGCGTTGTTGTGCTCAATATTGCTACGGTCAATGCGATTTATGAGGCCGTTTACCTTGGCAAGCCCCTTGTTCACCGCGTTGTTACCGTCACGGGCAACGGTGTGAACACACCCGGCAATTTCGATGTGCCGCTCGGAATTTCGGCAAAATATCTTGCCGAGCAGGCAGGCGGAATAAAAGATGAAACCGTCAAACTGATTTCAGGCGGACCGATGATGGGTTTTGCAATGCCCTCGCTTGAGGTGCCGGTGACAAAAACATATTCGTCTATCCTCGCACTGACAGAGGATGATGTCGAAAAAATGAAAACAACCGCCTGTATCAGGTGCGGAAGATGTGTCGGTGCATGTCCCGAAAATCTTGTTCCGCAGCTTATGGTTGCCGCCGCAAATGCAAATGATTACGAGCGTTTTGAAAAGCTCGGCGGTATGGAATGTATTGAGTGCGGCTGTTGCACATATGTCTGCCCGGCAAAAAGGCAACTTACACAGTCATTCAAACTTGCAAAATCACAAATAAGGGCAATCAAGGCACAAAATAAAGGAGGGAAAAAATAATGTATAATGTTTCTGTTTCCCCTCATATAAGAGATAAAAGCAACACAACAAAAATAATGCTTGATGTGTGCATTGCGCTTGCGCCCACTTTGATTTTCGGCGTTTGCTATTTTGGACTTAATGCGCTTGTTGTCATCATTTCAAGCGTTGTCAGTTGTGTTTTGTCAGAGGCTGTTTTTGAACTCATCACAAAAAAGCCGATTACCGTCGGCGATTTGAGCGCGGTTGTAACCGGTCTTATCTTGGCACTTAATATGCCTCCCGAAATCGCGTGGTGGGTGCCGTTTATCGGCGGCGTTTTTGCAATAATTATTGTTAAAATGCTTTTCGGCGGAATCGGTCAAAATATTATGAATCCGGCGCTTGCCGCAAGGTGCTTTTTGCTGATTTCGTTTGCATCGAGGATGACGAATTTCACTACCTGTCACACCGTCGATGCGTCGTCGAGCGCAACTCCGCTTGCTGTTATTAAGGCAGGCGGCAGTGTCAATGTGCTTGATATGTTTATCGGTTTTCAGGACGGTTGTATCGGCGAGGTTTCGGCGCTTTGCATACTTATCGGTTTTGTTTATCTGCTTGCACGCAAAGTCATTTCGCCGCGTATTCCGGTTGTGGTTGTTGCAAGCTCAATGCTGTTTATCGCATTATTCAGTATCGGCAAGGGCTTATTGAGTGTAAATTATATGCTTTCTCAGCTTTTCACCGGCGGCTTGCTTTCAGGTGCCGTGTTTATGGCAAACGATTACGCAACAAGCCCGATTACAAAGCGCGGTCAATATATTTATTCCGTAATAATCGGCTTGCTTATTGCTTGCTTCCGTGTTCTCGGCTCAAGTGCCGAGGGTGTGTCTTATGCAATTATAACAAGCAACCTTCTTGTTCCGCTTATTGAAAAAATCACAGTTCCTAAACCGTTTGGAATGAAAAAGAAAGAGGAGGTGTGAGAGATGGCTAAATCAAAGGTGTTTAAAAACTGTCTTGCACTGCTTCTTATAACGCTTGTTGCCGGTTTTGCGCTTGCCGTTGTAAATGAGATTACTGCAAAGCCTATTTCCGAGGCGGAGAACAAGGCAAAAATGGCAGCGTATGAAAGCGTATTTTCGGGTGTAGAGTTTGAAGAACTTAATTCTTCAGACAAACTTATTAAGGCGGAAAACGATTCCGCTCCCGTTCAGAATGCGAGCGTTGACGATGTCCTGCGTGCTGTGGATAAAAACGGAAATACCGTGGGATATGTTATGTCGGCAACCTCGGCAAGCGGATACGGCGGCGATGTCAAAATCGCAATCGGTATTTCTGCCGCAGATGATAAAATAACAGGTTTTAAGGTGCTCTCTCACAGTGAAACGGCAGGTCTCGGCGCAAAATGCACCGAGGACGATTTCCAAAATCAATTTGCCGGCAAGTCGGCAGGCAAGCTTTCTTATGTTAAGAACGCCGCCGCATCCGACAGCGAGATTGACGCTATCAGCGGCGCAACAATCACATCCTCTGCCGTTACCGACGCTGTGAACGCCGCCACTCATTTTTATTCGACACTGAAGGAGGGACAACAATGAAACAGCTTCTCGAAAGACTATACAACGGCATTGTTAAGGAAAATCCCACCTTTGTGCTTATGCTCGGAATGTGTCCGACACTTGCTGTCACAACCTCTGCGATAAACGGCATAGGAATGGGTCTTGCGACAACCGTTGTGCTTGTTTGCTCAAATTTAATGGTGTCACTGTTGCGCAAGGTTATACCGGGCGGTGTGCGTATGCCGGCTTATATCGTCATTGTCGCATCGTTTGTAACAATCGTGCAAATGCTTTTGCATGCGTATGTAACTTCGCTTTACGATGCACTCGGAATTTATATTCCGCTTATAGTTGTTAACTGTATTATTTTGGGCAGAGCAGAAAGCTACGCCTCGAAAAATAAGGTTCTTCCGTCGATTTTTGACGGCTTGGGTATGGGCATCGGTTTTACAATCGGGCTTACATCAATCGGCATTGTGCGCGAACTTATCGGTTCCGGTACAATCTTTTCACAGCGCATTTTGCCGCAAAGCTACGAGGGCGTTGCAATGTTTGTGCTTGCTCCCGGTGCGTTTCTTGTGCTTGCGTTTTTGTGTGCACTTCAAAACAGACTCGGCGCAAAGGGCGCAAACAGACACACAAAATCGGATGAGCCGGAGGGATGCGACGGCAATTGTATGACCTGCTCGCTCCACACAACAGAAAAGGAGGGCGAAAATAATGGTTAAAACACTGTTTCTTGTTCTTCTTTCAACGGCACTTATAAACAATGTTGTGCTTTCGCAGTTTTTGGGAATTTGTCCGTTTTTGGGTGTCTCAAAAAATGTCAAAACAGCAGCAGGAATGGGCGGCGCGGTAATATTTGTTATCACAATTGCATCGGCTGTCACAAATCTGCTTTATACATATGTTATCAAAAAACTCGGCATTGAATATCTCAATACGATTATATTCATTCTTGTAATTGCGGCACTTGTTCAGTTTATCGAGCTGTTTTTGAAAAAAGCAATGCCAAAGCTTCACCAATCGCTCGGCGTATATTTGCCGCTCATCACAACCAACTGTGCGGTTCTCGGCGTTGCGCTGACAAATGTTCAGGAGTCAAACGATTTCATCACCTCGGTTGTGACGGGATTCGGCACAGCTTGCGGTTTTGCAATTTCGATTATAATTCTTGCCGGAATCAGAGAGAGAACTGAAAATAACGATGTTCCGAAATCGTTCAAGGGCACACCGTCTGTTCTTCTCACCGCGTGCCTTATGGCAATTGCGTTTTACGGCTTTGCCGGTTTGGCATAAGGGGGTGGCACAATGAATATGAAAAATATCATCATCGCCACCGTAGTGGTTGCTGCAGTCGGATTGGTTATCGCCGTTCTTTTAAGCATCGCCGAAAAGGCGTTTCATGTCGATGTGGATGAGCGTGAGTCGCAGATTAGGGATTGCCTCGGCGGCAACAACTGCGGCGCATGCGGATATGCCGGCTGCGATGCACTTGCAAAGGCAATCGTCAGCGGCGAGGCAGAGGTCAACGCCTGTCCTCCTGCGGGACAGAGCGGCGCAGACAAAATTGCCGAAATTATGGGCGTTTCGGCAGGTGAGTTTGTTCGCAAAACTGCTTTTGTTGCGTGCTCCGGCACAGCAGATAAAAGGCAGGAGAAATACAAATATTTCGGCACCGAAACTTGTGCCGATGTTAAGGCAGGCTTGGGTGTCGGCAAAATGTCGTGCCGCTTCGGCTGTATCGGCTACGGCGATTGCGCCGAGGTTTGCGACAACAGAGCCATTCGCCTTGTAAACGGCAAAGCTGTTGTTGAGGAAGAACTTTGCGTTGCGTGCGGCAAATGTGTCAAGGCTTGCCCACAGCATCTTATTGAGATTATTCCTGCCGCATCAAAATACAGAGTTCAGTGTGTAAATAACGACCGTGGCAAGGCTGTCAAGGTCAATTGCGACGCCGGCTGTATCGGTTGCGGACTCTGTGCCAAAAATTGCCCGAAGGATGCAATCACCTTTGCAAACAACATTGCAAAAATTGATTATGAAAAATGTGTCGGTTGCGGACTTTGCGCCGCAAAATGCCCGGCAAAGGTTATTGTTAAGGCTTAATAATATCATATAACATAAAACTAAAACGCACCATGCAAATTTGCGCAAGGTGCGTTTTATTGTTGTCTTATGAATTTTTTGTCTACTGATTTTACTATGTATTCGTGCTCCGTGCGTGAGGAGTAGATTGTTGACTCGCTTTTCAGCAGTGCGGCATTTATTTCGAGTATGCAAAACTCGGTGTCCTTGCCGCATTAAAATTCAATCGTGTGTGGCTTTATATATGTTGAATTAATTTATAATCAGATTCGTTTGCGCGATATTAATTGTCATTCTTTGTCATAAAGATGATTGAAATGTTGAACATTTTTTCGTTTGGATCATAGCTAAACTCAATATCACCGCCGTATTTTTTAACACTGCGCGTGATGCTTTTGAACCCGTATCCGTGAACCGATTTGTCAGCTTTGCTGGAAACAAGCCTGTTTTTGTCTACATTTGGCTCCTTGTCGCATGAGTTTGAAAGGTCAACAACAATCATCGAATTGATTTTGCCGATTTCAAATTTAACTTTGCGCTGAGTGCTTTTCGTTGCCGATTCAACCGCGTTGTCAAGCAGATTGTTGAACAGCGCCGTCAAATCGTTTCTGTCGATAAAGTCAAAATTGGAATAATTTATCTGACGCTCAAAGGTCAATTCGTTTTTGCGGCAAACAAAAATGTATTTGTTTATAATCAAATCAAGCAGTTTGTTTGATGTTTTGCCGATGTTGTTTGTATTGTCAATATCATCAACAATGCTGTTGATATAGTTTTTAATTTCTTTATTGTCGCCTGCCATTGAATAAAGGTTGTGATAGTGCTTTTTTGTATCATGAACAAACATTTGCAGTTGGTCATTTTGGTGTGCAAGCAGCTCGTAGTATGTGTTGTTGATTTGCCTTTCGGATTGGATAGTGCGAAGCTCAATAAGCTCTGCCTCTTTTTCCGACGTTTTTTGCTGATAAATGCTTGTAAAAACAACGGATACGATAAGTACAAGGCTTGAAACCGCTATCAAAATTTTAAAGCTGTCATCCAAATTAACTTCATATGAAATTATTACAAAAACGGTCAAAACCAAAAGAAGCGACGCAGGATAAATCAACAGGTGCCACTTGATTGCCTCTTTATAGTCTGTTTTGCGCACAACTGCCACAACAACGCGCAGCAAAACAAACAGCAACGATTTGCTTGCCACTATAAGAACTATGTATGAATACGGATTTGAAATAAATGCCTTTGAATGCGTGTCGAACATAACGGCAAGCACATTTATTACGCTGATTTCCGTTATCGTTACGCCGACCGTAAACAGCAGGGAATACAACAACGAAAAAACTGCTTTCATTTTGTAAAGAATCCGTGCGAAAAGCAATTGAAAAATCAACAGCACGGCAGTGTTGATTATTACATTATAATTAAAAAGAATATTTATTCCCGCCATTATCAGGTATCCGACCTGAATTGTGACGGCGTTTATCAATTTTCTGTCTGTATTGTTTATGCTTTCGTAAAAATTAAAGCATATCAGCGCTTCTATCGCCTGCAAAATCAGGTTCATATACACAGAATGCAACTATTTTCTCCTTTTTAGATAGCTGTGAAAGTGCTTTCTGAAATCGGATTGCTTTCTATATGAAATAGGAATAATTTCTCCGTTTGTGAGTGTCACTTCATCACGCCTGTATTCGTTGACATAATCAAGGTTGATTATATAACTTTTGTGCACCCTGTAAAAGCAAAGATGGTTGAGTTTCGTTTCCCACTCGTCCATCAAATTCGCCGAGTAATATACCATATTTTCGGTTACAACTTTTACCTTGTGCTCAAGTGTTTCAACATACATTATTTCGTTTGACTGAATGCGTTTTAGCTTGTTTGTGTCCTTAAGATAAAACTGAATCGAGTCTTTGTTGATAAGCTCAATGGCTTTATCAAGACCCTTGTAAAACCTCTCGTAGTTAAGCGGCTTTTTGATGAATCTGAGCGCAAAAAGATTCATAGCGTCATCAATATATTTTTCATATTCGGTGATAAAAAATATAATAACGTTTTTATTTCTGATTTTCAGGAATTTTGCAACATCAAGACCGGTTTTTTCACCAAGCTCAACATCCAAAAAGGCAATATCATACGCTTTTTCGGAAATTATTGCATCCTGAGCGTTATCGCAACTGTCGTATGAATAATTTATGCCACGATCTTCGCAGTAGCGCACAAAATAGGCTACTGTAAGTTCGCGGCATTCGGTATCATCATCACAAATAAGAGCTTTAACAGACATATTTCAATTTCTCCCAAAAATAAAATAACTCAAAGACATCAGCTTTGAGTTAAATATAACATATTTAAAAAAATAATTCAACACTTATTAATTTAGGCTTATTGACTTTCAGGTTAAATTTTGTTGCTGTCATAATAAGCAAGGAGAAGATTGTAAAGCGTTTCCTGCTCCTTTTGCGAAAGATGTTTTATCAAATCAATTATGTTTTCCGGTACGGATGCCTTGAGCGCGCCTGTTAGCAATGCGCACGGACAAATCTCCAGTTCCTCGCAAAGCCGTTGCATTGTTTTGTATGAAAGATTGCTTTTCCCGCATTCGAGATTTGACATTTGAGTGTTGGAAATCGACACCTTTTCAGCCAATTCTTCCTGTTTCAACCCTTTTGAGCCTCTGTAAAATTTAATTCGGTTGCCGATAATCATATTGCTGTCAAATTTCATAAAATCTATCCTCGTCTTTCAAACTGTCGCTTCTTTTATATATATTAACATTATTAAATCGGCAGATGAAGAAAGTGCGGTTTCAAAACTTCAAATGAAGATTGAAATTATTCAAGGTGTTTTTAAATTATAACAATCATATTTGAAATCTGTGCAGTTTGGGGCAAAAAACGGTGCAAAATGCCAAATCTGTTGCAATGCTGTCAAAAATGTTATATAACCAAGAAAAAAGGAGGTGAAACGTATGAAAACTGATGCTCTTTCAAAGGTTGTAAAGGCTATCAACTTCTCAGTTAAAGTTGACTCAAATTCAACAAACACAACAGCCGCATTCCAACCTAAGTTGCCGAAGCAATACAATCAATTCAAAAAGAATGACAGATGATATAGATAATGATAAGTAAACTTTCAAAACGAATAGCTCAATATTTGGCGGATAAAAACAAAATAGACGGTGACGAGATTGATTTGTATCATTACGGCTTGTTTGTTATGATAAGCGAGTTGTTTCTGATGTTTTGCAGTCTTGTAATCGGAATAATATTTAAAATCCCGCTGCAAGGCGTCATATTTTATCTTGTGTTTTTTATAACACACAGGTACGCCGGTGGCTTTCATGCAAAAACAGAATTTCATTGCCAGGCAGTGACTCTCTCTTCATTCTTTATAGGCATTGCGTGCATTAAACTTGCCGAAAATGCAAGTTTTGCGCTTCTTGTCGCAATACCGATATGCTGTCTTGCGATTATGGCAATACTCTGTCCTGCCGATACGCCGCAAAAGGAGCTGACGCGAGGGGAAAAACTCCGATTTAAAAAAATAACCGCTGTTTTGATTTCTGCAATAATATTGCTTGTCGTTTTGTTGTTTAAACTAGGGGTATCATCATCTTATATCGGCGCAATTGTGTTTGCTGTTTTGCTCGAAACAATATCTGTTGTTTTCGGCAGAGCTTTTAACGGCAGATTGCGCGATGAATCGGAAACTTAAATTAATACAAAAGGTACAGCCCGGTTGATGAAACCGGGTTGTTCTTTTTTTGTTATTATAGTATAATGATGTTATAAAATATAACAAAAGGTGATTTTATGAAAACCGTATTCAAAAATTGCATTTTGCTTGACGGCACAAAAAATATGGCTCCCATTGAGCACACCGATGTTGTGACAGACGGCGACAAAATCGTTTTTATCGGCAAAGCCGAAATCGGCGCGGGTGACAGGGTGTTTGATTTAAACGGCAAATATCTTATGCCCGGTCTTATCAACCTCCATGTTCACCTTCCTGCCGGAGGAAAACCGCAGAAAAAGCCGCTCAAAGCAACTCTGCTTTCAAGAATTGCGCTTTCGTCCGCCGTTATGCGCAATTTTACGCTCAAGATGTGCAATTCCTACGCCATGCAGGGGCTTATGTCCGGCGTTACCACAATACGCACTGTCGGCGGACTTGACAATATAGACACAAAGCTCCGCGACAAAATCAATTCGGGTGCACTTGAGGGACCGAGAATACTCGCCTCCGACTTTGCAATCGGCGTTCCGGGCGGTCATATGGTCGGCTCGGTTGCGCGTGCGGCAGAAACGGTTGATGATGCCGTGAGAATGGTTGATGAGCTTAAAACCCATAATGTCGATTTGATTAAGCTTATGATTACAGGCGGTGTAATGGACGCAAAGGTTAAAGGCGAGCCGGGCAGGCTGATGATGCAACCGGATATGATTAAGGCATGCTGTGACCGTGCGCATGAATACGGCTTTAAGGTCGCCGCACATGTTCAAAGCCCCGAGGGCGTCAGGTGTGCCGTCCAAAACGGAGTTGATTCGATAGAGCACGGCTCAACTCTTACACAAAAGGAAATTGATGCATTCAAACAGCACGGCGCTGTTATGGTTTGCACGATTTCTCCTGCACTGCCCATGGCAAAATTCGATATGCAAACGCTCGGTATCACCGAGGCGGTGCAGTACAATTCAAATATCGTTTACAACAATATGATTGCAGGCTCAAAAACCGCGCTCGCAAACGGAATAACTGTCGGCTTGGGTACGGATACGGGCTGTCCCTACACAACACATTACAATATGTGGCGCGAGCTTCATTATTTTGGAAAGAATGTCGGCGTTTCGCCCGAGTTTGCGCTCTATACCGCAACGCTTAACAATGCGGCTATACTCGGAATTGACGATATAACAGGCAGTATCGAGGTCGGAAAATGCGCCGATATGCTTATTTCAAACACAAATCCGCTTGACGATTTCAGGGCACTTTCAAATCCGTATATGGTTGTTGCGCGCGGCAAGGTTTATGAACAGCCGAAAATCGAAAAATACCCGACCTGCGACGCCGAACTTGACAAATATTACGGTTAAACCGTTAAAAGTATCTATCCGTGTCAAATATTAAATTTTATTTTAAATTATTGCATTATTTTTTAGAAAGGAGGGCTTTTTATGGGTATTTCAAATGTTATTTTATTACCGTCGCTTTTGGCGCTTGTGTGGTATGTCCTTGTAATCGTCGGCGGTTTTAAAATGTTTAAAAAAGCAAACAAGCCTGCAATTTTGGCTATAATTCCCGTTGTCAATTTCTTTGTGCTTGTTGACGCCGTAACGGACGGCAAATGGTATAAAGGATTTTGGATGCTTGTTCCGATTGCAGATATTGTATTTTTGATTAAATTTTCAATAAAAACAGCAAAATGCTACGGCTTTTCTGTTGGCTTCGGCATTCTCACGCTGTTTTTCCCGTTTGTATGCTCACTCATCATGGGCTTTTCAAGCAACAGATTTGCCGTTGTTGACTGATAGCTTAAACAACTCAAAAGAACAGAAATTTCCTGCTCTCAGCCGGTAGAAAAGTTATTTTGTTTAACATTGCTCATTACAATGCAGATATAGGGCTATAAAATATAAGGAGAGGTGATATATATGTGGTGGTTGTTCGCATTACTTTCAGCCGTATTTGCGGCGCTTACATCAATTCTTGCAAAGGTCGGAATTGAAAATGTTGATTCAACCCTTGCAACGGCTATCAGAACTGTTGCCGTTGTGGGAATGTCGTGGCTAATGGTATTTATCACAAACACGCAGTCGGGCATTTCAAGCATCAGCAAAAAAAGCTGGATATTCCTTATCCTTTCCGGTCTTGCAACGGGCGCATCGTGGCTTTGCTATTACAAAGCAATCCAAATGGGCGATGTGTCAAAAGTTGTGCCGATTGACAAATTGAGTGTTCTTTTCACCCTTGTGCTTGCTTTTGTATTTTTGCACGAGGAGTTCAACACAAAATCGCTTATCGGCTCAATTCTCATCACTGCCGGCACATTGGTTATGGTATTATAAGGTGAATTTTTGACAGTGAAAAGATGATTTTTGTTGTAAGTCTTTAGTCGGGGGAGATATAATGGAAGATAAATATTATATGTTTGTTACAAAACGCGAGTCACAACGAAGTGCCTATAATGTATTGTCATTTTTTGCGATACCGGCTTCGTTGTTGTTTGTTTATGCAGTCATTTGTGCAGTTATTAAAGACCGCTTTAATGGGCTTATTATACCGCATGCGGCAAATTGTGTAATAATATTTGCGTTGGTTTTTATAGGCATAGCATTGGCGTACAAACGATGTGATGATTTTAGAGGCGTGCTTTTATTTAATGATTATCTTCAAATTCAAAGGCACGAAATCTCTTCCGTGCATCCGTTTCCTGTTAATCCAAAAATCTTATATACCGATATTGTTGCTGTTGAAAAACATGCTTGGAAGCCTGAAAACAGCGAGGAATGGAATGACCGTCAGCTTTCGATTGTCGGCGGATATGGTTTGGATTATGTAAAAATTACCGATAATTTAGACCGGAAGTATATTTTTTGTATTGAAAAATGTGACGAGTTTATGGAAGAAATCAATAAAAGAATACAAGTTGCAAATAACAATCGAGATTCTAAAACAAAATAAAACTTTACTTACAAATTAATGCGAGGTGCGGTATGACACTGCAACAATTGAAATATTTGGTGACGGTTGCCGAGTGCAGGAATATTACAGAGGCGGCTGAAAAGCTTTTTATATCACAACCGAGCCTGAGCGCGGCTATACATAATCTCGAAAGTGAGATGGGCGTTACCGCGTTTGTGCGTTCAAACAAGGGTGTCAGCATCACCCGTGAGGGTGAGGAGTTGCTTTCGTTTGCGCGCAATTTGCTCGAACAGGCGGAGATTATGAAGGATCATTTTTGTGCCGACGAAAAGCGCAACCCTAAATTTTGCGTTTCGTGCCAACATTATTCTTTTGCGGTCAACGCATTTGTCGATGTTGTCGGCAAATATGACGCGGACGAATACAATTTTATTCTGCGCGAAACTCAAACGGGCGAAATAATCGACGATGTTGCAAACGGCAACAGTGAAATCGGTGTTCTTTATATTTCAAAACAAAACGAGGATGTTTTGACAAAACTTTTTAAGAAAAACGATTTGCTCTTTGAGGAAATGTTCACCGCATCACCGCATATTTTTATCAGCAAAAATCATCTGCTTGCGCATAAGGACAAAATCACGCTTGACGAGCTGAAGCCTTATCCGTATCTTGTGTATGAGCAGGGCGAGCGAAATTCGTTTTATTTCAGCGAGGAGTTTTTGAGCGTGCTTGATATGCCGAAAAGTATTCAGGTCAGGGACCGTGCAACACTTTTCAACTTGGCAATCGGACTTAATGGTTTTACTGTCAGCTCCGGCATAATCGACAAGGAGCTTAACGGGGAGGATATTATCGCAAAACCGCTTGAAATGGATTGCGATATGCATATCGGGTTGATTAAAAAGAAAAACATTATGCTTTCGCGTTATGCGGAATCATATATAAGTGCGCTGAAAAAGTATTCTACCATAGTTTAAAACTATGAGCGGCTGCGAATTTTTAGTATTTTTCAAAAGAATATTTTTGTGATAAACTGTCCTTAGCAAAAAACGAAAGGACAGTTTTATTTATGAGCACATTAAAAACACCGTTTAAATATGATTTTGTAGGAAGCTTTTTAAGACCGCAGGCGCTTAAAGACGCAAAGGAAAATTACAAAAGCGGAAAAATTCAAAAGGACGAGTACGACAAAATCGTAAATGACGAAATCACAAAACTTGTAGCAAAGCAAAAGGAACTTGGCTACCACGCAATCACCGACGGCGAATTCAGAAGAACATTCTGGCATCTCGATTTTATGTGGGGATTTGACGGAGTTGAGCACAAGGCAACAGGTGGCGGAGTTCCGTTTAACAACGAACTTGCCGTTCTTGACGACACGTATCTTGTGGGAAAATTCAAGGCAAAGGCTCATCCGTTTGTAGAGTATTTTAGGTTTTTAAAGCAGTTTGAGGACGAAAACACCGTTGCAAAATACACAATTCCGGCTCCGGCGCAAACATATTTGCAGTTTACCGTTCCCGGAAATATTGAGCTTACAAGAAAATTTTATGCAACAAATGATGAACTTATCGAGGATATTGCCGCCGCTTACCGTGATGTAATCACACAATTTTATGCAGCAGGTTGTCGCAATCTCCAACTTGACGACTGCTCATGGGGCACTGCACTTACCGACAATGGCACCGAAGTATTCGGTGTTACCGCTGAGGAATTTAAGAATCAGCTTCTCAAGGTCAACAATCTCGCTCTTGAGGGCAAGCCGGAGGATATGGTAATCACCTCGCACATTTGCCGCGGCAACTATCACTCAACATTCTTCTCAAGCGGCGCTTATGACCCGGTTGCCGATTGGGTTTTTGCAAACGAAAATGTTGACGCCCTTTTCCTTGAATATGATGACGAGCGTTCGGGCGGATTTGAGCCTCTTGCAAAGGTTTCATCCGACAAAATTGTTGTTTTGGGCTTAATCACAACAAAATCACCTAAGCTCGAGAACAATGACGAGGTTATCAAGAGAATTAACGAGGCGGCAAAATATGTTCCGCTTGACAGACTTTGCCTCAGCCCGCAGTGCGGTTTTGCATCGTGCGAAATCGGCAACAAACTCACCGAAGATGAGCAATGGGCAAAGCTTAAACTCGTTAAGGAAATTGCCGACGAGGTTTGGGGCTGATTGAATATTTGATTAAAATCGGTATGGTTTTCGCAACCATACCGATTTTGCTTTAATTATTGAGCATTTATTCTTTATGCAGTGTGCCCCCTTGTGAAGCGGTTTTAATTTATCTGTTGAAATTGTCAGATTTTATTATATAATATATTTGGGCGACACAAATAAACGGAGAAGAGAAAAAAGCATAACTAAACTTTTAATTAAAATCTATCAAAAAAATGTTGAAAACAAAACAATTGAGCGCTGTTTAACAGCGCGGCTGATATTTGTTTAAGTTAAGGAGAAAATGTGGATTATCCAATTAATGAAGATTTTAAAAAACTAAAAATGATGACATTTCCGATTGTTGAAGGCTTTGCCCCTGCGGCAGAAAAGGTTTTGGGCGTTTTTGTGAATGTCAATCATTCCGACAAAAATGTTTCGGTCGAAAAATTCAGTATTAATTCAGACGGAGCGTCATTGCCGTGTCTTTTGTATTCTCCGCGCGGCAAAAACGGAAAGCTTCCTCTTGTTGTCTATTATCACGGCGGCGGATTTATTTACAAGGCGGCGCCGTATCATTATCGTCTGCTCAAGGAGTATTGCCTCGGCGCAAATTGCATGGTGCTTTGTGTTGATTACAGAAACACGCCGAAATATAATTTTAATCAAATTTTCCCTGATTGCTATTCCACGCTTGAATGGGCGGTTAAAAATGCAGACAGAATAGGTGCGGATTTAAATAAATTTGCCGTAGCGGGCGACAGTGCAGGCGGATGCCTTGCCGCCGCAACTGTTCTCAAGGCGCGCGATGAGGGATTAGTCAATCTGTGCGGAATGCTCCTTGTTTATCCGGTGCTTGACAGCGGCGTTTCAACCGAGTCGATGAAAAAGTTTGTTGATACCCCTGTTTGGAACAGTATTCTCAATCGCAAAATGTGGCAACTTTATTTACCTGAAAAGGTCGACGGTCAAAATGCGCAATATGTTTCGCCTGCATCCGCAAGCGATTTGTCGAATATGCCGCCGACATACATACAAACAGCGGAGTTCGATTGCCTCCACGATGAGGGCGTTGCCTTTGCCGATGCGCTGGAATCCGCCGGAAATAGCGTTGCTTTGGACGAAACAAAGGGCACAGTTCACGGCTTCGATATGGCGTCCCACAGCACCATAACCGCCACTGCCGTAAACAACAGAATTTCATTTTTAAATCAAATATTTGAATAAAGAAGGGTAATTATGACTCAGGATAAGTCGTTTTTGGGGACACAGCCGGTGGGAAAACTGCTTGTTAAGCTGGCTGTGCCTACCGTTATTTCGCAAATTGTAAATATGCTTTACAACATCATCGACAGGGTGTATATCGGGCACATTCCGGGCGAGGGCAGTTTGGCGCTCACGGGTATGGGCATTTGCATGCCGATAATTCTTATAATTTCGGCGTTTGCCGCACTTGTTGCCTCGGGCGGTGCGCCGCGTGCGTCGATTTGCATGGGAAAGGGCGACAACGAGTCTGCCGAAAAAATACTCGGCGGCTGTTTCGCGATGCAAATTATCATTTCGGCGATACTCACCATTGTTTTGTTCATTTGGGACAAGCCGTTGCTTATGGCGTTCGGCGCAAGCGAAAACACAATTGATTTTGCTGTTGATTATATGAATATTTACGCCTTGGGCACCATTTTTGTTCAGCTTACCCTTGGTATGAATGCCTTTATAACGGCGCAGGGTTTTGCCAATATCGGAATGATTACCGTTTCAATCGGCGCTGTTGCAAACATAATTTTGGACCCGATTTTTATTTTCGGATTCGGCATGGGGGTTAAGGGCGCTGCTGTCGCAACGGTTATTTCGCAGGCACTTTCATGTGCGTGGACAATTGCGTTTTTAACGGGTAAAAAGACATTTTTGCGTCTTAAGAAAAGCAATTTCTTCGGTGCGCCTAAACTTATTTTGCCGTGCGTTGCTCTCGGCTTGTCGGCATTTATTATGCAGGCGAGCGAAAGCGTTATTTCGGTTTGCTTTAATTCGTCGCTTTTGAAATACGGCGGCGATGTCGCTGTCGGCGCGATGACTATTTTGACAAGCGTTATGCAGTTTGCAATGCTTCCGCTTCAGGGAATTGCGCAGGGCGCACAGCCGATTACAAGCTATAACTACGGCGCAGGCAACGCAAAAAGAGTCAAAAAAACATTCAGACTTTTGCTTGTTGTTTGCCTTTGCTATTCATTTTTGCTTTGGGGATGCGTTATGCTGTTTCCGCGCATTTTCGCAGGAATGTTCACAACCGACGCCTCGCTGATGGAGTTTACGGTACATGCAATGCGCGTTTATTTTGCGGTTATGTTTATTTTCGGCATACAAATTGCGTGCCAGATGACATTTGTTTCAATCGGCAACGCCGTTTGCTCGATAATCGTTGCGATAATGAGAAAATTCGTTTTGCTTATTCCGCTTATCTACATATTGCCTAATTTCATTTCAGACAAAACAACTGCCGTTTACACCGCCGAGCCGGCTGCGGATATAATCGCAGTGACATTTACGGCAATACTGTTTGCAATTCAGTTTAATAAATCGCTTAAAAAGCTTGAAAAAAGGAAGTAACCGATGTCACTTACAGTCATAAGAAACGATATAACAAAACTTAAGGTTGATGCTATCGTAAATGCTGCCAACAATTCGCTTTTGGGCGGCGGAGGTGTTGACGGAGCCATTCACGCGGCGGCAGGCAAAGCACTTTTAGAGGAGTGCAAAACTCTCGGCGGCTGTCGAACGGGCGAGGCAAAAATCACCTCAGCTTACAATTTGCCGTCAAAATATGTTATTCACACCGTTGGTCCGATTTGGAGGGACGGCGAGCATAATGAGCGTGCTTTACTTGAATCGTGCTATAACAATTCGCTTGCGCTCGCAATGCAATTTGGGTGCAAATCTGTTGCGTTTCCGCTGATTTCGGGCGGAGTTTACGGCTATCCTAAGTCACAAGCGTTCAAGGTTGCCGTCGATACAATCAAAAAACACTCGGCAGTCAACAAAATGGCAATTTATATTGTACTGTTCGACGCCGATGCAATGCGCGCAGGCAGTGCTGTTATTGACGATATTAAGGAATATATCGACGATGTTTATGCCGACTCGCATTTTGAGCAATCGGTTCGTTTAGAGCCTGATTTTGCGTCCGATTTACCTCCGCTTTGTTCGCCGAGTATGGGCGCTCCGCTCTCATGCCCAAATAGTTATCAAAGTGAGTCTTTGCCCGGCTATGCTCAGGACGATTTATTTGAGGAGGACGATTTGCAAAGCCGACTTAATATGCTTGACGAAAGTTTTTCGCAAATGCTCATAAGGCTTATCGATGAAAGGCATATGACCGACCCCGAGTGCTACAAAAAGGCGAATGTTGACAGAAAACTGTTTTCAAAAATAAAAAACAACCCGACTTATAAGCCGAGCAAAATAACAGCTGTTTCATTTGTGATTGCGCTTGAACTTGATATTGCCACGGCGCGCGAAATGCTTGCAAAAGCAGGCTATGCTTTTTCGCACAGCGATAAATTCGATATTATAGTCGAGTATTTCATAATTCATCATGTGTATGATTTTTTCACCATAAATGAGGTGTTGTTCGAGTTTGACCAACAGCTTATAGGCGCATAATTTTGCATATAAAAAGGCACTGTCGATACAATGTATCGGCGGTGCCTTTCTTATTGCTCGGTTATGTTTGCAAGCGCGGTCGAATTATTCCTTTTTCTGCTTTGCGCCGAAAATGTCTGCCACATCGGTTATCGAAATGTACGCCGCCGGGTCGATTGAGTGAACAATTTCGCGCATTTTGCCGATTTGAAAGCGGTTGAGCACAAAATAAATCACGGTTTTGTCGCTGTCGGAATAATAGCCTTTTGCGTCAAAAAATGTTATTCCGTTTTCAAATTCAACCGAAAGCTTTTCGCATATTTCGTCGTGCTTTGTTGTGATAATCATTGCCGACTTTGAGCGGTCAAAGCCCTCAACGATATAGTCAATCACCTTCAGCGCGACAATATATGTTACGATTGAATAAAGCGGCAAAATCCAGCTTTGATATATTATGCCGCATATTATGTAAAGCACAACATTGTATATCATCACAAATGTGCCCACAGTAAGCGAAAGCCGCTTTGCAAATATCACGGCAAGAACTTCGATGCCGTCCATTGCGCCGCCGTATCTTATTGCAATTCCGCTGCCGGCGCCCGAAATAAGTCCGCCGAAAACGGCACACAAAAACAAATCGTCCTTTGCAAACGGCGACAAAAATTCAACATCAATCGGCAAAATATCCGTTATCAGCCAAGCCGACAGCGAATATATCGCCACAACATAAACGGCGTAGAATGTGAAAACACCGCCCTGCTTTTTTGCGCCGAACAAAAATATCGGTATGTTTAAAACGGCAAGAAAAAAAGACAGCGACAAAAAGTCCGGCGTGAGCTGCCCCAAAAGCATTGAGGTGCCGGATATTCCGCTGTCATAAAGGCGCACGGGTTGCAGGAACATCGTCACGCCGACGGCGTTTATTATTCCTGCAATCGTGAGCATTAATATGTTTTTTAATTTAAGCTGTTTAAAAAATTTCATCGGGCATCCTTTCTTTGTCGGTGAAATCTAACGGCTATTTGTTTCTTATATCGTCCCCGAATAAGTAAAGTTTGACATACTCTCCGGTGATTCTGCTTGTGATTCGCTGGTCATATTTGTTGAGCAATTCCTCAAACTCGCAGTTTGTGCTGATTATCGTCGGCTTTGCGGAGAGTAGCCTTGTGTTGATTATGTTATAAATCGTGGCGATGCTGTATTGATTGTCAAGCTCGGTTCCCAAATCGTCAAGCACAAGCAAATCACAGTCGAGCACCTGCCGCTTTGTGTAGGCTATATTTTCGCTCCTGCCGAACTGTTCCGACTGCAAATCGTCGCAAATATTTTGGCTTGTGCCGTAGCAAACACTGTATCCCTTGTTTATTACAACATTCGCGATTGCAAGCGAAAGGTGTGTCTTGCCGAGTCCGGTTTTGCCGAGAAATAAAAGGTTTTTGCTGTTTGTTGAAAAGTTTTGAGCGTATTTTCTTGTCGCCTCCAAAACCTTTTGCGCCTTCGCTCTCGGAACGATTGAGTTTTCAAGCGGCGTTTCGCTGTAATAGCTCAAATCAAAGTTTTCAAATGTGCATTTGTCAAGCGGTGCAAATTTTGCAACCTCACTGCGCATAATATCTTTTAAAAGTTGTCTGTGGCACGCGCAAAGTCTGCCGCCGACAAAGCCCTTGTCCTCACAAACGGGGCAAACATATTCGGGCTTTAGCGCATTTTCGCTGTATCCGTTTTTCTTCAAAATTATTGTGCGCTCCTCAACAAGTGCCTCGCTTTGCATACGCAGTTCGCGCACCTTTTCGTCCTTGTCGCCGTTGTAAAAAAACAGTTTTGATATTTCAAGTCCGATTCGTGACAGCCTGCGCTGAATTTCGGCAACCTCGGGGAGCTTTTCTTTTATCTCCTCGGCTCTTGCGTCTGCCTGCATAACTGCCTTGTCGCGGCGTTTTTCCAATATCTGCTCTGCTTTTTTGTATATTTCGGTTGAATAAGGCATATTTTTATCCTCTGTTAAATGTCAAAATTATCGTCAAACATGGCTTTTTTTGCAATTTCGTCAATATCAAAATTCGGCGTTGACGAAAGTCTGTTGCTCTTTTTGGAGTCCTTTTTATTTGAATTTGTGTGCTTTTCGTTGTCGACAATCACATCGTTGGGCGTTTTGATGCCCTTTTTGTGCCAATTTTTAAGCACGCCGTCAACATATTTAAGCGTCGGTTTTTCTGCGTTTTCGCGCATTACATTGCACGCAATTTCTATCATTTCAAGCGAAAATTCCTCTGCCCAGCGGTTAATCATTTCGCGCTGTTTCATTGTCGGGCTTTTGTGCCTTATTCCGGCAAGAGCAACAATGTCGGTCCACAACTTGTCGGATTTTTCAAGCGATTGCAGGCGCTCGTCTGCGGCGTCGAGCGTTGTTATTCCGTCCTCGCTCCAATTTTTAGCCATTGCGCCTATGTATCCCGTGCCGACAGCCTTGCCGCGCTCCTTTTGCGTTTTGTAATAGTGCAAAATTGTGAGTACTATTTCATACGGCAATCCGTAGTATGTCACCATATTGATAATTAATTCCTGCTCTGCGTGGCTTAGCGTTTTGCCCAAAACTTCCTGCGCGTTGCGCATAAGCTCTGTCAGCTCCTTGCTTTCGCGGCACGCGGCAACTATATCCTTGGGCGATAAAACGGGTATCGGCATTGTCTGCATTTTTTTGACTTGCTCGATTTTAACTTGCGCTTTCTCGGGTTGCGGCTTTTCGGGTTTTGCCTCTGTCTGCGGCTCTGCGGCGGTTGCCTGCGCCTCAATCGGCTCGCTCTCAGCGGCAACGCCGTCCTTTGAAAGCACGCCCTCCTCAACCCAAAAGTCGAGAAAATCGTCGGCATCGCTCTCGGTACAGCCGAGAATTTTTGCAATTTCTTTACTGCTTGCCTTGCCGTTTTTCGACAAAATTATCATAAGTGCCTTAAACTGATATTCGCTTGCAAGTTTAATATAGCGCGTTGCAATCCTCTGCGGCACGCAAAATGCGCCGTCCTGCCAGGCGTTACCTATGGGCATAATTTGATATTCCGTTTTGCTCACCCCTTTTCACGATGGATACTATTTATTTTATCAAAAATACATATAAAAGTAAAGTGTCTAATATATGACAAAAATAAAAGCGTAAAGCCAAACAGCCTTACGCTTTGTGGAGCGGATTACGAGACTCGAACTCGCTACCTTCACCTTGGCAAGGTGACGCTCTACCGGGTGAGCTAAATCCGCATTTACTTTGCGAGATTTATTATACATACACTTGCACCGTTTGTCAAGAATTATTTTTTACTTTGTTAAAAAAATATGTTTTGTGCCGATTTTTGAGCGGCGGATTTTGTCGGTATTGCTTATTTTTTATTTATATGTTAAAATGATTAAAATTACCGTTGCCTTTAACGGGGGTGAAGCTTTGGGAAAAAAGTATAATTACTTTGACGATACCGACACTTCGGCACGCAAGGACAAAAAGCTGCGCTTTGACAAAATGGATATTTCCGACTTTTTGAGTCGGCTTCAATCAAAGGAGCGCAGTGAAAAAGCCAAAATCGTTGAGGATTTGCGCGACGCAAAACAAATTGTCGGCACAAACAAAAGGGTGCGCGTTACGGCGCTTGCTGTTTGCATTATTGTTGTGATTGTTTTGCTTGTCGTTGTTGTTGCAGTCAAATTCAGCAGCGAAAACCGCAGAATCGAGCAGTTTAAGGCGGACGCGGGCGAGGTTTGCGCCAAATATGCCGCAGATTACGGCAACTGCAGTTACGAGGGCATTGCGGCGGCTGAAAGCGAAGGCGGCTACAGGATGACCGGTCTTTGCTACGCACGCGAAATGGATTTTGATAACGACGGCACAAGCGAACTGCTTGTTGCGTACCGTGACAACGGCATTTATTATGCTGATATTTGGGGATATAAGAAAAAACACGAATTTGAAAAGCTCTATCACCAAAAGGCGGCGCAGACAACCGACAAGGCATCGGATGTTTGGATAACTCTTTATTATCACCGCAACATTTATTATATAGGCAACCACTCGGGCGAAAATCTTTCAAAGGTGGACCTTTACACGCTCAAGGGCGCGAAGTTTAAAAACAAAAAGTCCGCAACCTTTGATTCAAACTCGCAAAGTTTTAAAATTGATGAGAAAAACGGCGATTTTGAAATGATTCGCCTTTCTGTTCTCACCGAAAGCCGCGCAACAAAAACGGCAGACCTTATTAATTCAACCGTCGGAGGATTTACGCGAAGCAGTGAAAACTCAACCATTAAAACGGTGACGGGTCAGTCGCTCAACGATGCATATTTTGAACTTGTCAACGAATATACAAAAAAATACGGCTCGGCGGAGCTTAAAAAATCAGGCTCAAAGGCTTATATCAACGGACTTGCGGTTGTTAAGCTTGTCGATTTTAATAACGATAATGTAAGCGAACTTATGCTTATTTATCGCCGTGCCGTCAAAATCCGTTCTAAAGATTCCGACGGCAACTATATCAGCAAAAATGTTTACAGATACAATTGCGATATTTATTCATACAATGGCAGTTCGGCAGAACTTGTTTATCAAAACCAAGGCTCGTCAAACACCTTGAATGACAGCGACGAAATTTATTTTATGCTCAAACATCAAAATAATATCCAATATATTTGTATAAATGATTTTGATGTCGAGGATTACGGCAGAACGATTAATGCCTCATCGTCGATGTATTCATTCAACGGCAAAAACTTTAAGCGCACATATGACGCCAAGTATAAAAAGGAATACGGCTATCTCAAATATTATATAGACGGCGAACGCGTGTATAATTCCGAATTTGAGGAAAAGGGCTATGAGGTGCCTTTCTTCAACGGCAATACCGATTATGACGACGATGTTTATGATGTTATCCGCCTGCAAAGCGATACGAAAAATTCCGATGCTTTGCAGCAGGTAATCAATTCCACAGGCTACACGGTTAACGAACTTAACAAATAGTAAGATTTTGCCAAAGCATTAAAATTTTGCAAACAAATTTGCCGTTCGTTGATTTTTAAAAAGGCATAGTATATAATTGATTTATAACAAAAATTACGGAGATTAAACAATGATTTGTCCAAATTGCAAGGCAATTATAGATGATAATTCAAGATTTTGTACGGTGTGCGGCTTTCACATTACACCGCAGGAAAAACCTGCGATAAAATACAATGCACCCGATTTGGGCTTTCCCTCACAGCCGCGTCAAACGCCTGTTAAACCTGTTCCGAATTATACCTTGCAGGAGCAGGACTCGCGCACCATTATTTTACCCGATGATCAGCGCGGCATTGTCACTCCGATAGGCGTACCCGCTCAACAGGCGGCACAGCCGAATTACAGCGGTTTTTCACAAAATCCGCCGATTCGCAAAAAGAAAAACGGCGCAAAAATTGCCGCAATCGTTTCTGCGGTTGTTGTGTTGCTTGTTGCCGCATGCGTTGCGGTTGTGCTTTTGTTCACGGTGCAGACCAAATCGTTTGTGACCGACGCCGACAACGGCAAAATTTTCACGGGGTGCGACGGCTACGGCTCCGTTGCCGATGATGCAAGCGGAGTTTTTGACACATTCGCACTTTATAAATCACTCGGCGGCGAGGTTTTCGGCACCGAAAACGAGGCGGATTTTTTAAGCCTTGATGTTGCCGATGTCAAAAAAAGTTACAGCTATTCGCCGCGCGAAATTGAGTCGGTTTTCACCTCGTACAAAAGCTTGAAATCGGCAGTAAAAATCAAGTATTCATCAGATGATAACATTAAAAACGGTGAAACCGAAAATTTTTATGTTTCGATAGATACCGACAAAATCAATTCGTTGGGATTTGCAAAAAAGCTGATAGGCAAAAACGGATTTGAGGTGAGCGTTGCCGCCTCTTCATTGCCGCAGGCTGTCGATGTCAATGCGTTTGAATTTTTAAACAGCGTTGTTTATGACAAAACAAACGGCGAAATTCACTGCGTTTATAATAAACAGCTTATCAAGAATGTCGGCGATTTCAAAATTGCTGTTGACGGTGACGAGGTTGCCGTTAAAAACGGCGCCGGAAATACTGTCGGCACATTCGACCTTTGTCCGGATTCGGTAATTTCATCGCAAAAGCCGAGTGAGATTTCGGTTAAGCTTTCATGCAAAAAAGAGGAGTTTGCGCAGTACGGGATTGTATTTACGCAAACTGACAAGAAATTTACAGTAGGCGATTGTGATTATACATCAGATATAACAAAATTAAATGCGTCCGATTTGTCAAGTTTAAAAAATGCAGCATTCAAGGCAATTCAAGCTTATCATTCCGATGCCGAAGAAGAAAAAATCTATTTTTCGTATCGGGGCGAGGGATATACAAACCGATTGATTTTCACTTATTCATACGATGATTCGTCAACGGGCAAAAAACTTTATGCAACCGTTGCGTTTACGGATATTAAATCCGACTCGGGCAAAAATCTTGTCACAAATCCCGAGAACGCGTCAACAAGCGTGACCGATTCGATGGCTTCGCTTAAGGATATAGAAAAGGAATATAAGGCGTCGAGCAAATCGTTTTATTCGGTTAAAATTCAAAAATTAAATTAATGGCCGTTTTGGCTAAGGAGGAATATAAAATGAGATTTTGTAAATACTGCGGAAGACAGTTAGGCGACAACGAGCTTTGCTCCTGCCCCGACGCACAGGCAGAGGCACAGCGCAATGCGCAACAACCCGCACCGCAATCGACGGATACACCCGTTTACGAGGAGGCACCGGCACAGCAGCCGGCACCGCAGGAAATTCAGTACGAAACACACGAGCAAGTCGCTCCTCAACCACAGGAAATGCCTCAACAGCCTCCTGTTCAAGAGGCTCAACCGATGGCACAGCAGCCTGCACCGGCAGAAAATTCGACACCCGATTTCAGCGAAAATCCGGCAGCGGTTTTCAATGCGCCGCCACAGCAGCAGGAGTCACCGATTAATCACAATCAGCCGGTAGCACCGCCTCAACAGCCTTATTATACTGCGCAGGGCCAGCCGTACGGTCAGCCGTATAATCAACAATATGTTCCGCAGCAGGTTCAGGCGGCTCCAAGCTCAGTCGATTTTTCAAAATTCACTCATTTCTTTAAAAACTATTTTGTAAATCCGAATGAGGCGGTAAACGAGCACGCAAAGGCAAAAGATCCGGCAACGCTCATTATTTTAAGCGTTTTGTTTGTTCTTATGAGTGGACTTTGCGATTTGGGACTCGGCATCAATATCGGCTATAAAGCCGGCGCATGTTTCGTTTTCGGAGTTGTGTTTGCACTTGTCGGCTTGGCTATGACATTCGGCTCAAACATTCTTTACACAACACTCACAAATCAAAAGCAAAACCCTGTTGAACTTATAAGCAAGGCAATCCTTCACACACCTATGACAACGGCGCTTTTGTTCCTCGGCATATTCATTTCGCTTATTAAATCGCCTGTATTTATTGCGGTTTACTATGTGATTATTGCCATTACCTATGCCGTTTCACAAATCAGCGTTTTGACTGAATACACAAAAACGCAGGGCACATCAATGCTCAAAAAACTCTATTTCTTCGGCGTTGTTTTCGTATTCACCATTGTAATGCTGATTTTGGCTTATCTTCAGTGCAAAACGGTTATAAGCTCCGTAATCGATTCTTTCTTTGGTTCTTGGTTCTAAATTTTAAATATTCAAAATAATAAAATGGAGGCATTCACTTACGAATGCCTCCTGCTTTTTTGTTTCAGTTTATTTTGTATTTTAAAAGATTTTCTTCAAACATTTCCATAAAGCTCTTATTTGAATGGCTCTTTACGCCCTTTAAGTACGAGTGCGTTTGATACGAGCGCTTTGACAGCTCGATAATGCACACCGCAAGGTTAGAACAATGATCGGCTATTCTTTCAAATGAATTGATTATGTCAAAGAAAAGCAAACCGTTTTCGATACTGCATCCGCCGCTTTCAAGCCTTTTTGCATGGCGTGCGCGCAGCTCTTCTTTCAAATTGTCAATCGTTTGCTCAAGCGGCTCAATTTCTGCCGCAAGTGCAATATCGTCATTGTTAAACGCTGTTATTGATTTGTCGATGATGTCACAAACCGCTTTGCTCATAACCTCAAGCTCGTGGTTTGCATCGTCCGAAAAGTGAATGTTTTGCTTGTGCATGCGGCGTTTTACTTTCAAAATATTTACGCCGTAGTCGCCTATTCTCTCAAAGTTACTGATTGAGTGGCTGAGCTTTGAAAGTTTTACGGAATCGTCAACGCTCAAATCCATTGCGCTGATTTTTACAAGATATGTTTCAAGCCTGTCCTCGTATGCGTCAAGTTCCTTTTCGTTTTTGCTTATCAACTCGTCCTTTTCCTTTGAATATGCTTTGATAAATTCAAGGCAAAGCGAAATGTTTTCTTTGGCAAGCTCGCCCATTTTTTCTGCCTGCTCCTTAACCTTGTCGATTGCAAAGCCGGGGGCTTTTACAAAGCGCTCTTCAAGCAATTCGCTTGATTTTGCCTGTGGCTCTTCTTTATCCCTTATGATAAGGCAGGCGAGCTTTTCAAGCTGTTTGCCGAACGGAAACAGAACAACTGTCGCAAAAACATTAAACGCCGTGTGTATGATTGCGATTGTCGCCGCGTTAACTTTGTCATTTATAAACGGCAGACCGATAATTGCATTTGCGCCGTAGAACAACGCCATTGCAAGCAAAACGCCTATTGTATTAAACGCAAGATGCACAACTGCTGTGCGCTTTGCGTTTTTGTTTGTGCCGATTGATGACAAAACCGCAGTGATACATGTGCCTATATTTTGACCCAATATAATAGGAAACGCAGACGATACCGAAATTGTGCCCGTAACTGCAAGCGCCTGTAAAATTCCGACAGATGCGGAGGACGATTGAATAATCGCCGTTAAAACTGCGCCGGCAAGAACGCCCAAAATCGGGTTTGAAAACATTGTCAGCATATGTGTAAATTGCGGAACGCTTTTCAGCGGTTCAACAGCGGCACTCATCGCTTCCATACCGTACATTAACACTGCAAAGCCAAGCAAAATCGAGCCGAAATTCTTTTTCTTCTCATTTTTTGCAACCATAAGCATTACTATACCGATTAAAGCAAGCACCGGCGTAAATGACGATGGTTTCAAAAGTGCAACAAAAATATTGTCGCTTTGAATTCCTGTCAGCGACAAAAGCCACGCGGTGACCGTTGTGCCTATGTTTGCACCCATAATTATTCCGATTGCCTGGTGCAGTGACATAATGCTTGAATTTACAAAGCCGACAGCCATAACGGTGACGGCGCTTGATGATTGGATAATCGCAGTTACGCCCATTCCGAGCAAAACGCCTTTGAATCTGTTGTCAGTCATCTTGGCAAGAACGCTCTCGAATTTGCCTCCGCCGAATTTTTCAAGGCTTGAGCCCATATAATTCATGCCAAACAAAAAAAGTGCCAAGCCGCCTACAAGCGACAGTGCGTTAAAAATTGTCATATATCTATTCACCTCGATGTTAAAATACTTTAACATAGTTTATTTTGCGTTCGGTTTATGTTAAATTCGTGTAAAACTGCGATTTAACATAAATTTAACACTGTGCAAATTTACAATTAACTGTTATAATATACTATATTGACAAAGAGGTGATTAACTATGACAAGCAACCTTATTTATATTGTTGAAGATGACAGCAGTATCAGAGAACTCGAAAAATATGCATTGTTAAATTCCGGTTTTACAGTTGAGGGTTTTGATAATTCAAAGGAGCTTTACAACGCGCTCGGCACAAATTTGCCGGTGCTTATAATTCTTGATATTATGCTCCCGGGCGAGGACGGACTCAATATTCTCAAAAAAATCCGCCAAACTCCAAACTATAAATATATACCTGTTATTATGGTTACCGCTAAAACAAGCGAGATAGATGCGGTTAAAGGGCTTGATATGGGCGCCGACGATTATATAACAAAACCGTTTGGCGTTATGGAGCTTATAAGCCGCATAAAAGCTGTTTTGCGCAGAACGCAAACGCAAAAGGTCAACACCGTTTCACTTGACGAAATTACGATTGACGAGGAACGCCACATAGTTTATATCAACGGCGAACAGGTCGAGCTTACATATAAGGAGTACGAAATTTTAAAACTTCTTATTATAAATAAAGGCATTGTTCTTACGCGTGACAGATTGATGGAAAATATTTGGGGCTATGATTTTGAGCAGGGAAACAGAACGGTTGATGTTCACATTCAGTCGCTCAGAAAAAAACTCGGTCCCTCGGGCGACCATATAAAAACGATTCGCCATGTGGGTTATAAAATAGATTAATGGTGATATATTATGATTAATAAAACCTTTTCAAAAATTTTGTCCTTGGGCATTGCGATTGTGCTTACCACAAGCGTGATAACCGTTTGCATATTTCATACTTATTATGAAAAGCAGGCGCAAAGCAATCTTAAATCAATTGCCGAAATTGTTTCGTCAGAGCTT
Organism: Oscillospiraceae bacterium; assembly: GCA_003526845.1. GTDB lineage: Bacteria > Bacillota > Clostridia > Oscillospirales > Acutalibacteraceae > Eubacterium_R. The sequence goes on from DPVM01000010.1 coordinate 39,508, forward strand.
AATACAAACGGCGATTATTCCTTTATCAACGACCGTATAGATGACAATACCCGCCTCACACTGATTGCGCCCGACGGCACTGTTTTGGCTGATAATACGCAAAGCGATGTTTCAAAAATGGAGTCACACGCAAACCGTCCCGAGTTTAAAGAGACGCTCAAAAGCGGCACCGGTTCAACAATCAGAAAATCATCGACAATCGGAGAAACAACATTTTATTATGCAATAAAACTAAATAACGGCGATGTTTTGCGTGTAGCCGTTACAAGCCAAAGCGTTTATGTTGTTTTTTATAATTCTCTTATTATAATTGCCGCCGTTATGCTTGTTGTTTTGATAATTTCGCTTGCACTCAGTTATGCAATTACAAAAAGCATTGTCAACCCGATTACCGAACTCGGCAAAAATCTTGACGATATTGAAAATGTCAAAACATATGAGGAACTTCAGCCGTTTGTTGAAACGGTTAAGGAACAGCGCAAAAAACAAAAACTGCTCGACAAGCAAAAAAAACAGTTTACGGCAAATGTTTCGCACGAACTTAAAACTCCGCTTACTTCGATTGCCGGCTATGCCGAGCTGATTGAAAACGGAATGGCAAAGCCCGAGGATGTCAAGCCGTTTGCACACACTATCAGAAAACAGGCGCTTCGCCTTGTTTCGTTGACAGAGGACATTATTCAGCTTTCACAGCTTGATGAAATTGAAGATGACCTTTCAATCGAAGAGGTTGATATGGGCAAAATTGCAGAAAAATGCGTTGACGCACTCGAAATGAATGCAAAGGCAAAGGGTATTGAAATCAATCTTAAAGAGGAGCACGCCGTTGTCAACGGCAACGCATCGCTTCTTGAGGAGCTTGTTTACAATCTTATCGACAACGCTGTAAGATATAATAAAGAAAACGGCACCATTGATGTCAGCGTTACCGCAGGGGATCATATAACTGTCAGCGTTTCCGATACCGGTATCGGAATACCCGAAAAATATCAGTCGCGTATTTTTGAAAGATTTTTCCGCGTCGACAAATCACGCAGTAAGGAAACCGGCGGCACGGGTCTCGGTCTTGCTATTGTAAAGCATATCGCCGAGGTGCACAACGCAACAATTTCCGTTCACAGTGTTGAAAATGTCGGCACAACAATTATGGTTGAGTTTTAAAGAAATATAATTTAATATTTTACTGTGCGGTGCGGCTTTGCCGTGCCGCATTTATTAATTTTTGATTTATATGTCGTGTCTTCGATTGACGGATTGCCGTGCTTGATGATATAATATTGTTATACGTTGTTTTTTGAGGAGAGTTTTATGAAAAAACAAAATAATATTATTTGCACCGTGCTGCTTGTCGCACTGATTATCGCAATTCCGCTTGCGGTATTTTTAATTCGTGATATTGACAATGACACATGGTTTATGCTGAATCACGGCAGATATATAATGAAAAACGGACTTTATCCGCAGTATGAGCCGTTTACCGTTCACGAGGGAATGGAGTTTACATTTCAAAAATGGCTTTCGTGCATTTTGTTTTGGCTGATATATAAATATCTCGGCAAGGTTGCGCTGAAACTGTTTTTATACGGCGTTTATATGGCATTTGTTTTTGCGATGTATAAACTGCTTGAATATATCAAAAAAGATGCAAAAATCCAAAATCTCGCAACGCTTGTTGTCCTCAACGCCGCAATGACCCAATACCTCTACACCCGACCGCAGATGTTCACTTATCTGTTTTTGGCAATAGAGCTTATTGTGCTTGAAAAATATGTCAGAGAAAACAGAGTGCACCTGCTTGTGATTATTCCGATTTTATCGCTTGTCGAAATTCAGCTCCATTCGACAATATGGCCGATTATTCTTATATATATGTTGCCGTATATGTTTGATGTGTCATTCTCCGATAAGATTGTCAAAAAACTAAAAATCCTGCCCGTCAGGAAATACAAAAGATTACCGATTTGGCTCGCCTTTATCGCAAGCGCTGTTGTTGCGGTTATTAATCCGTACGGTTTTGAATCTGTTGTTTATTTGGTTAAGTCTCTCCAAATTCCGGAGCTTAAAATGCTTATATCGGAGGTTAGGGCGCCTGAGCCGCTCTCGGTAAATGCTTTTGTAATTGCTATGTCGCTTGTTATTTTTGTTTACGGTTTTGCGAAAAAGAAAAAAATTGAACTGCGCTATCTCTTCCTTTTCGGAGGAACAACGCTGATGTCGATGATGTCCGCTCGACAAATGTCATTTATGCTTATACCTGCGGCAATGCTTATGGCTTATTTTTTTGATTTCAAAAAAATAAGCAATGTTATGAAAGCGTCGTTCGTTTTGATTTTTGCACTTGTGTCGTTCGATTCTGTTTTTGAAGCTTCGTGGGGACAAACCCACTATCAGCAATATGTCACCGACGCGTGCGACGCACTTTATGAATATGAGCCGAATCCCGAAGACACAAGTGTTTTCAATCTTGATGACGAAGGTTCGTATCTTGAATTTCTCGGCTTTAGGACTTATGCCGACACAAGAGCAGAGGTGTTTTCAGACAAAATCAACAACAGCAAAAACTACCTTGCCGAAAAAATCGGCTTTGAATCAGAAACGGTTTCTTATAAGAAGTTTATTTATCAGTACGATTATAAATATGCTTTCATAAGAAAGGTATATAAAAAGCAAATAAAAGCTATGGACAGCGATAAAAATTTAAAGCGTATTTATGAAAATCGCCTTTTTGTTATTTATGAAATCGAAAATCACGGCATAAAGGGACAATAGTATAATCAAATTTAATATTGAATAAAAAAACGGAGCTGTCCTGTGTTGGGGACAGCTCCGTTTGTTGTTGTTTAATTAATTATTAACCGAAATATCTCTTGAGAAGACCTTCAAAAGCTTTGCCGTGTCTTGCTTCGTCACGAGCCATTTCATGAACGGTGTCGTGGATAGCGTCGAGATTTGCAGCCTTTGCTTTTTTAGCAAGCTCTGTCTTGCCTTCTGTTGCGCCTCTCTCTGCGGCAACTCTCATTTCGAGGTTTTTCTTTGTTGAGTCTGTTACAACCTCACCGAGCATTTCAGCAAATTTAGCTGCGTGCTCTGCCTCTTCATAAGCAGCCTTTTCCCAATAAAGACCGATTTCCGGATAACCCTCTCTGTGGGCAACTCTTGCCATTGCCAAATACATTCCGACCTCTGAGCATTCACCGTTGAAGTTGTCGCGAAGACCCTGAACGATTTCCTCGTCAACACCGTCGATGATTCCTACCTTGTGCTCAGCAGCCCAAGCGTTGTCGGCAGAGTCGTCTCTTTCAGCCATTTTTGCACCGCAAATCGGGCAGATGTCAATAGGTTCGTCACTTTCGTAGCCGCATACCGGGCAGTAATATTTCTTTGCCATTTTCTTTTACTCCTTTAATTTAAAAAAATTATTTACATTCAGGGCATAAGCCGCTGTAATATACATCTCTTTTTTTGATTTCAAAGCCGTCTATGCCTTTGCAAAACGAGTCGTCAACCTCAAAATCAAAAATTCTTTTGCATTTCTCACACAAAAAGTGACCATGCAGTTTGTAATCGCCGTCGTAATGAATCTTGCCGCTGTCGATTTTAACACTTTGAATCAAGCCCTCTTTTTCAAGCGCTTGCAACGAGTTGTAAACCGTTGTGCGCGAAAATGCCGGATTATCAGCCAAAACAGCCTTGTAAATTTCGTCAACATCGGGGTGTGTCGGATGCTCGCGCAAATATTTATAAACAGCGATTCTTTGCGGAGTTGCTCTGAAATTGCGCTCCTTAAATATTTCGACTATTTTTTGCTCTGTCATTCATCCACCGCCTAATCTGTAACGATTACTAACTTGTAACGATTACAATTTATATTATACATATTTTTTTTGATTTGTCAACACTTTTTTATATAACGCTGTTATAAAAATAATTTTGCATTCCTTGACATACAATATTTATTGTGTTACTATTGTTTTTGCCGAATGGCAAAAGAAAAAGCGGAGGTTTAATGCTATGGAAATTACAAAAAACACCACTATGGGCGATATGCTTGAATATGATAGAGGAATCGGAGTTGTTTTGATGGAGGCAGGTATGCACTGCGTAGGCTGTCCGGCATCAATCGGCGAAACACTTGAAGAGGCTTGCCAGGTTCACGGCCTCGACAGCGATGTTGTACTCAAATCAATCACAGACTATCTCGCTACAAAATAATATGTTATAATTTATATATTATATAAATAATTATATCATTGTTTATTTTAACAGCAGTTCATCCAAGAATGAACTGCTGTTTTTTTGCGTCGCTACAAATACAGACACATTTCGCATATCCTATTGTTTATAATTCTTTTGATTGGATGTGTAAATATGCCGTTAAAGGAAAAAATCAGAATTGACGATATAAAAAAAGACAAGCCGCTTTTAAGGCGCGGGATAAAATCGCTGTTTTATTTTATAATCGGCGTTGCTATGAGCACAGGCAGTGTTATGGACGGGTTAAAGCCGTTTGGCATATCAATAATTGCCGTGTCGGGCAAAAAATATTTTCCGTTTTCTGCGGCAGGGTCGATAGTCGGTTATTTAATCGCCGGTATAGACGCACAGTCGGCGCGCTACATAGCCGCAGCGGTGATTGCAACAATAGGTGCGTTTGCAGCCGGAGCTTTTGATTTGAATACACGGCCGTATTATTCAATTGCTGTTTCATCGGCGGCATGTCTGTTCAGCGGTTTGGTGCTCAACTTCAGGCTCGGCGCAATAGGCAGCGACTATCTTGTCACGCTCGGCGAGTCGGTGCTTTGCGGCGGCAGTGCATATTTTTTTCACAAGGCACTCGGTGCAAATTATAAGCGATTGCGATTCAAGGCGCTTCCGCTGTCGGATATAGCGTGTATCTTGATTTCGGGAATGACGGTTATACTCAATCTGTCACAGTTGCATATCGGTGTTTTCTATCCCGTTATGGCGCTTTCGGTCGGTGTGATTTTGTCATCCGTAAAATACGGCGGCGACAGATGGGGGATAATCCTGTCGCTTTGTTTTGGCTTTTCGTTTGCAATTACATCAAAGCAAACGCTGTTTATAATCGGTGCGCTTACATTCTCGTCAATGCTTGCTATGTTGTTTTCGTCGCTGTCGAGTCTCGGCATTTCGGCGGCGTATATGTGCTCAATCGGATTTTTCGCCGTTGCGGCAGGGAATGAATATGCGCTTGCGCTTTTTGTGAATTCGCTGATAGGCTCAGTTGTATTCCTGCTTTTGCCGAACGCGGCAAACGAAAAATTGGAGGAACTGTGGGACACAGGCAAAAATTCGCCGCCGGACGGCTCGCTGCGCCAAAACCTTGTACTGAAGTTGCGCTTTGCCTCGTCTGCAATGGCGGCAATCAGTGACAGCGTTGACCAGGTGCGCGAAAAAATCAACGATATTACAAGACGCGAAAACGAGAAGAACAAGGACAAAATCACGCCCGAGGAATATGTCTGCCGCGAAATAGTGCTTGAAAAAACAAATCAAATCAGAATGGTTGCGTCGGACCAATTTTTTTCAATTGCGGATATGCTTGAGGACCTCGCCTTTGAGTTCGACGAGGCGGAGCGGTTTGATTCAGTGGCGTCGGCAAAGGTGCGCAGGCTCCTCGGCGAATATGAGATTTATCCCAAAAACATTTCGGTGATTGAGGATAAGTTTGGCAGAATTAGGGTTGAAATTCTTGTCGATTCGGGTGTAACAGGGATTGAAAATCCAAAACTGCCGACAGAAATCGGTAAAATTTGCTCACGCTATTTTCAAAACGGAAAAATCACTAACTTTAAAAATGAAACAATGCTCTCTTTTTCCGAAAAGCCGAATTATCGCCTTTCAATCGGTTTTGCACAGCACAGTGCCGAGGGCACCCTCTGCGGCGATACGGTTAAAATAATCAATGATAACAAGGGCCATTCAATTTTGATTATCAGCGACGGAATGGGTAAAGGCTCGCGCGCGGCACTCGACGGAGCAATGGGCGCCGGGCTTATTTCAAAACTTTTGAATGTCGGGTTCGGTTTTGACAGCGCACTAAAGGTTGTCAACTCCGCGCTTCTTGTCAAAAGCAATGACGAAAGTCTTGCAACGCTTGATATTGCAAATATAGATTTGTTTACCGGTAAGTGCGAAATCTACAAGGCAGGTGCGCCGGCAAGCTTTATTATAAAAAATTCAATCGTCAACAAGTGTGAATTAAGCTCGATGCCGGCAGGAATTTTGCGCGGTATTGAGTTTGCAAAGCGAACTGCGGTTTTAAGCCCGAGCGATTCGATAGTGCTGTTCAGCGACGGCATCACCGATTTGGGCGACGAGTGGATAAACAAGTCGCTGCGCCTGATAAACGGAGAATCGCCGCAAAAAAGTGCTGATTTTTTGCTATCCTCCGCACTTGAAAACAGCAGGGGCAAAAAAATTGACGATATGAGTGTGATTATAGCCAGGATGGAAAGGAATTGATTTTATGAGCGGTATAGTGTGCTATGTCGGCAGAGAACTTTGCAAAGGCAATTTGACAGCCGCCTTGCAAACTATGAAAAAAAGAGGAAATTCTGTCGCCGGTGCGGCGTTGCAACAAAAGAATTTTGTATCGATTGTGTCAAACGGAACATCCGGACTTTGCGATGAAATTCAAAAATATGACGGCGACTCTACATTCGGAATTGCCGAGTGCAGTTCGATTTTTAACAATTCGTGTGCGGCTGTGCCTGCTGTTAATAACATGTATGCCGTTGCCGTTGACGGCGAGATTGAAAATTTTGAGGCGATTGAGCGATGGTGTAAAAATCCTTTCCCTGTCAACAGCTCTGAGGATTTGCTCCTTGCAATGCTGTGTGTCAATTCGAGCGACAACAAACTTGCGCTGATTAAAAAAATATTCACCGCTGTCAAAGGTGAGCCGACTTTTGCTTTTGCGCAAAACGGAGATGATGTTTTGTATTGCCACCGCGGCGACTCTCCTTTGTTTGTCGGCTTTTGTGACGACGGATACTATGTCGCAAGCGAGCTTAATGCGATTGTTCCGTATTGCAAAAAATATGTATTCTTAAAATATCACGAAAGCGCACGCATAGCGAGAAACAGAATTGTTTTTTATGACAGTCGAATGAAAAAAATCAAAAAACAGGCAAAGCCGTGCCCCGATTATGCGTTGTTTGAAAACAGCTATACTCCGTCGGAAGAGGTGTATTACTGTCCGCTTGTTCTGCGAGAAATCTATTCACGGATTGTCAAAAAAGGCGAAATTGCGCTTGACGAATTGAATTTTACAAAGCGTTCGACAGAGAAAATCAAACGCATTGTAATTACCGGCAACGCTTCGGCTTACAACGCCTCACGCGCGGCGGCATATTATATCGAAAGCCTTTGCGATATTCCTTGCACCGCTGTCGAATCAACTCAACTGCGCTGTTCGGGCGCGGTTTTTGATAAGGGCACATTGCTTCTTGTTGCATCGCATACGGGAGAGGATAATGACGCGGCGTTTTGCATTCGCAGAGCAAAAAAATTCGGAGCAAAAACAATTGCCGTCACAAATTCTGCAATATCATATGTTGCCGAAATTTGCGATTATGCCGTCAATCCCGGTGCCGATTTCAACAGCGAGCGCGTGTCATTTCGTGAATTTGTGTCGCTCTATATGACGCTGTGCCTCATTGGACTTTATATCGGCAAAAAGGCAGGTGTTGTGTCCGATGTTTATATGTCGCTTTCGCTCAAACTTGCCGAGCAGCTGCCGTCAAAAATACTTTCGCTTATCCGTGACGAAAAAATGATGAAAAGTATTATTCCTCAAATTATGCAAAGTAAAAGAGTTTTTGTGACAGGCTTGGGCGCCGATGCCGCAATTGCAGATGAATGTGCCTTTTGGCTTGAGGATGTCGGCGGTGTGTCCTGCTCTGCACTTTCATCTTCAAACCTTGCCGCTTTGAATAGGGAGTCCTTTGTCGGCAGTGCCATTTTGTGTTTTGTTACCGACGCACTTCTTATGCCTAAAATTTTGCCGATGCTCAAAAGGGCGGAATTTTACGGGGCAAAAGTTATGCTTATCGCAACCGACGCGATTTATGAGGAACGGTCGAATGATTCAAACGCTGTCACTTTCGGCGACAGCATGCCTATGCTGAATGTGCTCAACGCCGCTGTTTGGGGCGACAAACTCAGCGTGTTTATTGCTCAAAATTCAGCAAAAAATGATAAAAAAGCAGCCGTTTAATCACAAAAAATAATTTTTTGCCGTATTTTTTTAAAAATGATGCATTATTTTCCTTTTTTGTTTGATTTTTTAGATTAAATGTACTATAATTAAGAATAGTGACATTTAGTAATTTATAATTAATTTCACGGAGGAATTAAAATGAATGTATTTATGATTGGCGGCACAGGCCTTCTCGGCTGCGAGGCTGCAAAACAACTCATTGCACACGGTCACAAGGTAACATCTGTTGCTCTTCCTCCACTTCCTGAAGGAGCTCCTATTCCTAAGGAAATGGAAATCATCTTCGGCGACATTAACAAGCGTTCGGACGAAGAAGTTGAGGAAATGCTTAAAGGCAACGATGTATTTATCTTTGCTGCAGGCGTTGACGAAAGAGTAGAATTCCCGGCACCTGTTGAGGATTATTACTACAAATTCAACATTGCACCTCTTAAGAGAATGCTTCCTATGTGTAAAAAAGCAGGTGTTAAGAATGCAGTCGTTCTCGGCTCATATTTCTCATGGCTTTCAAAGAAGTATCCTGAAAAAGGTTTCCAAAAGAAAAATAAGTATTTTGCTGCAAGACTTCAGCAGGAAGAAGTTTGCCGCGGTTTCTGCGACGACGATTTCAGCGTAAAGGTTCTTGAACTTCCTTATATTTTCGGTACACAGCCGGGCAGAAGACCTGTTTGGACTATACTTATCGAACAACTTAAGGGTATGGATAAGCTTCCTTTCACTCTTTATCCAAAGGGAGGCACATCAATGCTTACATGCCGTCAGGTTGGTGAGGTTATCTGTGGTGCCGCTGAAAGAACGGTTAAGGGCTTTGAGGCTTTCCCAATCGGTATGTATAATATGAAATGGGATAAGTTCCTTAAAATTGTCTATGCTGCAAGAGGTATGGGCGCAGACAGAAAGATTGTCGGCGTTGCTCCTTGGATGATGAAGATGGGTATGTTCAGCATCGTTAAGGACTACAAGAAGAGAGGCATTGATTCGGGTATGGATCCGTTCAACCTTGCTGATATTATGGATATTGATATTTTCTATTCAAATAAATATGCAAAAGAACTTGGTGCTACCGAAGACGATATCAACGCTGCTATTACAGATTCTATCAAGGTTTCTGTTGAAGCTGAGGCAGGCAGAGTTAAACTTCTTGAAATGAAGGGCGAATAATCTGCTTCTATTATAATCAATACATAAAAATCCCCTCGTATGAGGGGATTTTTTGCATTATGTTATGATATTAAAATTGGAAAAGATAAAACAGCACCGACGGTTTGACTGACTGTCGGTGCTGCTTTAAATTATGAAAAAGTTTATGAACATTTTTTGGTGAAGCGCCTTTTGCATTTCACACATATTTTTTACATTATAAATGTTAGTAAAATGATGAAGAGTTGTGAATAAACTATTAACTTACAAAAAGTTTTGACTTATTTTGTGTTTTGCTCTTTTTCATCAAGAATTTCGTTTGCAAGTTCTATTATTTTTTCGGCGTTCTTTTTCTTTTCTTTGCCGTAGAAAAAATAATATGCCGGGTATGATATAACTATAAAAAGCCCGGATACAAAGCAAATGACAAAAGTCACATAAAAGTTTTTTAAAACAAACGAAAGCACAATGCCTGCAACAAGACCTGCCGCGCCAACAATGACTATCGCCATTGCAATCATAAAAGCCTTTTTAGGCGCCTGTGCATCAAGTTCTTTCAACTGTTCAATCTTTGATTTTTCGCTGTTTATGTATTTGTCGCGAATGTTTTTCACTTCTTGATTTTGTGCCGAGGAATAAGTGTATTTAAAGCCGTTATCTTCCATAATTTGCCTCCGCATTATTTATAAATGCCAACCGAGAAAGTCGAGCCTTCGCCGAGTTTGCTTTCCACTGTGATTTCGCCGCCGATAATGTCTATCACTTTTTTTACAAGCGCAAGCCCAAGGCCGTTGCCCTGCGATGCGCGCGATGTGTCACCTTGATAAAACTTGTCAAAAATCCGCCGTCCCGTTTTCTGTGACATTCCGCATCCGTTGTCCCTGATTGTCACAACCGCTTTTCCGTTGCTCTCGTCAACGGATACAGTCAGCGTGCCGCCGTCATCGGTGAATTTCAGTGCGTTTGATATGAGATTGTTCCAAATCAGCGTCAAAAGTTCGCTGTCTGTTTCAACAATTATTTCTTTGTCAAGGTCTGCATTCAGCGTTATGCCTTTGCGCTCGATTTCATCTTCAAAATAAAACAGCGACTCGCAAACATTTTCACAGAGATTGATTTTTTTCAAATTTGGATAAATCTCCTGATTTTCAAGTTTGTTCAGCTTTAAAATGTTTGAAATCAGCGTTGAAAGATTTTTTGTTGCCTCGTTTACGGCGCAAAGATATTCGCCGCGCTGTTTTGGCGTCAAATTTTCGTCCTTCAAAAGCGTTGTGTAGTTTTGGATTACGGCAAGCGGGGTTTTTATTTCGTGCGACACATTGGATATGAAATCCGAGCGCAATGTTTCCGTTGAGCCAAGTTCTTTAACCATTTTGTTGAAGTTTTCAAAAATAACATCAAACTCATTTTCGCCCTTGTTTTTGCTCAATTGGATTTGCGTTGAAAAGTCACCCTCGGTTACTCTCTCCGTAGCGTCAAGGATTTTTTTCAGCGGCTTTTCAATCGTCACCTTTCTGTATATCTCATTTGCAACACAGGTTGCCGACGCCATAATTATGATTGTCATTGCCGTCATTACCTTTTTAAACAGTGCATCGTCCGCCGTTGTGCCGGATAATGTCGCAAAAAGTAAAAAACAAAATGCAATCACCGCAAGGTAAAATACAAAATGCACAACAAAGTGACCGAACGAAAACAGGCTTCGCTTAACCTTTTGATTTATTTTCATTTAATCACCGCCTTGTATCCCAAGCCGTGAACGGTTTTTATTTCAAAATCTTTGCAACTCGACACCTTGTCGCGTAGTTTTGTCATATAAACATCGACCGTGCGCGGACCCGACGCTGTTCCAACATCCCAAAACTCGTCCATAAGCTGAGTGCGTGTGAACGCCTTGTTAGGGTAGGAAAGCAGTTTAAATAAAATGTTAAACTCTCTGACGGTGAAAGCAACATCTTCGCCGTCGATTGTTGCCGTGCGCTCGTCAACATTCATTGTCAGCGTGCCGATTGTGATGCTGTGCTGTTCGGCGATTTTTGCCCTCCTCAGCAGTGCGCCCATGCGCAAAAGCAACTCCTCAAGGTCAATCGGTTTTACCATATAATCGTCAATGCCGGAGTTAAAGCCGCGCTGTTTTGATGCAAAATCATCCCTTGCCGTCACAAAAATTATCGGTATATCGCGGTTTATCGTTCTTACAGCCTGCGCAAATTCAAAGCCGTCGATTTTCGGCATCATTACATCAGATATTATCAAATCAAAAACGGTGTTAAAAATTTTGTCATACGCGCTCTCCGCTTCAAGACAGCCCGTTGCCTCATATCCGTTGTGGTTGAGATAAGAACACATTGATTTGTTGAGATTTGAATCGTCCTCAACTACCAAAACTCTGAACATATGCTCCCGCCTTTTCTTTGTGATTGCTAAAATGACAGCACAAAGCCGCCTTTATATAATTGTATAATATTTTTAATAAATATACAATGATTTTTCCAAAAAAATAACGGTGCTCAACTTGAGAACACCGTCGGACTGTATTGTGCCGAATACAATATATCGTTATGAGAATATAAAATAATAAAAGACATCCGCTTGGATGTCTTTTATTATTGGTGGAAACAACAGGGCTCGAACCTGTGACCCCCTGCTTGTAAGGCAGGTGCTCTCCCAGCTGAGCTATGCTTCCGTTCAGCGTTATTAATTATAACATATCTTTCACATTTGTCAAGTGCTATTTTTCTATTCGCTGATAATTTTAAATAATTCTTTCATTCTCGGCATTTGTTCGGTCAAATAAAGCCAGCCGAAAAGTGCCTCCATACCCGTTGCTGTGTGGTATTCGCTTTGACTTGCCGATTTCGGGTTGTGGCCGACTTTTGCGTTTCTGCCGCGTTTGAAAACCGTCGTTTCCTCCTCGGTCAAAATGTCGGCTATTTTGTGATAAGCCGCCGTTTGCGCCTTGGCGCTTACAAATTTTACACTTTCCTTGTGCAAATCGTTGACCGGGCGGTTGGCGTTGCAAACAAGTTGTTCGCGCACAAATATTTCGTATATGCAATCGCCTATGAACGCCAAATTCAGCGGACTCAATTGCTGTGGATTAACCTCTTTGTCTACAAATCTCATTACGGAATATACTCAAATTCAATATCATAAAGTGAAACAATGTCACCCTCTTGAATGCCTTTCTCCTTTAATGCGTCAAAAATGCCGCTTTTTTCAAGCACGCGTTGCATATATTGCAATGCCTCATAGTCCTCAATATCAATGCCCTTGAGCACTTTCGGGAACCAGCTTGCCTCGACAATGTAGTAGTTGCCGTCCTCAACGGTGATTTTGAATCCGTTGTCGTCTTTAAGGATTGCGTCAAGCGGAATTTCCTCTCGCTCGTATTCCTTAATCGGCGGCAGTGACTGCAATTTGTTCCAAGTCACATTCATTAGCTCTTGCGTGCCCTCACAAATCGGTGCGCATATCGAATAATATTCATATCCTTTTGATTCGACATATGCTCTGAATTTTTCTATCTGTTCCGGCTCTGCCATATCAATTTTATTGCCGGCAACAATCATCGGTCGCTTTGCAAGCTCGGGGTTGAATTTTTCAAGCTCCAAGTTAATTTTGTTAAAATCGTCAATCGGGTCTCTGCCTTCGTGACCGCTGACATCGACAATGTGAATGAGCAGTCGGCAACGCTCAACATGACGCAAAAATTGGTGACCCAAGCCGATTCCGTCGCTTGCGCCCTCAATCAAACCGGGAATATCGGCGATAACAAAGCTGTTTCCCTCGCCCATTGAAACAACGCCCAAATTCGGAATAAGCGTTGTAAAATGATATTCCGCAATTTTCGGTTTAGCCTGCGAAACAACGCTGATAAGGCTTGATTTTCCGACCGACGGATAGCCTACAAGACCGACATCGGCAAGCAACTTCAATTCAAGATTGATTTCCCATTCTTCGCCGGGAACGCCGGGCTTTGCAAAACGCGGCGTTTGCCTTGTCGGCGTTGCAAAATGAACATTGCCCCAGCCGCCTCTGCCGCCCTTTGCAGCAACAAAGCGCTCGGTTTTGCTCATATCAGCCATAATCGCGCCGGAGTTTGCCTCCTTGATTATCGTTCCGCGCGGAACTTTGATTTCAAGGTCGGCGCCCTTTTTACCGTTGCATCTGCCGCCTTTGCCGCCCTCGCCGTTTTGAGCGGAGTATTTCCTTTTGTATCTGAAGTCGGCAAGCGTTGCAAGATTGTCATCGACAACAAAAACAATGTCGCCGCCTTTGCCGCCGTCGCCGCCGTCCGGTCCGCCCGAGGCAATATATTTTTCTCTGTGAAACGCAACGGCACCTGCGCCGCCGTCGCCTGCCTTGATTTTTATTTTGGTAGCATCAACAAACATAATTTTGTCCTTTTAATATAAACATATATGATATTAATTTCTTTTATAAATATTAGCAGAAAATGACTAAAAAATCAAATTTTATTTAAAAGATTGAATTTTGCCGACAATAATGATATAATGCATAGGTATAAATGGGACAATCTGTATTGAAAGGAATACATTATGCAACTTACAGACGCTTTTAACGGCATTATTAAGCAACTCGAAAAAACAAATGAGGAGCTTGGCTTTAAAATTTCGGAAAAAACAGACAACAGCGTTGTTTTCAAGGGCGACAGAGGCATTTACCGTATGGTATATGACGACAAAAATACGATTCTTTCGTTTGACTGTGCTTATGAAGAGGGCGAAAACGGAACAGAATTTAATACCGTTTCAAGGACGCTTTTTGATATTAACCATATCGACGACAGGGATATTAAAAGTGCCGCAAATGAGGCACGCGACGAGATTGAGCAACTTTTCAACGCTAGGAAAAAGGTTAATCTCGACAAGGTTAAAATGCCTAAGGCTGTTTCAAGAGGCAAGGCTAAAAACGGTATCGTAAGCTATGATGTTGATACTCTTGCAAACCGCTTTGCAACGCTTTATCCCGAGCTTAAAGATGATATTAGACTTAATATCGCAACATACGGCGAATTTTTGCCCGAAACATTCTTTATGGAAAAAGGCAATGCAAAGGTGCTCGATATTATCAAAAACGGCACTGCTGCTGAGCAAAAAAAGCTTTTCAAAAACCTCGGCGATATTTTTGAGGACGGCACAAACGAAGTTCAGGATATTATCGCTGTTACAATTCTCGGCGAAATGAAGAATGACCCCGAGATGATGGCTGTTGCCGATAAGTATATGACAGAATATATGTCCGGTCCCGTTCATGAGGTTAATAAGATTACCGCAAAGAAAAACCGACTCACAAAAAAGCTTGCAAATCCGCCGGTGTATAAGCCAAACAAAAAGAAAAAAGCATTTTCGCTTGACAATATGATTCAACCTCAGTAATTTTTTATTTTGGAATTTTAGGGAGAAAACGATGAAGAGAAAAGATTTTTTGCATACCGCAATAATATTGCCCGTGATTTTGGGCTTGGCTCTCTGCGTCGCTTTTTCTCTCTTTTTTTATTTGCGTCCGCAAACGATTTTGCCGTTTGAGCAGGGTAAAACATTTGCCTATTTTGACGAAACGGAGCCGTCGGGCGCGCCTTACAAGAAAAACGAAACGGTCGGAAAACTCGAAATCGGCTCGTCGATTTTTGATTTGAAATATGACGCCGATTTTTCACAACTCGGCACAGCGCTTTCGCTCAAAAAAGAGAGCAATCTCCCGGGTGAAACGGGTTGCCTTTATGCCTATGCACTCGGCAATTCGCTCAAAACCGATGCCGCCGCCGATGAAATCGTGCTGACAACGGCAAACGGCGAACAGCGTTTTGCACTCGACAAAACAGTTACCGCTTCGTCTGAAAACGAGGTGCTTTCGCTCGCACCCGACTGCAAAAACAGCCTTGTCGTGTATTATGAAAAAACGGCGTCTGTCGGATTTTCGTCAAAATACACCACTCATATTTACAAGGGGGTGCAGTGATGGTAAATTTGTCGAAAACACGAAATATAATTTCCGTCATTTTGTGCGCCGTTATCGCAGTGTTAACAACACTTATGCTTACTGCTTTTACATTGCAGGCAACATTCGGCAATAAAAACTTTGTGAAAAAGTTTTTGGTCACCGACAACCTTGTTTCGCAGTGTGAAAAAGAGCTTGATGAAAATTATACCGCGCTTGAAATCAAAAGCGGCATACCGAAAAGAATTTTTCTTTCGGTAGAAAAGGATTTTTCAACAAAGGATTCGCTTAAACTTGCCGCCGAAAATATGTTTTCAAACGAAAGTTCAACGCTATACAGCCAAGAGCGAGTTGATTATTTCTATAAAATTTGCACGGAATATCTTGATGTTAAAAAAATATCGTACAACAAGTCGAATGTCCGCAACACGGCGCGTCAGGCGGCTGAAATATACAGCAACTGCGTCGGTATGCACAATACCGACTCCGTAAATACGGCGATTATCGAATTTTCCGGCTCGTGTTCAAAGGTGGGATTCGGTGCATTTTTAGTGGCGCTCGTTGCATTTGGTGCGATTTTGTATGTCTATCGCAAAAAAGAGCAGGGATATTTGTATTCCGTCAGCGGCTGGCTTGCAGGCTCGGGCGGGGTACTCCTCGGCTCGATTTTGTGCCTTATTTTAAAAGTCGGCAGCAAATTTGATTTTTCGCCTGCCGTTTATTCACAGTGCTTTTATTCGATGACAAAATATTTCTTTGCGATACTTGCGGCTGTTTCGGCTGTCGCAACGGCATTGCTTATTTGGGCTGTGTTTATTATTAAAAAACAAGCCAATAAGCATTCGGACGATTTTTCACAGCTTATATGATTTGATTCTGTAAATTGAATAAAAATATAACAATCTCAATTTCAGCCGCGCGTTTTGTGCGGCTGATTTTTTATTTTGCGCCGATTTTTGCGTAAGTATGATAATAAATTAACAATCTCTTGTCTAAAATCACGAAATTTACATATAGATATTGACAAAAAGTTAAATATCTCTATAATATTCATTATGCGGTTGCGAAATCGCATATTATTAAAGGTATATATTAATTAATATAAGAGAGGTTTTATATTATGGCAAGAGTTTACAATTTCAGCGCAGGTCCTTCAACACTGCCGGAAAAGGTATTGAAAACCGCAGGTGCGGAGATTATGGATTATCACGGTTGCGGTCAGTCCGTTATGGAAATGAGCCACCGCTCAAAGGTTTTTGACGATATTATCAAAGAGGCAGAGGCTCTCATGCGTGAGCTTTATAAAATTCCCGATAATTACAAGGTGCTGTTTCTTCAGGGCGGCGCATCGGCTCAATTTTCCGCAATTCCGCTCAATTTTATGAACGGCAGCGGTAAGGCAGATTATATCATCACCGGTCAGTGGGCTAAAAAGGCATTCCAAGAGGCTCAAAAATACGGCGATGTTGTTGCGGCTGCATCATCGGCAGACAAAACATTTACATATATTCCGAAAACAAAGCCCGAGGATTTCAGAGAAGACGCAGACTATGTTTACATTTGCATGAACAATACAATTTACGGCACTGTTTACAAGGAACTTCCGCCGGTAGGCGACAAGGTGCTTATTGCCGATGTTTCTTCCTGCGCACTCTCCGAGCCGCTTGACATCAGCAAATTCGGTATGGTTTATTTCGGCGCACAAAAGAATGTTGCTCCGGCAGGTCTTGTTGTTGCAATCATCCGCGAGGATTTGCTCGGTAACGCAAGAGATATTACACCGATTATGATGAACTACAAGGTTCAGGCAGACGCAGATTCACTCTACAACACTCCTCCGTGCTGGACAATTTATATCTGCAAGCTCGTTCTTGACTGGATTAAGGAGGAATTCGGCTCACTTGAGGCTATGAAGGCTCACAACGAAAAGAAAGCCGCAATTCTCTACAACTTCCTTGACAATTCAAAAATGTTCCGCGGCACTGTTGTTCCCGAGGACCGTTCGCTTATGAATGTTCCGTTTGTAACGGACAGCGACGAGCTTAACGCAAAATTCATCAAGGAAGCAACCGAAGCCGGCTTTGTAAACCTCAAGGGCCACAGAACAGTCGGCGGTATGCGCGCATCAATCTACAACGCAATGCCGATTGAGGGCGTTGAAAAGCTTGTTGAATTTATGAAGAAATTTGAGGAGGAAAACGCATAATGTATAATATTAAAACATTAAATAAAATTTCAAATGTCGGACTTTCAAAGTTTGACAAATCAAAATATGTTTACGGCGACGATATTGAAAATCCCGATGCTATTATGGTTCGCTCCGCATCAATGCATGATATGGAAATGCCGAAATCACTCCTTGCAATCGCAAGAGCCGGTGCAGGCACAAACAATATCCCCGTTGCAGACTGTGCGGATAAGGGCATCGTTGTTTTCAACACACCCGGTGCAAACGCAAATGCCGTTAAGGAACTTGTTATTCTCGGCCTTTTGCTTTCGTCAAGAAAGGTGACAAAGGCTATTGATTGGTGCAAAACAATCAAAGACGAGGGCGACAATGTTGGCAAAACCGTTGAAAAAGGCAAATCCGCGTTTGCAGGTCCCGAAATCAAGGGCAAAACGCTCGGCGTTATCGGTCTCGGCGCTATCGGCAGACTTGTTGCCGATGTTGCTGTTGATCTCGGTATGAAGGTTGTGGGATACGACCCGTTTCTTCCTGCCGATGCACAGCTTAAGGCAGGCATCACAGTTAATAACAATCTTGATGAAATTTTCCCCGTTGTCGATTATTTGACCGTTCATGTTCCGCTCACCGACGATACAAAGGAAATGATTAACAGAGAGTCAATTGACAAAATGAAAAATACAGTTCGTATTATGAACTTTGCCCGCGGAGCTCTTGCAAACAGCGACGATGTTATCGAGGCTCTCGAGGACGGCAGAATGGCTGCATATGTCACCGATTTTCCCGATGCAAAGCTCATCGGTGTTGACGGCGTAATTGCCATTCCTCACCTTGGCGCATCAACACCCGAAAGTGAGGAAAACTGTGCTGTAATGGGCGCATCGGAACTTATTGATTATCTTGAAAACGGCAATATCAAAAATTCCGTTAATATGCCGACCGTTGTAATGGCAAAATCAGGCTCTGTCAGAGTAACCGTAATTCACAAAAATCAGCCGAATATGATTGCGTTCATCACTGACACAATCTCAAAGGACGGCGTAAATATCGCATCGTTCGAGGATAAAAACCGCGGCGCAATTGCTTATTCTATTATCGATTGCGACACCGATGTTTCAACAAGCGTTGTTTCGGATATTGAAAAAATCGACGGTGTAATTAAGGTAAGAGTTATTAAATAATTTATAAAAAATGCCCTGCAAACTTTGTCGTTTGCAGGGTATTTTTGCGTTTATTGCCGCTTTTTAAGAAATTTTAAGACTTTTGTTAGATTTAATTTATTGACTTAACATTGTATATAATATATAATCTGCACTATGAAAAATGTATTAGAGTATTTTGAAGAAACAACAAAAAAATTCCCGAATAAAGTAGGATTCACCGACAGCGGCAGAAAATCAACATTTTCCGAAACAATGCAAAATGCAAAAAGCATTGCTTCATCGCTGACAACTTTCGGCACAAAAAAAGCCGTTGCAGTTGTAATCGATAAAAACTGCAATTGCATCGACGCAATGCTCGGCGCACTTTACGCCGGCGATTATTATATCGTTGTTGATGTTCATTCACCGCAGGACAGAATCGAAAATATTCTTTCAACACTCGGCAGTGCAGTAATCATCACGGACAGTGCGTCGCTTGGTGTTGCAAATGCCGTAAAGGGCGACAACAGCGTTGTTTTGTATGAGGACGCAGTCAAAACTGCAATTGATGAAAATGCGCTTTGCGCCGTTCGCTCTGCAATGATTGATATGGATACCGCCTACATTCTCTTTACAAGCGGCTCGACAGGCATGCCAAAGGGCACAGTAATCAGCCACAGAGCACTCATCAGCTATATCAATTGGGTGACAGAGGAATTCGGCTTTGACGAAACAACTTCTTTCGGCTCACAAACGCCGCTTTACTTCAGTATGTCGGTTACCGATTTTTATTCAACGATAAAATGCGGCTGTACCTATAACATCATTCCAAAGGCAAACTTTTCGTTTCCGCTCAATCTCATCGCTTATCTTGATGAGCACGAAATTAACACGATTTATTGGGTACCGACTGCAATTTCAATCCTTTCAAACTGGAAAGCGTTTGATGTCGCAAAGCCAAAATATTTAAAAACCGTTTTGTTTGCCGGTGAGGTTATGCCGACAAAACAACTCAACTATTGGATAAAGAACCTCGACGGCGTAAAATTCGCAAACCTTTTCGGCCCGACCGAAACAACCGATATTTGCACATTTTATGTTGTTGACAGAGAATTTTCAAACGACGAAAGCCTGCCTATCGGCAAGCATTGCGACAACTGCAATGTGTTTATCGTCACTGATGACGGCAAGCAGGCTGCTCCGGGCGAGGAGGGCGAGCTTTATGTCCGCTCAACCTTTATGGCAGACGGGTATTATAAAAATCCCGAAAAAACAGCCGAGGCATTCGTTCAAAATCCGCTCAACAATTGCTACCCCGAAAGAGTGTATAAAACAGGCGATATTGTCAAATACAACGATTTCGGTGAGCTTATTTACATATCGCGCAAGGATTTCCAAATTAAGCGTATGGGCTACCGCATCGAGCTTGGCGAGATTGAAGCGGGCGCCAACAGCGTTGATAAGGTTAAGGCGTGCGCATGTATTTATGACAAGGATGCCGATTGCCTTGCTCTCGTTTATGAGGGAAAGGTTAAGGACCCGTCAATTATTTTTGAAGCAGTTAAAAACAAGGTGCCGTCGTATATGATGCCGGACAGATTTTTGCGCATTAAGGAAATGCCCAAAAACGCCAACGGCAAAATCGACAGAAAGGCGCTTCAAACAATTTATAAGGATTTGATGTGATTTCAAATCCGGGAGGAGTTAATTATGGAAGAATTACTTGAAATTTTACAGGATATTAAGCCCGGTGTTGATTTCGAAAACGAAACCGCACTTATCGACAACGGCGTTCTCGACTCGCTTGACATTATCAAGCTTGTAGGTCAGATTTCTGACGAATTTGATGTTGAGGTTGAAGTAACAGACCTTGTTCCGGCAAACTTCAATTCGGCAAAGGCAATGTATGCCATGATTCAAAGATTGGAAGACGAGGACTAAAATTTGGAATACACTTCGTTTATATATGTCATCTTTTTGGCTATATGCGGTATTCTGTATTATGTTTTACCTAAAAAGATGCAATGGATAGTTTTACTCATTGCATCTTTAGCATTTTATGTGTCAATTGCGCAGATTCTTGTGCTTTATATGCTTGCAACAACGCTGATTGTTTATCTTTCTGCAATGGCGATACAACGGCACAAGGATGATTTCAAAAGCAAAAAAAGCGCACTTGACAAGGCAGAACGCAAGGCTTTAAAGGAAAAGACAAAGGCAAAGCAAAAAAGAATACTCACCGCAACGGTTGTTGTCACAATCGGTGTGCTTGCCGCGCTGAAGTATTGCAACTTCTTCGGCTCGATAGTCAACGGCATCGGCTCGATTTTCAGCGCAACTGCACTTGTTCCGGTGTTCAAAATCGCTTTGCCGCTCGGAATTTCATACTACACGCTTATGTCCGTAAGCTACATAGTCGATGTTTATCGCGGCACAATAAAGGCAGAAAAAAATTATTTTCGCCTGCTCCTTTTTGTGTCATATTTTCCGCATATTATGGAGGGTCCGTTCGACAGATATGATAAGCTTGACGCGCAATTTCGCGAGCCGCATTCGCTCGATTATGATGTTATTAAAAACGGTGCACTGCTCATTATGTACGGACTTTTTAAAAAGCTTGTCATTGCAGACAGGGCAGAGCTTATTGTTTCGGGTATTTTTGATTCGCAAAGCGCGGGCGGTACTTCAATTTTCGTCGGAATGCTTGTTTACACGCTCCAACTTTACGCCGATTTCTCGGGTTGTATCGATATTGTAAGCGGTACCTCGCAAATGTTCGGCATCAATGTTGCCGAAAACTTCAGACAGCCGTTTTTCTCACATTCAATCAACGAATTTTGGCGCAGATGGCACATCACCCTCGGTCTGTGGCTTAAGGAATATGTTTTTTATCCCGTTTCGCTCTCAAAGAATTTCAAAAACTTTGACAAATTCGTTAAAAAACATGTCAAAAACGATTATCTCACAAAGATGATTCCTGCCGCATATGCGCTGTTTTTCGTTTGGTTTTGCAACGGTATTTGGCACGGCGCAAGCGGAAAATATATTTTCTACGGCTTGTATTACTATTTGCTGATGATGCTCGGCGAATTTGCAAAGCCGCTTTGCGACAGTTTTTGCCAAAAAGCAAAAATCAACAGAGAGTCAAAGGCGTTCGGCTTTTTCCAAATTGCGCGAACATTTATTATTGTCAATATCGGCATGCTGATTTTTCGCAGTGCAACTCTCGCCGACTGCGGTGCATATATCGCAAAAATGTTCACATCGTTTGATTTCGGCGCGCTGTTTAACGGCACAATCGCTATTAAAAATGTGTCGAATTATGACTATCTTGTTTTGATTTTGGGCGTTGCCGTGCTCTTTGTAATCGGCTTGCTCAAGGAAAAGGGACACAGCATAAGAGCCGAACTTTTCGCAAAGCCGCTTGTGCTGAGGTGGTCGATTTATCTTGTATTGATTTTTTCAACAATTATTCTTGGAATTTACGGCGGCAATTTTGAAAACGCCGGTATGATTTACGCAGAGTTTTAATTATTATGAAAACACAAACAAAAGCTTTAGTTAAGAAAAATTTAAAAGGACTTTTAAAATTTGTTGCCTTTCTCGGCATATTTGTGCTCATTTTCACTCAGCTTTCAATCGTGTTTGACCCAAAGGACGGTATGGACAAAACGGGTCTTTCTCGCAATGTTTCGTATTCATACAGGGCTGAGGATGCTAATGTGCTTGATGTCGTCTTTATCGGCAATTCAAATGCTTACAGAGCGTTCAACCCAATTCAGCTTTGGGAGGATAAACAAATTACCTCCTGCGTTATCGGCAAGCCGATGATGACAATGAGCAGTGCCTATTTAACGCTTGAAGATATGTTCAAAACGCAAAAGCCGAAGGTTGTTGTGTTTGAAACAAATTGCCTTTATCTTTATTTGGATACAAACGATTTCAGCGCACAAAAGGCGAGTTCTTCCTCACAGTCCGTTGCGGTTGATTCTCAACAGGACAAGCAAGAATCGGATGACACTTCGTCCGACAACGGTCACGGTGCAACGCAGGAGCAAATCGGCGATTTCGATTTCTCGGCAGTTAAGTATGACAGCAAGTTTATCAAAAATTCTGTTTCGTTTTTGAATGATGCACTGCTTTCAAAGGTTGCATATGTTGCGCCGCTTATGAAATATCATGACAGATGGGAGCATCTTTCGATAAATGATTTCAAAGATGCAAAAAAGCGTTTTTATTACATAACAAAGGGCTTCCTTTATTCAAAAACCGTTAAACCGTTTGAATACGGCGATACATATATGGGCAACAAGGACGATGCGCCGCAAAAAATCAGCGCTTCAAATATGAAATATTTTGACAAAATCGTTTCTCTTTGCAACAAAAACGGCGCAAAGCTTGCGCTGATAAGTGTTCCCTCCGGCACAAACTGGAATTATAAAAGGCACAACGAGGTGACGGCAGTTGCAAAGCAATACGGTTTGCATTATGTCGATTACAATGTGAATTTGTCCGAGGTTAAAGGATTCAACTGGGCAACCGACACAAAGGACCACGGCGACCATTTGAATACATACGGCGCAACTAAGGTTATGCGTGCCTATGAAAATGTGCTTGAAAATGAATTTAAGCTCGGAAAATCGGATATTACGCCGACGCAGGTCAAAAATTGGAACGAAAATGCCAATAAATTTCATTCCGATATAGAATCATAAAATAAAAAAATCAATTTTTGCTTTTTGTGAAAATTGATTTTTTATTTTCTCTCGACAATACGCCTGTGCGGTGTTAAAATATAATCAGGTACTGTGAAATTTATCAGGCATAATATAAATCAAGGGGGGCGGTGTTTACGGACAGCAGGCAGTGCGAAAAACTTTTGGAAAACGCGCTTGAGCTTGGCAGACAGTATGTTGAAACCGGCGCGGAAATTAAGCGCGTTGAGGACTCTCTGCACAGAATTTTTGCGGCATACGGTTTTGAAAGAATAGAAATTTATGCCATAACAAGCCTTATTGTCGTTACAATTTCAACGCCCGACGGCAGACATTTCACGCAAAGCGTTCGTGTTACCTCCGGCGGCACTGATTTGGGCAGACTCGAGGAAATTAATGCTCAAATCAGGGATATTTGCGCAAAAACGCCGGATGTTGACAAACTTGCCGAGTCTGTCAAGGGCTATCATCGTCCAAAGCCTAAGCCGTTTTTAAAATGCATTGGTTATATGCTCGCGGCAGGCGGTTTTGCCGTGTTTTTCGGCGGCACCGTTTTGGATGGCGTCGCGTCAGCCGTTGTCGCAATTGCCATTTATCTTATGGATTATAATTTAAAGTTGCGCAATGTCAACAATGTTATTTATACATTTGTTGCAAGCTTTGTTTCGGGCACAATTGCTCTCGTTTTTGCGCATTTCGGCTTCGGCAATGACGTGGCAAAAATTATGATTGGCGATATTATGCTTTTGATACCGGGACTTTTGCTTGTCAATGCGTTCAAGGAAATGCTTAACCGCGATATTGTCGCAGGGCTTTACAGATTTGTCGAGGCGGTATTTGCAGCCGTTGCAATCGCCGCCGGCTTTGCTCTTTCCATAATTACGATTGGAGGTGTGCTGTGATGAAGACGGCTGTTGTTCAAATCATTACTGCCGCAATCGGCACACTCGGATTTTCAATCTATTTTCGCGTCAGCGAAAAAAATGTTTTTGCTTCCACACTCGGCGGTGCTCTCGGATGGGGCGTTTATCTGCTTGTCGACAAAATCGGCGGAATTTTGTTTTTGTCAAACTTTATAGCTGCACTGTTTGTTTATCTTTATTCCGAGTTTTTTGCCCGCAGGCTCAAGGCTCCGGCAAATATTTTTCTCATTCCGGGAATAATTCCGCTTTTGCCCGGTAATGCGCTTTATTATATGATGTCGGGTCTTGTTCAGGGTGACGGTGCAATGTTTGCGCAGTATGGCAAAAACACAGCAATAATTACCGTCGGCATTGCGGCAGGCATTGCTGTCGGCGCAGTGTGTATGATGTATTTTGCAAAAACGAAAGAACCAAAAATTAAGTGATTTGATATGAAACCAAACAAAAATTCTTTAACAACTAAAAATCTTCGTTCGATTGCAAGGGGATTGGTGTTTGTCATGCTGTTTCTTGCTCTGTATGTTGTGCTTTCAATGGTTTTTACACCAAAGGTTGACGGCGAGCCCGGCGGTATGACGAACGATATAACATATTCCTATCGTGCCGAAAGCAAAAATTCGGTCGATGTTGTCTTTATCGGCAATTCCGATGTTGCAAGAGGGATAAACCCGGCTCAGATTTATCGCGACACGGGTATAACCTCGGTCACGGTCGGTCCGTCCGCCGTCGATTCTGAGAAAGTGTATGATTTGCTTTGCGACATTCAAAAATATCAGTCGCCGAAGGTTATTGCGCTTGAGGTCGATTGTCTTTACGGCGCGTCAAACAAGTATTATAAAATGATTACTCGTGAATACAACGAAAGTCAATCGTCAGCCGCAACGATAAAGGACTTTTTGTCAGAAACGGAGGACAAAATCGTTTCAGGTCTTGCGTTTTATTGGCCTGTCATGAAATATCATGACAGGTGGAGCACGCTCTCCGCCAATGATTTTTCCAACCTAAACGGCAGATATAAATATTCCGCCAAGGGATATATGTTCACTACCGAGCGTCGCGGCTTTAAATACGGCGACGAATATATGTCAGAAAAAACAAATTCGGCAAAGCCGCTGTCGGACAAAAGTGCGGCAGGTTTTGAAAAAATAATTGCCTTTTGTAAAGAAAATAATATCAAGCTTGCGCTTTTTGCGATACCGTCAGGCTCGAGCTGGACTCCGCAAAAGCATAACGGTGCTGTTAATCTTGCACAAAAATACAGCCTTGATTTTGTAGATTATAACACAGACACATTCTTGCTTGACAATTTCAGCTGGCTGAATGATACAAAGGACGGAGGCAATCATATGAATTATTACGGCGCAACAAAAGTGACCGCCGCGTATGAAAAGCACTTGCAGTCGCTGTTTGATTTAAAGCCAACCGCGCTGTCAGCCGATGAGCAAATTGTTTGGCAGACCGATTCCGACAGATTTTATAATGTTATCCTCAAAACATACGAGGAATAGCATTTTTTGCGGTGTTAATATTTTAATTAAAAAATTTAAAAAAAGTATTGACACCGCCGCACTTTTCTGTTATTATGTATAAGCACTTGAGAAAAGTGAGACATTCCTCTTTAGCTCAGTCGGTAGAGCACTCGGCTGTTAACCGAGTTGTCGTTGGTTCAAGTCCAACAAGGGGAGCCACAAAGACCACACAGAAATGTGTGGTCTTTTCTTTTGTTTTAGATTTGTGAATTGACAACCATAGAGGCGAACTGTGTTGAGATTTTGAATAATGTTTCATAACCGCCGCTGAAATTAAAACGGATTGACACTTAATTGAAAAACATATTTGCTTTATTTATCATCATTATTGCCGAAAAGCAGTATGCGCTGTACTGCTGTTTGCTCTTTATTTAGTATTGACACGGCAAAATTATATGATATAATAATTACAGACTGTGATTTATTCGCACGAAGGGGCACACCACCGCGGGTGTGGTTTTCTTCGTGCGTTTTTTTATTGCAAAAATGATTTAAAAGGGGTGATTTTTTGGTTAAAATCAACGGAAATGAGGAAAATGCGGCAGGCGTTACCGTTACTGATTATCTCGAACAAAATAATTACAACGCCGCGGCTGTGGTTGTTGAGCGAAATGAAAATATTTTACCTAAATCGGAATACGGCACAACGGCATTTGCCGACGGCGACAGTATTGAAATCGTTTGTTTTATGGCAGGCGGCTAATTGATATTTATTATCGTATATTACATTAAAAAAGAGGGTTTACTATGAATAATGACAAATTGATTATCGGCGGACACGAATTTGATTCTCGCTTTATTTTAGGTTCGGGCAAATATTCGCTTAAACTTATTGATGCTGCCGTTAAGGATGCAGGCGCAGAGATAATCACACTTTCGGTGCGCAGAGCAAACACAAAGGAACACGAAAATATTCTTGATTATATCCCAAAGGGCGTTACACTTTTGCCGAACACATCGGGTGCAAGAAATGCAAACGAGGCTGTTCGCATCGCACGAATGGCTCGCGAACTCGGTTGCGGCGACTTTGTTAAAATCGAAATTATGCGCGACACAAAATATCTTCTTCCCGACAATGAGGAAACGGTGAAGGCAACCGAAATCCTTGCAAAAGAGGGCTTTGTAGTTATGCCGTATATGTATCCGGATTTGAACACTGCGCGCGACCTTGTAAACGCAGGTGCCGCAACGGTTATGCCGCTTGCATCGCCAATTGGCTCAAACAAGGGGCTTGCCACAAAGGATTTCATCCAAATTCTTATTGATGAAATTGATGTGCCGATTATTGTTGACGCTGGCATCGGCGCACCGTCACAGGCTTGCGAGGCTATGGAAATGGGCGCAGACGCAGTTATGGCTAATACGGCACTTGCAACGGCAGGTGATATTGTTCAAATGGCGTCGGCATTCAAAAAGGCGATTGAGGCAGGCAGACAGGCTTATCTTTCGGGACTCGGCAGAGTCCTTTCAAGAGGCGGTTCCTCCTCTGACCCACTCACGGGATTTTTGCACGATTAGGAAGTGGATTAAATGGATAACGATAACAAACAATATTTTATTGACGACGAAACATTGTCGCCTGCGGCACTAAAGCGCAAGCACGAGCTTGAAACAAATCCTGCGTGCCGCACAAATCATATGGAATATATGCCGGGCATGGAACAAATCAAATCGGATGTTATGCAAAAGGTTATGGAGCATATGAAGTCGTACAATCCCGATGACTACACGGCGCGTGATGTCAGGGCGGCTTTGAGCCACGATACATGCACGGTTGAAGATTTCAAGGCGCTTTTGTCACCTGCGGCACAGCCGTTTTTGGAGCAAATGGCACAGCGTGCGCAGATTGAAACACAAAAGCATTTCGGCAACACGGTATATATTTTCACTCCGCTTTATATTGCCAACTACTGCGAAAACTATTGTGTTTACTGCGGCTTTAACTGCTACAACAAAATTCGCCGGCTTCAGCTTTCATACGAGCAAATTGAGCATGAAATGAAAGTTATCGCCGATTCGGGAATGGAGGAAATACTCATTCTCACGGGCGAAAGCAAGGCAAAAAGCGATATTAAATATATCGGTGAGGCGTGCAAGCTGGCGAGAAAATATTTCAAAATGGTCGGTCTTGAGGTTTACCCCGTCAACAGCGAGGATTATAAATATCTTCACGAGTGCGGCGCAGATTATGTCACTGTCTTTCAGGAAACATACGATTCCGACAAATACGAAACACTGCACCTTATGGGTCACAAAAGAGTTTGGCCGTATCGTTTTGAATCGCAGGAAAGGGCGCTTATGGGCGGTATGCGCGGCGTAGGATTTTCTGCACTGCTCGGCTTGTCGGATTTCAGAAAAGACGCTCTTGCAACGGCGCTCCATGTTTATTATTTACAGCGCAAATATCCGTGGGCAGAGATGTCGATTTCATGCCCGAGGCTTCGCCCTATTATAAACAACGACAAAATCAATCCGCACGATGTTCACGAAACACAGCTTTGCCAAATTATCTGCGCATACAGAATTTTTCTTCCGTTTGCAGGCATAACGGTTTCGTCGCGTGAAAGCGCAAGCTTCAGAAACGGCATTGCAAAAATCGCCGCAACAAAGGTTTCGGCAGGAGTTTCAACCGGTATCGGCGACCACGAAAGCAAATACACAGGCGAAAACGACGGCGATGCAGAGGGCGACGAACAGTTTGAAATCAACGACATCCGCTCAATCGACACTATGTATAAGGATATGTCAAGCGAGGGCTTACAGCCTGTTTTGAATGATTATTTGTATGTCTGATTTTATTTGTATCACAAACAGAAAATTGTGCCATGAGCCGTTTTTAGAGCGTGTAAAATCGGTGGCTGAATCAAAGCCGAAAGCGATTGTCCTGCGCGAAAAGGATCTTGACGAGAGCGAGTATATTTTGCTTGCCGCCGATGTCCTCAAAATCGGTGAAAAATACGGCGTGCCAATTATTTTGCACACCTTTGCCGACGCGGCAATCCGCCTCGGGTGCGACAAAATCCATATGTCGCTCCCTGCGTTGAGGAATATGAGCGATGACGATAAAAAGCATTTCACGGTTATCGGATGCTCATGCCACAGCGTTGATGAGGCGGTTGAGGCGGCACACCTCGGCGCAACATATATCACAGCGGGTCATATTTTTCAAACCGATTGCAAAAAGGGTGTTCCGCCGCGCGGACTCGACTTTCTGCACGATGTCTGCAACGCCGTTTCCGTTCCGGTTTACGCCATCGGCGGCATAAAGTTTTCTGACATTGATGTGCTCAAATCCTGCGGTGCGGCAGGCGGTTGCATTATGAGCGGATTTATGGCTCAAAAATAACACTTGAATATTTGTAGTTTCTTTTGTATAATAGCATTATAAAGTGAATAGGGCGTAGGGGAGCCGATTTTTCGGCTGAGAGGATATAATTGAGTATCGACCCTTTGACCTGATTTGGATAATGCCAACGAAGGGAAATTAAGATTTATTGAGATTTGTCTTTTTCGGCAAATCTCTTTTATATTTCAAGGAGGTAAAATTTATGAGCTACACAACACAAATGAATGCCGCAAGACAGGGTATCATCACCGATGAAATACGCACCGTTGCCGAAAAAGAGGGCATAGCCCCTGAAAAACTTATGGAATATGTTGCCGCAGGAACGGCTATTATACCGTGCAACAAAAATCACAAGGCAATCAGCCCTGCCGGCGTAGGTTCAATGCTTAAAACAAAAATCAATGTCAATCTCGGCACTTCGAGGGACTGCAAGGACCTTAACATGGAACTTGAAAAGGTGCAGAGCGCGGTTGACATGGGCGCAGAGGCTATTATGGACCTCAGCTCCTGCGGCGATACACAAAAATTTCGCCGACTTCTCACCGAAAAATGCCCGGCTATGATAGGCACCGTTCCGATTTATGACGCGGTTGTTTATTATCACAAGCCGCTTATTCAAATCACAACCGACGAGTGGATTGACATTGTCAAAATGCACGCACAGGACGGCGTCGATTTTATGACAATCCACTGCGGAATCAATAAGGAAACAGCCGTTAAATTTAAGAGAAACAAAAGGCTTATGAATATTGTTTCACGCGGCGGCTCAATCATCTTTGCTTGGATGGAAATGACAGGCAACGAAAATCCGTTTTATGAAAGATTTGACGAAATCCTCGATATTTGCCAACAGTATGATGTTACATTGAGCCTCGGCGACGCTTGCCGTCCGGGCTGTATTATGGATGCAACAGACGCTCCGCAGATTGAGGAACTTATCACCCTCGGCGAGCTTACAAAGCGCGCTTGGGAAAAGGATGTTCAGGTTATGATTGAGGGTCCGGGTCATATGCCGCTCAATCAAATTGCCGCTAATATGGAAATTGAAAAAACTCTTTGCCACGGTGCTCCGTTTTATGTTCTCGGTCCTCTTGTTACAGATATTGCACCGGGCTACGACCATATCACAGCCGCTATCGGCGGTGCTGTTGCCGCTATGAACGGCGCGGCTTTCCTTTGCTATGTCACACCGGCAGAGCATTTGCGCCTGCCTGATCTCGACGATGTTAAGGAGGGCATTATTGCCTCTAAAATCGCGGCTCATGCGGCAGATATTGCAAAAGGACTTCCCGGTGCAACTGATTGGGATTTGCAAATGGACAAGGCGCGCAAGGTGCTTGATTGGGAAAAGATGTTTGATGTCGCAATCGACCCCGAAAAGGCAAGACGCTACCGTGAATCGTCAAAGCCCGAGAAGGAGGACACCTGCTCTATGTGCGGCAATTTCTGCGCTGTTAAGAATATGAACAGAATTTTGGACGGCGAAATTGTTTCTATTTTTGATGAATAAGGGCGTGCGAAATGAAGGTTAAAAGCGAGGATATGCTCCTTTATGCCGTTACTGACAGGTATTGGCTTAAGGACGATACATTGGAAAATCAGGTTGATAAAATTTTGGCTTCGGGCGCAACATTTTTGCAACTGCGCGAAAAAAACATTTCAACCGAGGAATATATCGCAATAGCAAAAAGCGTTAAAAAGATAGCGGACAAATATGCTGTTCCGTTTGTTATCGACGATAATGCAGAGGTTGTTGTTGCGTCAAATGCCGACGGCATCCATATCGGACAAAATGATATAGGTCCCGTTGAGTGCCGCAACATAATCGGCGATGATAAAATAATCGGCGTGACCGTCAACACCGTTGAGCAGGCGCTCAAAGCGCAGGCAGACGGTGCGGACTATCTCGGCGTCGGCGCGGCATTTTCAACCTCGACAAAGGCTGATGCGTCAAATATCGATCACAAAATAATTGCCGATATTTGCAGTGCTGTTGATATTCCCGTTGTTGCTATCGGCGGAATAAACGAGCATAATATTCTTAATCTTAAAGGGCTTGGTATAGACGGCGTGGCTGTCGTTTCGGCAATTTTTGCAAAGGACGATGTCGGCGCGGCCACAAGCGAGCTTTTGCAATTATCAAAGCAAATGACCGGAAAAGAGTAATTACATGAAAAAAGTATTAACTATTGCAGGCTCGGATTGCAGCGGCGGCGCAGGCATTCAAGCCGATTTAAAAACAATGGCGGCGCACGGCGTTTACGGTATGAGCGCCATTACTGCGCTGACAGCGCAAAACACAACCGGTGTTTACGGCATCCTTGAAGCAGACGGCGATTTTGTTGCAAATCAGCTTGATTGTGTTTTTACCGATATTTTTCCCGACGCAGTTAAAATCGGCATGGTTTCAAACAGCGATATTATTCGTGTTATTGTTGATAAGCTAAAGCAATACAATGCAAAAAATATTGTGGTAGACACTGTTATGGTTTCAACAAGCGGCTCAAAGCTGCTTTCCGATGAGGCGATTGACACGGTTAAAAATGTTCTCATTCCAGCCGCCGATTTGATTACCCCGAATATCCCCGAGGCGGAGGTTTTGTCGGGCATAAAAATCAAAAACGGCGACGATATGATAAAAGCGGCAGAGATAATCTCCTGCTTTTATGACGGTGCAATTTTGGTTAAGGGCGGTCATCTTGTGAACACCGCAAACGATTTGCTCTTTACAAACGGCAAAGGCGTTTGGTTTGAGAGCGAGCGTGTCGATAACGATAACACTCACGGCACCGGATGCACCCTTTCGTCTGCGATTGCGTGCAATTTGGCCATGGGCTTTTCGTTCGAAAAAAGCGTTGAAAACGCCAAGGAATATATCACGGGCGCTCTTAAAGCAAATCTCAATTTGGGCAAAGGCTCAGGTTCGCTCAATCATATGTGGAAATTTGTTTGATTTTGTTGTATAATAAATTCAGGCTCCGCAGCTTAATAATTTCAGGGAAGGTGATGAATTTTGAAAAAACTTGCTTCAATAATTCTCGCCTTCCTTTTTTTATTGCCGCTTGCGGCATGCTCGCACGGCGACACGCCACGGTCATATTCAAAGAGCTTTAACGATTTGTTCGACACGGCAAGCACAATATCAGCCGTTGACTCGTCGCAGGAGGCGTTTAACAGCCGCTTTGCCGCTGTGTACGATACTCTTAAAGCCTATTCACAAAAATTCGATATTTATGCCGATTACGCAGGCGTGGTTAATTTAAAGAGTGTCAACGACAACGCAGGTTCACCTGTCAAGGTTGACAGCGATATTATCGAGCTTTTGAAATATGGCAAAAATGCTTATTACTCAACCGGCGGCAGAGTTAATATCGCGATGGGCAGCGTGCTTTCGCTTTGGCATGACAGCCGCGAAAATGCGCTCAAAAATCCGAAAACGGCGTCAATTCCCGATGATAAGGCGCTCAAAAATGCCGCAAAATATACGAATATTGACGATTTGATTATTGACGAAAAAAATTCAACCGTCATGCTCAAATCAAAAAATATGTCACTTGATGTCGGCGCGATTGCAAAAGGTTTTGTTTGCGAAAAAATCGCCGAATATATCAAAAACAACGGCATTTGGCAAAGCGCGGTTGTTTCGCTCGGCGGAAATGTCAAAACAATCGGCACAAAGTATAATGACGGCAAAACAAAATTCAATATCGCCGTTGAAAATCCGTCGGGCGGCGATTATCTCTGCACCGTCGGCGCAAGCAACGGCTTGAGTGTTGTTACAAGCGGCGACTATCAGCGCACATTCACCGTCGGCGGCAAAAAATACTGTCACATCATCAACCCCGACACGCTTATGCCGAGTGAATATATGTCTGCCGTGACGGTTGTCTGCAACGATTCCGCAAAATGTGACGCAATGTCAACGGCACTGTTTAATATGAGTATTGCGGACGGCGTTCGCCTCGTTGATTCAATGGACGGCTTGTGCGCAATGTGGGTAGATAAAAACGGAAAAATAACTTATTCAAACGGATTTGAGGATTTAATAAATTGAACGGATTTAAAATCAAAAAGGGCGATATAATAATTTTTGTCTCAATAATTCTTATTGCCGCGGTAGGCTTTTTGTGCGTCAAGCTTTTGCCGTCGGCTGGTAAAACCGCTGTTATCGAGCAAAATGGGACTGTTGCGGCGCGTCTTTCGCTTGACAAGGACACGACATACGATGTCAAAGTTGACGGCAAAACCACAAATACCGTTGTCATAAAAAATCATGCAGTTAGCGTTTCATACGCGGACTGTCCCGATAAAATATGCAAAAAGCACAAAAGCATTTCAAAATCGGGCGAGACAATAGTTTGCCTGCCCAACAAGGTTACGGTGACGGTAGAGGGCGGCGAAAATGAAATTGATGGAGTGGCAAAATGAGCAAAACAAAAAGAATTTCGATAATTGCGTTGAATATTGCGCTTGCGTTTGTTTTGTCATATCTCGAAACGCTTATACCGCTTAATTTCGGCATCCCGGGCATTAAAATCGGGCTTGCAAATATTGTTGTTGTGTCAGCGCTATATACTTTACCGCGGCGCGACGCATTTTTTATCTCAATGGTGCGAATACTTATTTCGGGTCTTGTTTTCAGCGGCGCATTTTCTCTGCTTTACAGCTTTGCCGGCGGCGTTATTTCGTTTGCCGCAATGGCGATTTTGAGCAAAAACAACAGCCGATTCTCGATTATGGGCGTTTCGGTTTTGGGCGGTGCGCTACACAACACGGGTCAAATTATTGTTGCCGCAATTGTTATGGAAAATGACAAAATTTTCTATTATCTGCCGGTGCTTTTGGCAGTCGGCGCGGTGTGCGGTGCGGCGGTCGGTGCGGCAGGCGCAATCGTCACAAAAAGAATGATAAAAATTTATAAATTTAAGCCCTAAACTATTGACTTTTGTGTAATAATGTGTTACCTTTTTGTTACAAAATCAATCAACAAGATTTTGTCGAAATTCATATAAATTTTGATAATATACTATATATTGCGTCTAAATCTCTCGTCAGTATCGTATGTGGTGGCTTTAATGGTTACATTTTGGATAAAATGATTAGGGATTTATTCCTTTTGTGCGCATTTTTTGGTATAATATCAATTAAATATGGAATACATATTTAATGTTTTAAAAATAATACTATTTATATAGATGAGAAGTCCCATAAATTAGGGGGAGTAAATTTGGAAAATTTTGTTATTAACGGCGGTCACGAATTATTCGGCGAAGTTAATATCAGCGGCGCAAAAAATGCCGCTGTCGCAATTATCCCTGCGGCAATACTTGCCGATGACAAGGTCAGAATAGAAAACATACCGCAAATCAGCGATGTTCAGCTGATTATCGAGATACTCGACAGAATGGGAGCTAATGTAAAGCTCATTAATAAAGACACAATCGAAATTGATTCTTCACATATTTGCAACCAAAGTGTTCCTTACGAGCTTACATCACATTTCAGAGCAAGCTATTATCTTATCGGCGCAATGCTCGGAAGATTTAAAAAGGCAGAGGTTGCAATGCCGGGCGGCTGTAATTTCGGCGTAAGACCGATTGATCAGCATGTAAAGGGTTTTGAAATGCTCGGTGCCGATGTTGATATTATCGACGGAATGGTTTGCGCAAAGGCTGAAAAGCTTGTCGGCACATCTATTTATATGGATGTTGTTTCCGTCGGTGCTACTATAAATGTTATGCTTGCCGCTGTCCTCGCAAGAGGGCTTACAATCATCGAAAATGCCGCTAAAGAGCCGCATATCGTTGATTTGGCAAACTTCTTAAACTCGATGGGTGCGGATGTTCGCGGTGCAGGCACGGATGTTATCAAAATCCGCGGCGTTGAAAAAATGCACGGCTGCACATATTCTATTATTCCCGACCAAATCGAGGCAGGCACCTATATGGTTGCGGCTGCTGCGTGCGGCGGCGATGTGCTTGTTAAAAATGTTATCCCCAAGCATCTTGAGTCAATCAGTGCAAAACTTGAGGAGGCAGGCGCAGAGATAATCGAGTATGACGATGCAGTTCGTGTTACACGCTTTAAGCCGCTTAACAAGTGCAATGTCAAAACTATGCCTCATCCCGGTTTCCCAACCGATATGCAACCGCAGATGGCAGTTTTGCTTTCAATCGCTCACGGAACGAGCATATTGTCCGAAAGTGTGTGGGACAACCGCTTCCAATATGTCGGTCAGCTTTTGCGAATGGGCGCAAACATTCAGGTTGACGGCAAGGTTGCCGTTATTGAGGGTGTTAAACAGCTCACAGGTGTTAAGGTTAAAGCAACCGACCTCAGAGCAGGCGCCGCAATGATTATTGCCGGTATGGTTGCCGAGGGAACAACTATTGTTGAGAATATTCAATATGTTGACAGAGGATATGAGGATGTTGTTGTGAAGTTCTCATCGCTCGGCGCAGATATTAAGCGTGTTCATGTTGAGGAGAGCACGGCTGTTCAGTCGGCAGGTTAATATTTAATATAAGAAATACCCGGTGAAAAAGCACCGGGTATTGTTTTGACTGTTAGACACAGCGTATTTTATTTTACGGCAGAAGGGTGTTGAAAATTTTATGGCAAAGGCGTGCCAGCTTTTTTCCGGCAGCAGCGGAAATTCAATTTTTATATCGGGCGGAAATGCCAAATTTCTTGTTGATGCGGGAGTCAGTGCCAAAAGAATAGGCGAGGCGCTTTCGTCAATCGGCGAAAATCCGCAGGATTTAACTGCAGTTTTCGTAACCCACGAGCATATTGACCATATAAAGGGCATTCGTGTGTTTGCTAAAAAATATAACATACCTGTTTTTGCACAAACCGATGTGCTTGACAAAATGCGCGACGGCGGCGATGTTAACGAGTACATATCAGCCGAGGCAATCAGTGAAAATATGGAGCTTTCGGGCGTTGAAATTTTGCCGTTTAAACTCAGTCATGACAGCGTTGCATGTGTTGGCTACCGTTTTAATTTGCCGGGCGGCAGGTCCGTTTCCGTCTGCACCGACACCGGTTTTGTGACCGACGGCGCTCATTTGGCGCTTGCAGGCAGTGACCTTGTTTTTCTCGAATCAAACCACGAAACAAAAATGCTTGAAAACGGTTTTTATCCATATCAGCTCAAAAAGCGCATTATGTCGGACAGAGGGCATCTTTCAAACGATGCCTGCGCCGTTTTTGCCGCAGAGCTTGCGAAGGGCGGTACAACCCGTTTTTGCCTTGCGCATTTAAGCCGTGAAAACAATCACCCGGATGTGGCGCGCCAAACAACGGTTGCCGCGCTCTCTGACGCAGGCTTTGCCGAAAATGTGGATTACAGGCTCCGTGTTTCATCACCCGTAAACAGCGAAAGGCCCATTGTTTTATGATTAAGGTTACTGTAATTGCAGTCGGACGGCTTAAGGAAAAATATCTAACCGCCGCGTGCGACGAATATTTAAAGCGGCTTTCGGCTTATTCAAAAGTGAATATTGTTGAAATAAACGAGGAGCGATGCTCCGACAACCCGTCGCATGCTGAGATTGCGCGCGTAATCGAAAAAGAGGGCGAGCGTATTATTTCAAAAATCCCGAAGGGGAGTTATGTCATTCCGCTTTGCATTGAGGGCAGTCAGCTTTCAAGCGAGGATTTTTCAAAAAAACTCGAAAGTGCGTCGCTTTCGGGTTTCGGCGAGGTCACATTCATTATTGGCGGCTCGTTCGGTTTGTCAAACAATGTCAAATCGCTTGCAAAGTTTAAACTCTCATTCAGCAAAATGACATTGCCTCATCAACTTATGCGTGTTGTTTTGCTCGAGCAGATTTACAGAGCGTTTTCAATTTCAAATAACGGAAAATATCATAAATGATTATATAAAAATTGCGAAAGAAGCATTTGCTTCTTTCGCAATTTTTTAGTTCGTATTTAATCAAAAAAATGAGCATAGCGCGGCATTTGGCTCATTGATATTGCCTCTCTGTCGCCGACTATTATGTGGTCGTTAAGCGGAATATTCAAATTCCTTAAAATATTCAGCAAATCCGCTGTAAAATCAACATCGGCAGGCGACGGCGCAGGGTCACCGTGCGGATGGTTGTGCGCAATTATAATGGACGCGGCGTTGTCTCTCAAAACGCATTTGATTATCTTTTTAGGGTCAACGCCGGCAAAATTAACCGTGCCGTCAGCAACCGTTTCGGTGTTGATTATGTTCAATTTGTTGTCAAGCGAAATGACGATTATACGCTCCGTCGGCAGGTTGCGCAAAATATTGCTTGCGTATTCCTTTGCCTCGGCATAGCTCGAAAGCCGCTTGATATTCTTGTTTTTGTCGGTGTCTATTCGCTTATTAATATCGTTGATAAGTTTGATTAGCATTGCCGTGCTTTCACCCACGCTGTCAATACTCAGCAAATCCTCGTATTCTGCGGAAAACACTTTATCAAGCGTTTTGTAGTGGTTCAAAATATTGTAAGCAACAGGCTTAACATCTTTTCGCGGTATCGAATAAAACAGCAAAAGCTCAAGCAAATGATGATCGTCGAGTGTGTCGCTTGAGCCTTTTATATATCGCTCCTTCATTCTTTTGCGGTGTCCCTCGGGGGATAAATCAGCCAAGCGCTCACCTCCTTAAAATCATATGGGTTTGATTAATAAAACTTTTTGTTTTTCGGGTCATAAACAAAGCCGACAGCTTTCAGCTTTGCCTCCAATTCTTCGCGGTCAACCTCCAAATCCTCGCACAATGCGTCGAGCGACGGGTAGCAGTCGCGCAGTTTCATATTAACAACGCTTAAAAGCATGTATGGGTCCTCGGGTAAAAGCATTTTTGTCACCTCTTTAAAATCTTTTCGGCGGCGGAAGATAATCGTCGTCATCGCCGTAGCCGTTTTGCCTGTCAAGTTCCTCCTGACGGCGGCGCTTTTGGGTTATGCGTTTTTTGTCCTTTTGAGTTCTGATTATAAATACCGCAATGTATGCAATAATCGCGAGTATAATCAAAACAATCAAACTGATTACTATTTTGTTTTTAAAGAATTTTTTGAGTGAATTTAGAATTTTCAAAAATGTTGAAAGCTCAATGCTGTTTGCGGCAACAAGGTTGACCTTTTCGATAACACGGTCGCCGTAAATAATGTTAGCCGTGCAAACAACCTGCCCCTTTTTAATCGGTGCGTTCAGCGTTGACGGCGGATTTTGCGGCTCTATTATAACTGCCGACGGGTCGAGCGATGTCGGCACAAGCGTTGTAATGTCTTTTTCGGCAACAAGCTGAACGGTGTCGGCGTCTTTTCCGTTTTCAACGGCAACTTCGGACACAACAGTATTTTGCCTTACAACTGTTGAATATTTAAGGCTGTTGAAAGCCCAATCAAAAAGCGTTGCCGCGTCGATGAATGAGCATTTCGTCATTATTCCGTCGATAGACTGTTTGGGAGAGTCCATGACAACCGCAAGGTAGTTGTAGCCGTCCTTTGACGCTTTTGTTATTACGCAATAGCCCGCCTGCTCTGTTGAGCCGGTTTTGATACCCTGCGCATATTCGTAGTAATACGAAATATGATACTTGTCCATCATATAGTTTGTGTGAACGAACTTCCTGCCGTTGTATTCATAATTTTGCGTTGACGATATTTTGTTGAATGTGTCATTCTTAATTGCAGCAAGAGTGATTGTTGCCATATCTGCAGCAGTTGTGTAGTGATTTTCGTCGTGCAAGCCGTCGGGATTTACAAAATTTGTGTTTGTGCAGCCGAGCGATTTAACCCAATCGTTCATCATCTTTACAAATCCGTCAACACCGCCGCCGACATAATCGGCAAGTACCTGGCATGCGTCGCACGCGGAGTGCACCATGGTGAGATACAATAACTGTTCAATCGTGATTTCGTCGCCGATTTTCAGCCCCGCAACCTGTGCGCCCGTGCCGTAAAGCGACTCAATAGCTCTTTTTGAAACGGTTGTTTTTTGCGACAAATCGTTCACATTATTCAGTGTTACCATTGCGGTTACTATTTTAGTGAGTGACGCGGGATATTTTTTCTTTTCTGCATTTTTTGACGCAATTACGGGGTATGCATTGTCGTCAAGATTTATGAGCATATATGCGTCGGCATAAACCTTTGTGTTTACCTGATAAATTCCGTCGGTCGATTTTTTTGTGTCGCCGTCAGCCGCAATTGATGCAATCGGAGCACAAAAAACGGAGATGATTATTATATTCAAAGTCATAAAAAAAGACAGCAGTTTTTTCATAGACTTGACACCTTTCAAAATAAAATATATTATATATATTATCTTAACACATTTTTTTACATAATAAAAGCATTAAATTGTTTTAAAACGATTTATTTGGAGGCAAATTATGGTTTATGTTACCGGTGATACCCACGGGGATATAAGTTTTTTTAAGGACCCGAAGCTCAAAAAACTGACCGATGAGGATATACTTATCGTGTGCGGCGATTTCGGCTTTTTGTGGGATAGGTCGGATAAGGAAAAAAAGGCGCTTCAAACGCTTGAAAAAAAGAAATACACCATCTGTTTCGTTGACGGTGCTCACGAAAATTTCGATATTTTAAATTCGTACAAGGATTATCGATTTAAGGGCGGCAATGCGCACAAAATCGCGCCGAATATTTTTCAGCTTTTGCGCGGCGAAATATATACATTTGATAAAAAAACTTTCTTCTGCATGGGCGGCGGCGAAAGCGACGACCGTGAAATGCGCACCGAGGGCGAAACCTGGTGGAAAGAGGAAATGCCGAGCGCAGAGGAGCTTATGAACGGCGCAAGAAACCTTAAGGACAATGATTTTAAGGTCGATTATGTCATCACCCACGAGGCTCCTGCTATCGCAAAGGATTTTATCCGACTGCATAAAAATCAGGAGATGCGACTCACTCCGCTTAATACCTATCTTCAGGAACTTATGAAAAGCGTTGAATACAATCATTGGTTTTTCGGCTCGCTCCACATGGATTTGAATATAAGCAAAAAAATGACCGCCGTTTTCAACGACATTATTAAAATAAGATGATTTTGATGCTCTCGTTTGAGAGCATTTTTTAATTGTAAACCTAATCGGAATTTATGGTTGACAATCTTGTTTTTGCTGATATAATATTTTTGTTCTTAAAAACGGAGCAATTTTTTGAAAGGTAATATCAAATATTATGAGTGAAGCAAAAACAGAAAAATCAAAATCAAAATTCAAAGTTATCGACCTTGTGTATATCGGTCTTTCGGCGGCGTTGATTGCCGTTTGCTCGTGGATTTCAATTCCTCTTCCGACAGTTCCGATTACATTGCAGACAATGGGCGTTGTTCTCATTGCAAGCCTTTTCGGCGCTAAAAGGGGAGTTATCGCAACGGTTGTTTATATTCTTCTCGGTGCAATCGGTGTTCCTGTATTTTCCGGCTTTTCAAGCGGTCTCGGCGTTATCGGCGGTGCAACCGGCGGATATATTATCGGCTTTATTTTCACCGCATTGATTGTAGGCATCACTGCAGACAAAACAAACAAACTTTGGGCGCTTGTTGTTTCAATGATAATCGGCATTCTTGTTTGCTATGCGTTCGGCACCGCTTGGTTTGCAATTGTTTATACAAACAAGGGCACTCCGATGGGCGTTGGCGCAATTCTCGGTATGTGCGTTGTGCCGTTCCTCATTCCGGACGCTGTTAAAATCGTTATTGCGGCTGTTCTTACAAACCGCCTCAAAAGATTTATTAAATAATGAGAATTAGGTATCACCATTTGATGTGTGCGCCGCGATTTATCGGCGAGGGCTACAGTGACGCATTTTGCAAAAATATGCGTGCCGTCAGCGAAAAAATGAAAAGCGGCGACTATACGCTTGTTGACACATGCGACGATATTTGTGCGGCTTGTCCTAACAATAAAGGCGGCGTTTGCGCCGACGAGGTAAAGGTCAATGGCTATGACAACGCCGTTAAAAATGCGCTTGCCGACGGAAAAACTCCGCACCCCGAGAGCATTTGCAGTGACTGTCACTGGTATTATATTTGCAAAACAAAAGAAACGGAATGTATCGTTTAGATACATTCCGTTTTATGTTGTATATGCGTTGTTTGATTTTTAATCTTTAATCTTCGCCTTTTTGCAACGGGTTTTGCCATTTGCCGAATATCGTGTAAAGCACCATCATAACGGCGCCTATGGTCCATGAAATAGGGTAGAGGATAAAGATACCGTCTATTGAATCAAACTGCGGCATGGCTAATTTTATCCATACTATACGAAACAGACACATTGATATGAGCATTATTATCATAGGCGGCACTGTTTTGCCCGTTCCCCTGACGGTGCCTGCAAGGCAGTTGAGTATTCCGAGTATCCAATAAAACGGACAGAAATACTTCATTGCCTCCGCGCCGTAATAAATTACCGCCTCGTCTGCCGAAAACATTCTGATTATCGGGTGCGAAAATGTCAGCAGTAACACACCTGTGATTATCGTATAAACCGTTGTCATCGCAAGCGTCACCCACATGCCCTGTTTCATACGCTTGTGGTTTCCTGCGCCGTAGTTTTGACCGACAAAGGTTGTGACAGCCATGCTGAAACTGAGCACCGGCAGAATGTTAAAGCCGTCAACCTTGATATATGCGCTGTATCCTGCCATTGCAGTTGCGCCGAAACCGTTTATGCCCGACTGCACAAGCACATTGGAAAGCGATATAACCATATTTTGCAGACCTGTCGGCAAGCCGATTTTGATTATCAAGCGAGCCGTGCTTTTATCAAGTCTGATTTTTTTGAGGCTGAGCCTGTAATCCTCCTTGACTCTCATCAAATACAATACGGCAAAAACGCTTGAAACAAACTGGCTTATGTCGGTTGCGACAGCCGCGCCGGTTACGCCCATTTTAAACCATGCGACAAATACCAAATCAAGCACAATGTTTGTGATTGAGGCGTAGGCAAGGTATCTCAGCGAGCGCTTTGAGTTGCCTGCGGAGTTCATAATTCCTGCCGCCATATTGTATATGATATTAAAAATCAATCCGCCGAAGAATATTCGCAAATATCTTACGGAATCGTCTAAAACTTCACTCGGTGTTTTCATCCAAATAAGCAACTGTTTGCTGAATAAAATGCCGACAACAGTGATTATTGCGCCGATTATAATGCCGATTGCCATTGAAGTGTGAACAGCTGTGGAGAGTTTTTCTTTGTTTTTTGCACCTATGTACTGCGCTATAATAACTCCTGCACCGACTGCCGTGCCTTGCGCAAAAGCGATAAGCAAATTGATAAGCGCCGTGCCCGAGCCAACTGCAGCAAGCGCATTACTGCCTGCAAAGTTGCCCACTACGATTGAATCCGCGGTGTTATATAATTGTTGCAATAGATTGCCGAGTATCAGCGGCACCGAAAAGAAAAACAGTTGCTTGAATATATTGCCCTCTGTCATAGAGGTTGATTTTATCTTTTTTGTCTTGTTCTTTTTCACCTTAATCCCTTCTTTATCAGTGTATTATATATCCGATTTTGATTTTTTGCAACAGAAAACCGCACCTTAAATTTTAAGATGCAGTGTATGATAAATTATCTTATTGTTTCGCCGAAACCGAATACCGTCACAAGGTTTCCGTCAACATCCCAAATAACCGTTTCGGCAGGGTAATATACAGTTTTGTCCTTGCCGGTTGCCGACATTCCGTCGTTGCTCAATGTGATTTCGCCGTTTTTATCGTATATAAAATTGCTTTGCTTGTCGACAAAACAGTGTCGTGACGGATATTTGTTACCGTCTTTGTCTTTATAATACGAGTTTTTTGATTGACTGACTAAAGTGTAAGCGTTGCCGTCGCTGTCATAAAGCGGCAGGGTTTCGTATGACGAGTGCTCTTTGCCGTATCGGTCATAATATATACGCGCCGATGATGCCGATTGTGAGCCTTGCTCCGTTGACTGCGTCGTTTGCGAAATCGCTTGAGTTTGTGCGTCGGCGGTTGTGCTTTGCTCGTTGTTCGCTGACTTTGAGCATCCGCAAAATGCGGCGATAACGGCAACAAGCGACACAATAATTACAGCCGTTTTAAAATACTTTTTTGTCATTTTGTTTGACCGCTTAATTGCTTGTAGTGGATTTTGCAAAAATGCTTGCCTTTATATTCTTGAAGCTCGG
This sequence comes from Oscillospiraceae bacterium, assembly GCA_003526845.1. GTDB lineage: Bacteria > Bacillota > Clostridia > Oscillospirales > Acutalibacteraceae > Eubacterium_R. The sequence continues at coordinate 82,868 of DPVM01000010.1, forward strand.
GGTATTTCTTTTCGTCTGTTTTAGCCTCGTTATAGCAGTTGTATTCCGTCTCGATTCCGTATTGCTGTGAAAGCTCTGCGTTGTAATCACAGCGCGGCTTGTCACTGCTTGAAAGCGACGGAACAAATGCGATGAGGAAAATGATGAAAGTTGCCGCCAAAATAGTTGCCGTTCCTGCCTTTGGCGAAATATCTTTTTTTGTTATCTTTTTTACAACCTTTTCGGCGTCAATGTTGTCAAGGAATTTGACTTTTTCAAAAATCATGCACGCAAGCTTTGCGAGATAGAATGCCAAAACACCTGAAATTGTGCCCACGATAAGACCGCCGATTACATCAGATGCGTAGTGTACCATCAAATATACTCTTGAACCCATCGTGCAAATCGCGATAACGGGCGGTATCCATGAAAGTTTTTTCTTGCCTTTTTCTCTCAGACAAAGTGCAACGGATACTGCAAGCTCAAATGCCGCGGTTGTGTGACCCGACGGGAATGAGTAGTCGCTCTCGCTGAGTGCGCCTGCGCCTATGTACCACTTGCTGTATTCTGCCCATGCAGAGGTCGCTTGAAGCGTGTTGTACGGTCTTACGCGCAAAACAGCCGGTTTAACTATGACATTTGTCACTATTGTGCCTATGGCGATTGCAAAAAGCATTGAAAAACCGAGTTTCCTCGTCTTTTTGAAAAAGCAAAGCACTACTGCGAGCACTGCCATCGGAATAACAAAGTTTTCGTCACCGAAGGAGGTGAAAATTTTTGCAACGGTTGTCAAAAAGCCGTTTTGGATACCTCCAAAAAATTTGAACACCCAAATATCAAAACCGAAAAATGTGCTGTCGATTTTGTCGCCGAGTGTTGCCGCGATTAAAATAGGATTCATAATCCGTTCCTTCCCACCGAAAAATCGGTTTAGTTTATTTCATATCAATGATACCAAATAAGCCCCGTATTTTCAAGACATAATTTATTGTGTTTAATAATAGTTTATGAATGTTTAATTTCGGTTTATGACAAAGCCGCCCCGAGGGATACTCCCAAGGGACGGCTTTTGCGTTTGTTTTGTTTGATTATTTTGCCATTTCGGCTCTTGCCTCTTTGATTCTCTGAACAAAGATTTTGCCTGTTTCGGTGATTTTGTCATAGTCGCCTGTTTTTGCGCCTGCGATAAGCGATGAGCCTGCGCCGCAAGCGATTGCACCTGCCTTAATCCAATCCTTAACATTGTCAACATCAACGCCGCCGGACGGCATCATTACTGCGTTCGGAATCGGGCCGTGAATGTCCTTAATGAATCTCGGACCTGCAATGTCGCCGGGGAATACCTTAAGAACATCTGCGCCGCATTCCATAGCCGCAACGGCCTCAGTCGGTGTGTAAATGCCCGGCATTGAAGGAATGCCGTATCTGTTACAAGTTTTTACTGTTTCAGGGTCAAAATAAGGTGAAACAATGTATTCTGCGCCGGCAAGAATAGCGATTCTTGCAGTTGCGGCATCCATAACGGTGCCTGCGCCGATGATGATTTCGCCGCTTGTGTATTTTGCTTTCATTGCCTCAATGAGCTTGTCTGCGTGAGGAACAGTGAATGTCAATTCAATTGCCGCAACGCCGCCTGCGATGCATGCGTCCGTGATTTTTTCAGCCTGTTCGATAGATGTTGCACGAACAACGGCAACAATACCTACCTCTTGAATTTTTGCAAGTGTTTCGATTTTGTTAGACATAGTTTATCTCCAATCCATGATGATTTATTATCTTTGTACTCTTGCGCCTGCGCCGTTAACCTTTGCCTCAACCTCTTTGAGCGATGCCATTGAAGTGTCACCCGGTGTTGTCATTGCAAGTGCGCCGTGAACAACGCCGTAGTTAACTGCCTTTTGTGCGTCTTCATATGTCATAAGTCCGTAAATAAGACCCGATGCAAAGCTGTCGCCGCCGCCTACACGGTCAAGAATTTCAAGACCCGGGAATTCAAGCGAGTTGTAAATCTTGCCGTCAGCCCAGCAGATTGCTTTCCAATCGTTAACGGTGGCAGTTTTAACGGTGCGGAGTGTTGTTGCGATTACTTTGAAGTTTGGATAAGCCTTTGTAACGGTTTCAATCATCTTGTAGTAGCCGTCCATATTAAGCGACTTGAGGTCCTTGTCGTTGCCTTCAACCTCAAAGCCGAGAGATGCGGTGAAATCCTCTTCGTTACCAATCATAACATCAACATACTTTGCGATTTCCTTGTTGACCTCTTGAGCCTTTGCCTGACCGCCGATGCCTTTCCAAAGTGACGGGCGATAGTTAAGGTCATAAGACACGATTGTGCCGTACTGTTTTGCCTTTTTAACAGCTTCGATTACCGTTTCGGCTGCAGTTTCGCTGAGAGCCGCATAAATTCCGCCGGTATGGAGCCATCTCACGCCGAGTGTGCCGAAGATATAGTCCCAATCAATGTCGCCGGGTTTGATTTGTGATGCTGCGGTGTTGCCTCTGTCCGATGCGCCTACCGCACCTCTGATGCCGTATCCGCGCTCTGTGAAGTTGATACCGTTTCTGACAGTCCTGCCGATTCCGTCATACGGAACCCATTTGATAAGCGATGTGTCAACGCCGCCCTGAAGGATTAAATCTTCCATAAGATAGCCGACCTCATTTTCCGCAAATGCGGTGACAACGGATGTTTTGAGACCGAAGCATCTGCGAAGACCGCGGGCAACATTGTATTCGCCGCCGCCCTCCCATGCGCGGAATGAGCGTGCTGTTTTAATTCTTCCTTCGCCCGGATCGAGTCTGAGCATAATTTCACCGAGAGAAATTTCGTCAAATGCGCATTCCTCTTTAGGTCTTAAATTAAGGTTCATTACAGTTCCTCCTATATATTAAAAGTTAAAATATTTGATTGCGTTGTTGTAGCAAATGCCCTGAACGATTTCCTTAACAATGTCCTCGTCAAAGGCATACCAGCCGTCCTCAATCCATCTGCCGAGCAGGCGGCACATAATTCTTCTGAAATATTCGTGTCTGCCATATGATGTGAATGAGCGCGAGTCTGTTTCCATTCCGACAAATTTACCGAGCACGCCGAGATTGCCGAGCGATTTCATCTGTGCGGTCATGCCGTCCATCGTGTCAAGGAACCACCAAGCCGGTCCAAATTGAATTTTTGACTCTGCCTCCGATGATTGGAAATTGCCGAGCATTGTTGCAAGCACGGTGTTGTCTTTGTCGTTAAGGTTGAACAAAATTGTTTTCGGTAGTTTGCCCTCACTGTCGAGCATATCGAGAAAGCGTGAAAGATTTTTTGCGATTTCGCTGTCTCCCACGCTGTCAAATCCCGTGTCTGCGCCGATTTTTTTAAACATTCTTGTCGAATTGTTTCTGATAGCGCCGATGTGAATTTCCATCGCCCAGTCAAGTTCGTGGTATTTTTCGCCGAGAGCCTTCATTATTGCTGTTTTATAAATATCTGCTTCGCTGTTGCTGATTTGCTCGCCGTTCATCGCCTTGGTGAATACCGCATTGATTTCGCTATCGTCGGCAGGTGAGCAGGGGACATATTCAAATGCCTGATCGGATACCTTGCATCCTACCTCGTTGAAATAGTCAACTCTCTTTAAAAGCGCGGTGATAACATCGCGGTAGTCGCTGATTTCAAGTTGTGCAGCTTCAGCAAGCGATTTGATATATTCGGCAAAGCCGTCAAGATTTATGTTGAGCACCTTGTCGGGTCTGAAAGTCGGAAGTACCTTGCAATAAAAGCCGTCAACATTTTTGAGCAGTTTGTGATATTCAAGGCTGTCAATCGGGTCATCTGTTGTGCAAACAACCTTTACATTCGATTTTGTGATGAGCGATTGCGGTCTGAAATCGCCCTTTACAATTGCGGCATTCGCTTTTTCATAAATGTCCTCTGCCGTTTTTGCGTTAAGCGGTGTGTGAATGCCGAAATATCTTTGAAGCTCAATATGCGCCCAGTGATAAAGCGGATTGCCTATGCAATATTGCAGTGCTTCGGCAAATTTAACAAATTTTTCTTTTGGTGATGCGTCGCCCGTGCAATACTTTTCATCAATGCCGCAACTGCGCATTGCACGCCATTTGTAGTGGTCACCCGACAGCCAAAGCTGTGAAATGTCTGCCGGTTGTTCGTTTTCATAAATTTCCTTTGGGCTTAAATGACAATGATAGTCGCAAATCGGCATGTTTTCGGCATATTCGTGAAAAAGCTTTTGCGCCGTTTGCGTGTCAAGTAAGAACTCCCTGTCCATAAAACCGTTCATACATTGCTCCTGTAAATATTCTTAATTTTTCACTGTAATTATATACCTATTATTTGATAAGTTCAATATAAAAAACTTACAAATTAATTATTTGTTGCCAAATTTTTTCATATATGATATTATGTGAATATATAAGCAATGCTGTCGCTGATTGAATAAATCGCGGCATAACGATAAAAGGAGAATGCTTATGCAATATGAGATTAAGGGTGCGCCGTTTCCGGCTGTTATCTGCACGCTCAATGACGGAGAACAGATGATTACCGAGGGCGGCGGAATGAGTTGGATGTCGCCCAATATGGTTATGGAAACAACCACAAACGGCGGTTTAGGCAAGGCTATCGGCAGAATGTTTTCCGGCGACAAAATGTTCCAAAACAGATACACCTGCCGCGGCGGAAACGGATTGATTGCGTTCACAAGCTGCTGCCCGGGCGAAATTCGCGCCATTGAAATTCATCCCGGTCAGGAGATTATTTGCCAAAAAAGTGCATTTTTGGCGTCAACCCCGGGCGTTAATATGTCCGTTTATTTCAAAAAGAGCCTCAGCGGCGGCCTTTTCGGCGGCGAGGGCTTTATTATGCAAAAGTTCGACGGTGAGGGGATAGTTTTTGTAGAGCTTGACGGCTCCGTTGTCGAATACAATCTTGCGCAGGGTCAGCAGCTGGTTCTCGATACCGGTCACCTTGCAATGATGGACGCAACCTGCAAAATGGATGTTCAAACCGTTAGCGGCGTTAAAAATGTTCTTTTCGGCGGTGAGGGTTTGTTTAACACCGTTATTACGGGACCGGGCAAAGTTCTTGTTCAAACGCTGCCTGTTAACAAATTTGCAATTGAGCTTTATAAATATATGCCAAAAAGTTCAAAATAAAAAGGCAATAAATAACAAAACCGACAGTCACTGATGACTGTCGGTTTAATTTTGCAGTGATGTATTTATTTTTTCTTGAATTTGTCAAAAAAGCCTTCTTTGCCGCCTTTTCCGGGGCCTGTATAGGTTTTGTCAAATTGTTTAAGCAATTCCTTTTGCTCGGCAGAAACATTCTTCGGTATGTCGACAATAACTCTGACAAACAAATCGCCTTTGCCTGTTGAGCCGATGCGCTGAATACCTTTGCCGCGGAGCTTAAACACCTCATGTGGCTGTGTGCCTGCCGGCATTGTGTATTTAACATCGCCGTCGAGTGTCGGCACGCGAAGTTCTGCGCCGAGCGTAGCCTCAACTATGCTGACATGTTTTTCATACCAAAGGTCATATCCGTCACGCTCAAAGTCTTTGCTCGGCTTGACATTGACAACAACTCTCAAATCGCCGCTCGGACCGCCGTTCATACCGCTGTCACCCATGCCTCTTGCGTTGACAGCCTGACGGTTGTCAATGCCTGCAGGGATATTGATGTCGATTTTTGTCTTTTTGCGGACTTTGCCTTTGCCGTTGCATTTTGAGCACGGGTGTTCAACGATTTTGCCTTTGCCGCCGCAGTGCGAGCACGCAACGGTTGAGGTACTCATTCCGAGGAAGGTGCGCTGTTGAACGGTTACATAGCCCTTGCCTTGACATTCGGGGCAGGTTTTAAGGTCGGTACCCGGCTCTGCACCTGTGCCGTGACACTGTGAGCAGTCCTCAACTCTTGATATGTCAACAGTCTTTTTACAGCCTTTTGCCGCTTCTTCAAAACTGATAGTAATGGATGTTTGAATATCGCGACCCTTTCTGGGAGCGTTCGGATTTCTTGTGCCAAATCCGCCAAAGCCTCCTTGACCGCCGCCGAAGAATGAGGAGAAAATATCGCCCAAATCAATGTCGCCGTCAAAGCCAAAGCCGCCTGCGCCGCCGTATCCGCCTTGACCTGCACCGTAGTTGGGGTCAACTCCGGCAAAACCGAATTGGTCATATTTTGCCTTTTTGTCAGGGTCGGACAAAACCTCGTACGCTTCGTTGCATTCTTTGAATTTTTCCTCTGCTGTCGGGTCGTCGGGGTTAAGGTCGGGGTGATATTTTTTTGCGGTTTTTCTGTATGCTTTTTTTATTTCATCTTCCGAGGCGTTTTTGCTTACGCCGAGCACCTCGTAATAGTCTCTTTTTTCTTCAGGCATATTTGCCTCCGTGTATAGATAGAAATTTTTAAATCAATCCCACCATTTGCGGTGGGATTGATTTTGCTTTAATTGTGATTAGTTGTCGTCAACCTCTGTGTAGTCTGTGTCTGTATAATCAGCTTGTTGTGCGTTTGCACCCGGTTGAGGTCCTGCCTGAGGACCTGCCTGAGGACCTGCCTGTGCGCCCTGTGCCGCATTAGCCGCGTTGTAAAGCTTTTGTGATACTTCATAGAATTTGTTTGTCAAATCCTCTTGAGCAGACTTGATTGCGTCTGTGTTTTCACCCTTAAGAGCTTCTTTGAGAGCTCCAAGCTTTGTTTCAAGTGCCGATTTGTCATCAGCAGAGAACTTGTCGCCGTTTTCGCTGATAAGCTGTTCTGTTTGATATACCATCTGCTCTGCGTTGTTTCTGAGGTCGACAGCCTCTCTCTTCTTCTTATCTTCTTCGGCAAATTGCTCTGCCTCGTGAACAGCTTTCTCAATGTCTTCTTTAGACATATTTGAAGATGCTGTGATGGAGATGTGCTGCTCCTTGCCTGTGCCGAGGTCCTTAGCCGATACGTGAACGATGCCGTTTGCATCAATATCAAATGTTACCTCTATTTGCGGTGTGCCGCGTCTTGCAGGAAGAATGCCGTCAAGATGGAACATACCCAAAGTCTTGTTATCTTTTGCAAATTGTCTTTCACCTTGGAGAACATGAACTTCAACAGAAGTTTGGTTATCTGCAGCTGTTGAGAAGATTTGTGATTTCTTTGTAGGAATTGTTGTGTTACGCTCAATGATAACAGTGTTTACGCCGCCCATTGTTTCGATACCGAGTGAAAGCGGTGCAACATCAAGAAGAACCATACCTTTAACATCGCCGCCGAGTACGCCGCCTTGGATAGCAGCGCCGATAGCAACGCATTCATCGGGGTTGATGCCCTTGAAAGGCTCTTTGCCCGAGAACTTTTTGATTGCTTCCTGAACAGCCGGAATACGGGTTGAACCGCCGACAAGGAGGATTTTGTCAATATCGTTCATTGAAAGACCCGAGTCGCTCATTGCCTGACGAACGGGGCCCATTGTTGCTTCAACAAGGTCTGCTGTCATTTCGTTGAACTTTGCTCTTGAAAGTGTAGTCTCAAGGTGTTTAGGACCTGTTGCGTCTGCTGTGATGAACGGAAGTGAGATTTGAGCAGTTGTCATGCCCGAAAGGTCAATCTTTGCCTTTTCTGCTGCTTCCTTAATTCTCTGCATAGCCATTTTGTCGCCCGAAAGGTCGATGCCGTTTTGTGCCTTGAAATCGGCTACAAGCCAATCCATAATCTTTTTATCAAAATCGTCACCGCCGAGGTGGTTGTTACCTGCTGTCGCAAGAACTTCCTGAACGCCGTCGCCCATTTCAATGATAGATACATCGAATGTGCCGCCGCCGAGGTCGTAAACCATTACCTTTTGGTCATCCTCTTTATCAATGCCGAATGCAAGTGCTGCTGCGGTAGGCTCGTTGATGATTCTCTTTACATCAAGACCTGCGATTTTGCCTGCGTCCTTTGTTGCCTGACGCTGTGCGTCTGTGAAGTATGCCGGAACGGTGATAACTGCCTCTGTTACAGGTGTGCCGAGATAAGCCTCTGCATCGCCCTTAAGCTTTTGAAGAATGATGGCACTGATTTCCTGCGGAGTGTAACCTTTGCCGTCAATGTTTACTTTGTAATCTGAGCCCATATGTCTCTTGATTGAAGAAATTGTTTTGTCCGGGTTTGTGATAGCCTGACGCTTTGCTACTGCGCCGACCATTCTTTCTCCGTCTTTTGAAAATGCAACAACCGACGGAGTTGTTCTTGTGCCTTCTGCGTTTGCGATAACGACAGGATCGCCACCCTCAATAACAGATACACAACTGTTTGTTGTACCTAAGTCAATACCGATAATTTTAGCCATGATAAATATCTCCTTTGTTTATTTATGATTTGTTGTCAGTTCGCTGTTTTAACCATAGCTGTTCTGATAACCTTGTTGTTTATTCTATATCCTTTTTGGAAAACATCGGTTACTACATTTTCGCCGTAATTGTCGTCCTCAACATGCATTACTGCGTTGTGACAATTCGGGTCGAACTCGTCGCCGCTTTCGCCAAAGGATTCAACACCTAATTTTTCAAGCGCGCTCATTAAACTTGAAAGCGTCATTTCAACACCTTTTTTTAATGAGTCGTAATCTGCGCCGTCCTGCGCCAATGCTCTTTCGAGATTGTCGATTGACGGAAGAATTTCTGCAATTACAGTGCCTTTTGCGGATACATAAGTTTGTTCTTTTTCTTTTGCAACCCTTGTTCTGTAATTCGCAAATTCAGCCGCTGTGCGAAGCAATTGGTCTTTTGCGTCTGCAAGTTGCTCCTCCAATGTCGGCTCCTTCTTTTTCTCAGTCGCTTTTTCTTCGGGTTTGTCGGTTGCTTTTTCGGCTTTGCTGTTTTTGGCCGATTTGTCTTTTACCTCATCAGGTTTGGACTTTTTATTCATATCTTGCGCCTCCCTCAAGCAGAAGTTGTGAAACTGCATTTATTATATAATCAACTATCGGCAAAATTCTTTTATAATCAATTCTTGTTGAACCGATTATGCCGATTGTTGCAGTTTGCATATCGTTGTATTGTAATTTCGCAATTGCCATTGTTGTGTTTCTCAGCTCGTACATCGGATTTTCATCGCCGATTAAAAGTTGCGCCTTTGCGGTCGTTTTTGCAAAGCTTTCGAGCATTGCAGCGAGCTTATCTTTTTGAGCAAGCAACAGCAGCAGGTTATACACGCTGTCGCCCAATTCGCTTTGCGACAGCAGTCTTGTTTCGCCGCTTATTACAAGCGAACCTTCGGATGCCTCTGCGCAAAGCGAGCACAGTGACGAAAGCACCGGTAACATATCAAAAATTTTGTCTTTCAAAAACGGAGCCGTTGATTGAATCAGCGACAGGTCAATGTCCGAAAGGGGAACGCCGATGAAAAACTCATTTGTTATGCTGTAAAAAATTTGCTTAAATTCGTTATCGACAGGGCAGTTGATTTTGCAAATCGATGATTTGATTTTGCCGCCTACCGACATCATAACAAGCATTGCTTTTGAATTTCCGGTCGGTATCAATTCGATACCCTGAACACAGTCGAGTGGGTCTTTAACCGTGCTGTAAAATGCGGCGCAACCCGTAAGCTCTGACAAAAGCTTTGATGCGTTTGCAAGCAATCTTTCGGGGTCTGATGCGTTCGTGCTTAAAACCTCATCGATTTTTTGCTTTTCATATGGCGAAAGCGTGCCGCCGTTTATTATATTGTCGATATAATATCTGTATGCGGCTTTTGTCGGAACTCTGCCGCCGCTGGTGTGCCGCTGTTCAAGAAAACCGACGCTTGTTAAAAACGCCATCTCGTTCCTGATTGTTGCTGAGCTGATTGAGTAGGGCAGCATTTGGCAAAGTGTTTTTGAACCCATTGGCTCGCCCGTTCTTATATAATAATCAATTATCATTTCAAGAATTGCCGAGCGTCTTTCACCAAGCATTGCTACTCCTCCTACTCTTATATTTATCCGTTAGCACTCTTGACGCCCGAGTGCTAACTATGCTTATATATTATATCCCTTTTTCATATTTGTCAACACTTTTTTCAAAAATTTTATTTTTTTTACAAAAAAACCGCCCTGTGTTCAGGACGGTTAATAATATATGTATGTTTATTATAATAATTGAGACATAACGAGAGTGCCCTCGTCGATTGTGTTTGTCGAATCCGCTTTAAACATATTTACATAGCTGTCGGATTCAATCGGAATGACAACATTCTTTTGATATGGCGCGTCAATCGTTTGATTGCCTGCTGATTTATCCTCATAGGTGTAAATGTAGCCGTAAAACTTTTGACCGAAGTGTGACGACATATCCGAATAAGTCACCGTGTCAAAATATGTGCCGCCCCAATGCGACTCCGAAAGAGTTACCGCACCGCTGTCGCTGATTTTTTCAACAACGGCAACATGGTTGCTCCAGCACGCAACCGCTCCGACTTTCGGCTCACTGCCGTAGTCGTAATATCCGGCTCGCTTGTTCATACCATACCAGTCACCGGCACTGCCGTGAGTGATTTTGGGTGCCTCGCCGTTAAGCTCATAAATTCTGCCGTATGCATATGCCACGCAGTTTGGCATCGGTGTGCCTGTTTGAAAATAAACATTGAGCTTTCTTGAGTAATAGGGGCTGCTTGAGCTTGGTGCCGTGAGCCTCGGTTCGTAGTTATCATTATCCGCATATGCGCAAATCGGCGTTAAAGCGGAAATCAGTATTGTCATAATCATAACAATAGGGATGATAAGCAGGGTTTTCTTCTTAGCCATAAAATGCCTTCCTTTTTCTTTAGCATTCAAATATATTGATGCTGTGGGATGATTACGAAACGATTTTTTGTTTTCGATTGAACTCGCTTATTTAAACAAAATTGTCAATTGAAATTGACTGCTTAAAGCGCTGTTTGTGAAAATGCTACAATAAATGTTCGCTTTTTCACAACAACATTTGGCATTATAACAAATTACGGCTTTGTAATCTATGGCAATAAGTCACAATGTATTTTGTTACACTTTTGTAACCATTGTGTAATATTTACAAACTTTATTGTTTTCTGTTGACAAAATACGCAACTTTTGTCTATTAAGTCGGTTTGCCGTTCAACTTTTTGTCGATTTGCATTTCTTTTATTGTTATATTGAACAAAAGCGCAAAAGAAGGTCAAACAGCGCAAAAAAATAAGGAGACTAAAGCGTCTCCTTATCTGTATATTATAATTTATTATATATAATTATTAATTACTATTATATTCTTGCAACACCGTCTTTTCTTGCGGCATTGGCTACGGCACTTGCAACAGTGTCTTTGATTCTTTCGTCAAAAGCATACGGCAAAATGTAGTCTTCGGTCAATTTGTCATCGTCAACAAGCGATGCGATTGCGTATGCGGCGGCTATTTTCATGTTCTCCGTTATTTGGCTTGCGCGCACATCAAGCGCACCTCTGAAAATGCCGGGGAAAGCAACAACATTGTTGATTTGATTTGGAAAATCCGATCTGCCCGTTCCGACAATTCTTGCGCCTGCCTCTTTTGCCTCATCGGGCATAATTTCGGGTGTCGGGTTTGCCATCGCAAGCACAATCGGGTCACGATGCATTGTTTTAATCATTTCCTCTGTCAAAACACCCGGTGCAGAAACACCGATGAAAATATCTGCGCCGACAACTGCGTCTTTAAGAGTGCCTTTTGTCATTTCTCTGTTTGTGACTTTGGCGATTGCGGTTTTTGATTCGTTGAGCTTTTCTCTGCCCTCATAAATCGCACCTGTTCTGTCGCACAAAATAACATCCTTCAAGCCAAGCGTCATCAAAAGCTTTGCAATTGCGATGCCTGCCGCGCCTGAGCCGTTGATAACAGCCTTGCACTCGCCGAGCGGCTTGCCGATAAGTTTTGTGGCATTGATTAATGCCGCCGAAACAACAACAGCCGTGCCGTGTTGGTCGTCATGGAAAATCGGAATATCGCATTTTGCCTTTAATTTTTCTTCGATTTCAAAGCATCTCGGTGCCGAAATATCTTCGAGGTTTATACCGCCGAACGAGCCGCTTATGTTGTAAACGGTTTCAACAAATTCATCAACATCCTTTGTTCTTACGCAAAGCGGAAAAGCGTCAACATCGCCGAATTCCTTAAACAAAACACATTTGCCCTCCATAACGGGCATGCCTGCCTCGGGTCCTATGTCGCCTAAGCCGAGAACGGCAGAGCCGTCTGTGATTACGGCAACAAGGTTTGAACGGCGCGTAAGTTGCCAGCTCTTTTTGTAATCCTTTTGAATTTCGAGGCACGGCTCGGCAACGCCGGGTGTGTATGCAAGTGATAATGAATCTTTATCGTTAACCTTTGCACGCGCGTTGATTTCGATTTTTCCGTTCCATTCATAGTGTTTTTCAAGTGAAACCTTGCGATAATCCATATTTTGAATCTCCTTATTCGTTTTATATAGTTATTATTAGTGCTTGATTTTTAATTATCAAACAATGACAATTAAATAACAAATCAAGGGCAGGTCCCTCAGCGCAGAACGCCGAGGGCATCCTGCCCCTGAAATTGTTAAAATATATTCGGTTTATCTTTCGATATGAGCCGTGATTTTTTCGTCATGCTCATAAGGAACATAGTTGTCTTCCCATGGGAATGTGTATGAAAGACCGAGCTTATCTCTTACTGCGTTGATTTCAGCCTGAACAGCCTCGTTAATCGGAACGCCGTGCTCTTCTCTTTCTTTCCAAATCTCGTATTCTTTTTCGCCTGCTGTATAAATTCTTTCAGCTCCCGGAGCAACTGTCGAATTCCTAACCTCGCGAATAATATCGCCTGCCTTGCGTCTTACAAGTTCCTCGCCGAGGAAGTGGTCTGTGTCGATGGCGATGAAGAAATGGCCCAATTGATACGGCTTGATGTTGCCGTTTTCATCCTTACCGTTGAGGTCCTTGCAGTATAAGCCGTCCTGCAACGCTGCCGAAAGAAGTTCAACAACCATTGCAAAGCCGTAGCCTTTATATCCGCCGAGAGCCTCGCCGATTCCGCCGAGTGTCGTCAAAGCGGCATCGCCTGAACGGATTTTTTTGAGTGCTTCGCCTGCGTCGCCCTCAATAGGCTTTCCGTCCTTGCCGATTATTGTGCCGGGATGAACAGGCTCGTTGATTCTTGCGTAATATTCAATCTTGCCGTTTTGTGTGATTGATGTTGCACAGTCAAAGATGAAATCGAATTTTTCATCGGTTGGCACGCCGATTGTAAATGGGTTTGTGCCGAACATTCCGTCAACGCCCCAAGTCGGAGCAACAGACGGTCTTGCGTTTGTGCCGGTCATACCGATACAGCCCTGTTCGGTTGCCTGTGTTGCATAATAGCCTGCAATGCCGTAGTGACAGCTGTTTCTTACAACAACCATGCCGAGGCCGTATTTTTTAGCCTTGTCAATAGCCATCTGCATTGCTCTTTTGCCGATAACCTGACCCATGCCGTCATGACCGTCAACAACAGCCGTTGTTTCCGTTTCTTTTACAATTTCAAAATTTGTTGTCGGCGATTGAATGCCTGCAACAATTCTGTCGATATAAATAGGTTTAAAGCGGTTGCAACCGTGGCTCTCGATTCCTCTTTTATCGGATTCAAGCAAAACATCGGTGCACACCTCTGCGTCCTCCCTCGGAACACCGTAGCCGACAAATGCGTCGGTAACAAAATCGGTGATTAAATTCCAGGGGCATACAACTTTTCCCATAATATAAAGTCTCCTTTTAAAAAGTAATTATTATTTAAGCGGCAGTGCCGCATATTGACATTTTATCTTTCCCAATTTCGAGAGCGTTCAACCGCTCTTTTCCAATCGGAATATTTTTTGTTGCGCAACTCGGCAGACATTGACGGCACAAAAATTTTGTCAACCTGCCTGTTTTCCTCGATTTCCTGCGTGTCTTTCCAAACGCCTGTCGCAAGTCCAGCAAGATATGCCGCGCCGAGAGCCGTAGCCTCTCTGTTTACGGGGCGGTTGACATTGCAACCTGTCATATCGGCTTGAATCTGCATCATAATGTCTGAAACCGAAGCACCGCCGTCAACGCGCAAATCTTTAAGCAAAATGTCGCTGTCAGCCATCATTGCCTCAAGCAAATCCGTCATTTGATATGTGATGCTTTCGAGAACTGCGCGGCAAACATGTTTTTTGTTGATTGAGCGTGTTATGCCAACCATAATTCCTCTTGCATACATATCCCAATACGGCGCACCCAAGCCGGTGAACGCAGGCACAAGGTAAAGACCGTTTGAGTCCGGAACCTGCTCTGCCAAATCGTCGCATTCCTTTGCGCTTGAAATTAATTGCAGTTCATCGCGCAACCATTTTATTACGGAGCCGGCGTTGAATGCCGAGCCCTCCAAATCATATGTGATTTTGCCGTCAAGACCCCAAGCGATACCCGACAGTAAGTTTGATTTACTGTCTATTCTGTTTTCGCCTGTGTTCATAAGCAAAAAGCAACCTGTGCCGTATGTGTTTTTTGCCTGACCTTTTTCAAAGCATCCCTGTCCGAAAAGCGCACCCGGTTGGTCGCCGATTGCGCCGGCAATCGGTGTTCCCGAAAGCTCCTCAATACCGGTGATATGGTCAACTTCGCCGTAAACACAGCTGCTCGGTTTAACCTCGGGCAGTATGCACATAGGTATTCCCATTTCTTTGCACAAATATTCGTCCCAGCAAAGTTTGTCAATGTCAAAAAGCATTGTTCTGCATGCGTTTGAATAGTCGGTTACATGCACCTTGCCGCCTGTTAAATTCCAAATGAGCCATGTGTCGATTGTGCCGAAAAGAAGTTCTCCTTTTTCCGCTCTTTCTCTTGCACCCTCGACATTGTCCAATATCCACTTGATTTTTGTTGCGCTGAAATATGCGTCAATCAAAAGACCGGTTGTGGTTTTTATGTATTTTTCAAATCCGTCTTTTTTGAGCTGTTCGCAATAATCGGCAGTTCTTCTGCACTGCCAAACAATTGCATTGTAAATCGGCGCACCCGTTTCTTTGTCCCAAATTACGGTTGTTTCGCGTTGATTCGTGATGCCGATTCCGGCAATTTGCTCGGGCTTAACGTCGGTATTTCTTATACAGCCCATAATTGCGCTTATCATGCTGAACAAAATTTCATTTGCGTCGTGTTCGACCCAACCGTTTTGCGGATAGTATTGGGTGAACTCATTTTGTGATTTTGCAACAATTTGACCCTTTTTGTTGAAAATTATAGCCCTTGAACTGGTTGTGCCCTGGTCAAGAGCCATAACATACTTTTCTGCCATATAAACACACCCTTTGTGCAGAAAATAAAAAAAATAAAGATTAGTTTCCTAATCCTTATTTTACTATTATAGTAATTATGTGTCAACGAATCAAAATCACGAAAATTTGCCGACTTTTTTGGCTATTATGACTTATTCCGTAAAATTCATTATCCAAAAACTGCTGTTTGTATCAGTTTGCGTCGGTGTTTGATTCAATAAACGAAACAATGTCCTCAACTGTTTTCATATTCTCAATGTTTTCATCCGGCACTTCAATTGCATATTGATCCTCAATTGTCATTACAATATCAATTGCGTCGAGCGAATCCGCACCGAGATCCTCCGCAAGCTTTGAGTTCATTTCAATGCTGTCCTTGTCAACATCAAGTTGCTCCGCAAGTATTTCTCTTACTTCATCAAAAATCATTGTTATATACGCTCCTTAAAAAAATGTTGTTAATGTTTTATATTTATGTTATTATCATATTATAAATTTTTCTCTGATTTGTCAATATCTTTTTGGAGGGAATTATGAAATTAGATTTTTTGGCAAAAAAACAATTCGGCCTCATCGGTTGTCCGCTCGGTCATTCCATGAGCGCCGTAATCCACAAGGAACTTTTCAAAATAAGCAAAATGGACGCAAATTATATGCTGATAGAGGTTCCGACCGAGGAGCTTAAAGAGACATTTGATTCGCGACTCAAAAACTTGTGCGGTTTTAATGTTACAATTCCGCATAAGATAAATATTATTCCTTTTTTGGACAGGCTTTCGCCCAAAGCAAGTCTGTTCGGCTCGGTCAACACCGTCGATGTCCGTGAGGATAAAATCATTGGCTACAACACCGATTGCAGCGGCTTTTTGCGTGCTCTTGAAATGGCAGGCATCGAGCTTAAGGGCAAGGTGCTTTTGTGCGGTGCCGGCGGCGTTTCGCGAATGATTGCGTTTGAATCTGTTTTGGCAGATTGCGATTTGACAATTGCCGTGCGCCAATCAAGCCTTCAATCGGCAAACACGATAAAGGACGAAATCAGACAAAAACTCGGTAGGGACTGTCGCGTTGCAATGCTTGACGAAATCAGCGGCGGCTATGACCTTATAGTTAACGGCACACCGGTAGGTATGTATCCCAAAATTGACGCCTGCCCGGTTGCCGAGGATGTTATCAAATCGTCAAAAGCGGTATATGATGTTATCTATAATCCTATTAAAACAAAACTCATTCAATGTGCAGAGAGTGCAGGCATAAAGTGCTCGGGCGGTCTTTCAATGCTCGTTTGGCAGGCGGCAGTTGCCGAAGAGATTTGGAACGGCGTCAAATTTTCTTATGACGATATAAATAAGGTTATCGCCGTGACAGAAAGGGAGTTGAGCAAATAATGCAAAATATTGTTTTGTGTGGATTTATGGGCAGCGGTAAAACTGTTGTCGGCAGAGAACTTGCAAAAATTATGGGCTGTCGCTTTGTCGATACGGACGAGCTTATCGAGCAGGAGCAGGGCGTAGCTATAAAAGCAATTTTTGCCACAAGGGGCGAGGAATATTTCCGCGACCTTGAGCATGAAATGTGCAAAAAAGTTGCAACAATGAAAAACTGTGTTGTTTCGACAGGCGGCGGCGCTATGACATACAAGCGCAATGTCGATGCAATCAAGCAGGGCGCAACCGTTGTATTTCTCGATGCGTCATTTCCTGTTATCTGCGACAGAATAGGAAATAATTCAAACCGTCCGCTGTTTCAGGACCGCAAAAAGGCAAAAAAACTGTATGACGAAAGAAAGGACAAATACACCGCCGCAGCCGATTATATTATTGACGGAGATATGTCTGCAAGAAAGACTGCGCTGGAAATTTCGGAGATTTTCAAATAGTAACAAAAGTAACAATATTAAAATTTAGTTGAAAAATCGGATTGTGTGTGCTATAATGTCACATATTTGAGGTGGGCAAACGATATTTGCCCATTATTTTCGCTGTTTTTACAATATTATATTAAAAATTGAGGTGTTTTTATGGGCACTACGAACGCTAATGAGGAACTTAATCACAGCGTCAAGATGTTTAAAAAATATAAAAACCTCCTTGGCGAGCTTACACGAAAGAATGTTAAACTGAAATACAGAAACTCGTGGCTCGGCATTTTTTGGAGTTTTTTGCAGCCGCTTCTTAATATGATCGTATTGTCTGTTGTATTCGGAAGCATTTTCGGCAGACACAATAAAAACATTGTCTGCTACCCGGTTTGGCTTTTCTCCGGCCGTCTTTTGTATGAATTTTTCAGCACGGCGACAAAACAAGCCATGACATCATTCAGAAGAAATGCCGCCATTATCAAAAAGGTATATGTTCCTAAATATATGTACCCTTTGTCGTCGGTTCTTTCCTGTTTCGTTAATTTCTCAATCTCGATGCTTTGCTATGTGTGCGTTTGGATTTTCTTCAAGGTTACGGGATTGAGCGGCGGTCACGGACTCCATATTACATGGTATTTCCTTTTGTGCATTGTTCCGATGATTATACTGCTTATCTTTTCAACAGGTCTCGGTCTTATTCTTTCGGTGCTTGAGGTTTATTTCAGAGATATTGAGTATATCTATTCGGTATTTATCACACTTGTTATGTACCTTGTCCCTATTCTTTATCCTATCCAAACGATTAAGAATAGGTATTTGCTATATGTAATAAAGATAAATCCGCTGTATTCAATGATTGAGTTGTTTAGGCAAAGTATTTTGTACGGTCATATGCTCAGCTGGAAAATGCTTGTTTACGCCTTAGTTTCGGCAATACTCGTGCTTACAATCGGCATCATCTTCTTCAATTGGAAGAGTGACGACATTGTTTATCACTTATAATTCAAAAAACAAAGACTGTGAATCAAATTTTGATTCACAGTCTTTTTGTATGTTTGTCGTTCATATCAATTCGCTGATTATTGTGTTTGAAACAAGCATTCCTTTGGGGGTCAGCGCAATTTTGTCGCCGCTTTCCGTCATAAACCCTGCTTTGACAAACTTATCATATGGTTTGTCTACAAGCGATTTGTCAATGCCCTGAGTCAAGCGCAGACCGAGCATGATTTTTTCCTCAGTCGAGCCGCCGTCACCATCGGGTATTTTGTTGAAATCTCTGTCATAATAAAAACGCTTGCCGCCCCAAAACGAGTGCGCCGACGCACCTATTCCGAGATACGGCACAAGTTGCCAATATTTTATGTTGTGCCTGCTTTCAAATCCGGGCTTTGCAAAATTGCTTATTTCATATTGAACAAAGCCAAGCTCTGCGAGGGATTTCACCGTTTTTAAATACATTTCGGCAACCTCGTCATCGTCGGGGAGGGAAAGTCTGTCTCTCATCTCAAAAAATTTTGTGCCGCTTTCGATTTTAAGCATATACGCCGATATGTGTTTAACATTTGTTTTATCGATAAAATCAAATGTTTCCTCCAATGACGCAAGCGTTTGTTTCGGAGTTCCTATCATCAAATCAAGGCTGATGTTCTCAATGCCCGCATTTTTTGCGCCGTCTATTGCCGCGACAACCTCTTTTTTGCCGGCTGCTCTGCCGAGCGCAAACCGTTCGCTGTCAACTGCACTTTGCATTCCGAGGCTTATTCTGTTTATACCCGATTTTGCATATGCCTTAAAATCATCGTAAAGATTTTTTGACGGATTGCATTCTATGGTGATTTCGCTCTCGGGCAAAATCGTAAATGCCGCCCTCGCCTCGCTTAAAATGTGACATATCAGATTGCTTTCGAGAATGCTCGGCGTTCCTCCACCAAAATAAACGGTATCAAAGATACCGTCATATTTTTTCATTTCTCCGACTAATTTGTCGGCATATTTATTTGCACATTCTGCGTTGTACTTTACGCTGAAAAAATCGCAGTAAGGGCATTTGTTTTTGCAAAAAGGAATGTGAAAATACAGCCCTGCATTGTTATCCATAAATCAGTATTTTTTCCTTTTTATAGCGTTGACCATTATGTTTCTGAGCTCCTCTTTGTCAAATTCGGGGAGATTTTGAGTTATTGCATCAACGCATCCGCCGATTAAAAAGGTGAGCTTTGATACCTGATGATAATTGTCGTGAATATTTAAATTGTTTGCCTCACAAAGCGATACTAAAAACTTTTGCTTAAGTATTCTGACAGAATTATCATAAAGCACACTGTTTTTAAATTTGAGTATCAGCTCCATATTGTCCTCAACAACATCAAGCATTTTGTCAACGGTCTCCTCGGGCGCGTTGGCAACATCGGTGTAGTCGATGCTTTCGCTGAGCTTTAAAATCTTGTCGGTGAAAAAGCCGAAACATTTTTGAAAGCAATCGTCAATGCTTGTGTAGTGCAAATAGAATGTGCTTTTGTTTATGCCTGCTTTTTCGCATAGCTCAACGACGGATATTTTGTCTAAATCCTTATCCGCCGAAATTTCAAAAACGGCATTGAATATTGCCGTCCTTGTTTTTACAATTCGTTTGTCCATACTTTGATTCTCCGTTTAAATCATTTATAAACCATAAATAATAGACTAATAATAACACATCGTTGATAAACTTTCAATATTAACAGCCGTATTTTGTGAAAAGTGACTTAAACTGTTCTCTGAATTTTGACGAATTGCATAAGTATAAATGTACCCAAAACAATTTCTTGAAATTGGTTAAACACAATTTTGCCGCAATGTGTAAAAAATAATTGTTGTAATAAGGAAATTTTTGTTGTATAATTTAATAGACTAATAAAATTGGAGGCAAGTATTATGGCATGCTGGCTTGATGGAAAAACAGTTGTTGTTACCGGCGCATCCGGAGGTATGGGCGCAGGTATCGCAGCAACACTTATAAAAAAACACGGTTGCACCGTTATCGGTATCGCACGAAGCGAACCGAAAATGCTTAAGTTTATTGATGAGCTCGGTCCTACGTATGCAAGTCAATTTTCTTACAAGCTCTTTGATGTTTCTGTTAAAGAGAATTGGGAGAATTTTGCGCAGGAACTTCAGGATAACGACACAAAGATTGATATTCTTATCAATAACGCAGGTATTCTTCCAAAGTTCAAGAGATTTGACAGATATTCATATGACGAGATTGAAAAGGCAATGAATATCAATTTCTATTCTTGCATTTATTCAACAAAAACACTCTTGCCGATGCTCCTCGAGTCACCGACACCGGGTGTTATTAACATTGACTCATCAGCCGCTCTTATGACTCTTGCAGGCACATCAATGTATTCTGCATCAAAAGCGGCGCTCAAGGGCTTCACAGAGGCTTTACGCGTTGAGTTCCAAGGCAAAATGTATGTAAGCCTTGTTTGCCCGGGCTTCACAAAGACGGACATTTTCCGCGACCAGGGTACAGAGTCAAATTCAAAGGGTCAAAAGGTTATGGATATGATTTCAACCGATTGCGACCTTATGGTTAAAATGATTATGAAAGGCATCGAATTTAAGGCTCCTATGCAGGTCCACGGACTTGATGCTCATGCAATGTCAATTTGCAACAGAATTGCTCCTGTTTACGGCTCAAAGCTCTTCAGCGCAGTTATGAGAATGGCAAATGTTGACATTTTCAAAGAGGTCTTTAATGACTGATTAAATTTTTGAAACGAAACGGCAAAAGGCTGTCAACGGCGACGGCTTTTGCCTTTTTGTATTTTTATCGCTTTTTTATGGAGGACCTTATGGAAGATATTACAAAGAAAAAATACCTGAGTTTCAAGGAAATTGCCGCATACAGCCTCGGACTTTTCGGCTTTCAGGCAATCGTCGGCCTCTTAAACTCATATCAGGCAGAGTTTGACGGCTCAATTCTCGGCGCTGATGTTACCGTTGTTGCAATTCTCATTCTTGTAGCAAAAATTTTGTCGGCTGTTGCAGACCCGGTTGTCGGCAGTCTTGTTGACCGCTCGCACAGCAAAATGGGCAAGTTCAAATCAATGATTGTTTACTCAATCGTGCCGCTCCTTGTTTTTACGGCGATTATATTTGTTGATGTTCCGTTTAAGGACAACAAAATGCTCACCTATGTTTGGATTTTTGTTACATACCTTATTTGGTCAATTGCAATGACAATGGGCGATGTTCCGTCACAGGGTATCGCCGCATCACTCACACCTAACCCGACAGAAAGAACAAATGTAGTTTCGATTTCAAACACATTTAAGCAGATTGGATTTTCTGCATGTGTTGTTATCGTCCCGATTGTTTGCCTTATCGTTCCCGAAGGTTCAAAAGTTTTTGTTAAAAAGGGTGAAACCGACAGTCCGATGATAAGCACCGAGTATTTTTGGGTTGCCGTTTTGACTGCAATTTTAGGCTGCGTTTTGTTTGCGCTCATCCCGCTTATCAATAAAGAACGCGTTATTACCGAAAGCAGCGAAAAAATCACCGCAAAGGATATGGTGTCCGCACTTAAAGATAATAAGCCGCTTATGCTTGTTATCGTTTCGTATTTTCTCGGCTTCGGCAGACAGATGGCAATGGGCATTCAGGTTCAGGCGGCAAATGTTCTTTTAGGCTCACAAAATCTTGTTGCCGTTCTTGGCATCGTGACAGCCATCGGCTCAATGATAAGCATGGCTTTGTGTCCGCTCCTTATTAAAAAACTTGATGAAAAGAAAGCATATATTTTGCTTTCGGTTTACGGCTTTGCCGCTTCGATTTTCTCATTCATAATCGGATTTTTCTGGTTTAAAAATCCCGACAGCATTGTGCTCACTGTTTTGTTCTATGCATCGCTTTTCCTTATCGGCCTTCAGTTCGGCGCAGTAACACTTATGCCGATGATTATGACAGCCGATGCAGTGGATTATTATGAATACAAAACAGGCAAAAGAATGGAAGGCGCAGCTTACTCTATTCTTACACTCACAATCAAGGTTTGCCTTGCTCTCGGTACGGCTCTCGGCTTGATTTTTGTTCAGCAGTCAGGCTATTACGAGTCGCTTGCAAGCGGCGAATTTTCGCTCCATACAAAGAATATTATCTTCTTTGCATACACCGCAATGCCGGGTATTCTTGCTCTTCTTTCAATAATTCCTATGTTCAAATATGATATTGTAGGTGCAAATAAGGAAGCAATCACAAAGGCACTTGCTGCCAAAAAAGGCGAAATCACCGAATAATAAGTCATAGATAATAAAAAACACGGCAATTTTGATTAATTGTCGTGTTTTTTGCATTTGTTGAGGTAGAGTTGAATATTTAATTGACACTCCCATATTATTAATGTATAATTGTTAATAAATGGGGGATTTTTTATGGCAGAAACAAAAATCGCGTCTAAACAGCGCTTGAATAAGAAGGCGAAAATAATGATAATTGTTTTGTCCGTTATTGCGGCAATTGCAATAATTGCGGCACTTTTTATCAATCTTTCAACACTTCCGAAAAAGGACAGCGACAAAAATGTTATTTATGTCGGCGGAATGGTCGTTTCCGATACTATTGATTATCAAAATGATGATGCACGCAAAATAATCAAAAATCCGCTCGTCAAAACAATGCAAATGATTTGGCGCTATTGCGACACGAGCGATAAAAAGAATCAAGAAAAGCAAACTCCGCCGCAGAATGTGACCGAAGTTGAGGATGTTGCCTATATTGATGACGGCAATGTTTATCACAAGCTTGATGTTATGTATCCCGATAATTTGAAATCGGGCGAAAAGTTGCCGGTTATAATTGATATTCACGGCGGCGGCTGGATGTATGCCGACAAGGATTTAAACGATAACTATTGCCTCTCGCTTGCCGACAGAGGATATGTTGTTTTCAATATCAGTTACAGACTTGTTCCCGATGTCACGGTTAACGAGCAAATTCAGGATGTTGCATACGCGCTCAAATGGATTGGCGAAAATATGAAAAATTATCCATGCGACACGGCAAATATTATGCTTACCGGTGACTCGGCAGGCGGTCAGCTCGCTGCATATTCGGCTGTTATTATGCAAAGCGAGGAACTTCAAAGAACATTTAATACCATTGACCCAAAAATCGAAATCACAACGCTTTTGCTCACCTCGCCGGTTGCATTTATGAAAACGGCAGGCGCGTTCAGCCTTTACACAAAACCAATGTGGGGCACCGATTATAAGGAAAAGCAAACATATCAATATATGGATTTTGACGAAATAATCGGCTTTGCCGAAAAAATGCCCGATACATATTTGATTACAAGCAGCGGCGACACGCTTGCGCAAAAGCAAACAAACAGAATGTATCAAACTCTCAAATCACACGGCGTTAAGTGCGAAATTGCCGATTACGGGACAGAATACGGTAAAAAGCTAAAACATGTTTTCAGTGTGCTCGAACCGTTCGACAAGGCAGGCAGCGAGGCAATTGATAAGGCGGTGGCGTTTTATCGCGAATCAATCGCTTCAAAGCAGACAGTTTGATATTAATTGCAATTTTATTATTTACAATTGAAAACGGGAGGTGCTCATGTCGAGTACCTCCCGTTTGTTTTTAATTGAGATTTTCGTTCAGCTGTTTTTCTTCCATTTTCATATCCTCGAGGGATTGCGGAGCGGTGTCGATAACCTCCATCTTATTTGCCTGCATCCAAAGCGACGGCGTAATTCTGATTTTGTATCCGTATCCTGCGTCCATTTGCCAGTGTGCCATCGGAGCCTCAGGTAAGCCGTAGCAAGCCAAAATCGTCATAATAACGCCGGCGTGGGTGACTATTGCAATTTTTTCCGTTCCCTGCGAAATACAGCCGTTTATAACCTTTTCAAACGAGTCGCAAATTCTTTGTGCAAATTCGGCGTTTGATTCACCGTACGGCGGAGCTGAATAAATGTCGCCGTGAAGCCAATTCTTAAAATCCTCATTATCTTTCAAATCCTCGGCGGTACATTCCTCAAACTCGCCGAAATTGTATTCGATAAAGTTATCTATTACAATTTTGTTATTTTTGGGGAACATTATGTCCGCGCTTTGAAGCGCCCTTTTAAGCGGCGAAACAAACACGGCGTCAACCTCGGGATAGTGGTATTTGCCTTTGATTTTTTTTAAACTTTCTATACCATCTGTAGTAAGTGGGTAATCCGTGTGCCCAATATACTGTGCGTTTATGTTTCCTTTTGTTATTCCGTGGCGGAATAAATACAGAGTGTATGTTTTCATATAAAAAGCTCCTCCGAAATTAATAGATTCGTGTCATTTGTTACAAAAAAATAACAAATTCAAATTAATTATTTACTTTCCGTATAATTAGCATTATAATGTGTAGGAATTACAAATTGTATATATGGATGATGAATAATGAGTAACAACAGTAAAGAAAAGTTATCAAAATTTGCGATTATTCTCTCTCAGCTGAGAAAGGAGAGGGGAATCAGTCAGAAAAAAGCCGCTACCGATTTGGGGATTTCACAGGCACTTCTTTCTCACTATGAAAAGGGTATAAGAGAATGCGGCCTTGATTTTGTTATAAAATGCAGCGAATACTATGGCGTAACAACAGATTATCTTTTGGGTGTCAGCGACAGCCGAACAGGTATTGCACCCGACAGTCTCTCACAACTTGACGATGACGAGGAGCACTCGGTTTCGACTCTTGCAAAGGCTACAAAATATCTGCTCGATATTTCAGCCGCCTCATCAACAGAAAGCAGTAAAAAGAATTATATTTACGACTACTATATGCTCAGCATTTACAGAGGAGCACTCACACTTGCCAAGGCAGGCGTTCTCCCAAAGGAAATGTTCAAGATTGACTACACAATTGCAAGGGATCTTGCCTCTGCCGCAATTGCCGTGCAGGATGCAAAGTTTGTTTTGATTGAGGACCGCTCAAGAACGGGACTTGACCAAAACTTCCGCGACAATGCGCTCACAACCCTTATTGAAGAGGCGGAAAAGCACATTATCGAAAACTACATTCTTTAATATCGATTAACATTAAATATTTTTCGTATAATAAGCCGTCGAGCAGACGGCTTGTTTTTTTATTTGTTATTAAAATAATTCCAACTGCGTTTTTTGCGTTTTGACAAAATTCAATATTATGTTTGTCGAAATTGACGCGGCAATGTTTTTGAATGTCGGATAATCCATAAGCGAGTTTTCGTCGCCACCGTCACTTACAGAGCGCAAAACAGCAAATTTAACACCGTTTGCACTGCAAACATGACCGATTGCGCCGCCCTCCATCTCGCCGCAGATTGCGCCGAATTCATCAGCAAGCTGTTTTTTTAATTCGGCAGACGCAATAAATTTGTCGCCGCTTGCAATCGTTCCGCGATGAATTTTTTCGCCGCAGTTAATTGCGGTGCGTGCAAGCAGTTCCGACATCTCGCTGTCCGTCTCAATCTTAATGGTGTTAAGCCCGTTTATAAAGCCTTTCGGTTCGCCGAGAGCGGTTATATCTATGTCATATTCGCAAACATCGCTTGCAATAACTATGTTTTTAATCACAACATCGTCGCTCAGTGAACAGCCGACACCGATATTAATTATCATATCGGGGTTGAACTTGTCAATCATGGCCTGCGCACAAAGTGCCGCATTTACCTTGCCGGGTGAGCATTGCGCGACGCAAACCATAACACCTTCAATTTCGCCGCAAACAAAATCGACCCCGGCGATTGTCGTCACCGTCGAATGTGTCACCTTTGCTTTTACGGCGTTAACCTCAACATCCATTGCTCCGATAATTCCAAGCATAATTGTATTCCTTTCGTTCGGCGATTTGTGCAAAAAGCAACAATAATTGTTGTATGATTTACACAAATACCCAAGATGTAGTATCATTATATAATATAATTAAAATAAATACAAGTTTTTGTTGACATTTGGCCTTCGTTTGTAATATAATATCAACGCTGTAATTATAACCGATAATGTTTTTTGTGCATTGCTCGGTATAAATTTTAGTAATTGCCTATGCTATACCGCATAGAGAAAATAAAGATTAAGACAAGTTTAGTCTTTTGAATGGAGTGAAAAAAATGAAAAGAACTTTCCAACCTAAAAAGAGACACGCTCAGAAAGTACACGGCTTTAGAAAGAGAATGTCAACAAGCAACGGAAGAAAGGTACTTGCTCGCCGTCGTGCAAAGGGCAGAAAAACACTTTCTTACTAATTAACAGACAGGAATGTGGATTTTGTGAAAAGTAAAACCTTTAAGCAAAACAAGGATTTTCGCAGACTTTACTATCGCGGTAAAAGCAAAGCCTCGGACACGCTTGTCACCTATGCAATGAAAAAAAAGGGCGGCTCGTGCAAATACGGCATAACCACCTCGAAAAAAATCGGCAATGCTGTTTCGCGCAATCGTTCGCGCAGAGTTATCAGAGCGGCATATTCCGCCCTTGAGCCTTCAATAGTCGGCTCGTGGGATTTTGTGTTTGTTGCAAGGTCAAAAACAAGCAGGGTAAAAATGCAAAATGTCCTTGAAGATATGAAAAAGCATTTTACGGCTCTCGGTGTTATAGATGATAAAAATATTTCATAAAATCAACGATTCGTTGAAAAAAGGTATGATTTTTTTAATCAAAACATATCAGCAAACTATTTCGCCCGTATATTCTCACGGCGCGTGCAGATATACGCCGACATGCTCGCAATATGCGTTAGAGGCTATCCAAATTCACGGTCCCGTTAAAGGCGCGTGGCTGGGTTTTAAACGAATACTCCGCTGCAATCCGCTTTTTAAAGGTGGCTATGATCCCGTTCCGCCAAAGAAAGAATCAAAGAGGAATAGGCAAAAGTGATAAATAATTTTATTCTTACTGCAGCCGTTTCAAACGGCATGGGCATTCTTAAACCTCTCTACCTGTTTTTCGGTAAATGTATGGAGGGCTTGCTCTTTGTTTGCGGCAATAAATACTTTATTGCGCTTACAATATTTACAATTCTTACACGCTTGGTTTTGTTTCCTTTTAATATAAGACAACAAAAATCAATGGCGAAAACGACTCGCCTCCAACCGAAAATTCAGAAAATTCAAAAAAAGTATTCAAATACAAACGACCCTCGTGACAGACAAAAAATGAATGAGGAAATGCAGGCTCTCTACGCAAGAGAGGGTCACAACCCGATGAATATGGGTTGCGGCACAATGCTGTTTCAAATGATTTTCCTTATGGGTGTCATAGGTATCATCTACTATCCGCTTCAATACATTTTGGGCATCGACGCAATTGCAGACAGGGCAAACGATATTGTTGCCGTGCTCCAAAAGTCATTTGATATTGAAACGGGCAGCAGATATTACTTCCAACTTGATATAATTCAAAATTTCGCTCAATATAAAGATATTTTGGCATCGAAATTCCCCAAGATTTTCACTGCCGAAAATATTGCCGCTATCGAGTCATTCAAAAGCCATCTTACGATATTCGGCATTGACATGACCCAAACTCCGCATTGGAAAGACGGCATTATCGTTATATTCCCGATTTTGTGTCTTGCATCATCAATGGGCACATCGGTTATGTCAACAATCATCCAGAAAAAGACAAATCCGGCTGCTGCCGCACAAACATCTCAAATGATGATAATGATGCTTATGATGCCGTTTTTCTCATTCTGGTTCTCGTTCCAGGTGCCTGCCGCAGTAGCGTTCTATTGGATTGTTTCAAGCCTTGTTGCTATTGTTCAGCAACTTGTTATGACAAAATTCTTCCCACCAAAAAAGAATATGGCAAAATCTATGATAGAAGGCACTATCGAGCGTCGTTCAAGAGAAGAAAGCATTAAAAAAACAAAATAATCGGAGGATTATATGATAAAGGAATTTATCGGAACCGGTAAAACCGTTGAGGAGGCAACCTCTGCCGCCAAAGCCGGTTTGGGCGCTCCGGATTCTGCCGATGTCAAGGTTGAAATTGTCGAAATGCCTAAAAAGGGATTTTTGGGCTTAGGCAGTAAACCTGCACAGGTTAAAGTAAGCTATGATGACGGCGTTAAGGAATCGGCTCCCAAAAAGAAGCCTTCAAAGCAAAAAACAGAGGCTAAAAAGCAACAGCCTCAACAAAAGCCGGCTAAAAAGGCTCCTGTTAAAAAGGAAACTCAAAAGCCTGCAAAGCAAGAAGTCAAAGAGCCTAAAAAGGAAAGAGATTATCCCGAAAGCGTTGACCTTGAGTATGCAAAAAGCTATTTCGGCGAGATTGTAAAGGGTCTTGAAATTACAGACGCAAAAATTGACGCCGAATACAGCGAGGGTGTTGTAACTCTCACTCTCGAGTGTGATGATTACGGCATCGTTATCGGTCGCCGCGGCGAAACACTCGATTCTATTCAATATCTCCTTTCTCTCGCTATGAAGAAAAGTTCAAACGGCTATGTACGAGTTGCCATCAATGTCGGCAATTACAGAGAAAAGAGAACCGAAACATTAAAGCATCTTGCAGCAAAAAATGCCGCATATGTTCTTAAAACAGGAAGAAGGCACACATTTGAGCCGATGAATCCTTATGAAAGAAGAATCATTCATACTGCCATTCAGGAGATTGACGGCGTTGAATCGCGCTCTGTAGGATACAATCAAGACAGACGCGTTGTTCTTGAGCCTACCGGTGGTGTTAAACCGCACTCAAACGGCGGCTATCGCAGAGGTCCGCGTCCTGCTCAAAGAGCAGCCGCTCCGGACCCAAACCGTGTTCCAAAGGCTGACAGAACAGATGTTCCGAAGTTCGGTAAAATTGAGGTTAATAAAGACTGATTTAAAATCTTTTAAACGAGGTGCAATGCGCCTCGTTTTTTTGTGCGTTCTTTAATTGAAGTGATTTTTTATCAAATTTCGACTTGTATATAAAATTTAAAAATCTTTTCAAAAACCTATTGACTTTTGCATAGTATATGATATAATCAAATTAACAAATGAACAATTAATCATATGTTTGATTGATTGAGCATGGTTATAATTAAATTATAAGAGGATAAAAATATGAAAAAGACATACAAAATTGATGTTGACTGTGCAAACTGTGCCAATAAAATGGAAATTGCCGCTCAAAACACAGAGGGTGTTAAGGATGCAACCGTAAATTTTATGGCTCTCAAAATGATTGTCGAGTTTGAGGACGGCGCAGATGAGAAAAAGGTTATGAAGCAAGTTCTTAAAAACTGCCGTAAGGTTGAGGACGATTGCGAAATCTTTATGTAATATTCGGCAGGCAGGGCAAAAACTGCCTGCTGTATTGCGACAAAATATATGAATAAATGCTCACATATTTGAATTTGAAGGAGATAATTATGACAAGAAAGCAAAAGAAAATGCTCATTCGCATTATCGTGTCGGCGGCGCTACTGTTGCTTTGCAAGGTGATATTCAAGCTTGTCGAGCTTCCAGATGCATATTCGCCTTATATTAAATTTGTTGCTTATATGATACCTTATTTTGTTATCGGCTGGGATATTTTGAAAAAAGCATTCAAGGGTATTCTCAATAAGCAAGTGTTTGACGAAAACTTCCTTATGGCTGTCGCTACGGTCGGCGCAATCGGCGTTGCAATTGCCGACAACACAAAAGGCGATTATACAGAGGCAATCGCCGTAATGCTGTTTTATCAAATCGGCGAGCTGTTTCAAAGCTATGCTGTCGGCAAAAGCAGACGAAACATCAGCGACCTTATGGATATTCGCCCCGACTATGCAAATGTCGAGCGCGACGGCAAAATTGAAACGGTTGACCCCGACGAGGTCGAAATCGGCAGTATAATTGTTGTCAGCGCAGGCGAAAAAATCCCGATTGACGGTGTTATTGTTGAGGGTACAACATCGCTTGACACTGCGGCACTTACGGGCGAAAGTGTGCCGCGCAACGCAAAATCGGGCGACGAAGTTATTTCGGGCTGTATCAACCTTTCGGGCACTGTTAAAATCAGAACTACCAAGGCATTCGGCGAATCTACCGTGTCAAAAATCCTTGATTTGGTTGAAAATTCAAGCTCAAAGAAATCAAAATCGGAAAAATTCATTTCAAAGTTCGCAAGATACTACACTCCGATTGTTTGTTACAGTGCGTTTGCACTTGCAATCATTCCGCCGGTTGGCAGACTTATTGCCGGATATGACGCTCTTTGGTCGCAGTGGATTTACAGAGCGCTTACATTCCTTGTTATCAGCTGTCCTTGCGCACTTGTTATCAGCATTCCGCTCAGCTTCTTTGCCGGAATAGGCGGCGCAAGCAAGGAGGGCGTGCTTGTAAAAGGCTCAAACTATCTTGAAACGCTTTCAAAAACAAATTGCGTTGTTTTCGACAAAACAGGTACAATGACAAAAGGTGTTTTTGAGGTCAGCGAAATTTGTCCGCAAGGCGATGTTTCAAACGACAAACTTTTGGAGTATGCCGCATTTGCGGAGTGCTATTCATCTCACCCAATCAGCAAGAGTCTTCAAAAGGCATATGCAAAGGATATTGACAAGAATACCGTTACCGATGTTGAGGAAATCAGCGGCCACGGCTTAACGGCAAAGGTTAACGGCGTTTCTGTTGCGGCAGGCAACGCAAAGCTTATGAAAAAGCTCGGCTTGGAATACAGCGACTGCGATAAAACAGGCACCGTTGTTCATGTTGCCGTTGACGGAAAATACGCAGGATATATTCTCATTTCCGATACTCTTAAACCGACCTCGGTTGAGGCGATTGCCGCACTTAAGAAAATGGGAATCGAAAAAACGGTAATGCTCACCGGCGACTCTGACAAGGTTGCACAGGCTGTTGCGGCACAGCTCGGAGTTGACGAGGTTCACAGCGAGCTTTTGCCTGCCGACAAGGTTAAACAGGTAGAGTCACTTCTCGCTCAAGAGGGCGAAAAGAAAAAACTGGCGTTTGTCGGTGACGGAATCAATGACGCGCCCGTGCTTTCAAGAGCAGATATAGGCATCGCCATGGGCGGACTCGGCTCGGATGCCGCCATCGAGGCTGCGGATATTGTTCTTATGGACGACGACCCGCTTAAAATTTCAAAAGCAATTAAAATTTCCAAAAAATGCCTTAGGATAGTTAATCAAAACATTTATTTCGCTATCGGAATTAAGGTTTTGTGCCTGCTTTTGGGCGCTGTCGGTATCGCCAATATGTGGGTTGCGATTTTTGCCGATGTAGGCGTTATGGTTATTGCCGTTTTGAATGCAATTCGCGCATTAAGAGTTCACAATTTATAATTTTTGATGTATAATACTATCGGTGATGATAATGGATAATAAAGATAATCAAATCGAATGTTGCGAAACGCAGTGTATTCACAGGGAATTGCTTGATATTGTCAACGAAAAACTGCCGGATGAAACGGAACTGTATGATTTGTCGGAACTGTTCAAGGTTTTCGGCGATTCAACAAGAATAAGAATATTGTTTGTTCTTTTTGAATGTGAGGTTTGTGTTTGCGATTTGGCAGAGGCGCTCAATATGACGCAATCGGCGATTTCGCATCAACTGAAAATACTCAAGCAGTCAAAGCTTGTGAAAAGCCGCAGAGAGGGCAAGTCGGTGTTTTATTCTCTTGCCGACGAGCATGTGCGCACAATAATTTCACAGGGTCTTGACCATATAGAGGAATAGAATTCGGGCGCAGTATTAACACTGCGCCGTTTTTGCGCTAAAATTTGTACGCAGCTATTGCAAAATCAATACAAAGTGCTATAATAATTGTTATATAAATAATTTTTATTGTAAAAAGAGGTTTTACATTATGGAAAAGAAAAATATAGATTGGTCAAGCATCGGCTTTGGCTATATCCCGACAGATTACAGATATGTTTCCTGGAACAAAAACGGCGAGTGGGATAACGGCGAACTTACAGATGACCCTAATATAACAATGAGCGAATGTGCATGCGTACTTCAATATGCACAGACAGTATTTGAAGGCTTAAAGGCATATACAACAAAGGACGGCAGAACAGTTTGTTTCCGCCCCGATATGAATGCAAAGCGCTTGGCAGAATCCTGCAAAAGACTTCGTATTCCGCCCGTATCTGAAGAGCAGTTTATTGATGCGGTTAAAAAGGTTGTAAAGGCAAACGAGGCTTATGTACCACCGTTCGGAAGCGGCGCAACACTCTATCTTCGTCCGTTCGTTTTCGGCTACGATTCAATCATCGGTGTAAAGCCGGCAAATGAATTTCAATTCAGAATTTTCTGCACACCGGTAGGCCCTTATTTCAAGGGAGGCGCAAAGCCGATTACAATTCGCGTATCCGATGTAGACAGAGCGGCACCTCACGGTACAGGCGACATTAAGGCAGGTCTTAACTATGCTATGTCACTTAATAACATTGTTGACGCTCACGAAAAGGGATTTGACGAAAATATGTATCTCGACCCTCAAACAAGAACAAAAGTTGAAGAAACAGGCGGCGCAAATTTCATCTTCATCACAAAGGACGGCAAGCTTGTAACACCTAAATCAAATTCTATTCTTCCTTCAATTACACGCCGTTCACTTATGTATGTTGCGGAGCATTATCTCGGCATGCAAGTTGAACACAGAGAAGTTTATAAGGAAGAGTTGAAGGACTTTGCAGAGTGCGGTCTTTGCGGCACTGCTGCCGTTATCTCTCCGGTCGGCAAAATCGTTGACCACGGCGAGGAAATTTGTTTCCCGTCGGGTATGGAGAAAATGGGTCCTTATACCAAAAAGCTTTATGATACGCTCACCGGCATCCAAATGGGCGAAATTGAAGCACCCGAAGGATGGATTTGCGAAATCAAATAATTCGGCGTTTTCGAAAGCATATTTTCAAAGCACATTTCACCTTTTGTTGAAGTGTGCTTTTGTTTTGCGTCTTGATGCGACACGGCGGTGAAGTTGATATTACAAAATGTAATATATACAACTGTTCAAAAACACGCTTTTATGCTGTTCTGAGCGTTTTTGGCATATGTCGCAATACTACATTTAGTATTTATTGCTGTACCTGTGCAAAATCTCAACACAATATCTTGTATTTTTTTGGAAATATCTATTGACAAGGCAATTGCTATTTGATATTATAGAAAAGGTTTCACAAACAAATGTTACCTTTTTGTAACTTTTTACTATACACTAAGCACTGAGGAGATGGGCTACAATGAAAATTATAAAGAGAAACGGCTCAGAGGCGGATTTTGATTTAAACAAAATTGTTATTGCCGTAACGAAAGCAAATAATGCCACAGAAAAGGGCGAGCTGTCTGCAAGCGAGATAAACGATATTGCCGAATATGTCGAATTTAAAATGGCAAAGGCAAACAGAGCGCTTTCTGTTGAGGAAATTCAGGACATTGTTGAGGACCAGATTATGGCTAAGGGCGCCTTTGAGGTTGCCAAAAGATATGTCAGATACCGTTATACCCGTTCCCTCGTGCGTAAAGCAAACACTACCGACAATCAGATTTTGTCGCTTATAGAATGTAATAACGAAGAGGTTAAGCAGGAAAATTCAAACAAAAATCCAACTGTCAACTCTGTTCAGCGTGACTATATGGCAGGCGAAGTTTCAAAGGATATTACAAAAAGAATCCTTTTGCCGCAGGATATTGTTGAGGCTCACGAACAGGGACTTATCCATTTCCATGATGCAGACTATTTTGCACAGCATATGCACAACTGCGACCTTGTAAATCTCGAGGATATGCTTCAAAACGGCACTGTTATTTCCGAAACGATGATTGAAAAGCCGCATTCGTTCTCAACGGCGTGCAATATTGCAACTCAAATCATTGCACAGGTTGCTTCAAGCCAATACGGCGGTCAGTCGATTTCGCTTTCTCACCTTGCTCCGTTTGTTCAGACAAGCCGTGAAAAAATCAAAAAACAGCTTATTTCGGAGTGCGAGCAGTTCGGCTTTGAGATGGATGACGACAAACTTTCCGCTCTTGTTGAAAAGCGTCTTCGCGACGAGGTTTCACGCGGCGTTCAAACTATTCAGTATCAGGTTGTAACACTTCTTACAACAAACGGTCAGGCTCCGTTTGTAACAGTGTTTATGTATCTTAACGAGGCTAAAAACGAGCAGGAGAAAAAAGACCTTGCAATGATTATCGAGGAAACTCTTACGCAGAGAATCCGCGGTGTCAAAAATGAAAAGGGCGTTTGGATTACCCCTGCATTCCCAAAACTTATTTATGTTCTTGAGGATGATAATATCACCGAGGACGCACCTTATTATTATCTTACCGAGCTTGCCGCAAAGTGCACGGCAAAAAGAATGGTGCCCGATTATATCAGTGAAAAGGTAATGAAAGAACTTAAGGGCGATGTTTACACCTGCATGGGCTGCCGTTCGTTCCTCACTCCTGACAGATTTACCGATAAAGGTTTGGGCAACATTGCAAACGCAAAGAATTATGACCCTAAAAAGCATAAATACTACGGCAGATTCAATCAGGGCGTTGTTACACTCAACCTGGTTGACATCGCATGCTCATCGGGCGGCGATATGACAAAGTTTTGGAAAATATTTGATGAAAGACTCGACCTCTGCCACAGAGCGCTTATTTGCCGTCACAACAGGCTTATGGGCACACTCAGCGACGCCGCTCCTATTCTTTGGCAGCACGGTGCGCTTGCAAGACTCAAGAAGGGCGAAAAAATCGACAAACTTCTTTTTGACGGCTATTCAACGATTTCGCTCGGCTATGCCGGTCTTTACGAGTGCACAAAATATATGACAGGCAAATCGCATACAGACAAAGAGGGCAAGCCGTTTGCTCTCAAGGTTATGCAGTATATGAACGATGCCTGCACCAAGTGGAAAAATGAGGAAAATATTGATTACAGTATTTACGGCACTCCGCTTGAATCAACAACATACAAGTTTGCAAAATGCCTTCAAAAGCGTTTCGGCGTTATCAAGGGCGTAACGGATAAAAACTATATTACAAACTCCTACCATGTTCATGTAACAGAGAAGATTGACGCATTCACAAAGCTCAAGTTTGAGTCGGAGTTTCAGGCTCTTTCACCGGGCGGCGCAATTTCCTATGTAGAGGTTCCGAATATGCAGGATAATATTCCGGCTGTTCTTCAGGTTATGAAATTTATCTATGAAAACATTATGTATGCCGAGCTTAATACAAAGAGCGACTATTGCCAGGTTTGCGGCTATGACGGCGAAATCCGCATTGTCGAAAATGAGGACGGCAAGCTTATTTGGCGTTGCCCGAATTGCGGCAATGAGGATCAGGACAAGATGAATGTCGCAAGAAGAACATGCGGCTACATCGGCACACAGTTCTGGAATCAGGGCAGAACACAGGAAATCAAGGAGAGAGTTCTCCACCTTTAATAAAAATCAATAAAGTTGATAAAATAAAACGCGACGGATGTGTGATTGCATCTGTCGCGTTTTATTATATTGGTTTTTTGTAAAGCGCTATTCCGTGATGTATTCGTCGAGAATCGAGTTTCCGCCGCTGTAAAGCTTGTCCAAATAGCCGTACAGTTCGTTATAAAATCGTTCTGCCTCGTTTTTCATTTCAAGGGCGATTTCTTTTCCCTTGGCGGTTGTCATTTTGTCATACACCTTTGACAGCTTGTGAATGTACTCTGTGAAAAAATTTTGATTTTCTTTGTCGGTGCCGTTTTGCACCTCGCCGTTTTTGACAGTGTATATCGGCTCGCCGATTGTGCCTTTAAATAGCAATGTGCGCGCTATCCCGATAAGCCCTGCGGCGTCAAGTTTGTCAGCGTCATAAAGAATTTTTGCCTCAATTGTTTTCGGAATGTTGTTCCCTCTGTATCTATGGCACAAAATGCACTCCGCAACACTTTGGGCAAAGGCGTTATCATAATTGTTTTCAATAAGCCAATTATACGCCGTTTTACTGCCGTATTCCGCATGGTCAATCGAGCTGTTTGCAATTTCAGCCGGTCTGCCTATATCGTGCAGCAGGCAAGCGGTTATGAGCACATCAAGGTCGACATTTTCCTCACTTGCGGCTATATTCAGCGCGTTATAAAGTACGCGGTAAATATGGTCCTCAGCGTGAGCGGATTTTTCGCAATTTTGCCTCATATACGCCTCTGCCTTTTCAAAATCCTTCTTTTTCATAAAAAACTCCGTATTTTCGATTATGATAAAAAACAAGCACTCGCAAGAGTGCTTGAATAATTTTGTTATGCGGTTTCGCCGGCTGCAAGCGCTGCTTCTTTTTCAGCCTTGCGCTGTGCTCTTTTTTTCTTTGCTTTGTAACCCATGAGCTTGTCAAGGTTTTCCTGCGGCGTTGAATATGAGCCTATTGTAACCGAACTGCTGCCGTATGTTCCGTGGAAGTTCGAGCCGCCGGTGAGCAATAATTTTTTCTTCTTGCAAATATCCTGGAGCATTTGCACTTCCATATCGCTGTTTTCGGGGCACCAAACCTCAATTCCGTCAAGTCCCATTTCAACATATTTGTCAATCTCGTCAAAATTATCAAATTTGCCGGGGTGTGCAAGCACCGCAATACCGCCTGCGCCGTGAATTTCGTTGATTACATCCTCAACGGTAGGGTATTTTGTCGGCGCGAGAACATTTGACTCGCTGTCCTCACTGAAAAGTGTGTTGTAAAGGTTGCCGAAAATTTTATCGGTATATCCTGCGTCCATAAGCGCGTGCATAATATGCTGTTTGTAAAGGTTTGTGGAGCCGCTTGCGTGCGAAACGATAAATTCGCTTGTAATCGGGAATCGTGCCGCAACCTTAAGCATCATTATCTGACCCGCTCTTTTGCGTGCAACCGATGTTTTTTTGCATATGCTTTCAAGTCTTGCCGGTGCGTCTGCAAGGTATGATAAAATATGAACTTTTTTGCCCGCCTCAAAATCGAATGCAGAAAGCTCAACGCCCGGTATAACGGTAACGCCGTAGCGCTTGCCGATTACCTGGCCTCTTACCGTGCCGGCTATGCAGTCATGGTCCGTTATGGCAATAGTGTCTATTCCGCTTTTTTGTGCTATAACAATTATATCTTCAATTCCGACCGAACCGTCGCTTAATTTTGTATGACAATGTAAATCTGCTGCCATAACAATCTCCTTTCAGGTAAAATCTATAAAATGTGCGAATTACCTTAATTACACTATATCACCTTTTTTGTCATATTTCAACTAAATAATACTAAATCGTCGAATTAAACAAAAATATCGCATAAATAAGCGACATAGTGGGGTTATTTCGGGCAATCTTTCAAAACTCGGTTGAGCGTGCTCACGGGCAGTCCGACAACATTGAAGTAGTCGCCGTCGATTTTTTCCACAAGCAGCGAGCCGAAGCCTTGGATTCCGTATGCGCCTGCCTTGTCAAACGGCTCACCGGTGGCGATGTAGGTGTTGATTTCGTCATCGCTCAAATCAAAAAATTTGACTTTTGTTTCAACAGAAAATGTTTTTTCTTCGTTTTTGCAAATCACCGTAACACCTGTAAAAACGCTGTGCTCTCTGCCCGAAAGCTCTTTTATCATATCAAACGCGTCCGCTTTGTCCTTCGGCTTGCCGAGGATTTTGCCGTCGATGCTTACAACTGTGTCTGCGCCGATTATCGTGTCAACGCCGTTTTTAAAAGGCTCTGCCTTTATTTTTGACAGGTATTCAACAGCCTTGTCGGGTGAAATGCCTTTTTCAAGCGTTTCATCGACATTTGCCGTTTTAACTTCAAAATCATTTGTTATGTATTTTAAAAGCTCGCGTCTGCGCGGGCTTTGTGACGCTAAAATAATCATTTGCCGCTCCTATAAAACTCCGCGGTAATACAGCCCTCTTGTGTATTTTTCGCCGTATTCTGCCGATGTGTTATACATATCTATAATTTTTTCAACCTCGTTTTTGCTTTCATCAGTGAAATAAAAGTGAATAAAGTCGGTGTGAATTTCATTCATTCTGTCGCCGAGGTATATCGGAATCGGGTTTAAAATTTCCACACACGGATAGGGTGAGCATTTTACGGGGAATTTATACCCTTTTCTGTCTGTCAGCGTGCCCTGCTTCATACATTCATAACAACCGATGTTGTTCTTTATCGGGCAGTTGCGCGTCAGCATAAGAGGCACTTTGCCGTATCCGATTATGCCTGTGTCCTCTGCATTTATGCGGTTTGCTCTTTCGAGAGTCAGCTCAAACGAAAGAATAGGGGAGTTTATCATGCTTGCCGTGTTGCTGTTAAAAACATTCAGCCCAAAATCGCCGAATACATTAAATCCCATTTCTTTTGCTGTTTTGTATGCGCCCAAATTTGAGCAAAGCGCGTTTTTGACTCCTGCTTTTTTCAATTTGGCAAGGCGATTTTTCAGTTCTTCTTCCATGCCGAACAAGCCGCGCGGAATTTCAACTCCTGCTCTGTTGTCTACAAAATCCTCGATTGTTGACCAAATCGGGATAAAAATTCGCTTAAAAGGATGTCTGTCCGGTATAGCCTCGGGGTCGGCAAATCTTGCCGTATAGTACGGCTCTGCGCATTTTTCGATGCCGCTTGCCGAAACAAACGGGGCACAGTCAACGGTGATTTCCGTTTGCTCATTGAGTTTTTCAACGGCACTCCTGCGCATTGCGTTAATCTCGCTCGCAGGGAGAATCAAGCCGTCGTCAAGCTCAATTTCAAAATCGCGAAGAAAGTATTGCGTGTTGCCGAATTTTGAAAGGCGCTGTTTGAGCACCTCCTCGGTCATCGGTTTGTTGATTGCCTTTTCAGGCACCGAAGACGATATTGTCACAGTTTTGCCGAGCGCACTCGCCGTTAATTTTGCAGGCAAGTCCTCGCGGCACTCAAATTTCAAATCAATCGGAACAAGCGGATTTTCGTTGTCATAAAGATGCGACAATTCTTTGAGCACATCTTTTGCCGACACAACATCTTCCTTTTGGCGTGTGCCGAACATATCCTGCCTTTTGCCCGTGAAATAACCGTCCGTAAATCCGCTTCGCGAAAAAACGGATTTTAAAATTTTTTCGTCCCTTGCGCTGTAATTGCCGCAAACAGCGTTTTTGCAAGCCGTTACCGCCGCCGCAACATATTCGGGGCGCTTCATTCTGCCTTCGATTTTGAGGCTGATAATGCCTGCGCTTTCAATTTCTTTGATTTTGTCAATCAAACTCAAATCCTTGAGTGACAAATCAAAACTGCAGGAGTTGTCTGCGCTGAAACTCAAACGGCACGGTTGAGCGCAAAGCCCCCTGTTTCCGCTTCTGCCGCCGAGCATTGCCGACATATAACATTGCCCCGAAACGCACATACAAAGGGCGCCGTGAACAAACATTTCAAGCTCGACATCTGTTTTTTCGCGGATTTCTTTTATTTCGTCAAGGCTCATTTCGCGCGGAACAACAATGCGCTTGAAGCCAAGCTCCTTGAGTGCATTCACTCCGTCGGGAGTGTTGACACTGCATTGTGTTGACGCGTGCAGTCTTGCACTCGGGAAGCATTGTCTTATCATTTTTGCAACGCCCAAATCCTGCACGATAAATGCGTCAACTCCGTATTCAAGCGCGGTTTTTATTGTATTGTATGCGCTGCTCATTTCGTCATCGGCAACAAGTGTGTTTGCCGTCAAATAAACTTTTACATTTCGTTGATGACAATATTCAACGGCGCTTTTCAAAGCGCTGCCGTCAAAGTTATCCGCGTTGCGGCGGGCGTTAAAATTTTTTGTGCCCAAATATACTGCGTTTGCGCCGCATCTTACAGCCGCAGTCAGGCTTTCAACACTGCCGGCAGGCGCCAAAATCTCAATTTGCATATTTTCTCCGAATTAAAAAGGGCAGCCGCAGCCGCCCAGTGTATTTTGTTTTATTTTTCAGCAAGCTTACTTCTCAAGTTGCTGATTTCGCGATTGAGTCGCTCAATTTCACGCCTTGCTACATCGACTTCCATCCTTGCCCTTGCACTGTCCTCAAGATAATCCTTGATTTGCGCTCTGAGGTTATCTGCCGATGCTGTTGCCTTTTTGCAGGCGTCTGCCTGGTCAAGCGCAACCAAAATTGCGCATTGCGTTGTAGACAGTGTCGGCGAGCTTTGTGAAACACCCTTCATTTCGCTGTCGATAAGCTCGCCGAGCCCTTCAACATACTCCGGTTCATCTTCACTTAAAATTGTATAGCTGCTGCCGCATATTCTGAGGTTAACTCTGTTTTTTTCCATTATTGTCACCTGCTTTGATAAGAAATAACATTTTTCGCTTATTATTACTAATAGATAGTATAACAATTAAACATTTACTTGTCAATTGCTAAAAAGTTTGATATATTAAAATTATTAATAAATGGATGGTTTTTTATGAAAAACATAATAGCAATAGAAACGAAAAATACACACTATGTATTAGGCGTAGATAAAAGCGGAGTTTTGCACTGCGTCCATTGGGGAAAAAAGGCAAATTTTGCCGATTACGAGGTTGTCGAAAAGCAGGAGATAAATTCAAACCATTCCGTGCTCGACTGCACCCAAACGGAATATACCGTTTTCGGCGGCACAATGTATCGAGGTTGTGCCTTTAAATGCACATACGGCGACGGTTGCCGCGACAGCGTTTTTAAATACAAATCACATATTCAACGCGATGGCTCGCTTGATGTCACGCTTGCCGACCCGGCGTACAATGTCGAGATTGTGCTTTCATATAAATACAGCCGCGACAGCGATGTTATAACAAAATACATAACTGTAATAAACAATTCCGGCGCCGATATAAAAATTGAAAGAATAATGTCGGGCGAGCTTTGCCTCCCCGGCTGTGAACCTTATGATGTCACAAACACAAACGGCTCTTGGGGCGGTGAATTTCAACTCGAAACCGCACCGCTTAAGGCAGGTACCGCTGTATTTGAATCGCGTAAGGGCACGGCAGGTCATACAAACTCGCCGTTCGTGGTTTTGTCGCAAAATGCAACGGAGGACTGCGGCAGAGTTTATTTTGCCGCTCTCGGCTACGGCGGCAATTTCAAGATTGAGGCATCACGCGATTTCATCGGCAAAACGAGAGTGATTGCCGGCATTTCGGATTTTGATTTTTCATACACTCTCAAAAACGGAGATTCGTTCACAACACCAAAGCTTTATTTCGGTATGTCCGACGGCTTTGCCGATATGAGCAATATGATGAATAAATTTGCCGTCGATAATATTCTGCCAAAATCGTTTGCAAAATCTCCGCTTCCCGTTTTATATAATTCTTGGGAGGCAACGGGCTTTGATGTCGATTGCGAAAATCAGCTTCAAATCGCCGAAATCGCAAAGAAAATAGGCTGTGAGCTTTTTGTTGTCGATGACGGCTGGTTCGGCGCGCGCAACAATGACTGTCAGGGTCTCGGCGATTGGTATGTCAACAATGAGAAGTTCCCCGATGGTATAGACAGGCTTATTTCCGGTGTAAATGCGCTCGGTATGGATTTCGGCTTGTGGTTTGAGCCTGAAATGGTGCAGGAAAAATCGAATTTATACAAGGCTCACCCCGATTGGACATATCATTATGATACTCGCACACCGTCGGAACTTCGCCACCAGCGTGTCCTCAATCTCACTAAGCCCAAGGTTAAGCAGTATGTTTTTGAATGTATGGACAAAATGCTTGCAATCCACAATATCCGTTACATAAAGTGGGATATGAACAGACCGTTTTCTGAAATCGGCGCGTCAAATCTCGAAAATCCGCAGGAGCTTTGGTATCGCCACACCGCCGCGGTTTATGATATAGCGGACAGGCTGAAGGCGAAATATCCCTATTTACAGCTCGAGGCGTGCTCGTCCGGCGGCGGCAGAGCCGAGCTTGGTGCGCTTGAACATTTTGATATGGCGTGGACTTCGGACAATACCGACCCTGTTGACCGCCTTGACATTCAGCGCGGCTATTCCATGCTCTATCCTATTAAATGTATGCGTGCGTGGGTGACAGATTGGAACAACAGAGAGCGACCCGTGTCGCTTGATTACAGATTTAATTCGTCAATGCAAGGCTCACTTTCAATCGGCGCAAATCTTTTGAATTACAGCGCCGCCGATTTAGAAAAATGCAAGCATTACATTTCGCTTTACAAAAAAATCCGCGCCACCGTTCAGTTTGGCGACTTTTACAGGCTGAAAACTTTTGACAATGCCGCATTTTATGCAACGCAGTATGTCTCCGCCGACAAATCGCAAAGCGTTTTGTTTATTTGCGATGATGCAAATTCTTTTTTCAACAAACGGTTTGTTTCGCTCTCTCTCAAAGGGCTTGATGAAAATGCAGTTTATGATTTTGAGTTCAGGGGCAAAAAATATTCAAAATACGGCTCGTATCTTATGAATGTTTCACACGAGTTTGAACTTAAAGGAGCGCTTCAAAGCGATATTGTTGTTTTTGAAAAGCGCACCGATTGATTTTATTGACAATATCTGTCATAATTTGTATAATTTTATCATTATAATATTTAGGAGTTATTTACTATGGCTTATTCATTATCAGATGTTCTTAATACAATTAAAAAAAGTATGCCTAAGGATTTAAAAAATGCCAACCCTGAGGAACTTATGGGCGCTCTCGGCTCGCTTAAGGATTTAGCGAACAGCGTCTCGCAGGATATGAATCAAAATGCATCCGAAGAAACAAAGAAAAAATACGCCGACGGCTTTGAGTCGCTAAACAATATGATTGAAAAGGGAATTGAAAATCCCGAAGGCGACATTGACACCTCGGGTCTTGACGAATACATAACCGTTGCCAAAAGCTCAAAAAAGGCAAAAAAGGCAATTGATAACATCGAAAAGTAAATAAATTTCCATTCAAAATTTCTTATGAACAAAATTTGTGCAAATTTTGAATAGTTTTTACATAATTTCGCCGATTATTAACGAATTTTGGTTAAATATAAACAGATTTTGAAAATTTCGTTACTTTTTTAGCAATTGTGTCTAAATTGTTAATGCCAAAATTATAGAAAATGTCAATTGAATTTGTCTATTATTAGTGATAACATTGAAACATACAAACGAAAGGTAAATAACATAGGTACTCATTATATGCTTGTAAAAATAATTATCTCAACAGTTTTCGGAATTTTGGGATTGGCAATCGGGTTTCCTGTGTTT
Source organism: Oscillospiraceae bacterium (assembly GCA_003526845.1). Classification (GTDB taxonomy): domain Bacteria; phylum Bacillota; class Clostridia; order Oscillospirales; family Acutalibacteraceae; genus Eubacterium_R. The sequence continues at coordinate 126,105 of DPVM01000010.1, forward strand.
AAGCTTGCAAAGCACCAAATCAGCGTCAGGGACAAGCAGTTCCCGATGTTGCGCGAAGATTATCCCGTAGACCTTTTGGAAAGCAAAAAGTCGTTTGCGGTGTTTGAAATTTGTTTTTTTGTGACATATTTCTTTTCCTACTTTGTGCTTGGCGAAAATGTTGTTTCGCTGATATTCTCTCTTGTGCTTTCAACCTGCTGTATTGATTTGTCGGCGGTTGATTTGGCTATCAGAAGAATACCGAATCAAATGCTTTTGATAATATTGATTGCCGGCTTGGCAAACGATATTATAAATCCTTTGATTTACGGCGGCAGCATAAAGCAAAACCTTGTAATGTCGCTTATAGGCATTGCGGTTTCGTTTTTGATTTTCTACATTCCGAAACTTGTCGGCTTGTATATGGGCAACGGCGATGTCAAACTAAGCGCTGTGTTCGGATTTGCGCTTGGTTTTGTGGGCTACATTCAGGCGATGGTGGTTATGGCTGTCATTTCCGTTTTGCTCCTCTTAGTGCTTATTATCACAAAAAAAGGCAACGGCAAAACAAAAACTCCGATGGGTCCCGCCCTTTCAATCGGTGCAGTGTTAACTGTTTTGCTTCCGCTTTTAAGCAATGTGATAGGCGACGCACCGTTTTCGGTATTGTAAATTGTTCGGTAATAACTGTTCGAAACAGGGTTACATAAATAAATCCAAAATTAATTAATTCAGGAGGAAAAGTTTATGAAAAAGTTTATGTCTTTCTTAAAGGATGAAGACGGTCAAGGCATGGTTGAATATGCAATCATCATCGGTCTTATCGCAGTAGCAGCAATCGTTATTCTTATTGCTATGAGAAACCGTATCAGCAACCTCTTCGGAAAAGCATCTAACGGTCTTAACCAAGCTGATGCAGACTAATTGATTATATCAATTAAATAAGAGTTCAAGGGGACGGCGCGGGGCAACCCACGCCGTTCTTATTTTAGGTGTTAAAGTTATGTTAAAGTATAAGATTAAAAAGAAAATAAAAAGCGAAGAAGGACAGGCTATGGTAGAGTTTGCCCTTGTTTTGCCGTTGTTGCTTTTGATTTTATGCGGCATTTTGGATTTCGGCTGGCTGTTTTACAATCAATTCAATGTCGATAACACAGCCCGTCAGGCGGCGCGTACAATTTGCACCGAATGCGCCGACCGGGATTTCAACGACACGGTTGACGACGCCGTTGAAATTGTCAGAGATCAAATTTATAATGAGGACACTTTGCCCGAAACGGGCGGTGTTACCGTTGAGCTTTTGGACCAAAGCGGCAATGTTGTGTCAAATGTCAAGCAGGCTGAAAGCATAAGGGTGACTGTTAAAATAAATATGCCGATTTGGACCTTTGTACTCCAAACGATTCAACAGAGCAAAACACGCACTGTTGTCTCTTCGGCGACCTATAAAATAGAGAGCGGCACAGTGACGGAAGCGCCGTCATCGCCGTAATTTATCCTTATAAAGATATATTGTTTGCTTTTGCGAGCATTATATTTTTTATATTAAAAAATTTAAATTCGGATATAACAGATTTCAAATCTGATTTGATATATCACTTCACTATTTAGCAGTGCGGCTTGCCGTCTGCATCGGAAAGGTAATGGGATTAAGTTATGAAAAAGGTTTATTTGATTGCAATTGTATTTGCTCTTATCGCAGGATTTGCAACATTTATGTTTGCATCCGATATTTCGGAAAAGCTCAGCTATAAGGATGCAAATAAGGTTACCGTCTATGTTGCAAAGCAGGAGGTTCCGGCAAACTCAACAATCAGTACCGAAAATTTTGATACATATTTCGAGGCGAAAGAGATTGTTTCGGATTACAAACTCAGCGACGCTTTGACAAATACGGCAGAAAGCAACAATGCAATCACAAGGCAAACCCTTTATAAAGGCGAGCAACTTACAAAATCAAAATTAATCACATCAGACAGTTCGGACGCTACACTTTCTCTTAAAATACCGGACGGATGCGTTACATATTCAATTACCGCTTCGGGTACAAACTCGGGCGACGGTTATTTTGCACCGGGCGATAAGGTAGATATTTATGTTTACAACGGCGCTCAAACACAAATTCCGCTTAAAAATCTTGAAATCCTTATGGTTTCAAGCAAGGCGGATAACGATACTGCAGAAACAGACGGCAAAACAATCAATTCATATTCAACGCTTACACTCCTCGTTACTCAGGCTCAGGCAGAAAAGCTTATGAGCATTGAATACGGCGGAAGCAAATACAAGCTTGTTCTTAAGCCGAGAGCTGTTGACAGCACTCAAGACAAAATAGGTGATAAAAACAACAGCACCACTACCGCAAACAATTCGGTCGATTTATAATTTTCAGTAACGAGGTTTTAATTTATGAATGTTATCAATGTTGTTATCGTTTCAAATGAAACTCAATATAAAGTAAAAGTTAAAAATATGATTACCGGCGACGATATGGCAATCGTAGGCTATGCCGAATTTAAAGAAGAGGCAAAAATCAGGATTGAGGGCTATGTTCCGGATGTTGTTGTTTGTGCCGCAAACAGCACAACGATTGATGCCGATACGCTCGAATTTATCAAGAGCGTTCAATATCAAAACACCGGCACGGCAATTGTTCTTGTAACAGACAAAATCAATGTCAATCTTGTTAACGCCGCCGCAAGAATCGGTATTCGCCAGGTATTTGAGGCTGATATGGAGCCGGAGGCTTTCTCAAACGCTCTCAGAGATGTTTACGCTCTCGAGCAGCAACTTATGAGCCAACTTAATATTTCAAAGCGTGTTCGTTCAAAAGTTTATTGTTTTTACGGCGTGAAAGGCGGCGTAGGTACCTCGTCTCTTGCTACAAACACTGCGGTTTCGCTTGCCGACCAGGGCAAAAAGGTTTTGCTTATAGACCTTGATTTGCAACACGGCGACGATAATCTTTTGCTCAATATCGACCCCAAAGATACAATTGTTGAGCTTTCGCGTGACCCTGACGGTATCTCGATTGAACGCGTTAATTCAACCGTTGAGATGCACGAAAGCGGCGTATCCGTTTTGTGTGCACCGAAACTTCCCGAATATGCCGACTATGTAAATGTCAATCACATTAACAAGCTTATCGAAAATGTTCGCTCTTATTTTGAATATATTTTGATTGATCTCGGTGCTAATTTTGAAGATTCAACACTCACCGCTCTTCAAAATTGCGACACGATTTTCCTTATTGCAACTCTTGATTTGCCTTGTCTTAAAGGCCTTAAGGCAACACTTAATATTCTCAACAGAATGAAGGTTGACACAAAGGCAAAACTTATTATCAACAAAAATACATCAAGCCTTATTAAAATCAACGAATTTGAAAATCTTTTGCAAAGAAGATGCTATTCAACAATTATTTCCGACAGAAACATTGTCAATAAGGCAATGAACAGCGGTATTCCGTTCATTTCCGGTTCACCGCGTTCATCGGTTTCAAGAGATGTTACAAAATTTGCAAATCTTATGATTACCGACAAGGAAGAAAGAAACTAATCGTTTCAGAGGTTTAATAAATTATGGGATTATTATCAATGATGGAGGGCTCGGCACCTCCGCAGCAGGCTATTCAAAAAGATGATGCCGCAAAACAAGCCGCCCAAACCGAAAAACAGTCGAACAAGGTTGATTATGATGTTGTTTACAGGGATGTCAAGCAGCGTGTGCATTCATCGGTAATTGAAAACTTCAATACATCGGGTGTCACCTCGGTTGACCCCGAAGCAATGAAAAAATTTCTCCTTGAAGAAATCAGTAATGACAAATACGGCGTTCCGCGCGGCGACAGAGAGCCGCTTGCGCAGGAAATGTATAATGATATTCTCGGCTACGGTCCTATTCAAGAACTTGTCGACAGCGATGATTATTCTGAAATTATGGTTAACGGACCGAATCAAATATATGTCGAGCATAAAGGTAAACTTAAGCTCACGGATATTAAATTCCGCGACGAGGAGCACCTTATGAATACAATCGACCGTATCGTAAGTGCCGTAGGCCGTCATATCGATGAGGCAAGCCCGATGGTTGACGCCCGTCTTCCCGACGGCTCGCGTGTTAATGTAATTATTCCGCCGCTTTCACTTGTCGGCGCAGTTCTTACAATTCGTAAATTCGGTAAAAAGCCTATCACTGCAAAGCAACTTGTTGAGTGGGGTTCACTTTCGCCGAAAATGCTCAATTTCCTTGAGGCGTGTGTAAAGGGCAAACTCAATATCATCGTATCCGGCGGTACCGGCTCGGGTAAAACAACACTTCTTAATGTTTTGTCCTCTTATATTCCGTCAGATGAGCGTATCGTAACTATCGAGGACTCTGCCGAAGTTCAGCTTCACCAAGACCACGTAGTAACGCTTGAAAGCAGACCTGCAAACATCGAGGGCAAGGGTGCAATCACAATCCGCGACCTTGTAGTCAATGCCCTTCGTATGCGTCCCGACAGAATTATCGTCGGCGAGGTTCGTTCAAAAGAAACGCTTGATATGCTTCAGGCTATGAACACCGGCCATGACGGCTCACTTACAACAACCCACGCCAACTCACCGCGTGATGCCGTTTCCCGTCTTGAAACAATGGTTATGATGGGCGGCGTTGAGCTTCCGTCAAAGGCTATCAGAGATCAAATCGCCTCCGCTATTGACTTGATTGTTCAACAATCCCGTTTGCGCGACGGAACAAGAAAGGTGGTTTCCGTCACTGAGGTAACCGGTATGGAGGGCAATGTTGTTCAAATGCAGGATATTTTCAAATACGAACATACCGGCGAAACGGGTGTTGACGGAAAGTTTATCGGCGATTTTGTTGCCACCGGAATTATTCCCAACGCGCTTGAAAAGATAAGAGAAAACGGAGTTGCAGTAAATAATGACTGGTTTACAAATTAAAATGATTTTGCTTTCCGTTACTTACGGATTGCTTATTGGTTGCATAGTTTTCTTCGTAGTCAGAAAACTTACGCTCCATTCGCGCAATGCAGAAAGCAGGGTTCGCAAAATTGTAGGCGCTCAAATCGGCTCTGAAAATGTGCTTGTCCGTGCGAGGCGCAGGGGCTCAAAGAAAAAGAAAAAAGATGGCGAAACATATGTTCGCAAAAAGAGCATTGTTGACAAAATCGGCGACGCACTGTTTGAGGAGCTTCTCGCGGCAAACATTTTGATGAAACCCGAGGAGTTTGCGACAATTTGGATTGCCGTTGCGTTTGTTCCCGGTGCCATTTTGGCTCTTTTTGTAAAAAATATGTTCATCCCCATAGTTTTTGTTTTCTGCGGTGTTTTGGGACCGATTGTTTACATAAAGGTCAAGAAAAACAAACGCACCGCGCAGTTTGAGGATCAGCTCGGCGATGCACTTATGATTGCGTCAAGCTCGCTTCGCTCCGGCTTAACATTTCCGCAGGCTATGGAAACCATTTCGCGTGATATGTATCCGCCGATCAGTGAGGAGTTCGGACGCGCCGTAAATGAAATAAATATGGGATATTCGCTTGATTCCGCGCTCGACAATATTTACGACCGTGTAAAGAGCGAGGATTTCAAAATTGCCGCAGTTGCCATTTCTGTTCAAAGGCAAACCGGCGGTAATCTTTCCGACATTTTGACAACCATTTCGGATACCATTAAGGAAAGAGCTCAGCTTAAGCGCGAGGTTAAGTCAGCAACCGCAACCGGCAGAATGAGCGGACTTATCGTAGGACTTATGCCGATTGCCATCACTGTGGTTTTGAATATGGCAACACCGGGCTATCTTGATCCGTTATTCACAAAAACCGGCGGCAGAATTGCACTTGCAATCGGTGTCGGCTTGGAAATTATGGGTCTTCTTGTAATCAAAAAAATCACCACCATCAAATACTAAAATGTTTTACATAGGCTGGAATTATTATGAGACTTAATTTTATGGTTTTAAGCATTGCCGCTTTTGCATTTGTTTTGACTGTTTTGCTTTTTAGCAAGGCAGGCAAGGCTGACGATGCAAAACGCCGAATGATAAAATCTATTACAAAGGATGATGTTGTCAAAATAGAGCATGAAGAGCTTGAGCAAAGCTTTTCAAAGCGATTTTTGGCACCTATACTTAATAAACTCAAAGAGTTTAGTGCCAATCAAAGTAAAAAGAAAAAAGAGAAAAACGAGAAGGTTGTTGATGAAAAGAAGCTTGCCAAGGTTAAAGAAACCGAGCGTTTGCTCCGTATGAGCGGCATGCACACAAGCTATCAAAACTACAACTTTGCACGCCTTGCATTTTCAATTATTTTCTCTATTCTCGCCATCGGCTTTGCAATTATATTGGGCGGAGATATTATGATGACTGTTCTAATTATCTTTGTCGGCATTGTTCTTGCAATGTTTTTGCCGAAATTCATTCTCAAAACAAAAGTTTCATCTCATCAGCAGGCTATTAAATCCCAGCTTCCCGATGTTTTGGACCTTTTGAGTGTTTGCACAAGTGCAGGACTCAGTTTTGACAGCGCGCTTTCAAAAGTTATCGAAAAAATGGAGGGCCCGTTTATTGACGAGCTTTCAACCGTTTTCAATCAAATGCAAATGGGCGTTCCGAGGAATGAGGCTATGAATGCTCTTTCTGAATGTACCGATATTCAGGAACTTAAAACATTTGTTTCCGCCATTGTTCAGGCAAACACACTCGGTATTCCGATTACAAATGTTATGTCTGTTCAGGCAAAACAACTTCGTGACGCACGCCGTGAAACCGCAAGAGAAAAGGGCAACAAGGCAGCGACAAAAATGGCGTTGCCGATTATGCTTTTCATTTTCCCGGCATTGTTTATAGTTATTCTCGGTCCGGTTGTAATGAATGTTTCGGGCTCGTTAGGTTAAAGTTATGAAAAAACATTATGTAAAACTGATGTTAAACAAAAGGGTTATTTGCAAAAAGTGTGAGGTTGCAAACAATCCGATAACACGGTTTAAAGGACTTATGTTCAGAAAAGAGCTTGAAAAAGGCAGTGCATTGCTTATAGAGCCATGCAACGAAATTCACACATTTAATATGAAATTTCCGATTGATGTTGTTACACTGAGCAATGACAATGTCGTTTTGACAGTGTTTGACAGTGTTCCACCAAGCAGGGTTATGCCTCCGGTTAAAACCGGCAGAAAGGTTATAGAGCTTAATGCGGGTGACGCAAAATTGTTTGGTATAAATCGCGGAGATATACTTCAAATTGTCGAAACAGACTGATTTGAAAATTTTTAATACGAGGTACAAAAAGAGTGGCACCATTCAACAAAAACAGAGAAAGAGAAAAAACAAGAGAGTCGGAGGATTTTGAAAACGAATACGGCTTCAACAAATCCGCAAGGGGATATAACGCCAAAGAGGTAAATGAATTTATCGGCGAGCTTAATAAAAAGAACGCAAATGTAGTAAAAAACTACGAAAGAAAAATCGACGATATGAAAAACGCAAACGAAATGCTTGCGTGTGAGGTAGCGGAACTTAAAAAACAACTTGCGCAAAAAACAGAAAACGAAAAAACCGCTATTGCCGCGGCAGACAGCGTGAGGGCAAAATATGCTCACCTTAAAAGCGATATGAAAAAGGTTACTCAGCTGCGCGAAGAAAACGATAATTACGAAAAGGCTGTTGCAGCTCTTACAAAAGAAAAAGCTGACCTTATGCGTGATTTGCAGGTTCTTAAGGTTGACAAAAAAGACCTTAAGGAAAAGCTTGAAGCAGTCAAAAAAGAGTTCAGCGAATACAAAAACGGCGCTGCACCCGCACAGCCCGACCCGACACCGGCACCGGCTCCGGCACCTGCCGCACAGCCTGCCGACGAAGGCGAAATTCAGCGAATTATCGGCGCATACACAATTCATCTTAAAAAAACGAAACAGCTTGTCGACCAGCTTGAGGAACAACTTAAAAAAGCAGACGACATTTTTTAATCAAAGCAAATTAACACATCTCATTTTCGGGTAGGTGATACCATGAACAGAATTAAGCAATTCAAAAAAGACGAACACGGAGCTATAACGGTTATTGTGGCTATTCTGCTTGTTGTCATTTTGGGATTTACCGCCCTTGTAATCGATTTGGGCTTGTCATATCATAACAAAAACAAGCTCCAAAGCGCAGCAGACGCCGTAACGCTTGCCGTTTCTACCATGGGCGCAGATTCACTCAGCTACAATCCTGTCAAAAACTACACCGAAAATATAAATCTTTGCACCGAGGTTCAAAAATATTTTGAAAGCAACGGCATTGAAGATTTTAAATTTGACAAAAATAATACCTCTGCGTCAAACATCAAGGTTTACAGTATGCGAAACAAGGAGCGCGCAATTCAGGAACTTAGCGATAATCCCGACGAGAGCGCAGCGCTTGTTTTCTATAATTCCGACACCGAAACACAGTATATTGAAATTTATGCTCATAAAAAGACAACAGCCATTTTCGGCAATATTGTCGACATCGGCGCATATGACCTGACGGTTGACAGCGCCGCTAAATGCGAAGTAAAATTCGGCGGCAATCCGGAATCACTTAATTATCAAATCCTTGAAATTGACGGCACAGAGAATTTTGATATTACCGGTCCTATTGAAAACACAGGACTTAAAACATTTTTGACTTTTGTCAACAATGCGACAAACGGCGTTTTCAAGTTCCTTCAGGAGGACACAAAATTTATTTCAAAATACATTATGGGCGGCAAAACCGAGTTTACATGCCCATATTGCGGCAAAAAGGGCTTAAAAGCAGAGTTTGAGGTAACTGATGAAAGCGGAAACATTTCGTATGCCTGCCCTGACTGTAATAAAGAGGTTTCAATCACCGACGATTCAACAGCCGTTGTCACAACATGGACAACCTCGGTTGCTGTTATTAACGGATATATTCACTCTAACGGCGGTGTTAAAATTAATATCGATTCAATTCGACTTAACCGATCACTTGTTGAAACAATAACCTGTCCGACATGCCACGAAAGGGGCAGAGTCGGCGAGGGCTTTACAAAAACAGAGGTTCCGGTTGAGGATGGACCGGCCGAATACAAAATCACATGCGATAACTGCGCAAGAAACGGCACAACCACTGAGGTCGGCACAGCTGATTCTGTTTGGACAACATACTGGAATGGAATGAAATATTCTGCTCGTCCTATTCTTGAGCTTTGCAAGGGCGCAAACAGCCTTGATATCGACACAACAAATGCCAGAAACGGCCAGCCAAACGATGTATACCTTGTCGGTGACGAATATCAGGTCACAAATGAGGCAGGAGATGTAACAAACACAATTACAAGAACACTCTATAAGTCGGGCAGTGAGGCACAGCACGCAGATTTTATGCGTACAAGCAAGCAAATTCTTTATGGCTCGAGCGATGTCAAAAAATGTGATTATGACAACCAAAGCGTTTCATATTCAATAGATATGCTCGGCACAACCGTTAAAAAAATTGATATTGATCTCCTCAGCGCTGTTAAAAACAGTTACAACGATATTTCATCCGTTAACGATTCAACGGTTGTCGGCTCGGAAACCAAAAAATATTCCGGTCAAAGTGAAAAGGTTAATTTCAACCTCGGTGAGGCAGATACCTCGGTTACAAAAACTTCAAACACCACAGCGTCTCCGTTTGGCGAAATGAATGTGAACGGCAATACAATGCTCGGTAAAATTAATCTCGGCGGCAACAAAACATTGCCGGATGTATATGATGTTTTCACCTCGTACTATAATTTCGATTTCGATTTTGACGGCGCTATCGATTCACTTGACTGTGTTACAATCGGTCAGGTTGCGGCGGCAAAAGACGCTCAAAAAAAGGACAACAATGTTGCGCAAATTGTTGCAAACAAGCGCACAACGCTCACAGACACTTCGGATGATAATGACACAGCCCGTGTTTTGATTGATAAGGTTGTAACGGATATTACGGGCGAAAAGCACAGCGGTTGGTACGGCTCAAACAACTATAATGCAAAAAAAGTATATGATATTAATGTTCCCTATGCCGTTTCGACAAAGGGCAGAAATATTTTTACATCGCTGTCACAGCAGGAAAAGAGCTACCGAACAAACGATACAAACATTGCGATTGCCTCAACCGGTATCGGAGACACAATTAAAAACTATAATTCAATTGTTAAAAACACTGTTTTAAACAGATATCATTACGGCATCAATTTTGATGAGAAGGACGAATATAATAATTTTGCAGCTGCGCACCCGAATGACGAAAATTCGCACGCAAGCAGAAGATATTATGCCGTAAAATCCGATTATGAGGATTTGACAAATTCATCAAGCTATTATTCACCGGCATTTACAGTCAATGGCAAAAAATATTTGTCCGAGGACTTTGTTGTCGGCAGAGACGGCAAAGTTAAAGTAAGTCTTACCGATGTAATCAGCGAGTATTATACAAATTTTGCAAAATCGTTTACAGTTCCGGGTGAGGACCAATATACATACGATTCTATCGACTTCGACGGAAAAAAGTCGAGCTATAACCAAAAGGATTATATGCTCAACCTTGAAAACGGCCGCAGTTTCGGCAGAATCAGTAACCCAAGAGACAACAAGGGTATATCAGGAAACGAATTGGGATTTAAGATTGCTGACGGTTACAATATTATGCTCCTCGGCGGTGTTTATCTTTCAAAAACAGGCAAGCAAACTGTAGTTATAGGCGACAATGCAAAGCTTTATCTTAAGGACTCTGCTAAAGATTCAAACGGTGCATTTTGCAACTCAGCTGCGTCAACAACAATCGGCAATAATTCAATTATGTATGTTGAAGGTGCCTTTAATCAGTCGGGCGGCGACCTCAACATCGGCTCAAATTCTATCCTTTATGTAACGGGCAATCTCACTGTTAATAAGGGCAAGAAAATAAATATGGGTCCGGGCAGTAAGCTCGTAGTTAAGGGCAATATTGATGCATCGGCAATCAGCGCATCTGAAACATCGGATATTTATGCCGCATCAATTCATAACGGAAACGAATCCGGTACATCGGTCGGCAACATTTATTGCTTCGGCAACTATACAGCATACGGATTTACCGCAAGAAACTGTGCGGCTGATACACCGGGTGTATTTCTTATCGGCGGCAATTATGTTTCACAAAAGGACACAAGCGGTATCGATTTTGGCAAAAATGTCAATGCCGTTATTCTCGGCGATATTTTGGGTTGCGGCATTATTAATGTATATGACGGAGCAACCGTTTATGTAGGCGGATCTTTTGGCACCACTGACAAGTGGGGCGGAACACTCCATATTTATGACAACACAAAAATCAATGTCGATAAGGATGTTACACTCAGCGGATTTATTGACGGTGCAAAAGCGGCAAAATGGGCAATGTCTGTCAAAGGCAATGTCGTTGTAAATGCGTCCGGCAACGATACTGGCAGCGGAGTCGGCAAAAACAGTTCACTCACGATTCTCGGCTCATATAACGGTGCCGGTGATGATTTCTGCAACAACGGCAGTGTATATTGTCGCAGTGGATTTAAAGCGAAAAACCTCACAAATAATGGCGTAATGGGCGGATTAAACAACTTTACATCTGCCGAAAAAACAACAAACAACGGCGTTATTTATTCACAATACAGCCTCGTTGATGCGACAAATGATGTTGTTAACTCTCAAACAGGCTATATTGTTTGCGCAACAATCAATTCGTACAGCGGAGATTTTGTTAACTATGGTTGTGCCTATGCAAGAGAGAATATTAACTGCAAGGGTTACGCATGTTCCACAGCGTCGACATCCGCTTGGACATATGTAGGAAAAACGCTGAATATCAGCGGTTCAAGTGCTTCTGCGGATACATACGGTTTGACATATGTTAACGGTTGTGTAACCGGTAATGGCAGACTTAATATCAGGGGCGGATATTTTTGTGTAAACGGTGTGGCTGTTGATGAAAACGGCTCAACTGTTTCCGATATTGCACTTGCCGACCATACAAACGGAATAAATGCCTCTACCATTAATCTTTACAGTAATGCAAAGGTATTCGTAAACGGCAGAGTGGTTCTTTCCGCCGACCTTTCATACTGCGAGGACGGTAAAGCGCAAATGTTTGTCAACTCGTCGGGCGACAGCGGCAACGCTCTCACTGTCGGTACAAGTTTGACGATTTATTCCGGCAATAAGCTCTATGTCAGCGGCAATGCACAAATAGGCTACAGCAGTGACGGCTCAATTATCAACAAATCAAACGGCAGCAGTTTGGGTGCTTATATCTATGTTTCAAACACATTGACAACAACATCAAAAATTTCTGCCCTTCAAATGACAATTATTCATTGCGGCAATCTTGTGTGCAAAGGCTCAATGAAAATAGGCGATACAAACTTTTCAAAGAATGTTGTTCCAAAAACAGGCTTAATCGTTGACGGAAATTTGACCTGCGACGGTGCGCTTGAAAACTATGCAAGCATTTATGTCGGCGCAAATGTTGTTGCAAACAACGATTTGTCTATTGACGATAACAGCGAATTTTATGTCGGCGCAAATCTTGTTGCCGGTCAGCTCGTTTTCTTTGACAACGGCGGGCTTTATGTAAACGGCAACACCGTTGATTACAGAAACTCAAACAGCAATAAACCGACTTTTGACAGCAACAACAGCTACAACACTTTCCTTTGTGCCGGCTCAATCACCTTTAACGGCACTGTTACGCTTAATAACACGGCAAAAGTGCTTTCGGGCAACGATATTATATCGAACGACGGTATTTATATCGGACCTAACGCAATGATGTATGCTCGCCGAAATATCGAATTTAAGGCGTCCTCAATCACTGTCGACAATATTTTGTATGCCGACAGCATAGACGGATATTCCGACGATGCGATTTGGGCAAGCTGTATTATCACAAACAACAGCGGCTATGGTATTGTTTCAAACAATTCGTCAATAAGCACGCTTACATATATGGTCAGAAGCAATGTATATCCGACACCGCCGATATATACATCTACTATCAGAAACCATGTCAGATATTACGGCAAAAACGGCGCAAATACAAATACCGTTTACTCTTATGACATCAACACAACCGGAAACTATACAATCGGCGTAGCCGACAAGGATGTAACGGTTAAAAACGGTGTCACCATTAGAGTTACAGGCGGAGACCTTTATATCAACGGCTATGTTACAAGCTACGGCAACATTATTTGCCTTGCCGATGAAAACGGCAACGGCGGTAACATTTATGTTCAAGGTAATTCGGACTATGCGTCACTTCGTAACTGCGGAACGCTTTATTGCGACAAAAACCTTGAGGTTCAGGGCACAGACTATGTGCTTTCGGCAGTCGGTGTAGGTGCGTTGCACGCCGGTCGTTCGCTTACCAATGGTACAAACAGCGACGGCAGGGCAGAACTGTATGTCGGCGGCCATATTAAAACATATGCATCGTTTGACAATTTCGGTCAGGCGTATATCGGCGATTATATAGAGGCAGGCACAAAGTATGATTGTGTAACTTATGCAAGCGGTCAAAACTCAACGGGTCCGAGCGTCGGCAATGTCACAGGTGTTGCCGTAGACAGTGAAAACAATTCGGTATTGCTTGTCGGCGGCTATATTTACGCATCGGACGCAAGTGCGAAAACTTCTGTTCTTGTTCGTAAAAATGCTGTGCTCTATTCGGGTCAAAGTGTTCGCACAACAAGAAACTTCATCGTCGGTAATGCTTTCTTTAAGGACGGCAAGACAAGTGAAAACGGTGCTCAGCAGTTTGAATATTTGAAGAGCTACAATGGTTTGAACACTTCGCTTGATGCGTATGTAATCTCTGATATTTCGGATAAGGCGGCGCTTCAGGTTGTTGCCGATTCTACGGAAACCGTTTATCAAAACCAAATCAAATACTCCGATGTTAAGGGCAAGGTTTATGACCAATATGGTGAAAAATATAATGTATCAGTCGGCGATTATGTTGTATTCAAAAAGAGCATTGACGGTCATTCGTCAAGCACTGCATACGATTTTGGTTTCGCTTATATCAACGGTACGCTTACAACAGGCACCGGTTCGGCTAACTACTTCCAGCCTTACGGCAAGAGTGTGGTTTATGTCGGCGCAAATAAAACAAGTATGGACCGTTGCTACAATGTCAACTGTGCACTTGACACGCACCATATATTTACCTTCCCTTACAGCCGTGTATTCATTAACGGCGCGGTAAAGACATACGGCGGCAACAGTGACGGCATTGCCTTTAACGAATGGTTCTATTCAATATTCGCCTGCAACGGCTCTATTGATTTCCGCGGCACGGTTAAAATGCGTGACGGAACAAAGACATTTATTAACGGCGATCTCACAACAAATAAATATCTTGAAATAGGCAAAGCGTATGACGGTAAGGACGAGGCGTACGACCCTGTTAACCCGACTTTCGTTCAGTGTTCAGGTGATGTCCGCGTCAACGGCACATATTTGAAACTTTTTGCACGCTCAACGCTCAACTCAGGCGGCTCAATTGTTTCAACAACATATATCACATTGCGCCACCATGCAAATATCAGGGCACTCGGTGATGTCAGCGGCTCACAGCTCGACATAGGCTCCGGCTCGACGGCTTGCGCAGGCGGCTCGATGAAATCAAGGTTGTCAAATATCAAAATCCGCGATGATTGCACGGTTTATGTCGGCGGTAATAACGGCGGCAACCTTCAGGCACTCAGCTATATCGAAATCGGTAAGCATGAGAATGAGTCTTATAAATACAACAATTGTGCCACAAACAGGAAGAAAGATAAGGATTTAGTCGATAAAAATAACGAAATTGATATTGATGACGGTAACACCGGCGGTAGCGGCGAGGATAAAACGCCCGAGAATGACCCGACTAACGATGAAATCGAGCGTATTACTTGTCCGAACTGCGGCAAAGAGGGTTCGCTTGCAGGCGGTCAGTTCACAAAGAGTGACAACAATGGCGTTCCGGTTTACACCTGTGTATCGTGTAATTATCAATTCGGCGACAACTCAGACGCGTTTGAGGGCGACGATGCAATCGGCTCGACCGTTTATGTAAACGGCACGATTAAGTCGACTCTCAGCTATCTCAAACTCTTTGGCTACACAAATGCTTATGCAAACAAGAGTATCAGAAGTTTGAAATATATCACGCTCCGTCACCATTCGGGACTTTATGTTCTTACAGGCTCACCGGATTCAACCGGTATTGCATATGAATATGACAATTCGGGCAGACTCCTTGATGCAAACGGTAATGTAGTTCCTAATTTCTATGTTGACACAAACAGTAGGTCGCAGGAATACGGCAGTATTTATTACTATGGCTCATTTGACGGCGCCGACAGAAAGATTTACGGCTTCACCGTCAAGGTAGACGATTCCGAAAGCTTCGACGCCGATAAATCAAAGGGATATATTTACAACGGTATGCTTTATTATTACGATTCAAAGGGTGACAAGGTTACCTGCGAGGTAATAAAATATGCCGACGCAGATTTCACAGTGATTGAGGCGGAACATTATTACTATGTCAATAGCAGCTATCAGCTTGTCGAGGGCGGCGAGGATATTCCGTCATCAAAAGTTTCGGATACGGAGATTTCACTTGTTGTTACAGCCGGCTCGGTTACATCTTACGGCGACTTGAGCGTAAACGCTTATGCAAGCCTTTATGCAACAGGCAATGTAAGCTCGTTCGGTAAATATTATGCCGGACCCAAATCGGTTACATATGCCGAGGGTGACTTTATTTGCACAAAACTGCTTGACCTTTCGTCATTGCTCACGAAAGACAATCTTGACGCAAGCGGTTTCCAACTTTCACACGGCGCACTTCACGCGGGCGGCAGAGTCAGGGTATATTCCTGCTCGACAATTGAGGGCGGCACGATTGATGCGGTCGGCGATGTCTTGTTTGACAGTATTTATACAAAATATGTGTATAAATACACCGACCCGACAAAGACACCGTTCACAGACCCAACCGCAGTTGACCTTTGGATTTGTTCGGAAAACGGCAATGTCACATTCAATTGCATTTATTGCGTAACCGGCGGTGTTACATATGCGCCTAACGGCAAAATCAAAATCAACGGCATCTATTTCGAGCATTACGGCTGCTTTATCGGCGGCGACAATAATATTAATGCGTTCTACATCAATATTCACCGTTTGGCAAATGCCGACACGCTCGATATGAAATGGCCGTACGCAGGCAAGGTATATCTCTGCAAGGCAGAGAGCTATCAGCCGTAAAACAAAACCATATGGGCAGGCTTGAATCGGCCTGCCCATAGATATTAATATTACAAATCTTGTTTAAGGAAAAATTTATATATGAAGGATTTTTTCAGAGAAAAATTTATTTCGTTCAGGGATTTTATGTCTCCGCTATTCGCAAAACTCCGTTCACTGCCGAAAAAGACAAAAATCATCATTTCGGCTATCGCGGCGGCGGTAGTTATTGTATTGATTGTTGTCGGTATTGTTTCGTCGGTTAAAAATAAACCGACGGAAGATTATAAGGCGACCGCCGAGCAATATGCAAAATGCGTTATGAATTATGATTATTATACTGCTCTCGACAGCACAATTGCCGCATATAAATCAACCGATAATTATTTTCAAAAATATATCGGCGATTTGACGGAAGGGGAGGAAGATTCCAAAACTTCCAAAACTATTGCGGACGCTATGAGCGACGAGGTGCAGTCCTATATTTCGCTGAAAGGGCTTTATGATTTTGACGCGTTTTGTGCCGATTATTTCGACAAAGCAAAATCCGTTGGCAAAACATATGTCGGTGAGTCTGCAGTTACACAATCTGTGCTAAAGGCGGCGCTTAAATCAAATCTTTCTTCATATTTTTCAAAAACAATCGGTGCATATAAATCCACTTATGAAAATAACGGCGGCTACAATCCGTCACTTTCTCTCGCATCAACAAAGAATTTCACCGCTGACGAGGTGAATAAATACAAAAAAATAAAAGAGAAAAACTCCGCTTCTGCGTTTGAAAAATGCGGCGTTAAGACAAAGAATATTGATTCTGTTAAAAGAGTGATTTATAATGTAAATGTCAACAATGTGCCGATTAGGGAAATATCGTTTATTATGCTTCAAATAAACGGCAAATGGTATGTTGATTTCACTCAGGAATAGGTAAAAATATGGCAAAGGTTAAAAACAAAGACAAATCAAACAATATAAAAATTTTCATCATTGCGATTTTTGTTGCAGCGGTCATTGCAGTGCTGGCAGTGCTCGGTGTCGGATATTATCACGATGCAAATAATACCGAAACGATGTCGCCCGGAAATGTTGCGCTTGTAGTCGGTGATACGGAAATTTCGGTCGGAGAATATAATTATTATTACACTCTTATTTCAAACGATTTTATCAATTCTGCCGACGAATACGGAATTGACACAACAAAAGATTATTCATCACAAACAACAACCGATGACAACGGCAAGAAGCTGACATGGGCACAGGTGTTTGAAAATCAGACAAAAAGCCAAATTAAAACCGTCATCGCTTTTTATGAGGCAGGTGTTAAAAACGGCTTTGAGGTTTCCTCCTCGCAGTGGAATGAGATTAACGAATATCTTGACAATATTGAAAGCGCCGCTCTTAAATCGTCGGACAGCTACAATTCAACCGATATGAGCGACAGCGAAAAAATGTCTGTCATCAATTCCTATTTGTCCGATACATTCGGCAAATACTGTGGATATGAAACAGTAAAAAAAATACTCGTTCAAACATATATCGCAAGGGATTATATGAACAAGTATAATGTTGAGTCACGCGCAACAATTGCCGATGTAAAAAGTTATTATAATGAGCATATTGATGATTTCAACAGCGCTACAATCGCATATCTCCCGATAAAGTATGACGGCAAAACCGTCACAAAATCGGATGCAGAAAAAACCGCTCAATCATGCGTTGCAAAAATAAAAAATCGCGACGATTTGCTTAAGCTTGTTCCGACAGCGTGCAAATCACTTCTTGATGCGCGTGTTGCCGATTCAACCTACAGCAGTTTTGCAGACGCGGTTGAGGGATTCAAAAGCGTGCTTGTCGCATCCGTTACAAAAAACGAAAGCTCGTTTCCGACTGCGGCAAATGAGTGGCTTTTCAGATCGTCAACAAAAAACAATGCCGTCAAGGCATTTACAGACGAGCAAAACAGCATAGTATATGTTATTTTGCGCGAAAACATTGACAACCCGAATGTTCCGACATATTCATATCGTGATATTTTGGTTAAACCATCGGAGAATAAGCAGAGTTATTGGACAGAGGCGCAGGAAAAAGCGCAAAATCTTCTTTCTGCATACAACAACAGTGAGCAAAGCGAGTATGCGTTTGCTCTCCTTGCTGAAAAAAATTCGGATGATTCGGCATCAGTTTCAAGCGGAACAAACGGCATTTTCGGCGGCTTGTATTCGGGCATTTATTCAAATTCCGATGTTGATAAAAGTATTTTGAAATGGGTATCGTCAAAGCACAGTCGCGGCGATGTGGAGATTGTCAAGGGTGCCGACGGTTATCACCTCCTGTATTATATCGAGGGCACAACAGACGGACTTTATCAAAGTGAACAGCAGGTTATCACCCAAAACAGGCAAAAGCTCATCGACAGCCTTAAAGTAACAAATAAGACGGGCTTTTCAAATACCGTCAAGGCAACTCCCAAAAAATCATAATACACAATACTATTATATAATATAAAAAACAGCCGCAAACGCGGCTGTTTTTGCATGTGTTGGAAATTCTATAATTGCTCTGCGATTTCGTAAATGAGGGCCTTTGTGTTGTCCCATCCGAGGCATGGGTCCGTAATCGATTTTCCGTAAACTCCGTCCTCAACCTTTTGGTTGCCGTCAACGATGTACGATTCAATCATAAAGCCCTTAACCATCTTTTTAATATCGGCGCTGTGGCGCATAGAATGCAAAACTTCGTTCGCAATTCTGATTTGCTCCATATATTTTTTGCTCGAATTTGAGTGGTTTGTATCAACGATAACAGCCGGATTTTCATATCCGCCGTTGCAATACAAATCGTGAAGAGTAATCAAATCTTCGTAGTGATAATTTGCGTGGTTGATTCCGTGCTTGTTAACACTGCCTCTCAAAATAGCGTGTGCAAGCGGATTGCCCTTTGATTCAACCTCCCATCCTCTGTAAAGGAAGGTGTGACCGTGCTGTGCCGCCTTGATTGCGTTGAGCATAATTGAAAAGTCGCCGCTTGTCGGATTTTTCATTCCGACAGGAATATTGAGTGATGATGAAACAAGTCTGTGTTCCTGATTTTCAACACTTCTTGCGCCTACTGCAACATATGAAAGCAAATCGCTCAAATATCTGTGATTTTCGGGATAAAGCATTTCATCAGCACAGGTAAGACCGGTTTGCTCAATTGCATCTTTGTGGAGCGAGCGCACTTCGATAATGCCCTCAAGCATATCCGGCTTTTTGTCAGGGTCGGGCTGATGGAGCATTCCTTTGTAGCCGGCACCGGTTGTTCTCGGCTTGCCTGTGTAAATTCTCGGGATGATCAAAATTTTATCGTCAACCTCTTTTTGCACATCCGCAAGGCGGTGAATATAGTCAAGAACAGAATCGGGTCTGTCAGCCGAGCACGGTCCGATAACAAGCAAAAACTTGTCGCTCTCGCCGATAAAAATCTTTTCGATTTCCTTATCTCGTGCCTCTTTTATTTTTGTAGCCTCGGGCGAAAGGGGATACTTTTCTTTTATCTCCTTAGGCACGGGGAGTTTCCGTTTGAATTCGGTGTTTATCATATTATCCATAGTTTTTTACCTCACTGATATAATAATATCATTATTGATATTATAAGTCAATAATATACAAAAAAGGCAACGGCTGTCGATTATCTCACTCGGCAGCCGTCAAATTTTATAATAATGAAACTACAAGGTCGCCCATTTGTGATGTGTTTACAGCCTCAAAGCCGTCTTCGTAAATATCGGGAGTGCGTGCCTTGGTGAGCGCGGTGTCAACTGCTTTTTCGATTGCGTCAGCAGCCTCTGCCTCGCCGAAGGTGTATCTGAGCATCATTGCGCCCGAAAGGATTGTTGCAAGCGGATTAGCCTTGCCTTGACCCGCAATATCGGGTGCAGAGCCGTGGATAGGCTCATAAAGACCGAATGTGCCCTCTGCAAGCGATGCGGATGCAAGCATACCGATTGAGCCTGAAATCATAGATGCCTCGTCTGACAAAATGTCGCCGAAAATATTTGATGTAACGATTGTGTCAAACTGATTCGGGTTTCTTACAAGCTGCATTGCGCAGTTGTCAACATACATATATGAAACCTCAACTTCGGGATAGTCCTTTGATACCTCTTCCATAACTTTTCTCCAAAGTCTTGATGAATCAAGCACATTTGCCTTGTCAACGCAGGTGAGCTTTTTTTCTCTCTTCATTGCGTATTCAAAACCTGCCTTAACAATTCTCTTGATTTCCGGATAGGTGTATCTTTCGGTGTCATATGCGCCTACAACGCCGTTTTCTTCATATGTTCCGCGGTCGCCGAAATAAATTCCGCCTGTGAGTTCGCGAACGATGAGAATATCCAAACCGTCGCCGATGATTTCCTCTTTAATCGGTGATGCCGATTTGAGCGGAGCAAAAATCTTTGCCGGGCGAAGGTTTGCAAAAAGTCCCAAATCCTCACGGATTGCAAGAAGTCCCTTTTCGGGGCGGTTGTTGCCGGGTTGGCTGTCCCATTTTGGTCCGCCTACTGCGCCCAAAAGCACTGCGTCCGACGCCTTGCACGCCTCGGCAGTTTCTTTTGGATAAGGCACGCCTGTTGCGTCAATTGCGCATCCGCCCAAAAGCTGATAGTTGTAATCGAATTTAAAACCGAATTTTTCGCCTGCTTTGTCAAGCACCTTGGTGCATTCGTTGACAATTTCGGGTCCGATTCCGTCACCTCTTAATACAGTGATTTTGTAGTTATTCATATTTACCTCCGTTGCACTGCGCTGTTTCGCCTTTACGGCTTTTATACGCAGTCGCACATAATCGACAATCCATTCGCCGTTTTTGCAAAATCTTCGATATAATTTTCCGAATCCCAATTGTTTTTCACGGCAAATCAGCAAACATCAAAAATTCCGGGCATTGTGTCGTCGTGCATTGTGTCAGCTTGGTCACGGTTGATTGCGCAAATTACACCCTTCATACAAGCATAGCCGATATTGTGGCTTACGCCGATGCCGAAAATTGTTTTGCCCTGCGGTGTTTTAAGCTGAATGTAGCTGATAGCCTTTGAGTCGGAGCCTACTGAAATAGAGTGCTCGTCATAATCAATAAATTCGTATTCGCGAAGCGGAGTTTTGTTCATAGCGTTGCAGAATGCGCCTACCGGACCCGAGCCGACGCCCTCAATTTTGACAGGCTCGTTGTCTTTATATTTAAGCTCGCCGGTGAAATGAACTTTTGTGAGGTAATCCTCCTCGTTCTTTTCTTCGGTGATTTTATAATTCTTTAATCTGTAAGGACCGCAAACATTTCTGTATTCCTTTTGGAAAAGGTCAAATACTTCGTCAGCCTTAAGCTCCTTGCCTTTTTCATCACACGCTTTTTGAACAACTGCGCTGAATTCTGGGTGCATAGCCTTTGGCATTTTGATTCCGTAGTTGTTTGCAAGGATAAATGCTGTTCCGCCCTTGCCGGACTGTGAGTTTATGCGGATAATCGGCTCATATTCTCTGCCGACATCTGCCGGGTCAATCGGGAGATACGGAATTTCCCAATATTCTGTTCCGCTTTCCTCCATATACATTTTGCCCTTGTTGATTGCGTCTTGATGCGAGCCTGAAAATGCGGTGAATACAAGTTCGCCTGCGTATGGGTGACGGGGCGGCACTTGCATTTTTGTGCAACGCTCGTACACCTCTTTTATTTTGTTAATGTTGTGAAAATCAAGCTCCGGGTCAACACCCTGTGTCCACATATTAAGCGCAAGAGTGATGACATCAACATTGCCTGTGCGTTCGCCGTTGCCGAAAAGTGTTCCCTCAACACGGTCGGCGCCTGCCATAAGCGCAAGCTCGGTTGCGGCAACGCCTTCTCCTCTGTCATTGTGCGGATGAAGCGAAATTATTGCGGCGTCGCGGTTAGGCAAATGTCTGCAAAAATACTCGATTTGGTCGGCATAGCCGTTCGGTGTCGAGCATTCAACGGTTGACGGAAGGTTGAGAATAATCGGATTTTCTTTTGTGATATGAAGTTCCTCCATAACACGGCGGCAGATTTCAACAGCATTGTCCATCTCTGTGCCGGTGAAACTTTCCGGTGAATATTCAAAGCGGATATTCATATCGGGGTTTCTCTTTTTCTCTTCCTCGGTCAGCTCATAAATAAGCTTTGCGCCCTTAACGGCAATATCAATAACACCCTGCATATCTGTTTTGAAAACAACCTTTCTTTGCAGTGTCGATGTTGAATTGTAAAAATGCACAATTACATTTTTTGCGCCGTCAATAGCCTCAAATGTTTTTTTGATAAGGTGCGGTCTTGCCTGAACAAGCACCTGAATGGTAACATCGTCGGGAATGTAGTTTCCGTCGATAAGTGTTCTTAAAATTTCATACTCGGTTTCGCTTGCGGATGGGAAACCTACCTCAATTTCTTTAAAGCCTACTTCAATAAGCGTTTTAAAAAATTCAAGTTTTTCCTCAAGATTCATCGGGTCAACAAGTGCCTGATTGCCGTCTCTCAAATCAACCGAGCACCAAATCGGCGCCTTTGTGATAACATTGTTCGGCCAAGTCCTGTCGGGAATGTTGATTGGTTTAAACGGAATGTATTTTTGATAACCTTTTTTCATAATTAATTATCTCCTTTCCCGTGCATAGGGTATAATAAAAGCCCCTACACACAAAGTATAGGGGCGTAATAACACGCGGTACCACCCTATTTCGGCAGTAGGTTAACACTGCCCTTTAGCATCTATCAATGCCTTAACCGATAACGAGGTCAGCCGACCGCACCTATAAATTTCTGTTCAGCGCGGCAACTCCGCAGTGAGTTATGCATTTGTTATTTTATATCGGCTTGCACCTTCCGCCGACTCTCTGCAATAAAATAAAAAATCTTTTTCTGCTTCATTGTTTTTATTGGGTACTGTTTAATTTTCAGTACACTTATTATAGCAAATTAAGTGTATTTGTCAAGTGTTTTATAATTTAGAATATCCGTAGCCGTTTGAAATTGCGTCAACAGTCTTGCCCTCGCGGCAAAGCGGACAGTCGTGAGCCGGATATGCGGCATATCCCGGAACATCGTCTGTTGAAAAAATTGTGTTGACCGGCAAGCCCGAAATTTCTTTTTTTGCACTGAAAACGCTTGAAATTCCGACAACATTGCCGCCGTAATACTGCACGCTCTCAATTGCTCTTTCAACGGTGCGTCCCGATGTGATACACGAAATCAAAACAACAACATTTTTGCCGTTAATCATTCTGCGCAGATTGTCACGAAAAATCAAATTTCCTGCGGCATCATATTCAGAGCCTACGGTGTAAACACTTTGGTTCGGATTTGGGCTGAGCATGTTCGGTCTTGCAAGCTCGTGAGCAAGATATGCGCCGAGCGCCTGTGTTTCGTAAAGGCACAAAACGGTGTCAACGGAAATATCGTTTGTGTTGTAGTATTCCGACAAAAGCATTGCCGTGTCAACCGATACGGCGTGATTGTGTTTAACATCAGATGTGCCGATATAATAATTAATATGATTGCTTGATGAAATAAAGTGACCTGCCATAAGGTGAATAAAAACATTGTCGTTTCTCGGACAGGTGACGGTGTAAACATCGCTCATTACAACATCTCCTTTTTCTTTATATTTTACTATATTTGCTCCTTGTTTTCAACGCCTTTTACACCGAAAAATAACCTTTTATTTTGTATATTATTACTAATAATTGATTTATTCGTGCCGATATGATATATTATTAAACCGAGGTATAAATTATGAACATTGGCAGTTTGCAATTTAATCATTTGGCTTTTCTTGCTCCTATGGCAGGCATAGCCGACCGTGCCTTTAGAGAGCTTTGCGTTCACTACGGCGCGGCATATACGGTCACCGAAATGGTTTCGTCAAAGGGCTTGACCATGGGCGACAAAAAAAGCGCGGAACTTTTAACAATAGGCGGCGAGCGTCCCTGCGGCGCGCAGATTTTCGGCGACGATCCGCAGATTATGGCGAACGCCGCGGTTAAGTGCCTTGATTTTAAGCCCGAGGTGATTGATATTAATATGGGTTGTCCCGCGCCTAAAATCGCAATGAACGGCGGCGGTGCAAGCCTTATGAAAAATCCGCAGCTTGCATATGAAATAGTGAAAGCGGTTGTCGATGCCGTCGATATTCCCGTCACGGTCAAAATCCGCAAGGGTTGGGACGATGACAGCGTGAATGCCGTCGAAACAGCACTCCTTGCGCAAAAGGCAGGTGCTGCGGCGGTCACAGTTCACGGCAGAACACGCAAACAAATGTATTCGGGCACGGTCGATTACGATATTATCCGCAGTGTTAAGCAAGCGCTTGATATTCCCGTTATCGGCAACGGCGATGTTGTTGACGAGCAGTCGGCAACGGTTATGATGGAAAAAACGGGCTGTGACGCCCTGATGATCGGCAGGGGAGCACTCGGCAATCCTTGGCTTTTTGCACAAATTAACGCCTATTTTGACGAGTGCAGAGTTTTACCGCCGCCTACCGTTACGCAAAAAATGGTGACAATGCTCAAACATATTCAAAAAATCATTGAATACAAGGGCGAATATACAGCGATGCGTGAGGCTCGCCATCATGCCGCATATTACACAAAGGGAATGCGCGGCGGTGCAGCTTTGCGAAAGGAAATCAGTTCGTTTGAGCACTTTGAACAGCTTGAGGAGCTTGCTTTTAAAATAGTAAAGGAAAATGAGTGATGATTTTTAAAAACTGCACATTTTTTAACGAAATGTTTGAAAAAGAAGTCGGCGATATAAAAGTCGAAAACGGCAAAATCGCAGAAATCGGTTTTTTTAACGAGGGCGGAGTCGATATGAGCGGCTGCCTTGTTTTGCCCGGATTTGTCGATATTCATATACACGGCGGTGAGGGTGCCGATTTCTCGGACGGAGACACGGCTTCGTTTGATGCAATGAGTCGCTATTTGGCAAAGCACGGCGTAACTTCATTTTGCGGCACTACAATGACTCTTTCGCAGGATAAACTGCGCCGAATTGTTTCAGCCGCGGCGGACTATACCGCGCCTAAATCAAAACTTGTCGGTATCAATCTTGAGGGTCCGTATATTGCAATGAGCAAAAAAGGCGCGCAAAATGCCGAATATGTCAGAGCAGGCAGTGTTGACGAGGTGCGCGAGCTGTATTCGATTTGCGACAAAATCAAGCTTATTACAATTGCGCCCGAGGCATTCGACAGTGATGAGTTTATAAAAGAGGTCAGCCGCTTTATGTCGGTTTCAGTCGGTCATTCGGCGGCAAACGCCGAGCAGTGCCGCACTGCGTTTGAAAACGGCGCAAACCATATCACCCATTTGTTTAATGCGATGACACCGATGACCCACCGCGAGGCAGGTATTGTCGGCACTGCGTTTGATAACGACAATGTTATGTGCGAAATTATTTGCGACGGCGAGCATATTTGCCCGACTGTTTTGCGCAACTCGTTTGATATTCTCGGTGAGGACAGAGCCTGCGTTATCAGCGACTCGATGCGCGGCGCAGGAGTGGGCGAGGGCGAATTTGAACTCGGCGGTCAAACGACATATGTCAAGCCGGGCTACAAGGTTGCAAAACTTGCCGACGGAACTATTGCTGCGTCAATCACAAATGTTTTTGATGAGTTTAAAAATCTGCTTTCATTCGGCATTGATTTTAAAACGGCGCTCAAATCCTGCACAATCAATCCGGCAAAATCAATCGGCGAACAGGATAATATCGGCTCGATTGCAGTCGGCAAGTGTGCCGATTTTATAGTGACGGATGAAAATTTCAATATAAAAGAGGTTTATATAAATGGAACACTCGCTTAATATAGTTTTAATAGAGCCGGAAATTCCGCAAAACACCGGCAACATTGCGCGCACCTGTGCCGCAACCGGAGCAAGATTGCATCTTGTCGGACCGATGGGTTTTAAAATTACCGATAAGCAGGTGAAAAGAGCAGGACTTGATTATTGGGACAAACTCGATATCTCTTATTACGATTCCACAGAGGAGTTTTTCGAGAAAAATCAGGGCGGCACATTCTATTATTTTACCACAAAAGCAGAGCAGGCACACACCGATGTGCAGTATCCAAACCATTGCTATCTCGTTTTCGGCAAGGAAACAAAGGGTTTGCCTGAGGAATTGCTCAAGGCAAATCACGATTATTGCGTTCGCTTGCCAATGCGCGGCATTATTCGCAGTCTTAATTTATCAAACGCGGTTGCCGTCGGAACATATGAAACACTGCGTCAGTGGGGCTATCCCGAATTGTCGCAAAAAGGTCAACTTCATAATTTGCATTGGTAATTTAATAAAGGCAAAATTAAACGCGCAGTTGAGATTTTCTCTCAGCCGCGCGTTTCGTGTTTTATTCATTATTCTGTGTCAAACTCGTCGGTAAATTCCCGAAATGTTGAATATGTTTTTTCAACTTTCACCTTTTTTTCAAAGAGTGCCTGTGCATCTTTGCTCAAATCATCGCTTTTAAAGAATGTGGAATAATTCTTGTAATCGTTGTCCTTAACAAGAATATACTCTTTGCTGTCAGTTTCTTTGTCATCTATTTTGTAAAATTTTATTTCGTCATATTTTACATGTTCCGCTTCGTTCCAATGCTCACAAATATAAACATCATTTTCGCCGAGAGCAATGTTTTTTTGCGTGTCAAAATATGTCATCACACCGCCGACGAAAATAATTGCAACGCCCAAAACCGTGCATATAATCTGTGCCGTTTTTCCTTGCACAAGTGCGGTCAAATCCTTTTTTCTCAAAATTGCATTAGCGGCGACAATTCCTATAATAACATCAATTCCGACCGTCAAAACCATAATTAATACAAAATTAAAATTGTGAAAACTCATCGGATAATATCCGCTGTTTGCAATTGCACCGAGGGTGATTTTTTCAATCAAATAGCTTATGCCGTATGCCGCGAACATTGAAATTGCGACAGAAACAAGCGATATTTTTGAAACAATTGACGACCTTTTGTCATGTTCGCTTACACTGTCGTTAAATTGAGTATTTGAGGCTTCAAAATCATTCGCAATCAAATAGTCAAAATATCGTTTTTCATAATCGAGGAGTTTATTTTTTGCAGATTTTTTCGCAAGCCATTTTTGAATTTCGCTCTTAGCTCCGGTCAAAATGTGCTTTTTGAATGTTTCGTCGCCGCATCTGTATGTATAAAGCCTGCTGTTGCATTTTTCAATCAAATTATTGTCGGAGTATTCGGCAAAACGGTCAAAGTCAACATTTTTTGCAACAATGCCCAAATCGTGTTTTGCGGATTGCAAAAGCGCCTCCTGCATATCGCCGCTTTTCGCAATTTTACTTGTTTTTTGGCTGTTCCTGCCGATAAATTCAAAAATCGTGTCTATTGTTGAGTCAACATCTTCCTTTGCATAAACACAATGGTTGTCATATGTTACAAAGGTTTGGTCTTCAACAATGTTGTGAATGTTGTATATTGAAAATTCAATCGGCGAAAAAGCAAACTTAAACGCTGTCACAATAGAGTTTCCGAGATTTTCGCTCTCAATAAACGAATAGCTCTCCAGCAGGGTATTGCTGTATCTAATAATTGCCGTAAAGCCGCTGTATTTTATGCTCGCCGTTATGAGACATGCATCCTCGTCATAATCAAAATCGACGCCTTGCGCATTTGTGTCAATCGAGACTTTGTATGATATTCTGTCCTTGAATATTTTTTCAAAGGGAAGGTTTGATTTTTTCATAATGATATATCCTTATTTGTTAAATCGGTATCCGCGTCCCCAAACGGTGTTTACATATTTGAAATTTTTGTCAACAGAAAACAACTTGTCCCTCACTCTGTTTACATGCACGGTTACCGTTGATGTTTCGCCCATTGAGTCATACTCCCAAATTTTTTTGAAAAGTTCATCCTTGCTGAAAACGGTGTTCGGATTTTCCGCAAGGCAGGTCAAAAGGTCAAATTCCTTGTTTGCAAAGCTTATTTCAATGCCGTTGACAAATACACGGCGAGATTTTTTGTCGATTTTGATATTATCAATCTCGATAATGTCGCCGTTGTCCTGCGGTGTGCTTGTTAGGCGTTCGTATCTGTTGATGTGCGCAATAACCCTTGCAACAAGCTCCGACGGACTGAACGGCTTTACGATATAATCGTCAGCACCGACACCCAAGCCCTTGATTTTGTCCAAATCGTCGCGCTTTGCACTTACAAGCAGAATAGGTATGTTTTTAACCCGTCTCACCCTCTTGCAAATTTCCATTCCGTCAACCGACGGCAACATTATATCAAGCATAATAAGATTGTAGTTTCCGTTGAGCGCAAGCTCAAGACCTCTTGCGCCGTCAGTCGTTGTTTCAACCTCAAAGCCGTTTGCCTCAAGATAATCTTTTTCAAGTTGAAGAATGTTCATATCATCCTCAACAATCAATATTTTTTTGCTCATCGCCCTCGTCTCTCCTTCTGTCAAGCGAAATCAATATTGTCAAACCGTTGTTTTCACTGCCTGTTGCCCAAATTCTGCCGCCGTGCATTTCAATAATTCTTCTGCAAACCGACAGACCGATGCCCGAACCGTTTGAAACATTGCTCCGCGCTTTGTCCGCTCTGTAAAATGTGTCAAAAATTTTCGGAAAATCCTTTGGGTCAAGCCCTATTCCGTTGTCTGCAATGCTTATGATGATTGATTTTTGATAACTTTCTGCCGACAGCGTAACTTTGCCCTTGACATCTTTGCGTTTGTATTTTATTGAGTTTGAAATAATATTTTTTATTACTCTTTCAAATCTGTCAACATCAATGTCGATAAAAACATCGTCATCGCAGTTGTTGCTGTATTCAAAATCAAAATCGTTTTTGGCGAGAATATCTGAAATTTCAGCCCTGCAATCATCCAAAAAATCGTTCGCACGAATAGTCTTTTGGTCGAGCAGAATATTATCGGATTCAAGTTTTGAAACGGTCAAAAGCTCATCGAGCAACTTTTCCATATCGCATGTGGAGGAATATATCGTTTTCAAATATTGTTCGCGCTTTTCGGGTGTGTTTGCAATGCCGTCAATCAAGCCTTCAACATAACCCTTTGCCGAGGTCAACGGAGTTCGCAAATCGTGTGCAAGCCCTGCAATCATTTCTTTTCGCGATTCTTCAATTCTGTTTCGCTCTTCGGTCAGCGTTTTAAGGCGCCTTGACATATGGTTAAACGATTTTACTGTTTTGCCAAGCTCATTCGTGCTTTGATAATCAATTACGCAGTCAAGATTTCCGTTTGCAATTTCGTCAGCTGCTTTTGACAGCTTTTTGAGCGGTTTTTTCAAAAATCCCGATGTTATAAGCGACATTGAAATTATCGAAAGAATAAATATCGCCGCAACAATTGTTATAATCACACCTGTTCTGCCGACAAAAAATGTCAAAAAATTTTGCGGCGAATATTGGTTTGTAACATCGTGCACCTTGTAGTTTTTGTTTGTGATAATCAGGGTGTATCGGTGCTTGTCCTTTTGCGCATGGTTTACAATCACCATTCCGTTTTCACCGAAATAGTTTGAATTTTGATTAATGTTGATATTTGTTATTTCGTTTGCAAGCTTGACAATATCTGCCTTGTTCGCTGTTGCGTAATACGGCGTGTTGTCGCATTCGATATATACAAGCGAGCCGATTTTTTCAATAGGCTCAACAAATCCCTGCACTTTTGAAAGCTTTTTTTCGTTCGTATCGTTTGAAACAAGCTCGTCGGATATTGACGACATCGTTGAGCTCCACTGTATCAGGTTGATTGTTGAATACGAATTTGTTGTCACTGTCGATATATTAAAATATGACGCAAGCATGCCCGAAAAAACAGAGCCGAATGTCGCAATTAAAATAACGGGTATTACAACACTCATAACGGTTGTTATCGTCAGCCGTGTTGAAATTGACATGTTTCGTCTGTGCCTTTTTTTGTTTTTGCTCATACAATTTACCTCGTGTAACTACATTTTATAACATTTGCGCAATTTATACAAGATTAAAAGCTCTGAAAATGAAATATTGACAAAAATTTTCAATTTATTTATTAATTTTTGTTAATATTACTTGACTCTGCACTTGAATATAATTATCATATATACAATTTGAAATCTGTTTCGCATAAATATAACATGAATTTTGCATAAATATTACAAAACGGTGCTTACGATGGTGGTGATAGTACGGCGATAGCAACATTTAAACGATACGAGAAAAAATATCTCATATCAAAAGAAAAACTTGATAAAATTTTGCCCGTGTTGCTTGAATATATGGAACTTGACCCATTTTGCCTAAACGGCAACGAATACAGAATTTACAGCATCTATTATGACACGGTTAATCACGACATAATTCGCGAAAATTCTGCCGGCAAGCTTTATAAAGAGAAAATGAGGATACGCTCATATTACGATAAAAAGGACCCCGAAGACACTGTTTTTATGGAAATAAAAAAGAAAAGCAACGGTGTCGGCAATAAACGGCGAATTAAAATAAAAATTAAGGAAATTGAGCCTTTTGTAAATGACGGAGTTTTGCCCGACACGGGCGACGATTATCTGTCAACCCAAGTTGCAAAGGAATTGCAATATTTTCTTAAAACGAACAAGGTCGCTCCTGCGCTCTATGTTCAGTATGACCGACTTGCTCTTTTCGGCAAGGAGGATAAAAATTTTCGTATGACATTTGATAGGAATATTCATATTCGCAGAAACAATTTCGTTTTCGGCGAAAGTGACGAGGATCAGTTTCTTTTGCCGGATGATACATACATTATGGAGATTAAAATTCTCGGTGCGATGCCGATGTGGCTTGCAAGGTTGCTGTCTGAGAATGAACTTTACAGCCGTGGCTTTTCAAAGTACGGCGTTAAGTACAGAAAGGACGCACAGCAGCACGATCTTGATTATTTTCTCACCGACGGTGACGGAAAAGAGGTCGATTTTGATTATTTTAAAGATTAACAAAACGGAGGATTGTTTTAATGGAAGATTTTTTATACAGCCTTACAAGCGGTGAATGGGCAGGCCAGCTCAACGCAAAAAGCGTGCTTGAAGCGGTGCTTACCGCTGCGGCAATCGGCTTGATTATCAGCCTTGTTTATTTGTTTACACACAAAAAAGAGGGCTATTCACAGGCATTCTGTGTTTCACTTATACTTCTTGCACCGATTGTTGCAATGTGGTTATTCTTGTTATCGGCAACAATGTTGCCACGGCATTCTCACTTGCCGGTGCATTCGCACTTGTTCGTTTCAGAAGCGCACCCGGCGACCCAAAGGATATAGCATTTGTGTTTATGTCGGTTACAATGGGTCTTACCTGTGGTCTTGGCTACTGGATTTGGGCTTTCCTTGCAGTTGCCGTTTTGTGCGTAATCATTTTGATTTTGCATTTCACAAACTATGCAGGCAAAAAGTCGGAGAACTACGAGTTGAGAATTACCGTTCCCGAAACATTAAATTATGTCGGTGCATTTGACGAAGTTCTCGGAAAATATTGCCGTTCGTTCAAAATGACAAGGGTTAAAAGCGTTGATTTCGGCGCATTATTTGAACTTTCATTCAGCGTTGAACTTAAAGACAAAAATTCAATCAGAGAATTTCTTGACGATTTGAGAGCGCTCAACGGCAATCTTAAGCTTATGCTTTCGGTTGAACAGTCGGTAAAGAGCTTTCATTTTCAATAAAAAGCAATAATTGAGGGGGAGAGGAATGCTGTATTCTGGCATTCCTTTTCGTGCTTTATTCGGGAATATTTATTTCCGCTATTTTTGACAAATTCACAAAGCAGGTGGTGCAAATATGACAAATAATATGAAAAAAATAATTTGCCTTGGCATTTCGGCGACAGTTGTTGCAACGGCTTTTGCAGGGTGCAGTGCGGCTAAAACCTCCGGCAAGGAGGAGCATACCGTCGCCGTGACGGAAATAGTCACAAACTCCGAAGGCGAGGCGGTAACGGACGAAAGCGGCGAGGTCGTTACTGAGGTTGTTACCGATAAAAACGGTTTGCCGGTCACAAAGGTTGTCAAGGGCGATGCGTCATCGTCAACCTCTGCAAATTCATCGACAGCCGCAAAATCAAACGGCGCAACAAAAGCAGGCTCGACAAAAGCAGGCGCAACAAAAACAGCATCCAAGGGCAAAAGCTCAGCAACCGCCGCTCAAAGCAAAAACGAATCGGTCAAAATTGTTCTTGAGGAAAACAGGCGTGCGTCCTGCTCGTCAAAGAATGTCGAAATCGAATCCGGCATTGTCACCATCAAAAAGGGCGGCAATTACAGAATATCAACCTCAACAAAGGCATGGCACGGTCAAATCGTATTAAAACTTAAGGAAACCGAGAGTGCCGAAATTGCTTTTGAAAATGTTACGATTTCAAACGATTCAAAAAATATTCTTCGAATCATAAACACAAGCAACACTTCGGACAGATCGTTTATCGAGGCGGAAACAGAACCGGATACAAAAGAAGATAACAAAATCGAAGAAATTGCCGATTACGAAAATGCTCCCAAGGTTTCAATTTCGTTTCCGCAGGGAACATCAAGCTCGTTTACAACATCGGCAAACAGTGTCACGGGTATTATTTATAACGAATCAAAGCTCACAATCAAGGGCAGAGGTTCGGTCAGTATTTCAGGCGGCTCGAAAAATGCCAACAACTGCATTTGCTCGACAAAGGGCCTGACAATTAAAAATGTAAGCATCAACCTCACAACAGCCGCACATGAAAGCACAAGCAATCTTGCAAAAACAAGCGGCTCGGCAAAGGGAATTTTCTCATACAGCAAAGTTAATCTTGAAAGTGGCAAGCTTACAATCCGCTCAAACGGCGACGGCATCCGTTGCGACTCGTTCAACGCAACCGGCGGAATACTCGATTTGAAATCCTCCGCCTGCGACGGTATCGACGCCGACGACCAAATCATAATTTCCGACGGCGATATTAAATCAATCGCGTTGAAAAAATATTCGTTCAAAGTTCGCCGTGTAAACAACACATTTGAGAAAATTGGCAACAAGCCGGTTCGCTCCGGCAAAAACGATTGCTTCAGAATAGACGGCGGCACCGTTTGGGGCGAGAGCAAAAAAATAACATATCTCAATCCGTCGTTCCAATCCGATTCAAAAGGCTCAAAGCAGGCGAGCATCATTGCTAAGATGATAAAGAAAAATTCGACAGCAGACAGCAAAGAGGCCAATCAAATCAGCATCGACGAAGTGAATAAAACATCAATCAACAAATGCACAAAATTTCTTTATTCGTCATCAAAGATTAAAGACGGCGGCAGATATTGGGCTCATGCCGTGAACAGTAAAAATTCCATCGTTGTTTGGCATTCAACGGCAGGTATAGCAGAAGTAAGAGCAAACGGAAATAAATAATCCTGTTCAGAGGAATAAATATGAAAAAATCTAAAATGAAAAAAATTACATCGGTTATAGTGTCATTGGCGCTCATAATTTCGTCAGTATTTATCTCACCGATTATCGCAGGCGCCGTTTCAACTCCGCCGCAACTTGAATCAACCGCTGTTCAGTTTTGGGCAGACCCCGAAAATACTCTCACTCAAAACGATCTCAATTCCTTTAACAGCGGAACAAATATAACAATGGTCGGTGCTGTCGGCGTTTATGCGCGCAGTACATCGTCAACAAACTATTATTTGTTTCTCCCATCATCTGCAGATTGCAACAACCTCAAGGTGTGGTTTAATGCGTCAACGGCTTCAATTGATTCAACTATAATTAAAAGCGGCGAGCCGACAAACGCTTTTGCTGATATTGCGGCAGGCGGAGTGTCAAAAACATATACACTCGACCTTGATGGCGCAAAATATTCTGTTACCGCTATGAAGAGCGGCGATATAGGTGCCGTTTATGTTGATACGACATCAGGCTCAATTTCAAATGTTTATAATTCCAATGAGCATGACTCGTCTGAGGCAGGCACAATTATGGTTATTGATGCCAACGGCAAGGTTAACTATGACGGTGCGCTTGATAAAATCCAGGGCCGCGGCAACGGCACATGGGGCGCCACAAATAAAAGACCGTTTAACATTAAACTCGGTGTTTCGACATCACTGCTCGGCATGAGCAAGGCAAAAAAATGGTGTCTTCTTGCAAACGAGGCTGACGAAACACTTATCAAGAACCAACTTACTTATGATTTTGCCGACTATATTGGCATTAAGTATCAGCCGCACTGCAAGCCGGTTGATTTGTATGTCAATCAGCAGTATTTAGGCTCATATCAGCTTTCCGAAAAGGTTGAGATTAAATCAAACAGACTCAATATTTCGGACGCATATGAAAATCTTGAAATTGCAAACGGCACAACCGACGCAACAACGGGCGTAACAACTCCTGCCGACTTGTCGGGCACAACCGTCAAAACAGTAAACTCAAGCGGTCAGCAGGTTTCGTTAGGTACGGGCAGTATGCTTTTCGACAACACAAACTCCCAAACCGTCGGCGTAAGGCGATACTCCGACTCGCTTTCATCTCCTTCCGATGTTACCGGCGGATATTTGTATGAACTTGAAATTTCACAGCGTTGGATAGAGGAAAACGCAGGCTTTTGTGCATATAACCGTCAGGGTTGGGTAATCAAAAACTGTGACTATGCAACACCG
The DNA here is from genome assembly GCA_003526845.1 of Oscillospiraceae bacterium. Classification (GTDB taxonomy): domain Bacteria; phylum Bacillota; class Clostridia; order Oscillospirales; family Acutalibacteraceae; genus Eubacterium_R. Next base: position 161,055 of record DPVM01000010.1, read on the forward strand.
AGTATGGTGAATTACAGTTATGATTTGCTCTATGCATTAGGCTCGGCTGTTTACAACGGCGGTGTTGTTCCGAACAAGTCGACAACAACTTCAACTCCGTTGCAAACAGTTTTTACAATGCGAACAACGACAAATCCCGCTCCCGCAACGGAATATCAAAACAAAAAGTGGAGCGATATTCTCGATGCCGATTCTGCCGTAAGGTATTATTGGACTCAGGAATATTTCAAAAATATGGACTCCTCTACATCGTCAACATATTTTTATAAAGACAGCGACAGCAAAGATTCAAAACTTTACGCCGGCCCTATGTGGGATATGGATAACACAATTATGTATAACAAATCGGAGTCAAGATGGGGCTGTGATTTGTCATCACCCGAGGGCTGGTACACAAAAAATGCCCGCATCTATCGTTTCAGATCAAACGATTCGTCAACAAAATATTCAAAAGACAGTGAGGCTCCGCTCAATTTCTATGCCGCACTTGCAACAAACTGCAGCGACTTTTGGGCAATGGCAGAAACATATTGGTATTCGACAATAGAGCCGGCAACACAAATCCTGCTCGGCAACGCAACCGACCCCAAGGGCATTTTGCATTCAACGGAATATTATGTGAAAACGGTTGAAAAATCAAATGCTATGGACAATTTGAGATTGAATCTCAACAGCGACAAGGCATATGACAGCAATGCTGTTATCAAGAGCATAAACAATTGGTTTACAAGCCGTAATAATTGGATTGACAGCCAAATTGCAAAGACAGACATTGCAAACGCTACGGTCACAATAAAAAGCGTCGGTAAATGCACCGGCACACCGATTGTCCCCGATTACACCGTTACATACAACGGCAACACTCTTATCGAGGGCGCAGATTACACGGCTGAATATTCAAACAATGTTCAGGCATCCGCAATTGCAAAAATCACCTTGACCGGTAAGGGAAAATATACAGGCACAAAGACGGTTTCGTTCACAATCAATTCGGGCACGCTTGTAGGCGGCAGTGCTTCAATCCCCGAAACGGCATACGCAGGCGACACATTAAGCGTTGATGTTAAAAATGCCGACGGAATTGCAATCACCGATTTTGTTACATATCAGTGGCAGGCAAACGGCACAAATATCAGCGGTGCAAATTCTAAAGAATATACCGTAACCGAAAGCGACAAGGGCAAGACTCTCACCGTCAAGGTCGGCGGCGACGGCTCAAATGTTGCTTCAATCGCAATCACATCAAACAACTGTGCCGTTTCGGAAAATAACAAGCACCTCAGCTATACAAAAACTCTTGCATCGTGGAATTATGACTACACAGCCGATTCGGCGGCTCTTACTTCGTCTGACGGCTCCGGCAATTCATATTACTACTTTGCAACAAGCGGCGAAAATGCATCAACCGCAAAACTCACTGCATCTGTAAACTCAACATCGTCTGCACCGATTTCATGGTCAGGCACGGCAGATTTGTATTACAATCCGTCAACAAGCGCAGGTACAGACCAAACACCGGTGATTGCGACGAGTAAAACTGACGGAATTGCATGGGGCGAATATCCTTATTTCAATACTGTTGTTTCTACCGCCGGATATGAAAATATCCACTTCAGCGCAAGGCTCGGCGGCACAAAGAAGGGCCCGAGAGATTGGAAACTTCAGTATTCAGTAGACGGCATAAATTATAAGGATGTCGAAAATGCATCATATTCAATCACTAAGAACAAATCAATGGAGCTTGCGTTTGACGATATTGCTCTCCCGGCAGAATGCAATAACAAATCCGCCGTATATATTCGTATGGTTGTTTCAAGTAATGTTGCGATAAACGGCATAAACACCATTGTCGGTCAAAAGAGCGGCGATGCGGCAGTAAACAATATTGCGATTACGGGCGCGTCAACATCGGCTGTTACGGCTCTCACCGCTCCCGAAATTTCAACTTCGTCAACAAACGGCGATTCCTCTGTTTTGTTTGATACCAATACACTTACCGTTGCCGACACAAACGGCGGCGCCGATGTTTACTACTCGGTTAACGGCGGCGAGGATAAATTATACAGCGGTTCGTTCAATCCGTTTGACTCCGCAAGCGCAAAAATCGGCGACAAGGCAACAATCACCGCATATGCGAAATTTGAGGATATTAAGTCAGATACCGTTACATACACCGCTACATTCGGCGGCGTAAATATCATCAACTTTGATTATTCCGATTATTCTCAAAATGTTTCAAACGGCGCAGTTTTCTCAACAGGCGGTGTGTATGGCAAAAGCGGAAAAATGACCGCTTATACAGACGGCAAATCACAGTTTGTTCCGCTTTGGAAGGCTGCAAATAACGCTTATTGCGTAGCACCGGATGACGGCGCGCTTTGGTCATCGGAGTCGGGCTTCACATTTGAAATTTCGACAGCAGGCTATACAGGCACGGCGTTTACATGCAAGGCTTATACAACCGCATCAGGACCGAAATCAGTTTCGCTCCAATACAGCCTCGACGGAAAATCTTGGACAGATGTTAAAAAGAATATCGCCCTTCCGGCAAACGGCGCGCTCGAACAGTTTATGCTCACAGAGTCGCTCCCGTCGGAATGTGACAACAAGACAAAGGTTTATGTTCGCCTTGCCACAACCGAAAACTCGACTTCTTCGGGCTTAACGCTTCACAATAACGCGTCAAAAGGCAATTTATATGTCAACTCCGTTTATGTAAGCGGCGAGGACAGCGGCGATTACAAAATGCCTTACACCGAAAAGACTTCAGATTATTTCGGCTTGGGCGCAATCAAGTATATAAGTCCCGACAATAAAACGATGCACTATATCGTAACCGATTCGTCATCAAAAGTTTTGCTTTCGGGTGAATATCCGAGCGCAACGGGAATTGTTATCGCAAATGCCGCACAATTCAATCCAAATTCCAAAAATGAGTACAAGGTGACCGTTTGGGAGGGTGATGTTGACGATAAATCACAGGTAAATTCAAGAAATTTCTATTATAAGGGTGACACGGTAACAAAATTCAGTTATAATGATTCAAAGAGATTGTTATCAAGCTATATCAGCCCTGATGAAAAATCCGCAACGAACACCTCGGGTGCAAATGCGGGCACAATTGCAATGTATCCCGATTCGTCAACACCTGCAACGCTTTCATACACAAACACATACGGCGTTAAGGTTTCAGCATCCGCAACATCACCGTTTGCCGCAACAAAATCGCTCGATAATCCGTCGGGCAACGGCTATTGGCTCATCAAAACAAGCACCAAAGGATTTACAGATTTGACTCTCACTCTCGAGCAACTCTCGTCTAACAAGGGTCCGCGCGACTGGGGTCTTGCATATTCCACCGACGGCAAAACATACACTTATGTTGCATCGTCAAATGTTCGTGCAATCAGCAACGATTCCGCAACATCAACCGTTGAAACATACAACAACTTTGCGCTTCCGTCGGTTTGTGATGACCAAAGCGAACTTTATCTCAAAATATTCATTAACGGCGGCGAGGCTGTCAGCGGCGATGAGCTTGAGCTTTATACCTCGGGCAACACGGGTATGAACGGCATTGAGATTTGCGGTATTGCAAAGGCAAAAACAGTTCAGGTTGCCGTAACAACAGTCGGAATTACAGATAAGAAGAGCACGGCAAGCAACCTCGCTGTTGATTCAACAATCACCGTTGACGGCGTTGAATACAAAACAACCGACGGCGTTGCAACAATCCCGATGACAGCAGGCGAAACATATGAGGTGACTGCAAGTGCAAACGGCACATTTGCACGCACCGTTTCGGTTAAAGCGGCAGAGGGCGTGGCAGTAACAATCCCGATTGTATGTGTTGATTTAAACGGCGACGGTATTGTTAACGGCAAGGACTTTGCGCGTGCATTGCGCATTTCCGACGCGGAGCGTTCAAATGCTTATCAGGATATGCTCTATAATCTCCTCAACATTAGGGAGTCAACTTTCACCTACGCCGATTTGTATTAATTGAAAGGATGTACTGATTTTGAATATGAGAAAAAGGCTTTTATCGTTGCTTACGGCGATTATTGTAGTGCTCGCTTTTGTCGGGTATTGCTTTACCTCGTCTGCAAAGACATTTCAAAATATAAAGCTTGATGTTATTTATACCGATTCTTTCAGCGGCGAGGGTGATATGATTTGGTACACCTACACTCCTGAGGATTCAGGCACATATTCATTTATCAGCTACACTGTTGCAAAAACAATTGCTTATTTATACACAAGGTCGGTTGATGAAAACGGCATTATGTCTTATCACGGCCTTGCGTATGCTCCGGCAAGCGACCCGAATTATCTTGAAACGGGCGTCAGGACCTTTGTCGACCCACTTTCGGGTGTGACATATACTCACTCGGCAACTTCGTTTCGCCTTACATATCATCTTGAAAAAGGCACAACATATTATTTTGCGGCAGGTCGCCAAAATCAAAACGACAATAGGGGCGAAATCAGTGTTCGACTCAAGTGCGACGAGTATGACAACACTGTTTTGCAAAGCGTTAATGTTACAAGCTCGTCAACGCTCACTTGGTTTACGGACGGTGAGTGGCGCACCGATTCGTCGGGCGAAAGCTACTATTGGTATGACCCGAGCAAAATTATTCAAAATATGACCGTTACCATCACATACAAGGACGGCTCGACCTCATCGGTTACGGGCGGAAAAAATGTCATCGACGGCTATGCAATCAGCTATAATTATGACCAGTCAAAAACGCATTGGTATTACGAAGGCTCGGATAAATACACCGAAAATATTATGACAGTTACTGTCGGCACCGTAAGCTGTCAATACAATGTTGTTATTAAACAGGGCGCGCTTTACAGCGTTCAGGGCATCGTTTCAGACTATGTAACGGGCGACGCAATTAAGGGCGCGACAATCAACATTGCCGGAAAAACCGTTGCCACAACGGATTCTAAGGGACTATTTAATTTCGGCTATTCACCCGGTGTTTATGAAATCACGATTAAAGCGCCGTACGGCATCGACAGAAAAGCAATGCTCACCGTCAGCGCGCAGGATGTTACAAAGAATGACCACACCTCAACACCGATTTCGATTATTGTCGGCGATTATGTTAAGGACGGCATTATAAACGGCAAGGATTTTGCCTATGCATTGCATAATTCAAGCGGCGACACAAATCCCGATGAGATAACGGCAAAGTTTAAAAAACAGCTCAATTTCACCGATAAGGTTTATGACACGCTTCAATTAAAATAGTATATAAGCAGTATATATAAAATAAAGGCGTTGAAAGTACACATTGTGCTTTCAACGCCTTTTTCGGTGCCGCATATTTTATACATATTTTAAAACATCTATAATGTCGGTTATCACCGGCACATCGTCGCGCAGGTCTTTGTCCTTAAACCAGCCGTAATTCATTCTTATTGCTTTCATTCCCGCATCAAGTGCGCCTTTAATATCGTTTATCGGGTGGTCGCCGACATAAACACATTCCTCGGGTTTCAAATTCAGCCTTTTGGCAACGATTTTAAAAAGCTCGGGGTCGGGTTTGTGAACGCCGACATCTCCGCTGACCGTTACAATGTCGCAATACGGTCGCAGTCCGCTTTTGTCCATTTTGTGGTTTTGCAAATACGACGGACCGTTTGTGATTACTCCCACAATATATCCGCGTTTTTTAAGCTCCTTTAAAAGCTCGACGGAGTGGGGGAATATCACATTGTGGTCGCCGAATGTTCTGTCATAATGCTCGGCAAGCTCCTCGGCAGGCGGTGCATCATTCCAGTCCCAAAGGCGGCGCAACTCTTTGCACCATTCAACACGGTTGACATATCCGCCCTTGCCTGTTATGCGCATATCCTCCTTGCGCTTTTCTTTTTCTTCTTTTGAAATGCCGGGGCAGTAGGTGTCTAAAAAGGTGTCCATATACTTTTCAAACGCCGCCGTTCTGTCCTGCAATGTTTCGTCAAAATCAAATAATACTGCTTTTGTCATCTGTTAATTGTTTTTTGAGTTCCTCTGTTGAGGAAAACGCTCTTTCCTCTCTGATATATCTTATTAGCTCAATCCTCACGGTTTTGCCGTAAAGGTCACCGTTATAGTCAAAAATATGTGTTTCGCAAAGCGGCTTATCAACGCGCCATGTAGGGCGTATTCCGATATTTGTAAAGGATTTCATCGCCCTGCCGTCAACAATCGTTCTGCTTTCATAAACGCCGAATTTCGGTGTTACAAGTCCGTCGGGCAAGTGTTGGTTAAATGTTGGAAATCCGATAGTCCTGCCTCGCCTGTCACCGCAGATAACCTCGTTTTCAAATGTGAAATTGTAGCCGAGCATATCGTTTGCCTGCTCGATTTCGCCTGCGAGTATCGCCGAGCGGATTCTTGTTGAGCTGATCGGCTTGCCGTCATAGTCAAGGTGCTCGAGAATACGCACCCAAATGTCCTTTTCCTCAAGGTGGCGCCTCAAATCCATTGCCGACCACATTGCGTTTTTGCCGAAACGGAAATTAAAGCCGCAGAGGATAATCCCCGCATGCAGTCTGTCGATTAAAATATCGTCGATAAATTCCGTTGCCGACATATGTTTTATTTCGTTAAAATCCGCAAATATTGCGTTTGGATATTTTTCTTTAAAAATGCTTTTTTGCAAAAGCGAAAATCTGTTGTTCACACAGTAAATCACGGCGTTTTCGCCACCGGTTACAACAGTTTGGTGCGCTCTGTGCATTCCGTCAAAATCGCCGAGCGCAACCGATATTCGTTTTTTGTTTTCTTTTTCTTCCATTTTACTCATTGCCGGTTTAAAAGCCGCGCAACCGATATTTCATCTTTGTTGCGTTGCCCCAAACCCAAAAATATTTTATCTGGTGAATATACAGTGCAAAGCTCGCCGCTTTTCGGCGGATTTTTTATTCTTGCAATATCAAGCGCGCCGCCGTTTGCAAACCGTTTTGTCTGCGCCGCCGTTACAAATATTTTGTGATAGTTGAGATACAACCTTTCAATGTCAACAAGCACGCTGTCAAATCCTGTGCCACTGTCCTTCATCTTTTGCAGTGCGTCAATTGTCGTGCAGTCATCAAGTGTAAAGCCCATTGCTCTTGTTCTGCAAAGTGCCGTCATCGTTGCGCCGCAACCGAGGCTTTTGCCTATATCGTCAATCAAACTGCGTATATATGTGCCCTTTGAGCACAGCACATCAATAGTGTATTCGTTTGTGCTTTCATTATAATCAGAAAGCGTCAATTCTTTAATTTCAACTTTGCACGGCTCTCGCTTGATTTCGACACCCTGTCGTGCCAAATCATAAAGTCGCACGCCGTCAACCGATTTTGCGCTGAACATCGGCGGTATCTGCATTATTTCGCCGACAAACGCGTCCATCGCTTTTTTAACATCCTCAACACCTGCGTTTACTTCGCTCTGCGACAAAATTTCGCCCGTTATGTCAAGGGTGTTTGTGGTTATTCCGAGTTTAAAAGTCGCGCGGTATCCCTTGTCGCTGTCCGGCAAAAAGTTTAAAAACTTTGTTGCGCCGCCGATTGTAATCGGCAAAACTCCCGTAGCCATAGGGTCAAGCGTGCCGGTGTGACCGACTTTTTTTTCTCTCGTAATACCGCGTATTTTCGCAACAACACCGAAAGATGTAATATCCTTCGGCTTGTTGATACAGATTATACCTGTCATTATTTAAGTAATTCCTTGCTTTTTTCTATGAGCATTTGCTTTGCCTCTTCAACGCCGCAGTCAAATCTGCAAGCCGCCGCCTGCTTGTGACCGCCGCCGCCGAATGCCTTTGCCAGCACTGATGCGTCAACGCTTTCATATGTGCGGATTGAGCATTTACAGGTTTTGTCTGCCTTTTCTCGAATTGTCAAGCCGATTTCAACGCCTTCGATTTGGCGAGTGAGCGGAGCGATTCCCTCCGACTCAAATTCGCCCGAGCCTGTTCTTTCGTACATATCCTGTGTAACGGTGATAACGCAAATCTTTTCGTTTTCAAAGAATTGCATACCCTCGATACAAAGACGCTCAAGAGCGGCATATGTTTTTGTTTTTGTTTCAAACATAAGGCGATTGATTGCACCGTTGTTTGCGCCGTAATCAATCAGCTCTGCTGCCGCACGGAATGTGTTTGATGTTGTGCTTGAATATCTGAAACAGCCCGTGTCCGTTGTGATTCCCGTGAAAAGGCAGTTGGCAATCCCTCTGTCTATTTCGACATTCATCGACTTGATAACCTTTAAAATCACCTCGCATGCCGCCGCAGCGTCTGCATTGAGCAAAAGATATTCGGAATATTCGTCATTCGTGCCGTGATGGTCGATACAAAGATTGATTTTGCCGCCGTATTGTTCCTTTAAATCTCCCAAAAGATTTTCAGTCGCAACATCCACCGCTACAATATACTCTTCTTTAAAATCAGGCATTTCAAGGTCTGAATAAAGATAGTCATATTTCTTTTGAATTTCGTCTGCGCAAATCACTCTTGCCTTTTTGCCGCATTTCAAAAGCGCGCGGCAAAGAGCAAATCCGCATCCCAATGTGTCTCCGTCCGGGTGGGCATGGGTAAGAATAAGAATATTATCCTGCTCCTTCAAGATTTGAGCGCATTTTTCAACATTAATCTTCATTCTCAATTTCCTTCAGTTTATCAAAAAGCTCAAAGCCCTTTTCAATCGAATCGTCTGCAACAAATGTCAGCTCCGGCACCTTGCGAATGTGAAGCTCGCTGCCGAGGCGCTTTCTGATAAAGCCGCTTGCCGCCTTTAATCCCTTAACGGATTCCTTGGCAACATCAATGCCCTCAATAGCGCTGACATAAACCTTTGCATAGCTTAAGTCGTTGCTGACATCAACTTTGACAATGCTGAGCATACCGCTTACGCGAGGGTCTTTAACCTCGCGCAGTATAGCGATAAGCTCTCTTTTTATATCTTCTGTTATTCTGTCTATTCTGTGTCCTGCCATAATTTATACAGCCTTTCCGAATACAAATTAATCTCTGTATTCCTCAACAATATATGCCTCAAGAATATCGCCCTGCTTAATATCGTCAAAATCCTTGAGAGTGATGCCGCACTCATAGCCGGACGAAACTTCTTTGACCTCGTCCTTGAATCTCTTGAGGTTTGCAAGCTCTGCATCTGCAATTTGCTTGCCGTTGCGAATAACTCTTACCTTGCCGTCGCGGCGGATTGTGCCCGATGTAACAAGTGAGCCTGCAACAGTTCCTGCCGAAGAGATTTTGAACACCTCGCGAACCTCAACGGTGCCGGTGTCAACATCGCGGTATTTCGGCGCTCTCATTCCGCGCATTGCGTTTTCAATATCCTCGATAGCGTCATAAATAATGTCGTATGTCTTGATTTCAACTCCGTCACGCTCTGCACTGTCTTTTGCAACAGGGTCAACATCAACCGCAAATCCTACAATGATTGCGTTTGATGCCGTTGCAAGCATAACATCGCTTTCGTTTACGGTGCCTACTGCGCCGTGAATAATTTTAACTCTTACCTCGTCGTTTTCAATCTTGAGGAGCGATTGCTTAACAGCCTCAACACTGCCCTGAACATCAGCCTTAACAATAATGTTGAGTTCTTTCATCTCGCCGTCCTGAAGAGTGTCAAACAATGTGTCGAGTGTAACTTTCTGGAATGCCTTGAATTCTTCTTCCTTAGCCTCTTCCTTGCGTTGTTCAACAAGTTTGCGCGCAAGCTTTTCGTCAGACACTGCGTTGAAGAGGTCGCCGCTCATAGGTGCCTGGTCAAGTCCCATGATTTCAACCGGAACAGACGGGCCTGCTTCGTTGAGCTTTCTGCCTCTGTAATCGGTCATTGCTCTTACTTTACCTACGGCTGTGCCTGCAACGATAATGTCACCCGATTTGAGCGTGCCGTTTTGAACAAGGAGTGTTGCGATAGGACCTCTGCCCTTATCAAGCTTAGCCTCGATTACAACACCTTTTGCGCTTCTGTCGGGGTTAGCCTTAAGCTCAAGCATTTCTGCAACAAGGTTGATTGTTTCAAGAAGTTTATCAATTCCCATTTTAGTTTTTGCCGAAACGGGAACACAGATAACATCGCCGCCCCATTCCTCGGGAACAAGCTCGTGCTCTGTGAGCTGTTGCATAACTCTGTCAGGGTTTGCACCCTCTTTATCCATTTTGTTGATTGCAACTATAATTTCAACGCCGGCAGCCTTTGCGTGGTTGATAGCCTCAATTGTCTGTGGCATAATACCGTCGTCTGCGGCTACAACAAGCACTGCAATATCCGTTGCCATTGCACCTCTTGCACGCATTGCGGTGAATGCGGCGTGACCCGGTGTGTCAAGGAAAGTGATTGTTTGCTTGTCGGGTGTAACAACTTGATATGCGCCGATAGCCTGGGTGATACCGCCTGCCTCGGTGGAGGTTACATCGGTGTTTCTGATTGCGTCGAGGATAGATGTCTTGCCGTGGTCAACGTGACCCATTACGCAAACAACGGGCGGACGCGGAATTGCATTCTCATCGTTTTCGTTGTCCTCTTCGATGATTTGCTCCTCGATTGTGACAACAACTTCTTTCTCAACCTTTGCGCCGAGTTCTGTTGCAACGATTTCGGCTGTATCGTAGTCGATAACCTCGTTTACATTAACCATCATACCGAGTTTCATCAATGCCTTGATAACCTCGGTTGCCGTCATACGAAGGCGTGATGCAAGTTCGCCGACAGTGATTTCTTCGGGTACGGTGATTTTGATTTGTTGCTTCTTTCTCTGCTCTGCAATGCGGGCAAGACGCTGTGCCTCTGTCTCCTTTTTTGAACGGGCACGCATACCCTGCGGTCTTTTCTTTCTGTATTGTTTCGATTTCTGATTAAGCTTTTGCTTTTTCTGATAATCGTTCATATTGCTTGCAGGAGCAATATCCTCGTATTTTTGGTTGTATTTTTCAAGGTCAACATTGTTAACTCTTGTGTCAATGTGGCGTGCCTCGCCCTTTGTTCTTGCCTGCGGAGCCTGCTCTGCCTTTTTCTTAGCCTTTTCCTCGGCTCTCTTTGCGGCTTGCTCTGCCATTTGAAGAATAGCGGCTTGACTTTGGCGCTTTTTGTCCTTCTCGCTGCTTTTTGCCGGCTTGCTTTTCTTGCTTTCCTTTTTCGTGTCCTGTTTTTTTGATGCGAAATATGAATCAAAATTCTTTACACTGTTTTCCTGTGTTATTTTGTCGAAAACAACATTCAGTTCATTTTCTGTAAGAACGGTGCCTGCTTTTTTTGCAGGTCCGTCACAGTATGCGGAAAGTAATTCAATAATATCTTTGTTTTGTTTTCCTAAATCTTTAGCGACATCGGAAACCTTAACCTTTATTACCATACACTATTTCCTCCTGTTTTGTATCACTCATTGCTTGCAATGAGCTGTGTTATTCTGTTTGAAAAATTGGCGTCGTCAACTGTGATAACGCCTGCCTTGTAACCGAGAGCGGCGTAAAGTTCGTTTATCGTTTCCTCGACATTACAACATATAATACTTTTGTTGTATCTCTCTGTCTGGGTGTTAAACTCGTTAATCAAACGAGGTGAAACATCGCTTGCAAAAATCAAAAGTTTTGCTTTGTGATTTTTAATTGCCTTAAGCGCCATATCGTGGCCCATTGAAAGTTTGCCTGCCCTGCGTGCCATTCCAAGCATGGATAAGTATTTTTTACTCGGCATTTTTTATTTCTTCTTCCATTTTATCATAAACGCTGTCGTCAATTTGAATTGAAAATGCGCGTTCAAATGCGCGTTTTTTCCTCGCCTTTTTCAGACAGTCGGCATTTTTGCAAACATAAGCACCTCTGCCTGCTTTTTTGCCTGTCAAATCAAGGCTGACCTCACCTTCCGGGCTTTTAACAACTCTGACAAGCGTCCTTTTGTCAAACATTTCGCCGCATCCGGTGCACATCCTGAGGGGTACTTTCTTTGTTTTCATAAAATCACCTTAATTATTCGTTTTCCTGTGCGCCTTCATAAAATCCCGATTCGGGCTTTATGTCGATTTTCCAATTTGTGAGCTTTGCCGCAAGGCGAACATTTTGACCCTTGTTGCCGATAGCAAGCGAAAGCTGATCGTCCGGAACGGTTGCGCGGCATGATTTTGCGCCCTCGTCAAGAATTTCAACATTCACTACATCCGACGGAGCAAGTGCTGCCGCAACAAATTCTGCCGGGTCGTCGCTGTATTTAACAATGTCGATTTTTTCGCCGCCCAAAGCGTCAACGATATTTGAAACTCTCTGTCCTCTCGGGCCGATGCATGAGCCTACCGGGTCAACATCCTCGTCCTTTGAAAGCACGGCGATTTTTGTTCTGGAGCCTGCCTCACGGGAGATTGATTTGATTTCGATTGTGCCGTCAAAAATTTCAGGAACTTCTGTTTCAAACAATCTGCGAACAAGGCCCGGGTGTGTGCGCGAAATCATAATTTTCGGGCCCTTTGTGCCCTCCTTAACATCAACAACAAAGATTTTTGTTGTTTGACCTACGGTGTATGTTTCGCCCGGCACCTGCTCGCTCTTCGGAAGCAATGCCTCGTTTTTGCCGATTTCAAGCGTTACATTGCCTGTAGTCGGGTCAATTCTCGAAACTTTGGCTGAAAGAAGCTCTTGGTTTTTATCCTGAAATTCGCGGAGAATTTTGCCGCGCTCTGCCTCTCTGATGCCCTGACGGATAACATGCTTTGCGGTTTGTGCCACGATTCTGCTGAAATCCTTTGTTTTAAGCGGAATGTTGATTGTTGTGCCGACTTTTGCACTCTTGCGGTATTGTTGAGCCTGCTCCAATGTCAAATCGGTGTCGGGGTCCTCAATTTCGTCAACAACATTTTTTGTTACATAAACCTTGATTTTTTGTTTTTCGGGGTCGATGTCACAGTGAACAATCTCCTTGCCGTTGTAGTTGTGTTTTGCGCCTGCAACGATTGCAGCCGAAATCTTTTCATAAAGATAGTCGGCAGGGATACCTTTCTCTGCTTCAAGCATATTTACTGCTTCAAAAAATTCTTTACTCATTTTCCTATCATCCTTTCGGTTTATATTTCTTGATTAAAGTCATCAATATTAAAATCATCAAGCTTTACATATGATGTGTCTTTTTTGTCAAAAGTAATTTCGCTGTCATCCTCAAGCCTGAGTGTGATTTTTTTGTCTTTGTAATCGACCATTTTGCCGTTGAAATCGCGCACGCCGTCAATCGGTCTGATACTGCGGAGCATAACGGGGGAGCCGATGTATTTTTCAAAATGGCTGTCCTTTGTCAGTTCTCTTTCGACTCCGGGCGAGCTGACCTCGAGCATATAGCTTTGGCTTATCGGGTCTGCCTCGTCGAGCGGTTTTGTTACCGCATGGGTCAAATCAACGCAATCGTCAATCGAAACGCCGCCGTCCTTGTCAATGAAAACCCGTAAATACCAATCCGAGCCTTCCTTTGCAAAGCGAACATCCCAAATCTCAAGTCCAAGCTCCTTTGCGTAAGGGGTGATTATTTCCTCAACCCTTTGCACGGTGTTTTGTTTTGCCATTTGTCGTCACTGCCTTTCATCGGTGTGATTTTACACCGCATAACAATAAAAAGAAGCGGACCTTGCAGCCCACCTCACTTTGGTTGATAATCTTACTGATATATATTATATATTATAATTTTTATTTGTCAAGAAAAATTTTCTTGTAATTGATATAATCTTGTGATAGAATACACAAAGTCGAATAAATAAATCAAACATTGTTACAATAAATTTATCAATCGGGAGGCAAATTATGATTCAGGCAACAAATATATCTGTTCAGTTTGGCGGTCGCTCGTTATTTGAAAGAGTTAATGTCACCTTTTCACCGGGCAACTGCTATGGTATTATCGGCGCAAACGGCGCAGGCAAATCAACATTTTTAAAGGTTCTCAGCGGTGATTTGGAGCCGACAAAGGGCGAAATCCATATGACCCCGGGTGAGCGCCTTTCCGTTTTGAAACAGGACCACTTCGCTTATGACGAGTACGAGGTTGTCCGCACCGTTCTTATGGGAAATCCGCGACTTATCGAAATTATGGAGGAAAAGGACGCGCTTTATGCCAAGGAGGATTTCTCCGAGGAGGACGGAATCAAGGCAGGCGAGCTTGAGGCGGAGTTTGCCGATTTGGATGGCTGGAATGCCGAGAGCGACGCCGAATTTATGCTCAATAAGCTCGGCGTAGGCGACGAATATCACTATCTCAAAATGGCGGAGCTTCCGTCGGATATGAAAGTTAAGGTGCTTCTTGCACAGGCACTTTTCGGCAATCCTGATATTTTGTTGCTTGACGAGCCTACAAACCACCTTGATTTGGCGGCTATCAGCTGGCTTGAAAATTTCCTTCTTGATTTTGAAAACACCGTTATTGTCGTATCGCACGACCGTCATTTCTTAAACAAGGTTTGCACACATATCTGCGATGTTGACTACGGCAAAATCACGCTTTATACCGGTAACTACGATTTTTGGTACGAATATACTCAAATGCGTCAACGACAGGCGCGCGACCAAAACAAGAAAAACGAGCAAAAGATTAAGGAACTTCAGGATTTTATCAATCGTTTCTCCGCAAACGCCGCAAAATCAAAGCAGGCTACAAGCAGAAAAAAGCAGCTTGACGCTCTTGAAATGATTGAAATGCCCGTTTCGTCACGCCGTTTTCCGTATGTTGATTTTAAGCCCGACAGAGAGTGCGGCAATGACCTTCTCCGTGTCGACCACCTCACAAAAACAGTCGGCGACAGAAAAGTTCTTGACGATATTTCGTTTGTTATTCACCCGAGAGAAAAGGTTGCTTTTGTAGGCTCTGACGCCGTTGCAAAAACAACACTTTTCAAAATTATTATGGGCGAGCTTGAGCCGGACGAAGGCTCATACAAATGGGGCGTTACCACATCGCAAAGCTATTTCCCGTCAGACAACAGCAGTTATTTTGACGGTGTTGACCTCACACTCGTTGACTGGCTCAGACAATATACGACAGAACAGCTTGAGGCCGATATAAGAGGCTGGCTCGGCAGAATGCTTTTCAGCGGTGACGAGGCACTCAAAAAGGCTAATGTTCTTTCGGGCGGTGAGCGCGTAAGGTGTATGCTTTGCAAAATGATGCTCAGCGGCGCAAATGTTCTTGTGTTTGATGAGCCTACAAACCACCTTGACCTTGAGTCAATCGCGGCTCTCAATAATGGACTTATCCGCTATCCCGAAACTGTACTTTTCACCTCGCACGACCATCAGTTTGTTCAAACCGTTGCTGACAGAATCATTGAAATAAGCGGGGATAAGATTATCGACCGTAAGGGTGCTTATGACGATTTCCTTGCTACATTTGACGAGGAACAGCTCAAAAAGTTCTGATTGCTATAATTATGGTATAAATAAATACGGCGCAGAGATTAAATTCTCTGCGCCGTTGCTTTATTTTGTCAATTGGTTAGCGTTATACATAAGTGTTTCAACCGCGTTTTCACCGCTCTTTTTGATGATTGCTTTTATTCCGTCCTCATATGCCGGCGGACGGGAGTCAAGATTGTGGCAATCCGAGCCGATTAAATGGATATGCCCTGTGTCAAGCAGTTTGAATAGCTTTTTCTTTAGAGAATGTTTGCCTGTTACAAATGATGAAATATTGACCTGCACAAGACAGCCCATTTCTATGTATTCCTCAAGCTTGTATGTGTCCTCCATAAGCGCTCTGTATCGCTCAATGTGGGCAAGCACCGGCTTCAGTCCGTAGTCGCAAAAAAGATTGTTCAGTCTGTAATAATCGTTATCGTCAAACTCAGCCGAAAACGGATGTTCAATCAAAACATAATTTGAATTGCCGATTTTCAGCGCATCGAGATTGTCATTGTTAAACAGATATTTGCTGATATAAACCTCTGCGGCAGGGATAAGTTCTGGACTTCCGGGGGGCAGGGCAGACAAAAGTGCGTTGAACGCCTTATCTCTGCGCCTCAAAAAATCGTTAAGCGAAATATTGTCGGAATAATAGTGCGGCGTCAGCACTATTTTTTTTGCGCCCTGCGTCTTAAGCCGCTCAATCATTTCAAGGCTTGTTTCAATGCTTTGCGAGCCGTCATCTACGCCGGGGATAATGTGAGAGTGAATCTCAACCAAATTGTCAATATACATTAATAAACACCCTTTGATGTGAATACGCCGTCAAAATTATTCGTTTCTCGGGTCGGTCTTGCGCATCGACTTTTTTGCAGGCGAATAATCCGCGCCGTCATTTTTGCCGTAGCCATAACCGTATCCGTAACCGTAACCATAGCCGTAACCGTATCCGTAGCCGTATTTTTTGCCGTATCTGTATCCGTATTTACCGTAGCCGTACTTGCCGGACTGTCCGTCACCGGCAAAGTTTACAATAAATCCCAGAATTTTTGCGTCGATAAATTCAAGTGACGAAATCGCCTTTTGAATATCGGGGTGCGTTGTCTGATTTGAGCGAACAACAAGTATTACGCCGTCCGATTCTCTTATAAGCGGCAGTGCGTCGGATACAACATTGATAGGCGCGGTGTCGATTACTATATAGTCAAAATCCTTGCCGATTTCGGCAAGAAATCCTGCCATAAGCTCACTGCCCAAAAGTTCTGCCGGATTAGGCGGAATAGAGCCGGAGCAAATGACCGAAAGATTTTCAAATTGTGTCGGGTGAATAACATCAAACAAATCAACTCTGTCGCGCCTTGATGACGAAACTGTCGAGCCGAGATAATCTGTCAAACCCGGTGCGTTTTGAAATTGAAAATATTGGTGCACCTTCGGTTTGCGAAGGTCGCCGTCTATGAGCAAAACCTTTTGGTCTGCCTGTGAAAGTGTGATTGCAAGGTTGATTGTGGTTGTTGTTTTGCCTTCGTTCGGCGACGCCGACGATACAACAATTGTTTTGCACCCCTTTTTCATAATCGAAAACATTATGTTCGCTCTTATGCTTTTGTATGCCTCTTCAACCCTGAATCGAAGCGACGGGTCGATTGAAATATCCTGCAAAAGGTGTCTTGATGAGGATGATGCGCTTTTTTTGCTTTTTCTTGCCATTGCCGTTAATCCTCCTTACCTGCAACTTTAGCCGTCGACGAGCCCTTACTCTCAAAGTTCGGAATCGAGCCGAGCACGGGTATGTTGTATTTTTCAATAAGTTCCTCTTCCGTTTTAATTCTTATGTCAAGAATGTTACGGAGAATAATGTATGCCGCCGCTGCAAATGCGCCGATGATTGCACCGAGCGCTATTTTTTTCGGATAGCCGAGGCTTTCGGAATTAACTGCTCTGGTCGGTTCATCCTGTACGGAGGCTTTAACAAGACCTTTGTTTGTTTCCTCCATAACCTTAGGCAATGTTATTTCAAGCTGATGTGCTATTTCGTATGACAAATCCTTGTCCGTTGTGTTGACGGAAATTTGGAACATTGCCGTGTCGGTGATTGATTCGATTGTGAGCGCATTTTTTATCGTTGACGGTGTATAGTTTGCGTTGATTCGCTTGTTTAAATCGTTTGCAACTCTGTTGTCAAACTTGTTTGTATTGAAAATTTCAATATATGTCGGGAGCATTTTTATAGCATAATTCATTTTGCTTGTGTTGCTTGTTCTTGCATATTCGTTGCTTGACGACGAACCGGTTGAAACAATTTCATCCGTTGGATCATCGGCTTCTGCCAAAAATTCAACAGAAGATGTGTAGGTCAGTGTTGTAAATTTTGCCGTATAAAAATATCCGAGCATTCCGCCGATAACGGCTATAATCACTATCAATTGCCACTTCTTGAAAAGTGCAACAAGAATTTTTCTAACATTTGCGTCAACATTCATTAGAGCCTAATCTCCTAAAAAGTTCTATAATAATCTACTTATATAAAATGTATATTACTTTATAATTGTCAATTTGTCAATAAATTTTACGCTATTTTTATTGACAAATGGATTTTTATGGATAATAATATCTTTGACATTTTTTATTAACGGAGAATTTATATGGCTGATAAAATCAAAATGCCCCTCTGGGGACCCTATTCGAAAAAATATATGGGCATTTCAAGAATCGTTGAAAGCCTTTCAAGACAAGGCGCGCGCTTTGATTTCATTGCACATCCGACACTTTGGAACTCGGCAACTCCCGTGCCGAATGTAACTGTTCCTTCCTCCTATCATTTGTGGGAGTGCAGTAAGGATTACGGCTACTACGCATACAGATACGAGCTTATGTGGAAAGATATGGTTTATGCCGATGTTTCCTTTTCAAAAATCAATGACGAGGCATTTTTGCTCAGATGCGAGTTTAACAACAACACTCAACTTTCGCAAAACTGCATTCTCAATCTTTTCGGCTCGCTCGAATTTCCGACGGTGAATTATGCCGAGGTTTCGGCACCCGAAAAGTGCACTCTCGTCAACGCAAACGATTATGCAAAATTTGACTATGCCGTTAAACGCCCGTGGGATGAGGAAATGCCCGACGGTATGTTTAAAGGTATGTTTAAAGACGAAAAATTCTATCTCGGCGAGGGTTTGGGCGACAGATGCGACAATGCCCATGTTCATTTCTACGGCTTTAAACCTTTCGGCGCAGTAAAGGGCGATACCGTTTCGTATAACCTTTCAGCCGACGGATTTGAGAATCCCGTTTTGGCTGTAAGATACAGAACGGTTACTCCGGGTGACGCAAAGTTCACATTGAACGGCAGCGAAATCACTCTTCCGGAAAGTGAAGAGCTTGCAATCATTTATTTGCCGTTTGCCGAAAATCCGGAATTTGTCAGCCTCGGTGCGGCAGGCGTTGAACTTGATTTTATCGCAGTTGTTGAAAACGGCGAAAAAGTTTCCGTAACAAACAAAAAATATGAATTTGTGCCGCAGATTACAACCGAAAAAGTCGGAAACGGCGCAAGAACAGAGCTTAAATACAACTATGACGGTTGTGATTATTATATTCTCACTCATAACGAGAACACACGTCAGCGCATTCTCGAAAGCGGCAGCCTTGAAGACGCACTCATTAACCGTCTTTCAAACGGCGACCATACATATGACGACCTTAAGGAAACATTTTCAAATTCGTTTAAGCGCAAAACAAGCGACGAGGGATTTTTCCACAACAGCGTTATCAAGTCGATTTTTGTTGAGCCGCTTTCATCTCATATCGAGTATGTTGTTGTTTCAAAGGGCAAATTTGAGCCGCTCACGAACGGTGAGTACGAGGCAATTTATCAAAAGGCAAAGTTGACAGCCGAAAATGTTTTCTACAACAAGGCGGGCGAAAAGTATTGCCTTTCGACAAACATTTTAAAATCAACACTTTTGACAAATGTTGTTTATCCCGTTTACAGACACGGCGAAAATGTTATTCACCACACGCCGGGCAAGCGTTGGGACTCGTTCTATACATGGGACAGCGGCTTTATAGGTATGGGCCTTTTGGAATATTCAAACGAGCTTTGCCAATATGTGCTTGACACATATCTTTGCGACGAGGATAACAAGGATTTTTGTTTTCTTCTTCACGGCTCGCTTGTTCCGACACAGTTTGTCGAGTATTTTGAACTTTTAAAGCGCACAAACGATAAGCACAAACTTGACTTTCTTTATGACAAGATGAAACGCTACTACGAATTCTTGCGCGGCAGAACACATGGTTCGTCCTGCAACAAGTTTGACAACGGACTTCTCACAGTTTATGATTACTGGTATTCCTGCTCCGGTATGGACGATTATCCCGCACAGGTTAAAATGATTGCCGACAAAATGGAAGAACATTCCTGCCCGTGCCTTACAACGGCACAGGTTATCAGAGCCGGCAAAATTCTTAAAATGGTTGCCGACTATCTCGGCAAAGCGGACGATGTTGCCGTTTATGATGCCGATATTGCTCTTTCCGAGAAGGCGCTCAACGACCTTGCTTGGGACGAGGACTCGGGCTATTTCGGCTATACTATGTATGATAAAGACAAAAATCATCCGTATATTATGAAAACCGAGTCGGGCGAAAATTGGGATAAGGGTTTTGACGGCGTTTATCCCCTTATTTCAGGCTCTGTTTCGGGTGAGCGCAGACAAAGACTTATCGACCATATCAAAAATCCGAAGGAGATGTGGTCAAACGCAGGTGTAAGCGCCGTTGATATGTCCGCTTCATATTATTTTGAGGACGGCTATTGGAACGGCAATGTTTGGATGAGTCACCAATGGTTTGTTTGGAAAACGATGCTTGATAACGGCGACGGCGATTTTGCTTTTGAAATTGCAAACCGCGCGCTTGAAATGTGGAAAGACGAAACCGATTTCACATACAACACCTACGAGTGCTTCGGTATTCAGACAAAGCGCGGCGGCTGGTTCCACAACTTCGGCGGTCTTTCTGCTCCTATATGCATTTGGGCAGACGCTTATTACAGACCGGGAACGGTTACAACCGGTTTTGATGTTTGGACAGATTATCAAAAAACAACCGCCGACAGTGCCGAAATATCTTTCAAGTATTACGGCAAAAACGATAAATACACAATTATCGTTACTCTTGACGATTCAAACGATTATTCCGTTAAGCTTGACGGCAGTGATATTGATTTCAACAGCCGCACAAACGGCTCAATCGAAATCACACTTGATTCAAGCGTTAAATCGGGAATCATCACGGTAACTGCAAAATAAGCAATGCTTTTTTGAAAGGAGATTCAGATGGCTGAAAAAATCAGCGGTTGCAATAACGAGCCGCTTAAAATCCAATTTATAACGGATACACACTATTATTCCCGCAAAGGCGGCACAGAGGGCAAAGCCTATGACAAGGCAGAGTCAAAAAGCCAAAAGGTTATCAAGGACACCGACCTTGTAATCAAAGCAGGTTTTGATATGCTTTGCAAGGACACATCAACCGATATTGTTGTTCTTGCAGGCGACACCACACGCGACGGCGAAATTGAGTCGCACAAGGAATTTATCGAAATGTTGCGCGACCTTAAAAAGCGCGGCAAGCGTGTTTATGTCATCACAGCTACTCACGATTTTCGCGATGGCGGCGTTGCCGACGGTTATAATGGCGACGAAACAATCAAAGTCCCCGCTGTTGAGGACAGACACGATTTGTGGGATATGTACTATGAGTTCGGACCAAATGAGGCTATTTCAACTCATCCCGACTCAATGAGCTATGTTGTTCAGCTTGCACCGGGCTACCGTTTATTCGCTCTTAACGATGATACAAACTACAAGCCGGAGGGCGAGCGCGGTTCGGGTTTCTCCGATGATTGTATGCAGTGGATTATGGAGCAACTTGAAGATGCAAAGAAAAATGACCAGTTTGTAATCGCCATGACTCACCACCCGATGATTGCTCCGTCACCGTTTTACGCTATCATCGGCAAGGGCGATATGCAGAGAAATCACGAAACCACGCGCGAAATTTTTGCCGATGCAGGTCTTTCGTGCATGCTCACGGGTCACACCCATATTCACGATATAAGCTATGTCACAACGAAAAACGGCAATCGCTTTTATGATATTGCATGCGGCGCAATGATTGGCTGTCCTCCTACAATGCGTAATGTCACAATCGACCCGAAAAACGGCAAGATTGATGTTGACACGATTATGATTAAGGATGTCCCCGGTCTTGACACAAACGGCAAGCCGTTCGACGAATATATGAAGAGCTTTTTCTTCGGTATGATAGGCGAGGTTATTTGGGCAATGGGCAACGATATTGACCGTCTTTCCGAAATGACTTCCGCATTCTCAATCCCCGGCGAAAAGGTTAAAAAACTCGGCTGGCTTATCAAACCTGTCGGCAAATGGCTCAACAAGCTCACTTTCAAAAAGATGTGGCGCCTTTGCAAAAAGGAAAGCGGACTTAAAAAGGCAGATATTGCGGATATTGCTGATAACAAGGTTACAGATTTCATTCTCGAGCTTGTTCAAAATCTCTATTGCGGCGACTCACCGTACGGACCCGATACAAGAGAATACAAGCTCACCTGCGGAGTGCTCAATATTATTGACTCGTTTCTTGACACAATTCATCTTTCAATCGGCAAATTCCTTAAGGGTGCAACCTCTGTCAGAGGTCTTGTGGAACCGCTTCTTTGGAATCCGGGCTACTGCGACGCAAAGGCTTCACTTCCGCTTTATCCCGTTTATGACGGCGAAAATCCGGCACCTGCCGAAATGTTTGAGGAAAAGAAGTTTGACGACCCGGTTAAAAAGAGCAAAAAAGGTCCGCTTGTGCTTATCGTTTTGATTTTGCTTGTCATCCTACTCCTTGCAATTGTTGCCGGCGTTATTGCGCTTGTTGTTTGGGCAATTGTTGCCATCATTCACGCCTGCGCAGGAACTGCGGCACTCGGCTTTTTATTTTAATTAAAGATTACAAAAGTTTTTGTTGCAATAGCGGCTTATTCTTGCTATAATGATTAAGTCGTAATACGAAACTAAAATTATATGTAAAGGGGTATTATTTATGGCAGACGAAAAGAAAAAATTCAGCCTCGGCGGCATTGATAATGCGGCAGAGGAAAAAGGCTCGTTCATCAAAACACTTTGGCAGCTTTTAAAGTTCCTTGTTGTTTCGGGTCTTGTTACTATTATTCAACTTGTACTTGCAAATGTTCTTCCGCTCATTTTTGACAGCGTGACAGCAACATTGCCTGCATTTTTACAGACTATTTTTGATCCTAATGTAGTATTTGACGCTTCTACCAAAGAAGGTCTCGAGCAAATCGGCAAGTATGTTTCGGGCGCTGTTGTCGAAAACGGCACTGTTACAGCCGGTATTGTTACATGGGGTTATCTCCTTCCTTTCTTCCTTTCAAACCTTATTGCTAACATTTACGGTTTCTTCCAGAACAAGAAGACAACATTCAAGAGTGATGCTCCTTGGTACAGCTTCGCAGCTTACATAGTAATTATGATTGCTCTTATTCTCTTCTCAACATGGTTCCAGGGTTGGCTCGTTGGCGTTATTGCAAAGATTGACTGGGCTTGGATTCAGCCGCTTGCAAGAACAATTGCCGGCTTGGCAGCAGGTTTCGTTCAAATGGTATTCCTTTTCCCGATGGAAAAATTTGTTCTTATGAGAGAAAAGAAAACCGACGATGCTCAGGAAGAAGCACCGCAGGCAGAAGCAGAATAATCAAATATTCAAAATTAAGAGCGGTTCTTTGGGGCACGCTCCGTAAGGAAGTAATTGGTTTAAGCTTTCTGAATTTTGCCCATTGCACTATTAAAAAAATATGCCAATACGCAAGTATTGGCATATTTTTGTTAATGCACACTGAACAAAATCAGTTTGCTTAAACTGCTTCGCACTCAAAAACCAAAGAAACAGATGAAAGACAAGGCATAATTCACAGTGCAGGCTGGCGCCTGCGCTATGAATTTAACGCAGTATTTCGCTGCTTATTTGTTTTTTGAGCATTTATTCCTTATGGAGTGTGCCCCTTAAACCGCTCTTTTTTATATTGTTTTATATTAATATTGTATATTTCGTCAAAAAATGTTATATTATTCTTGATAGGGCGCGTGCAATTTGTTGCGCCGCGCTCAATACAGAGGTGGATATATGACTTGTAAAAATTGCGGAGCAAAATTAAAGCAAAATGCCAAGGTGTGCCAAAATTGCGGTGCGCCGTGCGGAGATGACGACGGATATTATGTTTTGTCGTCCGACGGCGACTATGCCGATTACGGCGAGCCGGAGCGCAGAAAGCCGCATATTGTAAGAACAGTTTTGTTTATTATCGTTGTAATCGCATCGCTTGTGGCAATACTTTATTTTACCGGGCTCGGTGAGCAGTGGGGTCTGCCGTTTTTCGACAAAAATTCAGATGCGCCCTCGCTCACATTTTCAACCGGCGCAGGAGTTATTAACGATGACGAAAAGGTGCTCTATCTGACAGTCAACGAAAATTCAAAAATTCAATATATCCACGGCGTTAAACTTTTCGCTTATAATAAAACTCAGGACAAAAACACTGCCGACCCGATTTCAACCGATTATGAATACACAAAATCCGTCGGGGGCGAAATTCGCGCAATTTATTTTGATGTCGATGAGCTTAACTTAGAGGCTGACCAAACTTATACCTACACCATTGAGGCGGAGTTTCAGTTTTACGGCAATGACAAGCATTTCACATATGATGAACCGGTGACTTTCAGCGGAAAAATCAGCGAAAATGTTGCCGACAAGGTGTTTGACCACAGTATGCAAACAACCGTTTCGTCAAGTGAGCCTGCAACAGAAAAGCAGACAACAACTCAACCAACAACCGAAAAACCGTCCACAACCGCCGCGTCAACCGAAAAGACGGGCAGTACAAAGTTTTTGCAAAACAGCTTTTGGTTTACCGCTCCCGATAAAAAGGGCAGTGATTATGCAATTTCGGCAATCAAGTTTTCAAACGGCACCGAATGCAGTATTACAAAATACACAAAATCGGGCAACGCCGCTTGGAAAACGAGCGTTTCAAAGGGAACATATTCCGTCAGCGGCGACAAGCTGACCGTTACGGATTCCGACGGAACACAAACGCAATACAGCATTAATTTTGACTATTCGTCCGTTTCGGATTTAACGGCGAGAAAATATAACAGCGTTAAAAATGCCGAGGACTTTTTCGGTATGTAGTTTAATAAAATATAAGTAACAATTCTAATTTTAAGGAGCTTTGTATGAAAAAATTTCTAAAATCATTGCTTGCGTTATTGATGTCGGCATTGATTATATTCGGTGCCTCGATTCCTGCATTTGCAAGCGAAAACGATTATAAATACGGCGTCGATATTTCATATCACAACGGCGATTTTGACTTTTCTTCATCTGCTTTTGCGGGTAAAAGCTTTGTTATGATTCGCCTCGGATATTATAATCACATCGACACCGAGTTTTGGAACAATGTCAAAAAGGCTACCGCGGCGAATATTGATTTCGGCGTTTATCTTTACAGTTACGCTTATTCATCGGCAGAGGTAAAGGTCGAGTCCGACTTTGCAATTAAAACACTTTCACAACTTACAGACGAGCAAAGGCAGCATTTCACCCTGCCTCTCGCGTATGATTTAGAGGATAAAAAACTGGCAGAAAATCTTGGCTACAGCAAGTCAAAAATAACTGCGCAGGCTGTGCAGTTTTGTGATGCGGTCAAAAATGTGGGATATGTCCCGATGATTTATGCAAATCAAAATTGGTTTACAAATTATATCGACCTTAATACCGTTACTTCAAAAAAATATAAAATTTGGTTTGCCTATTACACACCAAAACCCGATTTCTCAAAGCCCAAAACAATCGGCACAACAGGTGTTGCTGCCGATATTTGGCAATATGCCGAAAAATCGGACGATATTTCGTGCGACCAAAATGTTCTTTACAATCCGTCGGAGCTTATAAAGCCGCTCTGTATTCATTCGTTTAAGCAGTATGTCACACGCGCCACGGCGACTGCCGACGGAAAAATCGTCACCAAATGCCAAAAATGCGGTAAGGTTTCTTCAACAAAGGCGATTAACAAAGCGTCAAATATCAAACTTTCAAGAACTTGGTACACATATAACGGCAAGGTGCAAACGCCGTCGGTAACGGTTAAGGACAGGAAGGGCAACACCCTCAAAAAAGGCACGCATTATACCTTGTCATATCAAAGCGGCAGAAAGTCGGTCGGCAGATATTATATCAAGGTCAATTTTAAGGGCAATTATTCCGGCTCAAAAACACTTTATTATGACATTGTGCCGAAATCAACCTCCGTCAGCAAAGTTACGGCAGGCAAAAAGTCCTTTAAAGTCACTTGGAAAAAGCAAGCCTCGCAAACAACAGGCTATCAAATTCAGTATTCGACACACAGCAATTTTAAAAACGCCAAATCCGTTTGGGCAAAAAGCAAAGTCACCTCAAAATCGGTTACAAAGCTTTCGGCAAAGAAAAATTATTATGTCCGCGTAAGAACATACAAAACAATTAAGTTCGGCGGCAAAAACCATTATCTCTATTCGACATGGAGCGGCTCCAAAAAAATTAAAACAAAATAAAATGAAAGCATATAAGCATACAAAAACGGCATCGTCACTTGACGATGCCGTTTTGCTTATCTTATATGATATAGTTATATTATTGCTGATATGATTTTCCCTTTGGAAGATATGAAAAAATCTGCTTATACAATTTTTCAAAATCTCTCTTTTCAGGTTCAAGTTGAAGTTCGTTAATTGTTGCGCCTGTTGTCGAGTTTGCCCAAAACTTAACGAGCGGCTCGTAGTTTTTCGGCATTTGCAATGTGTTTTCAACATAAGCCCGGGTTATTGCATAAAACATAGCATAAAGGTCGTTAAAAGCAAGGATACATTTTGATGTTGTCATTGCCTTTGTGATTACTTTGCTGTATTTTTCGATAAATTCAGCCGTCATTCGTGCTGATTTTGCACAGTCTTTGTATGTTGCAAAATCGTTGCAAACAGTTTCTGTCTGACGCTTGAACAGCCAGCTCACCATTTTATCAACATCTTCAAAATGATAGTAAAAAGTTTGTCTGCTGATTCCGCATTTTTCAACAAGATCCGTAACTGTGATTTTATCATATTGTTCGTTAGAGTTTACAAGCTCTAAAAATGATGAAATAATCATCTTTTTTGTTTTACCGGCCATTCGTTTCACCTGCAATTTTATAATTTTTAATGTAGTATATCACAGCGTTTTGTCAAATACAAGTCTAATTTTTTAAAACTTACAAAAATAAACAATTGTTTATGATATTAACAAATTCTCGGCAAACCCTGCCCGATTAGTAGATTAACTCGTCTTTTACCGCCGATATGAGTTTTCATAAAAACGCCGTTTGAGGCTGAAACGGTGCCGATGATTTTTGCCCTCTCGCCGTATTTTGACTCACTGATAATTTGAACGGCACGCTCTTTTTGCTCGCTCGGTACAAATACAACAAGCTTGCCCTCGTTGCCCATATGCAAAATATTTAGCCCGAGTATTTTTGAAAATGCACGCACCTCATCGCTCACGGGAATATCGTCTTCGTTTATCTCGATTGACACATTTGATGCGTCGGCAAGCTCGTTTAAAACCGTGCCGAGTCCGCCGCGCGTTATGTCGCGCATACAGTGCACATCAATTCCGTTTTTAAGCAGATTGAAAACAATGTCGCAAAGCGGCGCGTTGTCCGATTTTATTTCGTTTTCAATATCCATTCTTGCCGAGAGAATTGCGGCGTGGTGGTCACCCATATTTCCGCTCACAATCACGGCGTCATTCGGTTTTATTCCTCCGGCGTTGATTTCGGTACCGTCGGCAACAAATCCCACACCTGCTGTGTTGATATAAATTCCGCCGCTGCCCTCAATAACTTTTGTGTCGCCCGCAACGATTATAACGCCTGCCTCCTCGGCTGTCTGCGCCATTGATATTGCGATTTTTTCGAGCGTTTGGGTGTCTGCACCCTCTTCGATAATAAATGCGCTTGTGATGTATTTCGGCGTTGCGCCGCGCATCAAAAGGTCGTTTACTGTTCCGCAAACGGCAAGTCTTCCTATGTCGCCGCCCTTGAAAAACAGCGGTGTCACAACAAAGCTGTCGGTAGTCATTGCTATTTTATGCGCACCGTCAACAACGGCGCTGTCCTCCATTTTGTTGAGCACATGGTTTGAAAAATGTTTTGCAAAAATGCCGTCAATCAGCTCGCTTGTGGATTTTCCTCCGCTTCCGTGTGATAATGTGATTTTCATTGCGTATATATCCTTTCAAGGGTGTGTCGGTGTCGGTTTTTGTTTCAACCGTCAGTCGTTTACAAAAAGGTTAAAACATGTTCCCTCGCCGGAAACCATGCATGCGCCCATCGGGTTTTCCGGCGTGCATACTTTTTTAAACAGTGGGCATTCGCTCGGCGTTTTTTTGCCCGTGATAATTTCGCCGCACATACAGCCCTTTGATTTTGAAAAATCAGCTGTCAAATCGGCACTGCCTGCGTCAAAGCGGCTGTATTCATCGCGCAGAATAAGTCCCGAGCTTTCAATTTTGCCGAGTCCGCGCCACGATGCGGAGCAGGGAACAAAGTATTTGTTTACAATATCGAATGCCTTTTCGTTTCGTTCCTGCCTTACAACCGATTTGTAAAGATTCATCACGGTGCCTAATTCTTCGCCTTTGTCAATCGTTTTGACAAGCGCATATATTGCCGACAAAATCTCCTCCGCCTCAAAGCCCGAAACGGCAAACGGAATGTTGTATTTTTCGGCAAGCGGCAAAAATGCCTCTGCTCCCGTTACTGCGCAAACATGACCGGGTGCGATAAAACCGTCTATATCAGCCCCGTTGCCGCAAAGTCTGTCAATAACTGCAGGCATTGTTTTAAGCGCCGTTAAAAGTTTTATGTTGCTGATTTTGTCCTTTATTGCGCGGTCAATCAACAGCGCATAAATCGGCGTTGTTGTTTCAAATCCGACTGCGGCAAAAATGAATGTTTTGTCGGGTTCACGCCTTGCAAAATCAAGTGCTTGCATAGGCGAATACACCATTCTTATGTCCGCACCTTGCGATTTGATGTCCTTTAGCGCATATTTTCTGCCCGGCACGCGAATCATATCGCCGAATGTCACTATTACATTGTTGTCTTGCAACGCAAGCTCGCAAAGTCTGTCAACATATGATGAAACCGTTACGCAAACGGGGCATCCCGGACCGCTTATCAGGTGGATTTTGTCGCTTATAATTGATTGAATTGCGTTTTCGGCAATGGAAGCGGTATGGGTGCCGCAAATCTCCATAAGCTTTATATCTTTATTATTGTAAGATTTTAAATAATTGATTACATGATCTATATTCATATCATTTGCTCAATTGTTCAAGGTCGTTGAAAAGCTCGCGCATATATTGCGCCTCATCATCGGGGAGAACTTGTATAACAAGCCCTGCGTGAACAAGCACCCAATCGCCGATTTTTGCGTCAACAATGCCGAGCGCCGCGTTAGTTTTATTGCCTGAATAGTCAACAACAGCCGTGTCTCCGTTTATTTCAATAATTTTTCCGGGTGATGCAACACACATAGCTATTCCTCCGTTTTGTTTAAAATTTCAGCCGCCAAATAAGCCTGCCC
This sequence comes from Oscillospiraceae bacterium, assembly GCA_003526845.1. Taxonomy (GTDB): domain Bacteria; phylum Bacillota; class Clostridia; order Oscillospirales; family Acutalibacteraceae; genus Eubacterium_R. Next base: position 190,201 of record DPVM01000010.1, read on the forward strand.
CAAGCACAGTCCGTTGTCGCCGCATGACACCTGCTCGTTTGTGAATACCTTGAAATTGTGTTTTTCAAGTCTTTTTACTGCGCCCTCAAGCAAAATTCTGTTCACAAAGCATCCTCCGCTCAGCGTAATTTGCTCAACGCCGTATTTTTGGGCGATTTTCAGTATCATATCGCACAGCATCATATGAAAACCGAGTGCAACTTCTTCCTTTGGTGCGTCTGCCGCCTTGACAGCCGCGATTATTTCGCTCGGGTCAAGCGACGGCTCGATATAAAACGGCTTTTTCGCTTTCCTTGCCGCACTCTCAAGTGCAATTGCGCACTCGCCCTCATAACTGTTTTTGTGCTTAAGGTCAAGCGCCGCGCAAACCGCGTCAAAAAGTCTGCCCATGCTTGACGAATTAACCGTGTTTATCGATTGCTCGCGCGCCTTGTTAACAAGCTCGTTTGAGTCATCGTAGCAGGCAAGGGCAAGGTCTGCGTTTTTCGATATTTCATCGCCTGCCGTCATTTTGGTGTATTTCAAATGCTCAACGCGCTTTTGGTTCAAAAACACCTCGCCGCCCCATATCGCTCCGTCATCGCCATAGCCGGTGCCGTCAAAAACAAAATGAAGTGCATCGCCCTCGATTTTATGTTCGGCAACAACGCCGTATGCGTGCGCAAGGTGATGCTGAATTTCAATTACATTATCACCGTCGGCAAGCGATGATGAGTAATAAAGCGGGTGCTTGTCCTTCACAATAATATCGGGTTTGAATGAATGCAAATCGCAAAAGCGTTTTATGCCTTGTCTGTATGCCTCAAAGCAGTCGCAGTCCTCCAAATCGCCGAAATATTGCGACGGAATTACATAGCCGCCGTGGCAAATCGCAAAACTGCTTTTCAAATCGCCGCCGAGAGAGAGAATGTTTTTTTTCGCCGTGATGCTCATTTTTATCGCAAGCGGCACATATCCGCGCGCCCTGCGTATAAGCTGTACTTTGCCGCTGTTTATTTGCACCACGCTGTCATCAATCGGCGCCAAAATTTCTCTGTCGTGCGATAAAACGTCAATGCCGAATTTTTTTATTTCATCATCGTTTATTATAATCGCTTCGCCGCTTATATTTGCGCTTGTCATAATCAGCGGCGATATTTTTTCGAGAATCATTATTTGAATCGGATTGCAGGGCAAAAAAGCGCCGATATAATCCGATTCACCGCAAACTTCCTCCGCAAAATCCTTTTTCTTTTTTAAAAGCACAATCGGGCGTGCTTTGCTTTTGAGAAGCGATTTTTCATTTTCGCTCACAAGGCAGTATTCGCCGATTTCGTCAATATCGCGAAACATAACGGCAAACGGCTTTTTCTCTCTGCCCTTGATTTTTCTTATTTCATCTGCCGTTTTACTTGTGCATATTCCTGCTATATGATAGCCGCCGATGTCCTTAATCGCAAGCGGCTTGCCTGCGCGTAAAATGCTCACGGCGGTGTCGATTGAAATATTAATTGTCGGTCCGCAGTTTTTGCAAGCGATTGTTTGGGCATGGCAACGGCGGTTTTTCGGCTCTGTGTATTCAGCCTCACATTCGCCGCAAAGCGGAAATTTGCCCATTGTTATTCTCTCTCTGTCATACGGCAGGGAGTTGATTATTGTATATCTCGGTCCGCAGTTGACACAGCTTATAAAGGGGTGGCGAAATCTGCGGTTGTTTTTGTCTTTAAGCTCAATTTCACACTCCTCGCATGTTGCAATGTCGGGTGTGATAAACGGTATTTCGTTGTCATTTGTGCTGTGAACGATTGTGAATTTGTCAAAATCATGCTCGCCGACAGCACATTCATCGTATTTTTCTATTTCAAAAATTGCTGTAAGGCATTGGATAAATTTATCCAATGCCTCTTTTTTTGCGCTTGCGACAATTGATACATTGCCGCCTGAATTTTTAACCTCGCCCCCGATGCCAAGCTCGTTTGCAAGCCGCAGGGCGGTGGGGCGAAAGCCGATACCCTGCACAATACCAGAAAAGGTGTATTTAACTGTTATGATTTATCCTCTTTTCCGAGTGTTATTCCTTGTGAAAAACAACGCTGCCCTTTTCACCGTCATCATCAATGATTGAAAGTGCCTTGAATTTAAGGCACGCGTCAACGCATGCGCCGCATTGAACGCATTTGTCACGGTTGATTGTCCATGTTTTTTCACCTGTTCTGTCAACTGTAATGCACTCCTGCGGACATTTTCTTGCGCAAAGGCCGCACAAAATGCACTTCGTCATATCGTTTGTGATTTTGCCTGCCGGTTTTTCGGGGATAGGCTGTGAATAGCTGTCAACAATTTTGCTTGTTGACGGCACGGTGTATCCCGGCTTGATGCTCAGGCAGTTTTTTGGACAAGCGTTTACGCAGTTTTCGCACTGCACGCAACCCATTCGCTCGATTGACCATGTTTTTGTGTTTCTGTCAACCTTGATTGCACCTGACGGACACTTTCTCATACACATTCCGCACATAATGCAGTCGTCAATGTTGATTTCAATGTGACCTCTCGAGCGCTCGGGGTATATTGCCGGCTCTGCCGGATAGTTGCAGGTTGCAGGTTTTGAAAACAGATTTTTTAAGGCGATAGGAGCAAAATCCATCAATTTCATATCAGATTTCCTCCTATCTTTCCGTGCAACTGATGCACGGGTCAATTGTCAAAATTTGCACCGGCACATCGGCAAAATCCGAGCCCGGCAAAATGTGAATAAGTGATTGAATGTTGGTGAATGTCGGTGTGCGGAGCCTGAATCTGTCGAGAAACTTTGTTCCGTTTGCCTTTGCATAATAGATTGTCTCGCCGCGTGGCTGCTCGACTCTCACAAACGCCTCGCCGTTTGGGTTGCCCTTTTGCGGATTGCATATTGCACCCTCCGGGATTTTTTGAGCAATCTGGCGGAGTATCGATATTGATTGAAACAGTTCACCGATTCTGACCTCACAGCGCGCATATCCGTCACAGTCATTTGATGTGATGATGTCAAAATCAATGTCGCCGTATGCCTCATATCCTGTTTTTCTCATATCGTATTCAAGACCGCTTGCTCTCGCCATTGCGCCTGCCGCGCTTAATCGATAAGCGTCCTCCTTTGTGAGGATTCCGACGCCCTTAAGCCTTTTTTGAACGGTGCAGTCCTTGAGAAAAACATTTGTCATTTTTCTCAAATCCTTTTCCATCGAATCAAAAACGCCGATAAAGCCGTGTATCATCGACGAGTCCATATCCTTTAAAACACCGCCGATTTTGTTGACGGAAAATATAACTCTGCCGCCGGTAGACGCTTCAAACATATCAAGTACTTTTTCTCTCATACGCCAAGCCTGCATGAACAGTGCGTCAAATCCGAATGCGTCAGCCAACAGACCAAGCCAAAGCAGGTGAGAGTGGATACGGCTCATTTCAAACCAAAATGTTCTCAAATATTTTGCTCTTTGCGGCACTTCGGCGTCAAAAATTTTTTCAAGCGCCTCACAGTATGCCAAGCCGTGACCGAACGAGCATATGCCGCAGGTCCTCTCAACAACATATTGATAATCGTTGAAATCTCTCTTTTCTGCAAGCATTTCAAGTCCTCTGTGCACAAATCCCACAGACGGAATTGCCTCGACAACCTTTTCATCCTCAAGCACAAGGTCGATGTGTATAGGCTCCGGCAAAACCGGATGCTGAGGACCAAACGGTATAACAGATTGAATAGCCATTATTCCTTGTCCTCCTTTTTGATAACCTTGATTTGCTTTTTAAACGGTGTTTCTTTTTCTATGCGATAAAACTTGTTGTGATAATCAAGTGCCATTCCGACAACCTTAACACCCCAAAGCTCCTTTATCTCGTTTTCATAAAGGGCTGCGGCAGGGAATATGTCGGAAAACGATTTGATTTCCTCGTCAATCGGGAGGTTGATTTTGTAGTTTTCCATCTCATATTCCTTTGCAACGGAATATATAACCTCGTTGTATCCCTCGTATGCAACGCTCAAAATCTGCGCAAGGCGGTAGCCGTCGTTATATTTTTGCTCCATTATTTTATAAAGCTCGTCTTTAGCGACTTCGGTTATCGGAAAATCGTTGTAATTATTCATTCTAATTTTCCTCCCTGTTCTTTTCAACGCTTATGCCTCGGGCTTGGAGCTTTTCGCTTTTTTGCTTTAATATTGCAAGCGATTTCACAACTCCGTCAATTATTGACTGCGGCCTTGCGGCGCAACCCGGCACATATACATCAACTGGAATAACCTTGTCGATTCCGCCCAAAATGTTGTAGCAATCCTTAAATACACCACCGCTGCAGGCACAAATTCCGATTGCACAAACAACTTTCGGCTCTGTCATTTGCTCATAAAGCTGTTTTACAACATCCTTGTTTTGCGTGTTCACCGAGCCGGTGATAAGCAAAATGTCTGCGTGCTTTGGGTTGCCTGTGTTTATTACGCCGAAGCGTTCAACATCGTAAATCGGGGTGAGACATGCCAAAACCTCAATGTCGCATCCGTTGCAGGAGGAGCCGTCATAGTGCATTATCCACGGCGATTTCGTTACACCAGCCATTATTTCATTCCTCCAATCACAACTTCAAGTATAATCAAATTCAAAGCCCCCAAAACCGCTGTTACAATCCAAGCGCTTTTAAGCATTTGGTCCCATTTAAGCCTTGCGTTTGTGTTGTCTATAAGAATTTCAATAAAATAGCAAACGGCAAGTGCGATTATTGTGATGATTATGCTTATCGGGCTTACGCTTGTTCCGTTTCCGTGGAGGAAGAACAGTGCCAAAACGCCGAGGAGAAATACATTTTCATACCAGTGCGAAATTTCAACGATAGCAAACATTTGACCGTTAAATTCGGTAGTCAAGCCCTTAACAAGCTCCTGATGAGCGTGGTGGCTTGTCGAAAGGTCAAACGGATGTTTTCTGAGTTTGATTGTGAGGATAAACATAAATCCAACAAAAATACCTAACAAATACACAACCGGCGGCAAATTGTCGCTTATTACGATTTGCGAAACCTTAAAATTACCGGTTACGCAGTAAAGACCGATTACCGTGATTAATACCATCGGCTCGTATGCAAGCATTTGGATAAGCTCTCTGCCGGCGCCCATAAACGAGTATGGCGAGTGACCGCTTGATGCGGCAATTACAAGAAAGATATTTGCCGTGGTAAGCGTGAAAAATACAAGCAGCAAATCGTATCCGCCGAAAAACAGTGCGCCTGTTATTACAACAAAAATCAAAAATGACATAAGGTACAAAATTTGCACGCGATTTATTGTTTTTGTTTCCTTTTTCAAAAGTTTTTCAACATCCCAAAACGGTTGCAAAACAGACGGTCCGCGTCTGCCCTGCATTCTTGCGGTGATTTTTCTGTCAACGCCTGCCAAAAGCGCGCCCACAAACGGTGCGGTGATTATGTAAACCAAGGCGGCTATAACAGATTTTACGATATTATCCATTAAAAACCACCTCCCACAATAAAGCTTGCCGCAGTCAGTACGACGAGCAGTGCAATTGATGTGTAAACACTCGGCTTATACATATGCTTTTCGCCAAAAATGTCTGTCATATACCAATTTGTCAAAAATTCCTTTTTTTCAACGCCGAATGAGTCAACAAATCCAACTTGGTCCGGTAAGCCTGCGCCGTTAAAGTATCTGTGTGCCTTTGGATAAGGCCTTTCCTTTGCGATTGAGTGGAATATTATTGCCGGAACGGCAAATACAAATACAATCATAATGATTGTGAAAAAAATGTTTTCTTCTGAAAGTGCGGCAATTGCTCCGCGGTATTTTCCCAAATCCTGAATATACGGCACAACAACCTTGTCCGAAATAATGGGAAACACAAAGCAAACAGCAATCATCAAAACGCTGTGAACACTGAGGGAAATCCATTGGTTAAGCGAAATTGTGTTTTTGTGCCTTTTGTCTTTCGGGTTGCTTGCAAGAATTGTTGCAAGCCATTTTGACCAATAAAGCAATGTAGTTGCCGAGCCGAAGCAAATGCAAAGTACAAGCAAAACGGAAACGAGCGAAAACAATACATGGCCGCTCTGAAGTCCCGTGTCAACAAATGCTTTGAGAGCCGCCCATTTTGAAACAAGCATACCGAACGGAGCAAGAAACATTCCCGAAATGCCTATAACAAGCATCCATGTCAATGCCGGATAGCGTCTTACAAGACCGTGCATTGTTTCTATATCTCTTGAGCCGGTTTGGTGCTCGATTGAACCGACGGTTTGGAATAAAAGCGATTTTGAAACAGCATGAAAAATTACGAGAAATACAGCCGCCCATATTGTTTCGGCTGTGCCGATACCTGCACAGGCGGTGATAAGACCGAGGTTTGAAAGCGTTGAATAAGCCAAAACTTTTTTGCCGTCTGATACGGTGATTGCAAGCATTGACATTGCAAGAAATGTCAAACCGCCGATAAGTGCAATCATGTATCCCGAAAGCTGATCGCTCATAAGCGGAGCAATTCTGATTAAAAGATATACGCCTGCCTTAACCATTGTTGCGCTGTGCAGCAATGCCGATGACGGAGTGGGCGCAACCATTGCGCCGAGCAGCCAACGTGAAAACGGAAGTTGTGCGCTTTTTGTGAGAGCGGCAAACGCAAAGCAGATAACGGGCATAATAACAACTTTGCCGTTGCAAAGCAAAAGCGTTTGCAAATCCGAAACGCCGAATTTGATACCTGCCCAAACGATGCCGATTGAAATTCCGCATCCGCCCAAAAGGTTCATCCAAAGCGCACGAAAGCAGTTTGTGATTGCCTCTGCCGTTTTTGTGTATCCGATAAGAAGAAAAGAGCAAACGCTTGTTATTTCCCAGAAGAAATACATCCAAGACAGTGCGTTTGACAACACAAGACCGAACATTGCGCCGATGAAGACATACATTATCGCAAAGAAGAAGCGCCTTCTGTCCTTAACATCGGTGTGGTGATTGTGATAATCGCTCATATATCCGCAGGCGTAAACCGTGATAAGCGTGCCCACAATTGCTATGATAAGCACCATTATTACAGTCAGTCTGTCAATATAAAATCCCGGCAGGTTTGACACTGCCTCTTTACCGCTTGCAAACTCATACCAGAATACAAGTCCTGTTTGTAAAACAGACAGCACCGCACAGTAGTATTTTTTGTACTTGATGCTTAAAACCGTTATCAAAACAACAAGAAATATTTCGCCGGCGCCGATAAACGATGTCATAAAAGCATCAAAATTCATCCCGAAAATTGACGGCAGATTTGTAAAGCCGTTTATTTCGTGGTTTGCCAAAATACTGCTGTTGTATGTAAAATATTCAACAACAAAAATAATCGCCGCTGCAATTATAATTGCCGACGACGCGTAGGTCACCGCTTTTCGAACACGGTTGCTTTTGAACAATGCCAAAATCATTGCGCTCAGAAACGGAAAAGCGATTAGGAAAATCACTGTGCTTTCCATCTTAAATTTTACCCCTTTTATGCCGAATACATATCTTCACCGTAAAACTCGGCACATGTATTTTTACAATGATAATTTTATCACAAGCTCATACAAAAAACAATAATTGTCATCGTATAACAATGTTATAAATTAAATGCTTAAAAATTATTAAATAAAAAAATAAATGTTGAAAAAATGATATAAGAGATATATAATAGCCTTGAATTATGGGGAAAGAAGTGATTTTATGCCAAAAAATGACAACAAAAACGGTTTTTCAGCTTTTCTGAGTCTTTTCAACGGTACTAAGCCGCTGTCAGGCGAAGCAAAGCGCGGCCTTATTTGTTTTATAGTTTTGATTTTTACATTGATATTTACTGTCTGCGCAACAGCCATGCAGTCAAGAACAGCAGGCAGTGTTGAGGGACTAAAAGCATCTACTGCGGGCGATACATCCGTGTCATTAACTTGGGACAAGACAAAGGCAAGTAAGGGCTATTGTGTTTACGCCTCAAAGGACGGCAAAAAATACAATCTTGCTGCCACTGTTTCGGGAAAAAAGAATACTTCTGTAAAGGTTGAAAAGCTTGCACAGGGTACAAAATACAGTTTTTATGTCACAGCGTTTAATGCAAAGGAAAGACAAGGCGAAAAATCAGCCGTTGTGTCGGCATACACCGCTCCGCAGACAGTGACGCTTTCAAGCGTTATCTCAAATGATAAGGGAGTTTTAACCGCCGAGTGGAGTGAATGTCCAAAGGCAAGCGGTTATGAATTGCAGTATGCCGAGGGCGCAAAGGGTGATTTTTCAAAAGCTAAAAGCGTTGACGCATCGGGAAAATCAACAACTGCCAAAATTGTTGAAAAGCTCAAGGAAAAGACTGATTATTCGGTCAGAGTAAGAGCGTATATCAAGGATGGTCAAACTCTTGTAAACGGTGCTTGGAGCGCAGTTAAAACAGTCAAAATTTCCGACACGCTTGTTATCAATAAATCAAAGCCGATGATTGCGCTCACATTTGATGACGGACCGGGCTATAACGACGCGTCGGACAGAATTCTTGATGTTTTGGAAAAATACAATGCGCGCGCAACATTCTTTATGGTTGGCAAAAATGCAGCCGATCATCCCAACAATGTTAAACGCAAAATTAAGCTTAAATGCGAACTTGGCAACCACACCTACAACCACAATCACTACGGCAAAAATGTAACCGCAAACGATATTAAGGATGCGTCCGATGCAATTTATAAGGCTTGCGGTCAGTATCCGACGGCATTCCGTTCACCGGGCGGAAACACAACCGACACAATCAGAAACGAGTGCAAAAAGGAAAATATGGCGCTTTATTATTGGTCAGTCGATACCGAGGATTGGAAGAGCAGAAATGCCGACAAGGTTTACAACGCCGTTATGAAAAATGTTAAGGACGGCGATATTATCCTTATGCACGAGATTTATTCGTCAACTGCCGATGCGGTTGAGCGCATAGTGCCGGAGCTTATCAAAAAAGGCTATCAGCTTGTGACTTGCGAGGAACTTATTCAGGCAAAAACAGGTGCCAAGCCGAAATCCGGCGAGCAATATGTCGATGCAAAAACAATCAACAACAAAACTTCATAAAATGAGATTAAACGGTCCCTGCGCATATTGTTTGCGCGGGGATTTTGTTTGTTTTTTATATTTTTTATTGAAAAGCTTTTCAAATTATGGTAAAATCTTCTTATTGAATTTTTTAGGAGGAGTTTTGTTATGGATCTTAAAAAGATTATTGACAAAAGGGCTGATGCCGCGCAGTATATGATTGACGAAATCACTCATATCTGCAAAGATTTTGAAAAAAGAGACCCCGGCTCAAAGGGCGAACTTCAGGCATGTGAATATATGGCTGATGTTTTGAAAAATGATTGCGGCTGCGAAACTGCAGAGGTTGAATCGTTTAAGGAAAATCCGGGCTCGTTTTTCGGTTGGATTTATTTTACAATCTCGTTTGTACTTGCGGCTGTCGCATTGTTTTTTGTTTTCCCGCTTGCATCCGTTATTCTTATTGTTGCCGGCTTGCTTATCGCATTTATGGAGTTTGGTGTGTATAAAAAGTTTGTTGACCGCTTTTTCCCCGAAAAAACAGGTCACAATGTAACAGCAATCAAAAAATGCTCCGGCGAATGTAAAAGAAGAATTATGTTTAACGGTCACCCTGACGCTGCTTGGGAATGGCCGGTTAACTACGCTCTCGGCGGTGTAGGTTTTGAGGGCCACGCAATTATTTGCGGCGTCGGTGCTATTTATTATATCGTTGTTTCAATCATTTATATGACACACTACGGTTTGAGCGGCGTTGCTTTCAACTCCGCTGTTACAGTCGGCGACGCTTGGATTGTCAAAGCCGCTTTGTTCGGTCTTATCTTTGTTCCGTTCCTTATCGGTCTTTATTGGATGTGGAACGAAAAGAGAGTTGTTGACGGCGCAAACGATAACCTCACCGGTTGCTATATGGGTATCGCAATCCTTAAGGCACTCAAGGACGAGGGCATCGAGCTTGAAAATACAGAGGTCGGCGTTATTCTCACCGGTTCCGAGGAGGCAGGCTTGCGCGGCTCCAAGGCTTGGTGTGAGGCTCATCAGGGCGAATTTCAGGATGTTCCGACATTCATCGTTTCATACGATACTATCCACGACCCTAAATATCTCATGGTAAACTACCGCGACCTTAACGGCACCGTTGCCGTTGATAAGGATGTTTCAGACTTGTTCCTTGAGGCGGCTCAGGAGATTGACATTCCGATTAAAAAGGGTTGGGTGCCTCCGCTTGGCGGCGCAACGGACTCTGCCGCTTTTGCACAGGCAGGTTTCAGGGCAACCGGCATTACGGGACTTAACCACAAGCTTGAAGATTATTATCACACAAGACGCGATACATATGACAATATGAATGCAGAGGGTCTCGCAAACTGCTTTGCCGCATCTGTTAAAACACTCGAAAAGTTTGACAACGGCGAAAAGCAATAATCACAATAAAAATCAATCCCCCGAAACTTGTGTTTCGGGGGATTTTTGCGTGCTTTCGCAGATTGAATTATTTAATTATCTTGAAAAAAGTCGTTTGAAAAATGACGGCTTTTTCTTTTCGGTTTGCGGCTTTTCGTTGTTCTTGTCATCTGCCAAAATAGCGTCAAGCACACGCTTTGAGTTGTTTTTGTCGATGTTTACAAAGAAATTTTCAACTCTGTCGATATATTTGTTTTGACAATCGTTGTCAATAAGCTCGATAAGCTCGTTTACTGCGCTGTCCAAATCATAGCAAACCGGACCGAAACCGTCTGTTTCGTATTCAAAAAATCCCTTGTCATATGTTTGCGTTTCGTAAAATTCCTCTTTATCAAACTGAGTGTAAACGATTGGCTTTTTAAGATACGCAAAGTCAAATGCAATCGTCGAATAGTCTGTTACCATTGCTGCAGATTCTGCAAATACCTTGTTGTAATCGATAAAGCCGTGATTAATATCAAAAACATCGTTTTTCTCAAAATCAACATACTGTTTCATGAATATAGGGTGCAGACAGAAAAGCCCCTTATAGCCCTTTTCACGCATTTTTGCAAGCAAGCGTTCATCGTTGATAAGACTGTTGTAGAATTTGAAATAATCGGTTTCAACAAACCCGTCAAAATAAACGCTTGATGTTTTGTCATCATATGCACCCTTTATGCTCTTTCTCCATGATGGAAGAATAAGCAGTTGCTTTTTCTTATCCTCATAAAGTGCGTCAAAACGGGGAAGTCCGGTAATTACACATTGGTCGGCTGTCATATTGTATCTGCCGTCAATAATTGCTTGGCGTTCTTTTACTCCTGTATTAAAGAAAATTTTAATATTTTTGTTGTAATGATTAAGCCATGCCGAGCAGTCGCCGCAGTTAACACCGTGATTCATAAAATAAAAATCAAAGTGATACATATCGACAAAATATTTTCTGTCGTCCTCAAAGGCATTTATTGTAAATTCGCCTGCGCTTGAAGAAATGATTTTATCCGCAAGAAGAAAATAATATTTAAAATCTGTATCTTCAAAATACAACACTTCGCCTATTGATTCAAGGCGTGATTTTACATCGTCGCCGGCTTCTTTTCCGATTGTGAAAATCGGTCTTACGCCGCTCGGTGTGTTTTCGCAAATGTATTTAAAAAATACTTCGCCGCTGTCGCCTGCATTGTCGATTCTGTCTGATATAAGCCAAACACTGCCGTATTTTTCCTGCTTTTTCTTGAATTTTGGGAAGTTTGCTCTGATTTCGGCAAGGTCGTCTCTGTCAATTTCTTTAAGATAATTAACGCACGCCTTTTCAGCGTTTTGAATATATGCGTTGAGATTTTTGGGTGCCGAAATTTTGATTGCCCTTCTCATACATCTTACAACATAATTTCCGTAAACCTTATATGAAGGTTTAAACAAATTTTTTGTTGAAATAAATTTGCTGTAAGTCATGGAAACGGAAGTTTCGTTATCACCGTATGAAATATACGGTCTGAAACATATTTCTTTTTCTTTTATATTTTCAAGGCTGAATTCACATTTACAGAGATAGTAATAACTTGCGCGATTGAATTTTGCAACAACATTGTTCGGGTCGTAAGGTACCAATTGCGGCGTTACTTCTTGTTTTCCGAAACGAAGTTTAAATTTAACATCGCCGCTTTTTTTACATCTGAACAGCCACTGCGCAATAAAAACATCCACAAAAAGTTTGTCGCCCTTTACATCAAGTGCGGCAATTTTGCAAACTCCGCCTTTTTGTGTCGGCAAAACAAGCGACCACATATCTTTGTATTTCAAAGTGCCTGTTTCAGCATCAAAATCTATCATATCAAATAACGATTTGCCGTATTTGATTTCAAAAGCGGCATTTCGCTTATACATTGTTTTGTGCTTTGGATTGTTGAGCAAAATGTAATCGTCGATTTTATCAAGCAACATTTTAACTCTTTCAATATATTCTTTTTGTTCTTGTTCGTTTAACACTTCAAGATAGTGGTCGTGTCCGATTCTCCAATAAAGGTCATACGATACCATAGCCTGAACATACGGAATTACCTTGCCGTAGAGTTCTGCACAATAGCGCATAAGTTCCATATGGTAATAAACTATCGAGTTTATATAAAACGATTTGTCAAAAATTTGGTTGTTTACCGCAGAATCTCCGAGATTGCGGCGCCTGTAAAGATAAAGTGCCTCGCAAATAATGCCAACTTTTTTCTTTTTCAAAATTATTTTATTGATAAAAGTTGAATCTTCGCCGAATTTTAATTTGCCGTCAAATCTAATGTCGCCGAGTGCGTCGCTTTTAATAATTGTTGTTGCGGCGGTTGACTGAACGGAAAACCATTCCTCTTTGTCCTCAAGGTCGGCTATTCTTGTGCCGTTTTTGAATTTGTAATCAAGCGAATGATAGTCGTCTTTTGCCTCAAAAAATTGAATCCTTGCCTCAAGAACATCAATCTCGTCATAATGTTCCTCAAAAAAGTTATAAGCGTTTTCAAATGAAGAAAGTTCCCATTTATCGTCGGAATCAAGAAAGGTAACATACTTGGCATCTACATATTGAAATGCCTCGTTTCTTGCGGCAGAAACTCCGCCGTTCTCCTTTTCAACATAAACAATGTTTTCGGGGTATAATGTCTTGTATTTTTTGCAAATTTCGCCGCTGTTGTCCGGCGAGCCGTCGTTCACCAATATCAGTTGAATGTTTTTTTCAAATCCGATGGTTTGATTTACTATCGAAAGAATTGCCTCCTCAAGGTATTTTTCAACATTGTAAACGGGAATTACTACCGAAAACAAAAATTTTTTTGACATTTTTCTGTCTTCTCCTTTTTTGCATAAATCTGCATATAATTATGTTCTTATTTATGATAACATATAAAATATGCCTTTTCAACAAAACTTTTGAGTTATATGATAAAACCACCGGAAAATCCGAGGCTTTCCGGTGGCTTGTTGCATTATATCGTTTCGTTTTGGTTGTTGTATTTGCCGCCGGTGAGGATTGTGTCAGCGGTGAATATCAACCTTTTCATATCCGTGTTTGATTTGAGCAGTTTTGACGGTATGGACACTATTGACATCACAAGGCGGTAATATGCACTGTTTCTGTCATATTTTACAACCGAGCCGTCAATTGCTGAAAGCAAAAGCCGGTCGATAAAATCGGTGATTTTCGTGTTGTAAAACTCATGCACCGCCTCTTTGTCAATTCCTCTTGCCAAGCCGAGATGTTTTAGCTTTTTATACATTTCGCCGACTGTTGCGCCGTCAATAAATTTCAAAAGCGGCTTTATTGCGAAAAAGAATTTTGCAACAGTGCCGCCGTTTGCCTGCAACGCCGTTATCCTTGCGGCAAATTCCTCCTTGTCCCTGCACGAAAGTACATTGTGAACAAGGTCGGTGCAGTGCTTTGCAAGAAACGGCTGTGCATCGGTTTCTCTGCCGTTTAAGGTGAATTTTTCAAGATGCTCAACCGTGTACGAAAGCGTCATATCGTCATTCACCGTCACATTCACAATCGGAGCAGGGTAGCCGACGAGCGAGCCTATGTTGACTTCGGTCAGTTTGTTGCCCGACGGAGTTGTGTAATCGTCTGTATGTTGAATATGGCTGTGACCGACAAACATATATTTCAAGCCGTTGTCGGCAAGGCGTGTGATAACCTCTTCTCTGTCGCCGACGCATGTTCCGCCGCCGGTGATAAGCGGATTGATGTGCGGAATAAGGAGGTGGTGCTCCATTCCTATCATCAGGCATCCGTCATCTTTTGCTTTTTTTAGCTGTTCGTCTATCCATTCAAAATGTTTGGGCTTAAATCCGGCTCTGCCTTTGCCGTTTTGGTCATCGTTCAGAGCGAGCAGACGCACCTTGTCGCTTAACTGCACAACATATGAATATGTGCCGAGATGCGTTTCGTATTTTGCGATTGCATCCTTGATTGTGTATTCCTCATAAAACGGATAAAGTTTGAACGAGGGCATTGTTTCAACATCGTTGCTCACCGTGTCACCGTCAAATTTGCGTGGGTTTTCATCACAGCACCAATCGTGTGTAGCTGTTATGAGATATATCTTTTTCTTTTTTGCAAGTCTGTCGAGCTTTTTTTTAAATTCGATATGCGAAACAAGCTCGCCGTCATTCGACACATCGCCCGCGATTAAAACAAAATCGGTGTCGCTGTTTGCGATTTTTTCAAAAGCGGCGTCAATAATTTCGCCCGTTTCGGCAAGGCACTTTTGGTCCGAGCCGGAGCGGAGTTCATACTGCCGTCCGCTTGTGCCGAGCGTTTTTGAATAATGGTGCGTGTCCGCAATAAAAGTGAGCTTAAGCGGCTTTTGCATTTTCTGTTCCTCCGAAATCACTTGATTTGCACTATTTTGTCGCCGGTGACAAAAAACACTCTGTCCGCAATATCCATCATCGGCTTGTCATTCATCGAGTCGGTATAAAAATTGTCGATATGCGCGCCGGGGTAAAGCTCGTTAAAAATTTTCACCTTATTTTCAAGAAAGCAAAGGCGAATGAATTTTCCCGTATTTTTGTCAATCGACGAGCCGACATAGTTTTTAACTCCTATTCGTTTCATTATCTCGTCAAGCAAAAAATCGGTCGAGCCTGAAACGATAATATCGTCCTCACGCTGTACTTTTGCATACCACGGCTTGATTTTGTGCTCGTTTTCGTCCCAAAATTTTTTGACATCGTCATCAAGGTTGCCGAGTTTTGTGTAATATCCCTCCAAAAATCCTGCATATGCAGTTATCGCCTCCTCAACCGTGAAAAGGTGGAATTTGTCCTTAAACGCGATTACAAGGAGTTTCGGAATGTACTTCCAAATTCTCGGGTCGGTTTTAACATAGTAAAGTATAAAATCAACAAGCGTTTCGCCGTCGTATATTGTGTTGTCAAAATCATAAACATTCATATCGGTTTACCGTGCTTAAAACTTTCATTAAATTAACTATATGTTAGCATATAAATTATGTAACTTCAACAAATTTGAGCAAAAAACCACGATTTAAAGGCAAAAATATTGACTTTGTGATAAAAAAAATATATATTTAAATAAGTGTAACTTGTTACACAATGATTTTTTATATTATGATTTATAAAAATGGTAAAGTGATTATGAAAAAAGAAAATTACATTAAAACAGACACAGTAATTGTAGGTTCTGGCGTTGCGGGATTGTTCGCCGCTCTCTGCCTCCCGAAGGACAGAGATGTGCTTATAATTACAAAAGAGGATTTAAAGGAGTGCGACTCGTATCTCGCACAGGGCGGCATTTGCGTTCTCAAGGACATTGCCGATTTCAAATGCTATTTTGAGGACACAATGAAAGCTGGTCATTATGAAAACAACCCCGAATCAGTAAAAATTATGATTGAGTCATCGCACGATGTAATCGACACGCTCATTGACCTCGGCGTTGATTTCGATACCGGCTCGGACGGCAAATATGACTACACGCGCGAGGGTGCGCACAGAGAAAACCGTATTCTCCACCACAAGGACGAAACCGGCAAGGAGATTACAATGACCCTTTTGCAAATCGCAAAGGAGCGACCGAATATTACTTTTGTCACCCAAACAACGATGATTGATTTTATCGAAAGCGACAACACCTGCTACGGCATTGTCTGCGAGGATGAATTCGGCGAGAGGGGTGCAATCCTTGCTCACGATATTATTCTTGCAACCGGCGGCATCGGCGGATTGTTTACAAACTCGACAAATTATCCGCATATCACCGGCGACAGCTTTGCTCTCAGCCTTAAGCACGGCGTCGAACTTCAGAATATAAACTACATTCAAATTCATCCGACAACGCTTTACAGCAAGAAAAAGGGCAGAAGATTTCTTATCAGCGAAAGTGTTCGCGGCGAGGGCGCAATTCTTCTCAACGAAAACGGCGAGCGCTTCACGGACGAGCTTCAGCCGCGTGATGTTGTTACAAACGCAATTGTTGAGGAAATGAAAAAATTTGGCACAGACCATGTTTATCTCACCCTCCCGACTATGACAAGCGAGGAGGCACACAAGCGCTTTCCGAATATTTTTGAGGCTTGTATGGACGAGGGCTACGATATGACAAAGGACAAGGTGCCCGTTGTTCCTGCTCAGCACTATATGATGGGCGGCGTTAAAACAAACACAAACGGCGAAACCTCGATGAAATATCTTTACGCCGCAGGTGAAACCGCCTGCAACGGCGTTCACGGCAAAAACAGGCTTGCGTCAAACTCGCTTCTCGAAAGCCTTGTGTTTGCAAAGCGTGCGGCAGATGTCATCGCAAATGACAAATCGCAAAAGGGCGATAATTTCCCCGATGTCGATTTGGCGTCATACCCGAATAAGGACGAGCGTGCAAAAGAGTTTAAATCACTTATTATGAATGAAATTAAGCGAAAGGATAACGATTTCTATGCTAAATGGTGTGACAATGAAGATTAACATTGACGAATACCTCCTCAATACTCTTAAAGAGGATATTACCTCCGAGGATGTTTCGACAAATGCGGTTATGCCCGAGGACAAGCAGGGAAAAGCCGATTTGATTTGTAAGCAGAACGGCGTTATCTGCGGACTTGATGTTTTTGAAAGAACATTCAAACTCCTTGATGAAACAAGCCATTTTGAGGCAAATTTCAAGGACGGCGATTTCGTTAAAAAGGGCGACCTTTTGGGCGTTATTTACGGCGATGTAAAAGCTATTCTTTCAGGCGAAAGAACAGGACTTAACTATCTTCAGCGCATGAGCGGCATTGCCACAATCACAAGAGAATACATGGACGAGTTAAACGGCTACAAAACAGTTCTTCTCGACACGAGAAAAACAACTCCCAATATGCGCCCGTTTGAAAAGCACGCCGTAAAAGTAGGCGGTGCAACAAACCACAGATACAACCTTTCAGACGGTGTACTTCTCAAGGATAATCACATCGGTGCTGCCGGTTCTGTTACAAAAGCGATTGAAATGGCAAGGGCATATGCTCCGTTTGTCAGAAAAATAGAGATTGAAACCGAAACCCTCGACCAGGTACAGGAGGCAATCGACGCAGGCGCCGATATTATTATGCTTGATAATATGGACAACGAAACAATGCGCAAGGCTGTTGCTTTAATAGACGGCAGAGCGCAAACGGAGTGCAGCGGCAATGTCACAAAATCAAGGCTTAAAGAGATTGCCGAAATCGGCGTTGATTTTGTATCGTGCGGAGCGCTCACACACAGTGCACCTATTATGGACATAAGCCTCAAAAATCTCACACCGATTGAATAAAAATATAATTGTTTGAATAATATTTGATTTTAAGGAGACGATTTTTTGTTATTTAAACCCGAATATGACGAAAACGGCAAAAAAATTCTTTGTGAAATGAACGGCATAAATTCCGAAATGCTTATGGATATTTATGTTAAAAAACTCGCAAAGGGCGAAAAACTTGTGATTGAGGAGAAAAACAACGAGTGTGCTGTTCTTCTTCTCGGCGGCAATGTTAATTTCACTGTCGGCGACAGCATTAACGAGGATTGCAAGAGAGCAAATCCGTTTGAAAAAACACCGTATGCAGTGCATTTTTCAAGGGGTACAAAATGCGTTGTGACTGCACTTGAAGACAGCGAGGTGCTTGTTCAGCAGACAGATAACGAAAGAACATGGCAACCGGTATTCTATAATCCCGACAATTGTCTTTATCAGG
Organism: Oscillospiraceae bacterium; assembly: GCA_003526845.1. GTDB lineage: Bacteria > Bacillota > Clostridia > Oscillospirales > Acutalibacteraceae > Eubacterium_R. The sequence goes on from DPVM01000010.1 coordinate 208,408, forward strand.
AATTCGGAAAGGGTCAGTGGAACGGAACGGGTCACAGAATCGTTTCGACAATGTTCGACCTTGACAATGCGCCTTATTCAAATATGGTTATGGGTGAAGTATTCAATCAACCCGGCAGATGGTCATCATATCCGCCTCACTATCACCCACAGCCTGAGCTTTATTATTATCAGTTCGACCATCCGGAGGGCTTCGGCGCAGGATTTGAGGGCGATCAACCATATAAAACAGAAAACGGCTCCTGCCTTTGCATTCGCGGTGGCAACGCTCACCAGCAGGTAACCGCACCGGGATACGAAATGTATTATGTATGGCTCATCCGTCACCTCGACGGCGACCCATGGGATAAAACAAGAATTTGTGTTCCCGAATATGAGTGGCTTGCAAATGCAGACTAAGGGTGTAATTTTAAAGAATTTTACCGAAATTGAAAAGGTTTTTGAGCAAAACAATGTTCAAAGACCTTTTGTCTGTTGCGGTAAAAGTTTTGAGAAAACCGATATTTTTGAATATCTCAAAAAATTTAATATCACTGTTTTTGACAATATCCGACCAAATCCGCGCTTTGAGGATATGGTTACTGCGGCAGAGCTTTTCAAAAAGAACAATTGCGATTTTATGATTGGCGCAGGCGGCGGCTCACCAATGGACAGCGCAAAAATGATTCGTCTTATGGCTACAAACGATATTTCAAAATGTTTAAGTGAGCCTATGCAAAATAACGGCATTAAGGCACTTTTCATCCCTACCACTTCGGGCACGGGCAGCGAGGCGACAAAGTCCTCCGTCTTTTATGTTAACGAGGTTGACAAAATCAGCGTTGCAAATTATGATTTCATACCCGACTACATAATTTTTGACGAGAGGCTTTTGCAAACCGTGCCGCTCTATCAGCGCAAATGCACCTGCCTCGATGCGCTTTGCCATTCGATAGAGAGCTATTGGAATGTCAAGGCGAATGACGAGAGCAAGGCTTATGCCGCAAAGTCAATTAAACTTTTTATGCAGTATAAAGACAGCTATATGAAAAACGAGCCGAGCGGCAACAAAGGTATGCTTGAGGCATCATATTACGGCGGCAAGGCTATCAATATCACCGGCACAACGGCAGGGCACGCAATGTGCTATAACATAACGATGAACTGCCACACTGCGCACGGACATTCTGTCGCAAGCGGACTTGTCGAGATTTGGAAATATATGCTCTCTCACAACGAAAATGTCAATGACAGCCGCGGCAGAAAATATGTTTTGAATGTGTTTGACGAAATCGGCGTTATGCTCGGCGGCAAAAATGCGGCGGACGGTCAGCGTATTTTTGCAAGCCTTGTCGATGAATTTAAACTTGAAAAACCGACTGCTTCGGCAGATAAAATAGACGAATTTGTTTCAAAGGTTAATGTTGCCAGACTCGGCAACAATCCGACAACACTCACCTCAAACGATGTTGCCGAGATTTATAAAGGGATACTTCTTTGATGGAATATAAGTATGAAATGCACTGCCACACCAAAACGGTCAGCCGTTGCGGCAGGGTAGAGCCAAAGGAAATTGTAAGGCTTTATAAGGAACAGGGCTATTCGGGCATTGTTTTGACTGACCATTACAGCCCGATGACCTTTGACGCCGTGGGCTATTTGTTTCCGCAAAAGCGCATTGATTTTTATCTCGGCGCTTATCACGAAATGCAAAAATATGCCGACGACGATTTTTCCGTTATGCTCGGAATGGAGCTTCGCCACTATGCCACCGCAAATGATTATTTGATTTACGGCGTGGAGGAGGATTGGTTGCGAAAACAGCACAATCTCCTTGCCGTTTGGGAAAAGCAAATGTATCAAATGATGCATGCGCAAGGCTATCTTGTTTATCAGGCGCATCCGTTCAGACCGGGTATTCGCCGCTGTAATCCCGATTATATCGACGGTATTGAGATTTATAACGGCAAAACCGATAAAGCTCTTAACGAAAAAGCGTTTGAATGGGCAAAGCAAACAGACAAACTGATGGTTTCCGGCTCGGATTTTCATGTTTTTAAAAATCTCGCTCGCGGCGGAATTATCACAAACCACAAAATCAAAAACAATTCCGACCTTCTCCAAACCCTGAAATCACAGGATTTCAAAATGATTCAAAATTATTAATCACAGGATATAGAAAACGCAGTTCAATTTTTATTTTGAACTGCGTTTCTTTGTTATTATGCGTTTTATTATGATATATATTATTGCGCCGATTGTGCCGCCTGCAGTGTTGAAAACCAAATCCGATATTTGAAAAGTGCCTCGTTTTGTGACTAATTGCAGAGTTTCTATAAAAAGCGAATACCCAAACGATACTGCCGCCGCGCAAACAATTGCCTTTTTCGTTGAGGTTGACAGCTTTTCAAATCCGAGCAAAAGCAATGCTCCGAACGGTATAAACATCAAAATGTTGCCGATAACCTGATAGTCAAGCCCCGTCCATCGCCGACGGAATATTGTCCACCCTTGCCAAACCTCGCTGAGCGGGTCGTATATAGGCTCTCTGCCGATTACGGTGCGATAAAGCAGTATATATACATATGCCAAAAAGGCGATTTCGCACAAGGCATACAATTTCGGCTTGTCGATTTTAAAGACATATCGCTTCAACAGAAAAATCAGCGCGCCTGCAAGCAAACCGAGCGGCAACGCGGCTTCAAGCGTTTCAACTATGTCTTTAAGCATATAGTACATTGCTGTTGTCCTCGATGATTATTTGCAAAATTATTTTATAAATACCTTTTGGAGTCCCTCAAGCGCTTTGCGCACAATTCTGCGCATTTTGCGATAGACAGTTGCTTTGGGGTTATGCTTTGTATAGTCCTTTACAAATTCGGTATATTGACGGCTTTTGATACAATCAAATTGGAGCGGGGTGAGATATTCAGCTAAAATATCATCCGTCAAAATATCGGCAAAAGTGTTTTCTGTTGTGTTTTGAATTTGCTTTGCTGCCTTTTCGCGCGAAAGCCATGCGATATAATATTCAACAAGTCCCCTGTAATAGCTTCCAATATACAAATGTTCGTATTTTTTCGGTATTTTATCAGTGCCGCCGAAATAGTCTGCAATTTTTATGTAAACATATTTTTGCATTTCGTCCATATCGGGATAAAACTTCGCCGTCAAGCCGCCGCGGATATGATGATAATTATATGTCATTTTTTCGGAGACAACAACCTTACCGGTTATATATTTTGAATACAAAAGGTTAAAAATATGGTCTTCGCCGAAAGTAATCGAGGTGTCATATGTAAGGTGATTTTCGTTGATTATGCTTGTTTTATAAAGCTTTGCGCAAGGCCACCATATTGTCCTGTCAAAATCACGAAAACGGTTGTATATATCCTGAGGACCGTCAAAAACATTGTTTTGAAAAGGATTTGGTCTTGATTTGACAGTGATTTCATTATAAGAGCATATAACAAAATCAACATCATCGGCAGCAAGTTCAAGCATATCCGAAAATGCTGTTTTCGGAAGTGAGTCATCGGCGTCAACATATGTGATAAACTCGCCCTTTGCGTATTTGAGCGCAGTGTTTCTTGCAGCCGAAACACCTCCGTTTTTCTGCGATATAACTTTCAGTCTTGCATCTTTTTTTGCAAGCGAGTTTAAAATATCAAGCGTGTTGTCGCTTGATCCGTCGTTTACAACGATGATTTCAAAGTCCCTATATGTTTGATTAAAAATCGTATTTATGCAGCCTTCAATAAATCTTCCGGCATTATATGCAGGTATAATTACACTTATCATAGTTTTCTCCTATTTGTATTATTAAAATGAAATTTTAATCTTTGGCAGTCGAATTGATACATCTTTGTCAACCTCCACCTGCGATGCAAGCGCAATTGCAACAAAGCCGAGCATGCCCGACGAGCTTGTTATAATGCCGGATCCGATTGCGTGAATTACAAATTGAGCAAATGTCGCATACAAAAAAGCCTTCAAGTCGAAGCGTATGCTTTTGCTGTTTGTGAATGAAACGAAAATTCTGATATATACAATTCCCATAAGAATTGCGCCGATCCATCCAAACTGACCGAGAACCGATGCCCAGTGTGTGTCATTAAGGAACGGACCGAAATCGCGGCTCATGCCCCAATGCTTGTCAAAATGATATTGTGTGTAAAGCGGCGAATAATTTTTTGCCGCCTCCGCTGAGCCGTATGTCGCAAAGCCCGAACCGAATGGAAAATAGTTGTTTGCGGTTTTAACAGCGTATTCGTTGAATACCTGTCTTGCGGCACCTTCGTGCGTCAAATAAGTGCTGATTTGATATTGACCGAGAAACAGTATTCCGCATACTATGGCAATAATTACGATTGGGTTTAATCTGTCGTGTCGCTTGAAGTAGAACAAAAGCAAAACAAACATAAATGTCAAAATCAATGCCTGCGATTTCAAATTAAGCCCGATTGCAACAACCGTCATAAAATAATATATGCCTTTTTGGCGCGGAGTCAGCTTATCGGTGCAAACAAATGCAGCAAAAAATACGAGAAATGTTGTTATGTATTCAAAGTTGTAAGTGTAGCCGAAAGCAAAACTGTTAAGCCCGAATCGTGTATCGTTTGTCATTCCTATATCGACAAATTGCGTTATAATCGAGCATATGAACGCTGCGATGCAATACAGCTTGCCTATGGGCAAAAACATATCAAGAGTTGCTTGTTTTTCTTTATCGTTTAAAAAGTATTTAACAGCGAAAAAAGCGGCTATTACTTTAACTTGAGTTACTGCATCAACGCCGATAGACCACAGACTGACATTCAGTCCGCTGTACCAGTTCGAAACCAAACCGATGACAAGCGTAACAATAATTAAGGCAAATGTTACAAGGTCGTATCTTTTGATTTTTCTGTTGAAAACGATAAGGTATCCCATTGATATGACACCGAGCACTTCGTCAAAATAACTGCCGTTAAACAGTCGCTCGATTATCATAAGTGCAAGCACGATTAAAAATACCAAAAGGCTTTTGAGATGCACTTGGTATCTGCTTTTTTTCTTTTTATCAACAATATACAGTTGCGGCCGCGGTCGTCTTTCACTGTTGCCGTGGTTTAGTGTTTTTGTTGCCATTAAAATATTTTCCTCTGATTTTTATATTCTGTCTTTAAAAAATGACGATTTTTTCATCATTCGATACAGCTTTTTGCTTTTATAAATTTTGCGCCGCAAGAATATGAGCGCTCTTTTTTTAGTGTTGTATTTTATAAGTGCCGCCGCAATGTCGCCGTTTTCCGCGAGTGCGGCATATTTTTTTGCGTTTTCGTTTTTATAAAGCGGTTTGTTTAACTGACCGTTTTTTTTCAGCGCCTCGTCAAGCGTTCTTTCATACAAATTTATGTTTGGCTTTACACGGCAAAGCAAATCCTCGCCCTTTTTTGTATTTTGCAAAACAACATTAGTGCCGTTATTCGTTTTGTACTCAAACGGAATTTCGTCGCCAAGTCCCCAAAAATCGCCGAGCGAAATATCGCCGACCCTTTGCGGATGTGCATATTTGCATGTGTAGCAATTTTCTCTTTGGCACACTCCGTCCAAAAACGCCGTTAAATAATAGCTTTGTCTTTGCGGAATCTGCTTGATAATGCAGCCGTTTTCGTCAAAATATTTGATAATGTATTCATTTTTATCTCTGAACGAAACGAATTTTGCTTTTTCAAAATCGCCCTTGAGTTCAAAACGCGAATATGCTTTGAATACCGCCTCATCCGGAGCACCGTGGCACACAATGTCTATCATGAAAAGATTTTCATATTCTCTGCCGAGAAAGAATTTAAGCCCCGCAACCTGACACGGAGTTCCCACAAACAAGATGTTTTCGGCGTTTGTGAGGTCGGTTTTGATTTTTTTGTATGTGTTGCCTATGTGCGCGTGAAAGTATTTTGAGCCACGCGTTTTGTTCAAATCGTCAACGGTTTTGCACTTAATGAAAGACAGCGACAAATCGTCATTCACCGCGCAGGCGTAAACTGCGCCGTCATTTAAAAAGCTCTTGCATATTTCATAGCAAACACCGCCGGAGGTCGACAAAATATGCGTTTCCTCATCCTTTGAATATGCGGCATAGACCTTTTGAGGCGTTGCAAAAGCAACTCTGTTGATTGACGGGCAGGACTTTTTGCACATTTTGCAGTCGATGCAAATGCTCTCGTCAACTTCGGGATAAATTGCACCGCTTTTGCCCACAGCCATATGTATGCAGTTTTTGGGGCAAGCGTTGACACACGCAAAGCAAGCGGTGCAATCGCTTTTGTCGCACAGTTTATTCATTTTATTGCTCCGAAATATGTTTGTCCAAAAATTTCTTTGAGTCGTCAATAAAGCCGCCCAGCCTTTTATAAACTGCGTCATAGTCGATGCTCTCGTTAAAAAGCCGTTTTATATCGTTTTCGTTTTTTGCGAGGCGGTCTGTCAGCCCTGCCTTTGACAGTAAGTGCAAAACTCGGCTGTTTTGGTTAAACGGGTTTGACTCTCTGTGTTTTGTTACAACGCAAAAATTCTTTTTGAAAATAATCGCAAAGCAAATTGCGTGAAACGAGTCGGTTATTATAAATTCGCTGTTATCCTCAAGTGCCAAAAAGTCGGCAGGGGATATTGTGTAGTTTTTCTTTTCGCTTTTGTCGAACATTTCGGTTGATGTCGGCAAAATAACATTTTTGATATTTAAGTTGTCAGTCGCATTGTATGCAAAGCTGTTTCTTTCATCGTCGCCCAAAAAGTATGACAGCGCGTATTTTTCGCTCGGTATTCTTGTTGTGTCGGCGATTGTGCGCCATTCGTTTGCAGAAAGCAAAAATGTCGGGTCGCATACAATCGATACATTTTTGCCGCTGATTTTTTCAATATCTTTGCGGCAGTCCGGCTCGCGCAGGGATATTGCCTCAAAATCCTTTAAATACTCCGTAAGGCATTTTTTCGCATAGTCGGGTATATAGTTTATTCCCGTGCTTGCAGCATACGATATTTTCCTTTTTCCGTCGGCAAATGCTAAATAATAGTTTTTGTCGATTATCTGCGGGTTCCATATTTGGTCAGAACCGCAAATAAAAATGTCAAATTTGTCGCGTGCGTTGTCAATATCACCGTCAAAAAAGTTTATCTTTGACAAAAAGTCATCAAAACTTTTGTCGCGCTCGGCTTTAAGCTCCGGATATTTTGCGTTTATCTCGTCCGTAAGCGGCGTTTTTTTAGGCTTTAAATAATCCTTGGCGTGCTCACGCAGTTTATATAGCAAATGCTCCGCCTTTTTGCCGAAGGATTGCAGATATTTTTCCTCGCTCGGGTAATATTTTATCAGTTGAGCGTCTGCGCCGTATGCGTCATTTAAATATTTTTGCAGGGCGTATGCTTGCAACACTGTGCCGTAATTTTGATTTGAAAACCAGGTCATTATTGCAATTTTCATTGTGTCACCCCTACATTTTATATAGCTCACCGAGCTTTGAAAGATAGCTGTTTTCAGCCGCCTTGCTGTTGTCAACCTTGTGTGTCAGCTTGTGTACGGAAGTTATATTTTTTATTTGCTCAAAGCGCTTTTTGTCAAATTCCTTGCAAAAATCAATTGCTAAAATGTGATTGTCCATCTGGTTGTAATACGGCATTTTTTGCCATTCGTCCTCGTATATGTCCGTAACTGTTCTGAAAAACATATGAAACAGGAAATAGTGGCAAAGATAATTCTCATTTTCCCAATATTTTAAAAGCAAATTTTGTGTTTCGTTAAGCAAAATATTGTTTGCCTTACTGCGAATGAGCCAGTTGCCCATATTAACCGTTTCCTTATCAAACAAGCCGTCATGATAAACAAAAAAGTCGCTGTCCGTTATGTATTCAGGCAGGGGAGCGGTCAAATATGTTGTTGCGTCGAGCCAAATTCCGCCGTGCTCAATCAAAAGCTCAATTCTCAAAATGTCGGAAAATTGGGCATACGGAATAATGCCCTTTTCCCATTTTTCATAAATATAGTCGGGCAGATTAACATAGTCCTTTATGTTTCCCTTGTTTAAAAAAACAATTTCTCTGTCCTTTATATGATATTTGAGCGATTTAATGCAGTTTTGCACAATTTCGGGTGCGTTTTCGATTCCCTGAAACCAGCATACCCAAACCTTTTCGCTCTCGTCACCCGGATATTGCTTAAAATTTGTTTTGCCTACATATTTTGAGTATTTCTTTTTCAGCTTTGAATAAATATCGTATTTGACGCTTTGCTCGGCAAGATAGCCGCTCGTGCGGTCGGTTTTGCTGAAGAAATATTCCATTGCGCTATGAAATACAGTTTTGTTTTTTATTGAAATTTTTACTAAATTCTTAAAATCGCTCATATTATTTCAGCTCGTCAAACGCTTTGTAAAAAAGCTCCACCTTTGATTTTGTTGATATTTTTTCTCTGTATTTTCCGCACGCCTCAATATATTTTTTGTCTGTGATTTCTTTCAGCGTGTCACAGTTCCAATTGTCATCCGCGATGCCCAAACCGTATTCGGTGATGTAGCTTGCGTTGTACGGTACGGTTGTTGTCAAAACGGGTGTGCCGACCGCGATTGATTCGACAATCGAAATCATATTGTTGTCCTTTTCGGTGTAAACAAGCATTGCCATTGCGTGTGCAAGCCTTTTTTCAAGCTCGCTGTGCATCAGCCTGCCTGTGAAAACCACACTGTCGCAGATATTAAGGCGATTTACCTCGTTTTCAAGATTCTGTTTTTCATCACCGTCGCCCATTATGTAAAGTTTTGCCGTGATGTCATATTTTTTTAGGTAGTCGGCAAATGCGGCAAGTATTTTGTCAATTCGCTTTCTTTTTATAAGCTGTGAACTGACGGCAAAATAATTTCCCTTATCGGCGGTGAATGTGAATTTGTCAAGGTTTACGCCGTGGTCGATTATAATGTCGCTTACATTGCGGCAGTATTGAGATATAAATGCTTTTGCCTGCGGGCTTCTCGGTACAATCAGCGTGTTTTTAAAGCATAATCTTGCTATCACGCCGTACCAAAAGCGCGACGCAATTCCGTGAAAAATTTTGTTGTGCTTGCCCAGTTCGTGCCATACAATCAGATTTTTGCGGCTGTGCATTGACAGCATCAGCGAGTTGAGCGAAAACACCTCGCTCGTGATTATGCAGTCAAACGCCGTGCTTTTTGCAATCCTTTTTATTTCGGGGCAGTACGGCAGGGAATTGACCGGGCAGATGCTCTTGAACCTTGTTTTCATCCAAATTACCTCAAACGGATATTCTTCCGTCTGTGTCGGCTTGAAATCCTCGGCGGTTGCGAGGGTGACCTCGTTGCCGTTTTGCAAAAACGCAAGGCACAAATCATATATCATTGTGTCCTTGATTGATTTTGCTCTGCTGATATTTTTCGTTTCGGATGTGTATATGATAGGGTTTACGATTAAAATTTTCATCGCTTATCGACTGCTTTTCATTTGGTTTTCAATATCGGCGTCAACAATTGCCTCGCCCGTCGTTCCGACAAGCGCACTTTTCGACGCACTGCTCAATCCGTCATTTACGGTTGCGTTAAAATCGCAGGTGGAAAGTTTGTCAAGTTCTTCCTTTGTCACCTTTCCGTCGCGATAATCGCGGCAGATTTTGTTTTCATACATTGAGTATTTTTTGTCTTTGAAAAATCTCAAAAACTTGTGTTTGATAACCCAAGCGGCAGGCACCCAAATGTATTTGTGCATGGCAGGGGATACTGAGCCTATCATCCAGCACTGTCTGTCGCAACAGCGCACTTTTTTTCTTACCTTTTCTGCCTGCTCCGAGTTCCAAAGCTCGTCCCAGCTTTGCTCGTTCAGGTTGCCCATAACCTCTTTTTCTTTTGTTCCGTTGCAGGGCATTACATCTCCGTACGGATCGATAAAGAAGGTGTCAAATGCCATATCGCACGGAAGCAACCTTTTTTGACCGTATATATAGTTAATCAAGCCGTGGTTGAAGTATGCGCGAAACCATTTTTTCGGCTGATTCGATTTTAAAAGCTCGTTGACAAGATTTTCAAATTCAGCGGCAACGGCAGGTCTGTCATTGATAATGTTTTTTGCCTCAACAAAATAAAACGAGTTGTGAAGCGATGCGGTTGCAAATTCCATATTCATTTTGTTTGACAATTCATACAGCGGCACAAGGTCTTTTGCGTTTGCGTCCTGCACTGTCATTCCGAAACCGACATCTTTCATCCCCATTTCGACGAGCTTTTGCAAAGTTGTGTATCCTCTGTTAAAGCCGTCATCAAGACCTCGGATTTTGTTGTTTGTTTCCTCCAAGCCCTCGATTGAAATTCTTATTCCTATGTTGGGAAACTCCTTGCAAAGCTCAACAATTCTGTCGGTGAAAAATCCGTTTGTGGAGATTACTATTCTGTCGCTCTTTTTGTAAAGTTCGCGCACAATCTCTTTCAAATCGGTGCGAATAAACGGCTCGCCGCCGGTTATATTTGTGAAATACATTTCGGGCAGTTTCTTTATTGTTTCAACCGAAATTTCCTCCTCCGGTGTTGAGGGGCATTTGTATCTGTTACACATTGAACATCGTGCATTGCATCTGTATGTAACTATTACGGTACCGTTAAGCTTCTTTCCCATTGTTTCTACCTATATCCCTATGAATTATATATTTTAAGCAGTTTGTCACAGTATTTTTCAACCGTGTCAAATCTTGTCATACTGCAATTTTGAGCCATTCTTTCGGCGTTTTCGTCATCATTTAAAATCATATTGATTTTGTTTTCAAAATCGGCTGCGTTGCCGCTTTCAAACAAATATCCCGTTTCGCCGTCATTTATAAGCTCGGGGATTCCGCCGATTCGTGCGCCGACAACCGGTGTGCCGTACATTATGCTTTCCATAACGGAAAACGGACAGTTTTCGTACCAAACCGACGGATAAACTGTGCACTTTGCGTGGCTTATAAGGCTTGCAAGCTCATCGCCCGATTTAAAACCGACATTTTTTATGTTCGGCGCTTTGTTGATTTCGTCCTCGCACTCGCCGCTTCCGGCGCAGATAAAATCAATATTTTTTGCGTTCAGTATTGTTTCAATACCCTTTTCTTTGCTGTATCTGCCGAAATAAAGCACATAGTTGTCCTTTTTCTGCGGCGTATATTCAACAGCGTCGATAAAATTGTGCATCGCAACCGTTTTGCCGGCGAAAAGGGGATTGGTGTCCATTTTGCTTTTCATAAATTCACTGCAACAAATTATTTTGTCGAAGTGCTTGTATGCACCGAGTGTTTTGTAAAGCGTTGCCTCGGCTGTGCCGATAATGCTTTTCGCTTTTGACGAGTGAATGCAACTGTTTTTTGTGCAGTTAATAAATTTACCGCCGACGCATTTTTCACAAACATTGCCGTTGTTAAACATCATATGGTTGGGGCACAAAAGCTGATAATCGTGCGCAGTGAATATTATTTTAACATTCTTGCCTGCATGCTTTTTGTATGCCGCCGCCGCATAAAGAATGCTCGGCGTAAGCTGATAATTAAAGTTGTTTATATGTATAACATCGGGCTTGAAATCGTTAAGCACAATGTTAATTTTGCGTTTTGCCTCGGCAGAATAAATCGTTTTCAGCGGATAAGTCAGCTTTTTCAGCTTGCTTGTCGTGTGAAAATCCATATCCGTTGTGTATTGCTCTGCGTTGTTTGAAACGCATCTGCCCTCGTGCTCCATACCGAAGTATTGCACCTCGTTGCCGATTGATTTCAAATAATCGCCAAGCTTAAAAATATATGTTTCCGACCCGCCGTTCGGGTGAAGGAATTTGTTAACAAATAAAATTTTCATACTAAATCCTGCCGTAAATACTCAGCGTTTTGTCTGTTATATCATCCCAATTGTATTTTGAGCAAACATATTCGCTTGCACATTTTTTGTATTCTGCGACTTTTTCGCTGTCGCCCAAAAATTCTTCGAGTTTGTTTTTTAGGTCGGCTGTGTCGCCCTTTTTGAAATATACTGCGTTTTTGCCGCAAACCTCTGTGCATTCGCAAATGTCGCTTGTCAAACAACAGTTTCCGTAGCTCATTGCCTCCAAAAGGCTTATCGGCATGCCCTCGAGGTCGCTCGGGAGGCAGTATATATATGCGTTTGAGTAAAGCTCCTCAAGCTCCGCCCCCTGCACAAAGCCTGTGAAAATTATATTCTTGTTTGATTTTGCCTGCTCTTTGAGTGATGCTGCGTATTCGCTTGTGTGGCTTGCACCGCCTGCTATAACAAGCTTTTTGTCGGTCGATATTTGCGAGTATGCCTCAATCAGAGAGTGAATGTTCTTTTCCGGCACGATTCTGCCGAGATATAATATGTATCCGTCTTTTTCGAGAGAATATTGTTGTTTTATTATATTTGCCTCAATCGGTTTCGGTTTTTCTATTCCGTTTGGGATATAAACCGTTTCTCTGCCATATTTTTCTAAAAAATACTGCTGCACATTTTTCGACAATACTATTATTTCATCTGCATATTTTGCGGCGCATTTTTCGCCGTATTGTAAAAATTTTGTAGCGAATCCGCCCCATTTCGACCTTTGCCAATCGAGACCGTGAATTGTCACAACGCATTTTTTGCCGAATAATTTTGCAAGAGGGACCATTGACGATGGACCCTCTGCGTGAAAATGTATTATGTCATAATTGCCGAAAAGTGCCATTGCCGTTGCAAAGGCGCTGTAAACAATTGCGTTTAATTTTGATGAATTCGGCGTGGCAACCCATTTGAGGCTGACTCCGTTCCATTCTTTTTTGCCGAAATCGGTGTCAAACTCCTTGCCTGCGATATGCTCGCTCTTTCTGTTAAAAGCGGTTACGCTGTTGCCGAGGCTGACCATACGCCTTGAAAGCTCGCCTACTACTATTTCAACTCCGCCTTCTCGTGACGGAATTCTTTTGTGACCGATCATAGCGATTTTCATTGTATTCATCCTAACTTTTTATTCTGCGCCCTTGTGAGTCAAAACAACATAAATTGTCTTAAAAAAGATTTTCAAGTCAAGCATGGGCGACCAGTTGTCGATATATTGGCAGTCAAGCTCAACAACCTTTTCAAAATCGTTGATGTCCGATCTGCCGCTGACCTGCCACATTCCCGTGATACCGGGGCGCATTGATAAGCGCCTTTTGTGGCGGCTCTCATAATGCTCAAATTCGTCAACAGTCGGAGGGCGTGTGCCGATAAGGCTCATATCACCTTTTAAAACGTTGATAAACTGCGGCAGTTCGTCAATGCTGTATTTTCTTATGAATTTGCCGACCTTTGTTATTCTCGGGTCCTCGTCCATTTTGAACATAAGCCCATTCATCTTGTTTTGTGCCATCAAAGCGGCTTTGCGCTCCTGCGCGTCAACATACATTGAGCGCAACTTGTAAATGTTAAACAGTCTGCCGTTTTTGCCGACCCTTTGTTGCTTGAAAAACAGCGGTCCGGGCGACTCGGCGAGCAGAGGAATTGCGGTTATAAGTATAATCGGTGCCGATAATATACAGCCGACAATGCCGAAAAATATATCAAATACTCTTTTTACAGCCATCCATCTCGGGTCGGGAGCAGCGGCGGTAAATGTTGCCATCGGATATCCTGAAAACATTTTGCAGTTAAGATTGTTGAATTTGCTTTCATTCACCATTTTGTAAATTATCGGTAAATTGACATGAACTGTGATGCCCATATTCTCAAGCTCCTCAACAATTTCGGCAATCTCGTCATTGTTGTTATACGGAAGGTTTACGAACACCTCGTCCAGCGGAGAAGAGCGAATCCAATCCATATAATTTGTTTCGTCGGCAACAACGGGAATGTCGCAAATTGCTTTAGCCTTTGTTGCAAGTCCTCCGCCGGAAAGCGGTGACGGGTCACCCAAAAGTGCGATTCCGCTTATTCTCAAAGACCAATCCTCGTTTATCCCTTTGACAAATTCCTCCGCCTGATCCTCGGTTACGATTACACCTGCGATAGACGCCGCGGCGCTTTTCGTAAACGAGCCGGTGATTTTTCGCTTTAAATGGTATCTTCCGAAAGATGAAAAGATAACGGTGAAAATGTAACTGAAAATAAATGTATATCTTGAATCAAGCAATTCATTTTTCGTGAGTATCATCAGCGTGATAAACATTGCATATGTCAGCGACACATTTTTCAAAACAGACGAAAATTCCTTGAGCCTGTTCCTTTTATGGATGTCGATATTGCTGTGAAATATCACGAAAACCACAATGAATGATAAAGCAATGTTGACAATGTATTCAACCCATTCGGTGAACGGGTAATCCTGTATCTTGTTAAAAATGACGTGAAACAAAATGTATGTAAAAATGTTGCCAAGCGCTAAGCATGAGATATCGGTTGTAAATTCCAGCCAAAACTGTGCAGTGGCGCGTTTATTCATCAAATCACCTTATCTGTACTTGTAGTTGTAATTATAGCTGTAGTTATAATTATATTTTCTGTAGTAGGAATAATATTTTTTCTTTTCGCTGTTAACATCGTTGAGAATGAAGCCCAAAATGTTGCCGTCAATCTGTTCAATGTTTGTAACAGTTGTTTTGACATCGTGTGTATTTGTTGTGTCTGTTTTAACTATAACAATATACCCGGTTACTTTTTGTGCGAAAATTGTCGAGTCTGTAACAAGATTTATCGGCGGTGTGTCGATAAACACACAATCGTAGTGTTCTTTAACAAATTCGAGCAATTTGTCCATTCTTGCCGATGACAAAAGCTCTGCGGGATTTGGCGGAATTTTGCCTGCTGTCAAAACTGAAAGATTTTCAACATCTGTTTTTGAAACCGAAATGTTGTCTGTCAACCCTGCAAGAATTTCGGATAAACCGTTTTTAACGGAAATCGAAAACATTCTGTGTATTGTGGGGTTTCTCATATCTGCATCAATCAAAAGCGTTCTTTTGCCCATTTGCGCAAAGCTTACCGCAAGGTTGATTGAGTTGATTGTTTTGCCATTGTTTGCAGTTGGACTTGTTACAACGAAAATCGGGCATTTCTCGCCTTGTTGGGTGAACAAAAGGTTTGTTCTGATTGCGTTGTATGCCTCTTTAACCGCAAAAGGAGAGTTTTGGCAAAGAATTTTTTTAGGGTCGGATTTACTGAAACCGTTGTTTTCGGCAAGTTTTCTTCTCTCGTTGCGTCTTTTATTTATCATTCTTTGCATCTCCCTTCATAGAATGTATGTTTTCAAGCAACTCACTGCTGGGCCGCACAGCGGCTGAAGGCTTTGGAGGTTCCGGTGACAGGAAAGACGAATTATCGTCATTGTCCGCTGTTCTTTCAACCGATTCAAGTCGCGGAATGGTTCCGAGTACGGGAATCTCAAAGTCTCTTTCAAGGTCTTTTGCGTTGGTGATTGTCGTGTCAAACATTTCATAGATAAAGAATCCGAGGAATGATATAACGAATCCGGCAAGCGCACCTATTAAAATGTTTTTCTTTGTGTTCGGCGCAGACGGACTGCTTGGCACTTTTGCTACATCAACAATCTTCAGCGTGCCGCCCATTGCAATATCCTCAATCTCGTTCGGCGCGATTTTTGCAATCGTGTTAGCGATTTTTGCCGCAAGTTCAGGTTTTGTACTGCTTACTGTTACATCAAACAGTGTAGTATCCTCACGCCATGTGCATGTTACCATTTTCCTTACGGCGTTGCCCGATTCGTTCATTCCGAGTTCTTCGGCAACCTTGTCCATAACTCTGTCACTTTCGAGCAAACCCATATAAGTGTTTACAAGTTGTTGCGATGCGGAAATGTTATCCTGCGAAATATTTTCGCTTACACTGTTGTCTGTATTGTTTTTAACATTACACAGTATGGATGCAGAATATGTAGGGGCGATAAAGAAATGCGTAAAACACCCTGCCGCTACTGCCAAAAGCAGTGTTGACAAGATGATATACACAACCTTTGTGCGCATCATATAGAATATTTTTCTCAAATCAATATCTATTTCTCGTGTTTCTTCCATAAGCAAACCTCTCTTTTTGCGATAGTGCATAAAATTTTTGTCAAAATTTGTATATCATATCCACAAAAATTAAATAATTTTATACTAAAGTATTGTATCATTATTACAAAACAAAGTCAATTAATATTCTCTAATTTATATATTATTTTATATAAAAATAATGTGCCGTCTGCAGATTATCTCTGTAAACGGCACATTGTGACAAAAAGCGACGCTGCTTTTATATTTCGTAATCAATTGCAACCGATGATTCGGCAACGGCATGCATATGCTTTTTAACGACGGAGCAATGATACTCGTCCTTTTGATATGCGTCGAGTGCATCGGCATCGTCAAGCACAACCTGCAAAATTATATCGTATGATCTCGGAGAGTGCAAAAAGTCAACCCCCACCTCAATGCCTCTGAGCAAATCAACATTTGAGTCCATTGATTTTAAAATGTCGGCAGCTTTTTTGCATTCCTCGGCGCTGTTGTCTTTAAGTTTGAAGCAAACAATGTGTTTAATCATTTTTCTGTTTCCTTTCTAAAATACAAATTAATAGGATTTGATATAAAAACAGGGCGGCTCGAAAGCCACCCTGCAATTTTATTTTGCAATATCGTATGTTCGGCTTTCACGGATTATGTTAACTTTAATCTGTCCGGGATATTCCATCTCGTCCTCAATCTTTTTAACAATTTCGCGTGCAACCAACGGCATTGTCTTGTCATCAATAACCTCCGGCTTAACCATGACGCGGATTTCTCTGCCCGCCTGGATGGCATAAGCCTTTTCAACACCGTTGAAGCTCATTGAGATTTCCTCAAGCTGTTGAAGTCGTTTGATGTAGTTTTCAACATTTTCGCGTCTTGCGCCCGGTCTTGCCGCAGATACTGCGTCAGCCGCCTGAACAAGAGCCGCTACAACGGTTTTGCACTCAACATCACCGTGGTGAGCCTGAATTGCGTGAACAACCTGCTCGTTTTCTTTATATCTCCTTGCATATTCAACGCCGAGTGCAATATGGCTGCCCTCCATTTCATGGTCAAGAGCCTTGCCTATATCGTGAAGCAAACCTGCGCGCCTTGCAAGCTTTTCATCTGCGCCGAGTTCAGCCGCCATAAGTCCCGCGATATATGAAACCTCCAGCGAGTGTTTCAAAACACTTTGACCATATGATGTGCGGTATTTAAGTTTGCCTAAAAGCTTAACAAGCTCGGGATGAATATTGCCGCAGTTGGCAGCAATAACAGCCTTTTCGCCTTCTGCTTTGATTGTTGCCTCAACTTCGCGCTTTGATTTTTCATACATTTCTTCAATGCGCGTAGGGTGGATTCTTCCGTCTTGAATAAGTCTTTCAAGTGTAAGGCGGGCAATTTCACGCCTTACGGGGTCAAACGAGCTTACTGTGATAGCCTCCGGTGTGTCGTCGATAATAAGCTCTACACCGGTGATTTGCTCGATAGAGCGAATGTTTCTGCCCTCACGGCCGATAATTCTGCCCTTCATTTCGTCATTCGGCAATGCAACTACCGAAACAGTTGTTTCGGCGGTGTGATCTGCCGCACAACGCTGGATTGCAGTGCTGATAATCTCTCTTGCCAAAACATCGCTTTGATCTTTAATCATTTCCTCATATTCGAGGATGCGCTTGCTTTTTTCTACATCAAGCTCTGATTCGAGTGATTGCATTAACTGCTTTTTTGCTTCTTCCTGAGATAAGCCGGAAAGCCTCTCAAGCATATCCAACTGACTTTTCTTGATGCTATCGATTTTGGTTTTTTCGTCTTCTATTTCTCTAAGCTTTTCGCTTAAATTTTCATTTTTCTTCTCCAAAGTGTCAGATCTTTTGTCAAGATACTCTTCTCTTTGGTTAAGTCTTTTTTCCTGCCTTTGAACTTCGTTTCGTCTTTCACGGATTTCTCTGTCTGCGTCGGAACGGAGCTTGTGAATTTCGTCTTTTGCTTCTATAAGCTGGGCCTTTTTGGTTGACTCTGCTTCAGATAATGCGTTGTTTAATATTCTTGTTGCTTCCTGTTGTGCGGAATTTTTATCATTTTCGGCTTTTTTATCCTTGATAATACCGCCGATAACAATGCCCAAAGCCGCAAAAACAATCGCAACTATAACGCTGACTATAATAACAGTAGCTACTTTTACCATGATATCAATAGCACCTCCTTCTGTTTAGATTTTAATTACATAAATTTTTGCTCATATAATTCAATACATCAGAAAAGGTACAGTTTTATGCAATAAGCCTTTAAATCAAATGCATGTTTTACAACACTATATATGCATTTTGATTTTCTTATCTATATTACACCTATATGTTGTATTTGTCAAGTAAAACGCTTGTATTTAGACAATATGTTATTTTGACAAATTCGTATAAAACAATTGCATATTTTGTTTGACAAAGCAATATAATGGTGATATTATATATGCATATCAAAAGTGTTGATTGGGACACGGAAATTGCTTTTGTCATTTCAGAGAGCATTCGGTCGCTGTGAGAATGTATGCAAAATTTTTCTACCACCCATGAGCGCCGCAGGGAAATATGCGGCCGTAAATCGGCGTTAACGATATTGAGTGACACCATTTCGGTGTAATTCAGGTGGAACCGTGTATTTTGTATGCACCCTGATTTTGTCAGGGTGCTTTATTTTTTAGGAAAAGGAGTATCCGAATTATGAAAATCACACTTAAGGACGGCTCGGTTAAGGAATATGAGTCTGCAACAACCGCAGCCGAGATTACTAAAGACATTTCTATGGGACTTTACAGAAACGCTTGCTGTTGCAGAATTAACGGTGTAGTAAAGGATTTGCGCACAGTTGTTGACAGCGACTGCGAGTTTGAAGTTCTTACATTCGATGAGGAGGACGGTAAAAAGGCATTCAACCACACCGCTTCTCATGTTATGGCACAGGCTGTTAAGCGCCTTTATCCCGATACAAAGCTCACTATCGGTCCGGCTATTGAAAACGGTTTTTATTATGACTTTGATGTTGAAACACCTTTCGGTCCCGAGGATCTCGAAAAAATCGAAAAGGAAATGAAAAAAATCATCAAGGAAAATTATCCTATCGAAAAATTTGAACTTCCCGTTGACGAGGCAATCAAGCTTATGCAGGACAAGGGCGAGCCTTATAAAATTGAACTTATCAACGAGCATGCAGGCAAGGGCGAGGCTATCAGTTTTTACAAGCAGGGCGAGTTTACCGAGCTTTGCGCAGGTCCTCACATTCCGGAGATGAAGGTTATTAAAGCGTTTAAGCTTACAAACTGCACAGGTGCTTATTGGAGAGGCGACGCTAAAAATAAAATGCTTTGCCGTGTTTACGGTATTGCATTCCCGAAAGCGTCAATGCTTGAGGATTACCTCCAAATGCTTGAGGAGGCAAAAAAACGCGACCACAGAAAAATCGGCAAGGAGCTTGAACTTTTCACAATTATGGAGGAGGGCCCCGGATTTCCGTTCTTCCTTCCGAAAGGAATGGATCTTAAAAATGCTCTTATTGATTATTGGAGAGAGGTTCACAAAAAGGCAGGCTACCTTGAAATCCAAACTCCTATGATTCTCAACCGTGCTCTTTGGGAACGCAGCGGTCACTGGGATCACTATAAGGACAATATGTATACAACAATCATTGATGACGAGGATTACGCAATCAAGCCGATGAACTGCCCGGGTGGTATTCTTGTTTACAAAACAAAAATGCATTCATACAAAGACTTGCCGCTGCGTATGGGCGAACTTGGTCTTGTTCACCGTCACGAGCTTTCGGGTGCGCTCCACGGCTTAATGCGTGTTCGTTGCTTCACTCAGGACGATGCTCACATCTTTATGACGAGAGAACAAATTAAGGACGAAATCAAGGGTGTTGTTCAGCTTATTGACAGCGTTTACAGCACTTTCGGTTTTGAATATCATATCGAACTTTCGACTCAACCCGAGGATTCAATGGGTGCAAAAGAGGATTGGGACATCGCAACAGAGGCTTTGCGCAACGCAATTACCGAGCTTGGCTATGATTATGAGGTCAACGAGGGTGACGGCGCATTCTACGGACCAAAACTTGACTTCCACCTTACAGATTGCCTCGGCAGAACATGGCAGTGCGGCACAATTCAGCTTGATTTCCAACTTCCGGAGAGATTTGAACTTGAATATATCGGTGCAGACGGCGAAAAACACAGACCGATTATGATTCACCGCGTTGTTTTCGGCAGTATCGAAAGATTTATCGGTATTCTTACCGAACATTTCGCAGGTGCATTCCCGACTTGGCTTGCTCCCGTTCAGGTTAAATTCCTCCCGATTGCCGACAGACATGCCGACTACGCACGCGGGATTATGGAAAAACTCGAGGCAAAAGGTATCCGTTGCGAGCTTGATGACAGAAGCGAGAAAACAGGCTTCAAGATTCGTGCCGCTCAAATGGAAAAAGTGCCTTATATGATTATCGTCGGCGATAAGGATGTTGAGGCAGGTACAGTGTCAGTTCGTTCAAGAAAGAACGGCGACGAGGGCGCAACAACCGTTGACGAGTTTGTTGCAAGAATCGAAAAGGAAATTGCCGAAAAATCATTATAATATGATATAGATATTATATTTTTAAATCCGAGCAGTCATTAACCGCTCGGATTTGTTTTTTTTGCATCAAAAACCCCGACGGTATTCCGTCGGGGTTGACTGTTTTATATGTGATGGTATTGAATCGTTATCAGTCGGGATAGCCGTTCGGGTTTTGGCTCTGCCAACGCCAGCTGTCCTCACACATTTCTTCAATATCTCTTTCGGCTTTCCATCCAAGCTCTTTGTATGCCTTGCTCGGGTCGCTGTAGCATGTTGCAATGTCACCGGGGCGTCTTGCCTGAATTTCGTACGGGATTTTTTTGCCCGATGCTTTTTCAAATGCGTGAACAACATCAAGCACGCTGTAACCCTTGCCGGTGCCGAGGTTGTAAATGAAGAGTCCGTCGCCGCTCTCAACCTTTTCAACTGCTTTAACATGACCGAGCGCAAGGTCAACAACATGGATATAATCTCTGACGCCGGTGCCGTCGGGCGTGTCGTAATCGTTGCCGAAAACATTAAGATGGTCAAGTTTGCCGATTGCAACCTGTGTGATATAAGGCATAAGGTTGTTCGGGATTCCGTTCGGGTCCTCGCCCATTGTGCCGCTTTTGTGCGCACCGATTGGGTTGAAATAGCGCAGCAGGCAAATGCTCCACGAATTGTCGCTTGCATACAAATCCTGCAAAATGCACTCAATCATAAACTTTGTTCTTCCATATGGGTTTGTAACTCCGCCGACAGTCATATCTTCCGTAAGCGGTGAAACATTGTTCATTCCGTAAACCGTTGCCGATGATGAGAAAACAATTTTTTTGCAACCGTTCTTTCTCATTGCGTCAAGAAGAACAAGTGTGCCGGTGATATTGTTGTCAAAATACTCCAATGGCTTGCGGCAGCTTTCGCCGACTGCCTTTAATCCCGCAAAATGGATTACGCTGTCGATTTTTTCAGCCTTGAATACCTTGTCAAGTCCGTCAAAATCTCTTATATCAACCTCGTAGAATGGAAAATCTCTTCCTACCAAGGCTTTGATTCTGTCATACGATGATTTTTTGCAGTTGTAAAGATTGTCAACAACTACAACATCAATTTCGGCATTCATAAGCTCAACGCATGTGTGCGAGCCGATGTAGCCTAAACCGCCTGTTACCAATACTGACATGGTGCATATCTCCTTTAGTTCAAATTACATTATGGGCAATATTAATATGCTTTGCCCCAATATACCATTGTTTTTGCAGGCTTGCCGCAGCAAACACATGTGTCGCTGAGATTTTCCTGCTCAAGCGGAATACAGCGTGAGCCTACGCCGGTAATTTCTTTTACCTTCTCCTCACATTCTTCGCTTCCGCACCACATTGCTTTTACAAAGCCGTCGCCGTGCTCCTCAAGTTGTTTTGTAATATCGTCAAGAGTTTTTGCAACATATGTTCTGCGCTCTCTGTTCTCAAGCGCGCTGTCATAAAGACCCTGACGAACTTCCTCGAGCTTTTCGAGAATTACAGTTTCAATATCGTCAAGAGAAACAAATGTTTTTTCTCTGTTGTGGCGTGTAACTACTACGCACTGATTTTTCTCAATGTCTTTCGGTCCGATTTCAACACGAACAGGCACGCCTTTCATCTCGTATTCGGCAAATTTCCATCCGGGTGAATTGTCGGAATCGTCAATCTTTGCGCGGCATACCTTTTTAAGACGCTCTGTAAGCTCGTTTGCCTTTTCAAGCACGCCCTCCTTGTGTTGAGCAACAGGAACAACGATTGCCTGGATAGGCGCAACGGCAGGCGGCAAAACAAGGCCGTTATCGTCGCCGTGAGTCATAATGATTGCGCCGATTAATCTTGTTGTCATACCCCATGATGTTTGATAAGGATATTGAAGTGTGTTGTTTTTGTCAGAGAATTGAATACCGAATGCTTTTGCAAAGCCGTCGCCGAAATAGTGGCTTGTGCCTGCCTGAAGAGCTTTGCCGTCGTGCATAAGTGCCTCAATGCAGTATGTGCGCTCTGCGCCGGCAAACTTGTCGCTCTCCGTCTTTTGTCCCTGAATTACGGGGATTGCAAGGTCTTTTTGGCAAAATTCGGTGTAAACATTGAGCATTTTCTCGGTTTCATCAATTGCCTCCTCGGGTGTTGCGTGGAGAGTGTGTCCCTCCTGCCAGAGAAATTCTCTTGAACGCAAAAACGGTCTTGTCGTTTTTTCCCAACGAACAACCGATACCCATTGATTGTAAAGCTTTGGCAAATCTCTGTGAGAGTGAACAACATTTTTGAAATGCTCGCAGAAAAGAGTTTCCGATGTCGGTCTTACACAAAGGCGCTCCTCAAGCTTTTCCGAGCCGCCGTATGTAACCCATGCACACTCGGGTGCAAATCCCTCAACATGGTCCTTTTCCTTTTGGAGCAATGATTCCGGTATAAACATAGGCATGCAAACATTTTCATGTCCCGTTGCCTTAAACATTCCGTCAAGAATGCGCTGTATATTTTCCCATATAGCATAGCCGTAAGGTCGAATAACCATACATCCTTTTACACTTGTGTATTCGATGAGCTCTGCTTTTTTGCACACATCGGTGTACCATTTTGCAAAATCTTCATCCATTGATGTAATTGCATCAACCATTTTTTGCTGTTTAGCCATAATTATCTCCTTTTCTTTATTTTACTGAAACTATATTATATACGATTTTTCTGCCGTTGTAAATATTAATTTATCCGTTTTCTGTTGATTATAACAATTATATTTGGTTGAACTTTTGTAAAATCCGATGTAAAATCCGAGTTGCAAAATTCATCTTTTGTATAATTGAAACTAATTGTATAACTGTATTATACAAAGCGTATTTTGTTTGTCGCTTTTTACCAAAAAAAATCGTTTTTGTTCATTAAAATTTACCACTCGCGAGGCAAAATTGCCGATTTTTTGTGTTGCAAAGTTGGTTTATAGTGCTATAATGAGGGTAACAACGGAAGTAGGCAAATGCTCTTTCGTAGTTTATATATGGTAGGATTGGAGGTATGTGCATGGCGTTTGCTCCTATCACAATGAACTTGCAGGAGGAATTGACAGACCAACTGGAAATTGCCACTTGGAAGGAATTTACAATCGGCGGTGTCCATATTACTATTGATGAATGCACTGTAGTATCGTGGATAATAATGATTGTAATGACAATTATTGCCATATTGCTCACTCGAAACCTTAAGGTTGAAGGCGAAATAAGCAAAAGACAGGCGCTTCTCGAGCTTTGCTACGAAAAGGCAGAGGCTTTCTTTAAGGAAATTATGGGCCCCAAAGTTCAAAAATACATTCCGTATTTGATGAGCGTAGCAATTTTTATCGGCGTTTCAAACATTATCGGGCTTTTCGGTATGAAGCCGCCGACAAAAAGTATGCAGGTCGATGTTGCGTTGGCAGTAATGACAATTGTACTTGTTGAGTATAATGCTTTCAAGGACAAGGGTTTCTTCGGAAGGTTTAAAAACTTTACGAAGCCGGTTTGGATTGTAACCCCAATTAATATGTTGGAAGTTATTACAAAACCGCTGTCACTTTCAATGCGTCTTTTCGGTAATGTAATCGGCGCATTCACAATTATGGAACTTATAAAAGCAGTTGTTCCGCTGTTTGTTCCGGTTGTTCTCAGTCTTTATTTCGATATTTTCGACGGCTTGCTTCAAGCATACATTTTTGTATTCTTAAGCGCTCTTTATTTGCAGGAGGCTGTTGAAACGGAAGAAGAAACAAAGGCAAGAAAACAAAAAAGAAAAATGAAAAAGCAAAGCAAAAAACAACAAAAGTTGGCTAAAGAAGCCGCTTAATAACTGATTTAAAAGGAGATAAAATTATGATCGCAATCGGTGCAGGTATTGCTCTTATCTGTGGACTCGGCGCAGGTATCGGTATTGGTATAGCAACAGGTAAAGCCGTAGAGGCTCAGGCTCGTCAGCCTGAAATGGCAGGTAAGATTCAAACAACGCTTATTCTCGGTGCCGCTTTGTCGGAGGCTACCGCTATTTACGGTCTTATCGGCGCAATCCTTATCATATTCATGGTAAAATAAACTGCCTTGAGCAAAACAATATTCTTTATGAAAGGATATAATTTTAATGTTAAAATTTGACTTAAATTTGCTCTGGACAGTCATCAATCTTATCGTTTTCTTTGTGCTTATGAAAGTATTTCTGTTTAAGCCGATAAAGAAAACTCTTGATGCCCGTAAGGAGCTTATCGCAAAACAATTTAAAGATGCCGAAGATGCCAACAATGCGGCAGAACAGAAAATGGCTGATTATGAAAGCAAAATCGCCAATGTTCAGTCCGAAGCAGAGCAGATTATCAGTGATGCAAAGGATAATGCCAAGGTTGAATACGGCAAGATTATCAGCAGGGCAGAGGTTGACACCGCTCGCATGAAGAAAGAGGCTCAAAAGCAAATTGACGCCGAAAAAGAGAGTGCCCGTGCAGCCGCTAAAGAGGAAATTGCATCTCTTGCCATGCAGGCAGCTGAAAAAGTTGTCGGCGCAAATGTTGATGATAAAACAAATAACGACATTCTTAATGAATTTTTAAATGAAAGTAGTGTAGATTAATGCTTCAAAAAATTGATGAATATGTTACTGCACTGCTTAAAGCAAATGTCAGTGCAGACGACATTGATAAAACCGACTCGGTTATCAAAGCAGCCCCCGAGGTCAGCGAAATTCTTGATAATCCCGCAGTTTCACATGATGAAAAGGCGGCAGCCGTAAACGAGCTTTTCCCTGCAAGCGTCAGAGAATTTCTTCTTTCGGTAGCGGAAAATCAGGAAATTGCTTCATTTGCCGAAATTGCAAAGGCATACCATGAGGCGCTCGACAAAAAGAATAATATCGCAACGGCAACCGTTACATGTGTAACAGAGCCGAGCGACGAACAGCTCGACGGTTTAAAAGCATTCGTTTGCAAGGAAACCGGCGCTGCCGACGCAAAGATTGAACTTGTAAAAGACCCGTCAATCATCGGCGGTTTCATCATTCAGGTCGGCAACAAGCAGTATGACCGCAGCCTTAAATCAAAGCTTTCCTCTATCAAAGAGGAGGTAACAAAGCAGGCAAGAAAGTCAAACGATGTTAACGCCGAAGATGTTATCGCAGTCCTTAAAAAGGATATTAAAGATTATAAATTTGCCACAGAGGGCGAGGAAATCGGCTCTGTCATCACAGTAGGTGACGGTATCGCCACAATCCACGGTCTTGACCATGCAATGTACGGCGAGATTGTTGTGTTTGAATGCGGCGTAAAGGGTATGATTCAGGATATTAAAAAGAATTCCGTAGGTTGTATCCTTTTCGGCAGTGACTCCGAGATTTATGAGGGCTCAAAGGTTAAAAGAACTCATAAAAAAGCAGGTGTTCCGGTCGGTGACGCATTTATCGGCAGAATCGTAAACGCTTTAGGCGAGCCTATTGACGGCAAGGGCGACATTCCGGCAGACGATTACCGTCTTGTTGAACAGTCTGCTCCTTCAATCGTTGAGAGAAAAAAGGTTTCTCAGCCGCTTGAAACAGGTATTTTGGCTATCGACTCAATGTTCCCGATAGGCAGAGGTCAGCGTGAGCTTATCATCGGCGACAGACAAACAGGTAAAACTTCTATCGCTCTTGATACGATACTTAACCAAAAGGGCAAGGATTGTATTTGTATTTACAATGCAATCGGTCAAAAGGCGTCAACTGTCGCAAAACTTGTCGGCGACCTTGAAAAACACGGCGCAATGGATTACACAATCGTTGTTTGCTCAACTGCGGCAGACCCTGCGTCGCTTCAATATATTTCGCCTTATTCGGCAACAGCTATTGCGGAATACTTTATGTATAAGGGCAAGGATTGCCTTATCGTTTATGATGATTTGAGTAAGCATGCCGTTGCATATCGTGCAATTTCGTTGCTTTTGGAGAGACCGCCCGGAAGAGAAGCTTATCCCGGCGATGTATTCTATTTACATTCTCGTTTGCTTGAACGCTCAAGCCGTTTGAGTGACGAACTCGGCGGAGGTTCAATCACCGCATTGCCTATTATCGAAACACAGGCAGGCGACGTATCCGCTTATATCCCGACAAATGTTATTTCTATCACCGACGGACAGATTTATCTTGAATCCGACCTTTTCTTCAGCGGTCAAAGACCGGCTGTCAATGTCGGACTTTCGGTATCCCGTGTAGGCGGTGACGCACAAACAAAGGCTATGAAAAAGGCGGCAGGCTCGTTGCGTGTTGACCTTGCTCAGTTCAGAGAGATGGAAGTTTTCACACAGTTCTCTTCCGACCTTGACGACGAAACAAAGGCAAACCTTGCATACGGCGAGGGTCTTATGCAACTTTTGAAACAGCCGCTCGGCAATCCTATGTCGCTTTCACAGCAGGTAGTAACTTTGGTTGCCGCTATCGGAAAAAGATTTGTCGGTATTGCGACTGACGATATTAAAAAATATCAAGGCGCTATGCTTGATTATTTTGCCGAAAATAAATCGGACATTATGAGCGAAATCGAATCACTCAAAGTTCTTGACGGCTCGTTGAGAGAACAAATTCTCAACGCGGTTGATGAGTTTTCGGCTTCATATAACAAATAATGCATAAGGACAGATTATATGGCTAATGCAAGAGAAATCCAAGGCAGAATGAAGTCCATCAAGGACACTATGAAAATCACAAACGCGATGTATATGGTGTCCTCCTCAAAGCTTCAAAAAGCCAGAAGAGATTTAAAAAACACAGAGCCTTTCTTCTATTTGATTCAGGATTCACTTGCAAAAATTCTTGACGCTGCTCCCGAAGCGGGCAACAGATTTTTCGACACCCGCGATTTTAAGAGCAAAAAGGATAAAACGGTCGGCTATCTTGTAATTACGGCTGATAAAGGATTGGCAGGCGCTTATAACCACAATGTTATCAAGCTTGCCGAAAAACTTGCCGAAAATGAGGAAAAGGGTATGCTTTTTGTTGTCGGTCAACTCGGCAGACACTATTTTGAAAGCAAGAGTATTCCGATTGATTATAATTTTAACTATACCGCACAAAATCCTACAATGAACCGCGCAAGACATATTGCAGGTGTTCTGTCAAAATTGTTTTTGCAAAACAAAATAGACGAGGTTTATGTTGTATATACACGAATGGTTAATTCAATGACCGTTGAGGCAACAAGCCAAAAAATACTTCCGCTTGAAAAGGGAAGTATTAAGATGCAGGAGAACGAACTTGTTGAAAAGTACGAAAATGCGGCTTTTCTCCCCGATGCACAAACGGTGTTTAACAAAATCGTTCCCGACTATCTCACCGGCTTTATTTTCGGTGCGCTTGTCGAGTCGTATTGCAGTGAGCACAATGCCCGTATGATGGCAATGCAAACCGCAACAGACAGTGCAAAAGAAATGATCAGAGATTTGTCCATTCAGTTTAACCGTGCAAGACAAGCCGCCATCACTCAGGAAATCACCGAGGTTGTCGGCGGTTCAAAAGCATCAAATAAATAATTACCTTTCAGAAAGGTGAAAAGTATGAGTTACGGAAAAATAGTTCAGGTCATGGGACCTGTTGTCGATGTTCAGTTCGACGGTACTCTTCCAAAAATCAAAGATGCCCTTGAAGTAAACAACAACGGCAAAAAGGCTGTTATGGAGGTTGCACAGCATATCGGCAACAATGTTGTTCGCTGCATTATGCTTGCTGCATCCGAGGGTCTTTATAAGGATATGCAGGTTGAGGCAACCGGCGGCTCCATCAAGGTTCCGATTGGCGAGAAAACGCTCGGCAGATTGTTTAATGTTGTCGGCGAAACAATCGACGATTTGGAAAGCCTCGATAACGAGGAGCACTGGTCGATTCACCGCAAGCCCCCCACATTTGAGGAGCAATCCTCCAAGGTTGAAATACTTGAAACAGGCATCAAGGTTATCGACCTTCTCACCCCTTATCAAAAGGGCGGTAAAATCGGCTTGTTCGGCGGTGCCGGCGTTGGTAAAACCGTTCTTATTCAAGAGCTTATCACCAATGTCGCAACACAGCACGGCGGCTATTCGATTTTCACCGGTGTAGGTGAGCGTTCGCGTGAAGGTAACGACCTTTGGAACGAAATGAAAGAGTCCGGCGTTATCAACAAAACGGCGCTTGTTTTCGGACAGATGAACGAGCCGCCCGGAGCGCGTATGCGTGTTGCCGAAACAGGACTTACAATGGCAGAGTATTTTCGTGATAAGGAGCATCAGGATGTGCTTCTCTTCATTGATAATATTTTCAGATTTATTCAGGCAGGCTCGGAGGTTTCCGCTCTGTTGGGCAGAATGCCGTCAGCCGTAGGTTATCAGCCGACCCTTGCAACAGATGTCGGCGAACTTCAGGAGCGTATCACATCAACTAAAAACGGCTCAATCACATCAGTTCAGGCTGTTTATGTTCCTGCCGATGACCTTACCGACCCGGCACCTGCAACAACATTTGCGCACTTGGACGCTACAACCGTTCTTTCGCGTAAAATCGTTGAAAAAGGTATTTATCCGGCTGTTGACCCACTTGAGTCAAACTCCCGTATCCTTGAGGCGGATGTTGTTGGCGAGGAGCATTACGAGGTTGCCCGCAGAGTTCAGGAATATCTTCAAAAATATAAGGAATTGCAGGATATTATCGCAATCCTCGGTATGGAGGAGCTTTCGGATGAAGATAAGCTTGCTGTTTATCGTGCAAGAAAACTTGAAAAGTTCCTTTCACAGCCGTTCCATGTTGCCGAAACTTTCACAGGTTTAAAGGGCGTTTATGTTCCGCTTAAGGAATCTATCCGCGGCTTTAAGGCAATTATCGACGGCGAGGTTGACGATCTTCCGGAGCAGGCATTCTTCAATGTCGGCACTATCGACGATGCAATCGAAAAGGCAAAAACACTCTGATGAGGTGACGCCATGAATACTTTTAAACTTAAAATCGTTGCTTCGGATAAGGTGTTTTTCGACGGCGACTGCCGCCAGCTCGTCCTTCCGATTGCCGATGACGGACTTTACGGTTTCCTTGCAAACCACGAAAATATGGTTGCTCCCGTCGAGTTCGGCGAAATGAAAATAACCGACGCCGACGGCAAGGTTATCGATGCGTTTATCGGCGACGGATTTATCGAATTTTTCGACAATGTGGCAAATGTTGTTTGCATTTCTGCCGAATTGCCCGAGAATATTGATAAGCGCAGAGCGCAGGAGGCTAAAGAGAGAGCCGAGGAAAAGCTCAGACAAAAGCAGTCGATTTACGAATACAATCAGTCAATGGCAGACCTTTCAAGAGCCATGGAGCGCTTGAAGGTCAAAAACCGCCACGAAATTTAACAAAATATTTTTTAATGCGACAGATTCTCCGTCTGTCGCATTGTTGCTTTTTCGTGACTCTTTTTGATTGCCATCAAATTTGACACGGCGATTTATTTGTGATATAACAAAGTTGTTCTTTTTTGAGTAAAGATTGTCAAATTGAGAGGATAAATGTAAAATATGGAAATTACAAAAAAACATAATTCTGCACATCCGACGCGGTCGGGGCGCAACGGCAATATTGATTTAATGCGGTTTGTGTTTTGCTTAATCATTATTCTTTATCACATCAACAACCGCTTGGATCTTAATCCGCCGTTTGGATTGTCAGAAAAATATTTTTCGTTTTGCGGCGAGGGCAGAATAGGCGTTGAATTTTTCTTTGTCGTTTCGGGTTATTTGCTTGCCGTTACGGCAAAGAAAAACTATTCGACAAACAGCATTGCCGACTCGACAAAATCCTTTATGTATCGCAAAACGATGTCGATTTTTCCGTATCATATGTTTGGCTACATTGTCGGCGTGGCACTTTGGTTTCATTTTTACAGCATGCCGAATACAAGGGCGGCAATTGAAAAATTGCTCAATATGATACCTGGCTTTTTCCTGCTCCAAAAATCAGGCATATATTCCGAGGAAGTTATGAGTGCGGAATGGTATCTCGGCGCAATGCTTATCGCTATGCTGATTGTTTATCCTCTTGTGCTTAAATATCAAGACAAATTCACAAAAATATTTGCTCCCGTATTCACGATAATAATTATCGGTTATCTGTCGCACGCAACCGGCAAACTCGGAGGCACTAACGCATTTGTGTTTAATTCAACGGTTTCAAAGGCGTATTTGAGAGCGTTTACCGAAATTTGCGCAGGCACATTTTGTTATGAAGTCGCGTCGAGATTAAAGAAAATCAAATTCAATATATTCGAGAGAGTGCTTTTCACTCTTGCAGAACTCGGTTGCTATGCGTTGCCGATTATATTTGCATTCAGCTCGTTTGACCAAAAATATGAGATTTATGCGTTTTATTCGCTGACGATTGCAATCACGCTCTCATTCAGTGATGTCGGCTTGCTCAATTCACTGCTCAAAAATAAATTCGTTTACTTCTTGGGCAATGCGAGTTTGTATGTTTACCTTGCACAAAACCTTGCGTTTTTCTTTATGAAGAAAACTTTTGCCTCATATCCGCTCGGCAAAAAGATATTGTTTACATTCGCAGTTGATTTTGCCTTTGCGGTTGCAATCAAAATTGTCGGCGATATTATCAAAAAATTCACAGACAAAAAACTGCACACATTCAAAACCGAAAAGACTGCATAACCCAAACACACCGCAACGAATACGCGGTGTGTTTTTTTGTGACTTTATTTTCAAATTCAAATTTTTGTAAAACGATATTGAAAATTTGTAAATATACTATAAAATTCACTTTAATTTATCCGTTTTTTTATTGCATTAGTATAAATACTGTGATAAAATAAATTCGCTGTCGGATACTGCCTTGAATGTGCGGTAATCCGAAACATACTAATATTTAAGAGGTAAAATTTATGCAAAAACTAAAAGTAGGTATTATCGGTGCAGGAAGAATCGGTCAGGTTCACGCAAAGTCGATTACATATCACATTCCGCAGGCTGAAATCAAAGCCATTTCCGATATTTATGTTAAGGGTGCGCAAAAGGTTGCGGCTGATTTGGGTATTCCGAATGCTTATGCTGACTATCACGATATTCTCAACGACCCTGAAATTGAGGCTGTTCTTATCTGCTCCTCAACAGACACTCATGCCGACATCGCTTGTGAGGCTGCCGAGGCAGGCAAACACATTTTCTGCGAAAAGCCGGTTGATTTAACCGTTGCAAAGATTAAAAAGGTTATCGCCGCTGTCGAAAAAGCAGGAGTTAAACTCCAAATCGGATTTAACAGAAGATATGACCACAACTTTGCTCATATTAAAGAGCTTGCAAACGATGGCAAACTCGGCAATCTCCAAACAATCAAAATCACTTCACGCGACCCCGAGCCTCCGAGCATTGATTATGTTAAGGTTTCGGGCGGCATTTTCCTTGATATGACCGTGCATGATTTTGATATGGCACGCTTTATCGGCGGCGAGGTTGAAGAGGTTTATGCAAACGCAACCGTTATGGTTGACAAGGCAATCGGCGAGGCAGGCGATGTTGACACCGCACTTGTTGCTCTCAAGTTCAAGAGCGGCGCAATCGGCGTAATCGACAACTGCCGTCAGGCTTGCTACGGATATGACCAAAGACTCGAAGTATTCGGCTCGGGCGGTCAGGCAAGCGCCGCAAATGACACTCCGACAAATGTTTCATACATTAACGAAAACGGCAAGGTTACGGATAAGCCGCTCTATTTCTTCCTTGAAAGATATATGCAGTCTTTTACCGACGAAATGACAGAGTTTATCAACGCCGTTCAAAACGATGTTCCTACAAAAACTACTGTTAACGACGGACTCGAGGCTCTTCGTCTCGGTCTTGCCGCAAAGCTTTCGGTTAAAGAGCACAGACCTGTTAAGCTCTCCGAAATTGAAGCTTAATTCATTATAAAGGGGTATTTTTTAATGAATAGAGAAAGACTCACTATGTCACAGGCACTTGTTAAGTTCCTTGACAATCAATATATCGAGGTTGACGGAGTTGAGTCGAAATTCGTTTCGGGAATTTTCGGCATCTTCGGTCACGGCTGTGTTGTCGGCGTCGGTCAGGCGCTCGAGCAGGGCGGTCACAATCTCAAATTTTATCAGGGCAAAAACGAACAAAATATGGGCCTTGCCGCTGTTGCATATGCAAAGCAGATGGACAGAAAGGCAATCATTCCGTGCGTTTCGTCAATCGGCCCGGGCGCAACAAATATGGTTACCGCCTGCGGCTGTGCAACGGCTAACAGAATTCCGCTTCTTGTTCTCCCCGGCGACACATTTGCTTGCCGTCAGCCCGACCCTGTTCTTCAGCAGGCAGAATTTTTTGATAACTATGGCAGAACGGTTACCGATGCGTTCAAGGGTGTTTGCCACTATTTTGACAGAATCAATCGCCCCGAACAGCTTATGACCGCTTGCCTCAACGCAATGCGCGTGCTTACAGACCCTGCCGACACCGGTGCGGTTTGCCTTGCAATGCCGCAGGATGTTGAGGGCGAGGCTTATGATTATCCGGAGCATTTTCTTCAAAAGCGCGTTTGGCATATCGACAGACGCCCGATTTCGGCATCACAGCTTGAAAGAGCAGTTGCCGCAATCAAGGCGGCTAAAAAGCCGATTATCGTTTGCGGCGGCGGTGTGAGATATTCATCTGCCGAAAAAGAATTGCTCGAATTTGCCGAAAAATATAACATTCCGATTACCGAAACTCAAGCAGGCAAGGGCATTATCGATTGGAAACATCCGCTCAATCTCGGCGGAATCGGCGTAACGGGCGGCAAGGCGGCAAATGTTGTTGCAAGAGATGCCGACCTTGTAATCGGCGTCGGCACAAGATTTTCCGACTTCACCACATCGTCAAAATGGCTGTTTAATGAAAACAGAAAAGTTTTGGCAATCAATGTTTGCCCGTTTGACGCATACAAAATGGATGCCGAGG
Organism: Oscillospiraceae bacterium; assembly: GCA_003526845.1. Classification (GTDB taxonomy): domain Bacteria; phylum Bacillota; class Clostridia; order Oscillospirales; family Acutalibacteraceae; genus Eubacterium_R. Next base: position 241,933 of record DPVM01000010.1, read on the forward strand.
CAATCGTTGCCGATGCAAAAGAGGCTCTCGCTTCGCTCATCAACGCTTGTGACGGCTATAAATCACAATATACAACAGAATATGCACAAGCCAAAAAAGAGTGGGACGCAATTGTTGACGATTACTATTCAACAGAGCTCCCCGGCGGCTTAAATCAAACTCTCGCATTGGGCATCATCAACGAATTTATGGGTGATGAGGATATTGCGCTCGGCTCGGCAGGCTCACTCCCGGGCGATATGCAGCGCCTTTTCCGCCCGAAAGCAAGGGGCACATATCATATGGAATACGGCTATTCAAATATGGGCTATGAGGTTAACGGCGCGCTCGGCGCAAAACTTGCAAAGCCCGATGCCGAGGTTTACACCTTCTGCGGCGACGGCTCGTTCCTTATGGGTCACAGCGAGCTTTATACAGCATTGCAGGAGGGGCTTAAAATCAATGTTTGCCTCTTTGACAATATGGGTTGGGGATGTATCGAAAACCTCCAAAACAATCAGGGCACAGACACATTCGGCACCGTGTTCCGCGCAAGAAACCCAAAAACGGGTATGCTTGACGGCGCAGAGATTGACCCCGATTTTGCTAAAATCGCAGAGGGCTACGGCGCAAAGGCATACACAATCCGCACTTCGGATGAACTTCGTGCCGCTCTTGCCGACGCTAAAAAGCAGGACAGAGCCGTTTTGTTCGACATAAAGGTTTTGCCCAAAACAATGACCCCCGGTTTTGAATCGTGGTGGCGTGTCGGCGTTGCAGAGGTTTCAAAGAGCGAAACCGTTGCCGCCGCATATGACGATATGCAAAAGCATATCGCAAACACTTTTGACTATTAATACGAGAGGTAAACTATACAATGCTTGATCCAAACAAAGTAAAACTCGCCATCGCTCCTATCGGATGGACCAACGACGATATGCCCGATTTAGGCGCAGAAAACACATTTGAGCAGTGCGTGTCCGAGATGGCACTCGCAGGCTTTAAAGGCTCTGAAATCGGCAACAAATATCCGTCCGACCCCGATGTTTTGAAAAAATATCTTGATATAAGAGGACTTCAAATTTGCAACGCATGGTTTTCGTCATACCTCACATCAAAACCGTACGAGGAAACTATCGAGGCATTCAAGGCTCATTGCGACAAACTTCATAAGCTCGGCGCAAAGGTTATCGGTGCATCGGAGCAGGGCAATTCGATTCAGGGCGATTTGACAAAATCAATTCTTGACGAAAAGCCTTATTATACCGACGAGCAGTGGGAAATTGTTACAAAGGGTTTCAACGAAATGGGTGCCTATGCAAAGTCAAAGGGTATGTATTTCACAGTCCATCACCATATGGGCACCGGTGTTCAAACAGTTGAGGAAATCGATAAGCTTATGGATATGACAGACCCCGACCTTGTTTATCTTCTTTTTGACTCGGGTCATCTCACATTCGCAGGCATCGACCCTGTTCCCGTGCTCAAAAAGTATATCAACAGAGTTAAGCATGTTCATCTCAAGGATGTCAGACTCGATGTTTATAACAACGAGGTTGTGCCGAAGCATATGTCATTCCTTGACGCTGTTCGCGCAGGCGTATTTACCGTTCCGGGTGACGGCGATGTTGATTTTAAACCTATTTTCGACATTCTTGCCGAGAATAATTACGAGGGCTGGGTAGTTGTCGAGGCAGAGCAGGACCCTGCAAAGGCAAACCCGTTCGAGTATGCCGTAAAAGCACGCAAATATATTAAAGAAACAGCAGGACTTTAATTAATTCAAAAAAGTCTTTTCTTGCCGTTAAGCAGGAAAAGACTTTTTTTCTTATGTTCTTATATTCGCTTATTCTACCTTGTCATTGCGGTATATTCGCCCGGTGTTATGCCGTATTCCTTTTTAAATGTTGAAATAAAATGGCTTTGACTTGAAAATCCAAGCATAGAGCAAATCTTTTCATTGCCATACCCCTCCCAAAGAAGTGTTTGGGACAGTTCCAACTTTTGGTGATTTATATAACTGCTTAAATTAACACCCATTTCGGATTTGAATAAATGCGACAAATAGTCGGGCGAAAGTCCGCAATGTTTGGCAATGGAATTTACAGTTAATTTTTTATCGAGATTTTTGTTTATGTATGCAATACTTTTACGGACATGTAGCGAATAGTTTAAATTTTTTTGCTCACAGCTTACCTTGTTGGTCAGTTCAATTGCTCCGTCAACAATTGCGGCATAAACAGCCGCTCTGCTTTTGGATTTATCCACTTTAAGTATAAAATCGTCGGAAAAACGGTATGCAAGGTTTTCGTTCAAACCGCCCTGTATCGCATACCTTGTGGCAAGGGTTATAAAGCTGACCGCCATATACTTGTGCTGTTGCAAATCGTCATCCGACATTTGACCTACTGTTATATTTTGTATTCCCAACTGCTTAAGCTCAAAAATCAGCTTTTTCAAATTGCCTTGTTTTATGCATGAAAAAAGGCGAATTTCATCTCTGTACGGCGTGTGGTGCAAACCATTCACAAATGCCTTTGATTGTGATTTTGCTATTTCCTTTGGTATGATTTTTATGCTCATTAATTCGTCATAATTCATAATAACAATCACTGTCCTTTCATTGAAAGCATTTGCAAAATACTGTCGGTGATTTTTAACTGTTTCCTTTATTAAAGGATATAATTATTTTAATAAAAAGTCAAATTAGGCGTGCATTTAAGCGGGAAATTTTAACAATAACGCGGATTTTTGATATATGACATATATTGTTATTGATTGCGGCTTATAAAAACAGTGTATGCAACAAATGCACCGAAGGCTCAAAACCGTCGGTGCATTTTTATGTTTAATATTTAATTTCTGTTTGCATTCGGCGAGTTCCAAAGGTGGACTCTGCCGGTGTCATTGTATGCTTTGAGTATTACGACAATCATAGGTACGGCTATCATTCCCCAAAAGCCGAAAAGTTTTAATCCCAAATACATACCTATAAGTGTTATCAGCGGATGTATTCCGAGAGTGTTGCCGACAGTTCGCGGCTCTATATACTGTCTTATCACGGTGATTACTCCGTAGAGTATGAGAAGTCCGATACCCTGCTTGTAATTACCCGAAATGAATGAAAACAGTGCCCACGGAATTAAAATTCCGCCCGAGCCTGCAACCGGCAAAATATCAAATATCGTTGTGCCTGCCGCAATCCAAACGAAGTACGGGTTTGTCATTATTCCGCAAAGCTCCATTATTCCGAAACCGAGCAAAAGTTCGCAAAATGTGATAAGCATAATCAAGCCGTACGCTTTCATGATTTTCAGAACATTTTTGTTGAAAATTTGCTTTAATTCAACAAGTACATTGCGCTTGTCGTGCGGAAGTTGAATTTGTATGAATTTGACAATTCTGTCATAATCTTTTGTCATGAAAATGCAGGCGATAATTGCTATAACAATGGCAAGTAATACCGACGGCACATTCTTTACAACGCTGTAAACGCCCGAAACTCCGGTTGTAAGCCCATTTTTTATCGTGTCGAAATCAATAGACAGCGCAGATGATTCGGGATTGTCCAAAAGCTTCGCAAACGCCTGTGATATGCTGTTACAATATGATTTGTATGCTGCGTCGGGCAAAAATTTTCCGAACGCAACAAGTTTTTCCTCAAGCGTTGTGAGGAAGGTGGGCAGGTCGCTTAGCTGTTCCGCACAGTATTTTACCAAATCAACAGCCTTTTCGGCAATTTGCGAAATAATGAGTATAAGGGGAATAATAATTACCGCTATGCATAAAAACACAAGCAATATGCTCCAAAATGCGTGAGCTTTTTTGTTTGTCTTTTTATCAATCCGCCTGATTGGTTTTTGCAGCAGGATTGCAACAAAAAACGCAATCAAAAACGGTGCCGTGATATTAAAAAGGTATTTGAAAAATACAAATACGAGCGCAAGTATTGTTGCGGCAAATGCAAGGTTGATTAAAAAATCAAGTTTTTTTGATGTTTTGTTTGTCATATGATTTCTCTTTTTTCAAATTAAATATTAAATATAGTATATATGTTTATTCTAACTGAATACATGCGCTTATTCAAGACAAATTTGTAGTATATAGAAAATTTTTCAAAAATTTTAAAAAAGTTCTTGAAAATTTGACTGAATAGTGTTAACATAGTGAAAGTGTTTTTCACAGCAGCACAGTGTATTTGGGTGGTGGACAAATTTGAACAAAGTAAATTATTTTTTGGTCGATTCGTCAATACTTCCGAGTGTCTATTCGGGAGTAATCGCCGCTAAAAATCTGCTTGCCTCGGGTGAGGCAGTGTCGGTAAGCCAAGCGGTAAAAATGGCAGGCATATCACGCTCGGCATATTATAAATACAAGGATAAGATTTTTGAATACAGCGAGCAGGGCGAAGATACTGCCACAATCAACGCAAAGCTGATTGACAACGCAGGCGTTTTAAGTTCCGTTATGAGCGAGCTGTATCTTTTGGGCGCAAATGTTTTGAGTGTCAATCAAAGCATTCCGGTCAACAATGTTGCAGATGTATCAATCACCGTCAGTATCGCAAATACGAGCATTACAGACGGCGAATTGGTTGAAAAAATACAAAATGTAAGCGGAGTAAAATCCGTCAGTATAGGAGGAAAAAAATGAAAGTTGCAGTTATGGGCTACGGAACTGTAGGTTCCGGAGTTGCAGAGGTTATCGAAACTCACGCAAAAAGCATTGTAAAACGCACCGACGGCGAAATGCTCGAGGTAGCAAAAATTCTTGACTTGCGTGATTTTCCCGATGATAAGCACGCAGACCTTTTCACAAAGGATTTTAACGATATTTTGAACGACCCCGAAATTAAGGTTGTTGCCGAAACAATGGGCGGAGTAAATCCTGCATTTGATTTCACATCAAAACTTTTAAAAGCAGGCAAAAGCGTTGTTACCTCAAACAAGGAGCTTGTCGCACAAAAGGGACTCGAGCTTCTTGAAACGGCAAAGGCTAACGGTGTAAATTATCTTTTTGAGGCATCCGTAGGCGGCGGTATTCCGATTATCAGACCTATGGCACAGTGTCTTACCGCAAACAATATCGAGGGTATCGCAGGTATTCTCAACGGCACAACAAACTTTATCCTCACCAAAATGATTGAGGACGGAATGACTTTTGAGGACGCACTCAAGCTCGCTCAGGACAACGGCTATGCCGAAAAAGACCCGACAGCTGACATTGAGGGATTTGACGCATGCCGCAAGGTTTGCATTCTCGCATCACTTGCTTTCGGCAAGCATGTTTATCCCAATCAGGTTGATACAGAAGGTATTACAAATATCACTCTTGAGGATGTTTCTTATATTCAATCGGCAAACGGCGTAATTAAGCTCCTCGGCCAAATTAAATATATCAGCGACGATAAAATTGCCGCATTTGTCAGCCCAGCTGTTGTTTTCAACGGCTCACAGCTTGCGTCTGTAAGCGGCGTGTTCAACGCCATTCTCGTAAGAGGCGACGCAGTAGGCGATGTTTGCTTCTACGGTCAGGGTGCCGGCAAACTTGCAACGGCATCGGCTGTTGTTGCCGATATGGTTGACTGCGCAGTTCATGTTAATAGGAGAAAGAACTTTGGCTGGGGACCCGGCAGCGAGTCATATGTTGTTGACGAAAAATCGGAGCTTGAAATGCCGTTCTATGTTCGCGCAAAGAGCAGCGAAAGCAAGGTTAAGGCGATTTTCAACGATGTTAAATTCCTTACCCGTGTCGGTCAGCCGTCAAACGAAATTGCGTTTATTACCGACGCAATGACGCAAGTTGAACTTGAAAAGAAACTTGACGGCGTTGATGTAATCAACAAAATCAGAGTAACAAATTATTAATTTACAGTATTCATATATTTGGAGGAAATATGGCACTTATTGTTCAAAAGTTCGGCGGCTCATCGGTAGCCAACGCCGACCGCGTAATGAATGTTGCCCGTATTGTAACCGATACCTACAAGGCAGGAAACGATGTTGTGGTAGTTGTTTCCGCGCAGGGTGACACAACAGATGATTTAATCGAAAAAGCTTTGGAAATCAATCCTACTGCCGCAAAAAGAGAGCTTGACCAACTTCTTACGGCAGGCGAGCAAATTTCAATCTCGCTTCTTGCAATGGCAATCGAGTCGCTCGGCTTCCCGGTTATCAGCCTTTTGGGCTGGCAGGCAGGCTTCAACACAAACTCGGTTTACGGTTCGGCAAGAATTAAAAATATCAAGCCAAACAGACTTCAGGCAGAGCTTGCAAAGCACAATATAGTTGTTGTTGCCGGTTTCCAGGGCTTGAACAGATATGACGATTTAACAACTCTCGGCAGAGGCGGCTCGGATACCTCGGCTGTTGCGATTGCCGCAACTCTCCATGCCGACAAATGCCAAATCTTCACCGATGTTGAGGGTGTTTACACGGCAGATCCGCGCAAGGTCGAGGGTGCTAAAAAGCTTAAGGAAATCACATATGACGAAATGCTTGAGCTTGCCACTCTCGGCGCGCAGGTTTTGAATAACCGCTCGGTTGAAATGGCTAAAAAATATTCTGTTGAATTAGAAGTTTTATCATCATTGAATCCTATTCCGGGAACAATTGTCAAGGAGGTTGCAAAAATGGAAAAAATGTTAATTCGCGGTGTAACAAAGGATAAGGATGTTGCACTTGTATCTGTATTGGGCGTTAAGGATAATCCGGGCGTTGCTTTCAATATTTTCTCAAAGCTTTCACAAAAAAATATCAATGTCGACATTATTTTGCAGTCGTTCGGCCGCGATAATACAAAGGACATTGTTTTCACCGTAAGCAAGGACAACGGACCCGTTGCAGTTGAACTTTTGAAAGAAACATCGGCTCTTGACGGCGCAAAAATCGTTTGCGACACAAATGTTGCAAAGGTTTCAATTGTAGGTGCAGGCATGGAATCTCACCCCGGCACCGCTACAAAAATGTTTGAGGCACTCTATGAGCGCAATATCAACATCAGAATGATTTCAACATCCGAAATCAAAATTTCCGTTATCATTGATGCCGACGATGCGGACAGAGCGGTATCTGCCGTTCACAAGGCATTCATTCCAAACGATTAATAAAATTTGCATTTAATAAAAACAGTCGCGGCGCAGGTAAAATTGCACTGCGGCTGTTTTTGCTGTGGCAAAATAAATAATATTTGACTTTGCATAATATATAATATATAATTAAAGGGTTAAAAATGCATTTTTATAATATAAAGGAGTTAATTCATATGCCAGCAAAGACTTTTAAGATGACAGCAGCCGGTAAGGCTGAGCTTGAGGCAGAACTTGAACAGTTAAAAACAGAAGGCCGTATCGACATTGCGGAAAAGCTTAAAATTGCGCGTTCATACGGTGACCTTTCAGAGAACAGCGAATATGATGAGGCAAAATCGGAGCAGGCTAAAATCGAGGCTCGTATCCAAGACCTTGAATATCAGCTCGACCACGCAGTTGTTGTTGAATCAACAGATAAGGATACTGTTTCCGTAGGCTCAACGGTAACTGTTATCCGTAAGGCAGACAATGCCAAGGTTGCTTATCAAATCGTAGGTTTCAGCGAATCAAATCCGGCACAGGGCAAAATCTCCGAGGACAGCCCGGTAGGCAAGGGCCTTATCGGCGCAAAAATCGGCGAAACCGTTACGGTTGAGGCTCCGGTCGGAAATATCGACTTTGAAATTGTTGATATTCAGCTTAATTAATTTAACAGAGGTATAATTTTATGGCAGGAAAGTTTGAAATCACCAAGAAGGGTGACGGTACTTTCACTTTTGAATTTTTAATAGATGAAAAAGCAGTGGGCAAGTCTCCCGTTTTCGATAAGGAGGATGCCTGCAAAAGAGGTGTCAAAGCTGTTAAGAAGAACAGTCGAATGAAGGTTCAAAACACACTTCAAAACGATGAGGAAAAAACAAATCCAAAATATCTTGTTGAGCAAAGCGGCGACAAGGTAAAATATACTCTTTTCCTCCAAACAGGCGCGGTTGCTCTTGAGGGCGAGGCAGACAACGAGGCGCAGGCACTTGAAATTATCGAAAAAATCGGCAACAATGCCAATGCCGCTCAAATGACGATGGCAGAGGTTGTTCTTTCCGAAAACGAGCAAAAGCAAATCAGAATAGACAAGCTTAAGGCTCTTCAGGATGCAGGCAAGGACCCATTTGAAATCACACTTGCCACCCAAACCCACCACAGCGATGAAATCAAGGCCCATTTCGACGAGCTTGAGGAAAAGGATGTCACAATCGCAGGCAGAATTATGACTTGGCGCGATATGGGCAAGGCAAACTTCATTGACATTCAGGACAGAAACGGCAGAATTCAAGCCTATGTTCGTATGAACGATGTCGGCGAGGATGTTTTTAAAGAGTTTAAAACTTGGGATATCGGCGATATTGTCGAAATCACCGGCTTTGTTTTCAAAACAAGAACGGGCGAGGTTTCCGTTCATACAAAGCAAATCAGGCTTCTTTCAAAATCTCTTCTTCCGTTGCCCGAAAAGTTCCACGGCTTGACTGATACCGATACGAGATACAGAAAAAGATACCTTGATATGATTATGAATCCCGATGTTAAGGATACATTTATCAAGCGTTCAAAAATCATCACATCTATTCGTAACTATCTTGACAATCTCGGCTTTATTGAGGTTGAAACACCGATTTTGAATACTATTCCGGGTGGTGCGGCAGCAAGACCGTTCATCACTCACCACAATACTCTCGATATGGATATGTATCTTCGTATCGCAACCGAGCTTTACTTAAAGCGTCTTATCGTCGGCGGTATGGAGCGTGTCTATGAAATCGGCAGAAACTTCCGCAACGAGGGTATGGATGTTCGTCACAATCCCGAGTTCACATGTATTGAACTTTATCAGGCATTCACCGATTATCACGGAATGATGGATATTGCCGAGGCACTTATCCGCAATGCCGCAAACGAGGTTTGCGACAGCCTTCATATCGTTTTCAACGGCACGGAGATTGACCTTGAAACTCCGTTCCGCCGCTTGACTATGATTGACGCGGTTAAGGAATACAGCGGCGTTGATTTCGGCTCGTTTATGAGCGACAATGAAAAGGCAATCGCCGTTGCAAAGGAAAAAGAAATTGAAATTCAGCCCGGCAAGGCAACATGGGGCGACATTCTCAACAGCTTTTTCGAGGAATTTGTTGAAGAAAATCTCACTCAGCCTACATTTATTATGGATTATCCGGTTGAGGTTTCTCCGCTCACAAAGAGAAAACCGGATTGTCCTGTTCTTACCGAGAGATTTGAGCTTTTCATTCTCGGCGGTGAATACGGCAACGCTTATTCCGAGCTTAATGACCCAATCGACCAAATGGGCAGATTTGAGGCTCAAATGAAGCTCCGTGAGGCAGGCGATGACGAGGCTAATATGATTGACCACGATTTTGTTACCGCTCTCGAATACGGTATGCCTCCTACAGGCGGTTTGGGTATCGGCATCGACAGACTTGTAATGCTCCTTACCGACAGCTATTCAATCCGTGATGTTCTCCTCTTCCCGACAATGAAGACCTTGAATGATGTAAATAAGAAAAATGATGTAAAATCTAAGGCTGCTGAAGAAGTGAAAGCAGAGCCTGAAAAGATTGATTTTTCTAAGGTAAAGATTGAGCCTTTATTTGAGGAAGCAGTTGATTTTGATACATTCAGCAAGTCAGATTTCCGTGCAGTAAAGGTTAAAGAGTGTGTTGCAGTACCGAAGTCAAAGAAACTGTTACAGTTCACTCTTGATGACGGAACAGGCACAGACAGAACCATTTTAAGCGGTATTCATAGCTTTTATGAGCCGGAAGAACTGGTTGGAAAGACTCTTATTGCTATCACAAATCTTCCACCGAGAGCGATGATGGGTATCGACTCCTGCGGTATGCTCCTTAGTGCTATTCACGAAGAAGAAGGCGAAGAAAAGCTCCATCTGCTTATGGTAGATGACCATATCCCGGCAGGTGCAAAGCTCTATTAAGCTGATGTAACGATGTACCGTTTAACCAAATAAACGAGATGTACTTCAAATGCTGAAAATCGCAAAACTAAGTGATTTACATCAAACTTACATCATTTGATGCAGAAATTTGTGCAGAGCCTTAAAAATCGCATAATTTTAGTGTTTAACCCTGAGAGAGATTAACTCTTTCAGGGTTATTTTTTTGCCAAACATCGCAAACTACAAGAAAAAGCTGAAACCTCATATACTTTAATCACAGAGGAAGTGGAGGTTTTGATATGAGTAACAGCTTAGCGGCAGTACATCCAGAATTGATTGTCGAATGGTCGGATAGGAATTTACCACTGACACCGGACAGCGTAACTTTCGGCTCGAATAAGAAAGTATGGTGGAAAGGTGCTTGCGGTCACGAGTGGAAAACAAGTGTAAAGGCTCGTTCCAACGGCGAGAAATGCCCCATATGCTCCGGTGCGAGAGTGATTGAAGGAATTAACGATTTAAGTACATTGAAGCCTAAATTGGCTTCTGAGTGGTCTGAGAAGAACGAAATAAAGCCGACCGAGGTTTCTATCGGCTCACACAAGAAAGTGATATGGAAATGTAAATTAGGACACGAATGGACTGCTACTGTAAAGAGCAGAACCATCAATAGAACAGGTTGCCCGTACTGCTCCCATAACAAAGTGCTTGCAGGATTTAATGACCTTGCGACAGTATTTCCGGATGTAGCAGCCGAATGGTCTGATAGAAACGAAAAGAAGCCCACAGAAGTTACGGCGTTTGCAAACAGCAAGGCTTGGTGGAAGTGTAAAACCTGTGGCTATGAATGGAATACACTTATCTCCACACGCTCCTATGGCAGCAAATGCCCTTGTTGTAGCGGATATGTTCTTGTGAAAGGCAGAAATGATTTGAAAACCACTCACCCAAACATTGCCGAGGAATGGTCGAAACAAAATTTCCCATTGCAGCCTGATGAGGTTAATGCCAAATCAAGAAAGAATGTATGGTGGCATTGCAAGAAATGCGGTAACGAGTGGAAATCAGTTATCAACGCCCGTGTCAAAGGAACAGTATGCCCCGTGTGTGCAGAAAGAGCAGTTCTTGCAGGACACAACGACCTTGCAACGACGGACAGCGACTTGCTTTCTGAGTGGGATTATGAATTAAACAACTTGAAACCGACAGAAGTTTCAAGAAACTCGGCGAAGAGAGCTTGGTGGAAATGCAGATACGGTCACTCTTGGAGTATAAAGGCATGGTCTTTTTGCCGTTGGCCGGGCAGGTTGACGGTGAGAGTCGCCCAGGGTTCCGGGTCGCCGCTTTCCCATGTCACCATTTGTATGGCAAGGTTTCCATTCAGGTAGGAAGTCACCTGCAGCTGGATGGGGTGCGTGGCGCCAAATTTCTTGTAAGGCAAGGTAACAGGTGCCGCATCGGTATCAGGTTCTTCGTCCTCCACGCCCAGTTCCCAACTAAGGGACAGAATCTGGCTCTGGCTCATCGTGCGGGCATATTTCTTTGCGTATTTTGGCTTGAAGAGCAGGGCACCGTCCTGCAGGAGCAGCTTTCCTTCTTTTTGCTCCTGGATACAGCGCAGCCCATGCAGACGGGGCTTTGCGCGCTCCACCGCATCGTGGATCTTCGGATGGTCAAACCATATGGAATACTGTACGGCTACATGGAGATGGGGATGCTCCTGAAAGCGTGAGCATAGGAGCTCCAGCACCTGTTGACAGATTTTTCTTCGTTTCTCCAGCGTCTGACGCTCGTTAAAGGTCAGCGTGAAATATGAGAAATCCCGTTCGGATGTGTCTGCGGCGCCGTTAAAGGGATTACACCAGAAGTACAGATCCCATCGGTCGCTGCCATAGGACACAGGGATATTTTCGTCATACTGGTTGCAGACAAAGTCCTGTGCGATGGCTTCCATGATGGGTTTCATTGCCGCGCTGCTCTCCAAACTTGCCTGACGGATATACTGCTCCCATTCTTCGCGGGTGTGGCTGTCATAAAACTGTTTGTTGGCTGCTGCCTCTGCTTCGGTGCATAGAGACTGCAGGCGCAGGGAGTGGACATCTTCTTTGGCATAGCCTTTTTCAAACCATCTGGTATCAATATTCATATGAGAAC
>DPVM01000010.1:254361-255627 GCA_003526845.1 Oscillospiraceae bacterium
TATAGCGGACAGCCAGAATGTGGAACTGACTATTTAGCCATTCGGCTGAGTCTACTGCTTCCTCAGCGGTGTTCTCAACATCGGTGGCAAAGAGCCAGTTTTCCCAGTACCAACCATGCCCAACCGTTTCTCTGGCATCCGGCAGGGAGAGCAGCTTTTCCCTTAGTGCTTCCTGATTCTGCAGGTGCGGATATTGTGTATGAACGGACTGCACCAGCGATTGGCGGAATTGGCAGAAAGGTACGAAGGGTTTCTTGCCTTCAAAGTTACCATTGCCGTCCAGTGCACAGACTACGCCATCTGCAATCACTTCAAAGATGAGGTCTTCCCGGATGAGACTGCCATTTTCATTCCAGTCCGGTGTAGAGCTGTACCATGCGCCGCTTTCGGTATCCCGGTTGTAGTAGCGTACCGGTTCTGCAATGGTGCAGAATACATCTATACAGAATCCGGGATCTTCAAACAGAAAAGATATTTGTCGTTTTATCATCAGGTGTTTCCTCCTAAATGAAAAAAGGACCGGCAGGCCGCTAAATGCAGTCTGTCGATCCTTTCGGTTATAAGCCGCAGGTAATGCGGCAGGGTTCCTCGTTAAATCAAAGAGATAGGCACGATCAGATTGTTCTGATCAAAAGCGCCCAACTGGTCAGCCATGCACAGGATAGCACCAGTGCCGCGCTGCAGTGGGGACTTGTCGATCAGGTCAAATACCTTCGTCAATTTCTTTGGCGGCGAGGCCATCTTTTTGATCTCGATGGGAAACAGTTTTCCGTCCCGCTCCAGGATCAGGTCGATTTCTCTGGCATCCTTATCCCGGTAATAGTACAGGAATGGCTCCTGACCGGCGTTCTGATAGGTCTTGATGATTTCCGCTACGGTATAGTTTTCCAGCAGTGCGCCGCTCATGGCTCCTTCCATGGCTGTCTCCGGACTGCTCCAACGGGTCAGGTAGCAGACAATGCCGGAGTCGTAGAAGTAGAGCTTGGGTGTGGATACGGTGCGTTTGAGGACATTATTGGAATAGGGCTCCAATAAAAAGATGATCCCCAGCGCCTCCAGAACATGAAGCCAGTTTTTGGCTGTGGTCTGGTCGATCTCCGCATCATCGGCAATGCCCTTGTAATTGACCTGCTGGGAAGTCCTGGCGGCAACAGAACGCAGGAAGCGCAAAAACTTCAAGCTGTCAATGTCATTGGACAGCCGCCGCACATCCCGTTCCATGTAAGTGTCAATGTAACTGGAATAGAAGATGGAGGCATTGGAATA
>DPVM01000011.1:0-99542 GCA_003526845.1 Oscillospiraceae bacterium
AGCCCGTTACACGATTTCCAATCGTGCTCCTTCGGCCAGCTCGGACAACTCTCCGTATTGCTTTGTTATTATACATTATTATAATATAAATTGCAAGTATAAATATTTTGTGTTATAATACAAGAATGAAAAATCCGCGGTGCATGTTGCCGTATTGTTTAAGGAGATAATATGAAAGATATCAATAAATCAAATTTGCCGAAAATTATTATACTTGCAGTGCTTGCACTCATTATTGCTTTGTCGGGCGGTGCCGGTATTTATTTTACAACACAATATACAACACAAAAGCAAGCCTATACCTCGAATACACAACAGGCTGAAAAACTCAAAATAACTATTAAGAATGACAATGCTCAAATCAATGTTTTTATTAAAAATATTCAGCAAAAGTCGGATGAGTTAAGAAAGCAATATCTTGCTAATGCCGATGCCGCAAAGGCACTGATGAATAAATATATGGCGTTTTTCATTATTTTTTATGCTGTGTGTGCGCTGATGATTGTTTGCTTTATTGCGGTTGCTTTCGGCAAAAAGAAATTTTCTTTTTCAAAGTTGGCTTCAAAGACTGTTGTTGCCGAGCCTGAAGAAAAATCCAGTGCCGACGAAGAGGTTGGGACCGAAGATAAGCCGAAATCGGACTTTGACGATATTGAGGATATTTTAAAAAAGATTGGCAAAGAAGAATAACCGATATACATAATTGAATGATTAAAGCTGTCGGGCGAAATGATTTCGCATCGGCGGCTTTTATTTTTGCGCTTTTTGGGGATAATATAAGCGGTGATATTATGGTTTATACAGTGACATTGAATCCTGCACTTGATTATTGCCTTACGGTTGCGCATAAGTCGGATGATGTGCATATTGCCGAAAAAGCGGTTGTAACTTATGGTGGAAAGGGAATAAATGTCAGCGTTGTGCTCAAACGCCTTGGAATTGAAAATAAGGCTATCGGATTTTACGGCGGCTTCAGCGGTGAAAAGCTGAAAACTCTTTTACAGGACAAAGTTGATTTTGATTTTGTCAATATCGACGGCGATACGCGAATTAATGTTAAAATCAGCGGCGTGTATAATTATATTTTCAACGCCGACGGTCCGTTTGTCACATTAAATGATGAGCGAAGGCTTTTTCGCAAATTGTCAAAAATCGCGCATGGGGATTATCTCGTTTTGTCGGGCAGTGTGCCGCGTTCGATGGGCAGCCTTGCGTACGAACGATTGCTCGACAGCGTTAAATCAAAAAACATAAAAATCATTGCCGACACAAGCGGCGAATCGCTCAAATGCATTTTGAAATTCAAGCCTTTTTTGGTTAAACCCAATGTGTTTGAGCTGTCTGAGTTCTTCGGCAAAAATTTAAAAGGCTCTGATAATGTTTGCGCCGCGGCACAGAAAATGCAAAGTTACGGCGCACAAAATGTCCTCGTCAGCATGGGCGGCAGAGGTATGCTCCTTGTTGATGAAAACGGCGAAATTCACCGCATTGATATTATAGAGGGCGATGTTAAAAACACAAACGGATGCGGTGACAGCGCCGTTGCGGGCTTTGCGGCAGGGTATATTATGAAAAATGATTTTGATTATGCTCTGCGCCTTGCCAACGCCTGTGCAAATGCCACGGCATTCAGCGACGGACTATGCTCAAAAGCGGATGTGCTGAAATTAATGTAAAATAATAAGACACGATGATATTCGTCGATTTCATCGTGTCTTATTATTTTTTTGCCTCAATTTTTTGAAAAATTCGGACAGCATTGCGGAGCATTCATCCTCCATAATTCCGCCGTAAATTTCGGGCTTATGATTGTACGGTATCAAGTTAAAATTTGCAACCGAGCCGAACGAGCCTGCCTTGTTATCGTAGGCGCCGAAATACACTCGCCTTATGCGCGAATTGATTATTGCGCCGGCGCACATCGGACACGGCTCGAGCGTGACATACAAATCACACTGCCAAAGCCGCCATCCGCCAAGAGTTTTGCAGGCACTGTCGATTGCCTCCAACTCGGCGTGATAAAGCGCATTTTTGCCGTATTCGCGGCGGTTTCTGCCGGTGCCGACTATTTTATTGTCCTTTACGACAACCGCTCCCACGGGCACCTCGCCCTCAAGCTCGCTTTGCCTTGCAAGAGTGATTGCCTCATTCATAAATTCATTTGTCATTGTTTAATTATTGTTGCGATTATACTGTAAATAAAATATGGTGCAAATAGCAAAAATCCGGGAAGAATACAAAGGATTTTTGATGTCAACGGCAAAACATACGGATTGGCTGAAATTGCCGCTTTTTCCGCTTTTTTGATTTGCTTGCGCACTTGTTTTGGATACATTGAATATTTGCTTTTGAACAAGCCGTCGCGTGTGATTAAGTAAATCATACCTAAAACGCCGAGAACCGGCCAAATCAGCATAATTGCCGTGCTTATTTTGTCGCCGAGCGTATTACTGCTGCTTATATAATCAGTAATATCGCCGATAACGGAAAGAGAGTTGTTTAAGCCGTGAACAATCATCGCGATAATAACATTGTCGGTTTTAACAGTGATATATCCCAAAATCAAGCCGACACATGTTGCAAAAATAAACTGAATGATATTGGCGTGAATTGTGCCGAAAATGATGCTGACAACAACAACACCGAATGCCTTGCCGTATTTTCTTAAAACGCCGAGTGAACAGCATCTGAAAGCGAATTCCTCAATGATAGCCGGCAAAATAATAGTAGAGAGTATTTCTGCAATGCAGGAAACAACACTGTTTGCGCTCGGCAATGTGTTTTGGGTGAGTTTGTAGCCGTTGTTTGAGGCAATTGTACTGAGAAGTGCAACGAGATAATCGGCAGCGATGCAACAACCCATACCAAAGCAAATCCATGCAACTGCCTTAGACGGTGCAATCTTTTTCCTCGGCACGACAGGCGTCACAAATCGCTTTTTTGAGAGAAGCGCCATTATTAAAAACGGTAAAAATATTGAAAGAATGTGACCGCCTACGGCGTTAAAAAGGTTTTGCGCCGTTGAGGTTTTGAATGCCGCTGACGAGTATATGCCGGTCAACTGTAAAACGATTGCCTCGATAAACTGAACCGCAAGCATCGACAAAAGCGTTGCGCCGATAATCAATCCTGTTTTGACAAGTTCCTTTTCTTGATTTTTTCTTATTTGCCTGAAATAATCGGGCGGTATTGTCGCCGGAGTGAAAGCCTGTTGATATTGCGGTCCTGAGACATAATATCTGTTTTGCGGCTCATTCGGCGGTTGATAAAAATTGTTTTGCATATTGTGCGTTTATAACTCCTTGGAAATTTGTTTAATATATTCTCTGAGGTCGTCCTTTATTTCGGGATGATTGAGTCCTACCTCGATATTTGCCTGCAAAATTCCGAATTTGTTGCCCATATCGTATCTTTTGCCGATAAAATCAACGGCAGTGACGCCCTTGTCTCTTGCAAGCGTTTTCATAGCGTCGGTAAGCTGAAGCTCGTTTCCTGCGCCGAGCGGCGTATTTTCGAGAATTTCAAAAATTTCGCTTGGTAATACAACTCTGCCGAGAATTGAGAAGTTTGACATGATCTCCTCTTTCTTCGGCTTTTCAATCATATCTGTGCAGTTGTAGCAGTTACCCTCAAGCGGAGAAATCTTGAGCGAACAATACTTTGTGATTGCTTCGTCACTTACCTCCTTAACGCCTACTGCGCCCTTGTCGTATTTTTCATATGCGTCTATAAGCTGTTTTGTCACGGGATTGTCGGATATTATAACATCGTCTCCGTAAAGCACGGCAAACGGCTCGTCGCCGACAAATGTTTTGGCGCAAAGCACAGCGTGACCGAGTCCGCCCGTTTCCTTTTGACGCAGAAAATAAATATTACCGAATTTTGAGCAATTTTTTACCGAGTCTAAAATTTTTTCTTTTCCCGGCTGACCCTCGAGCTTTGATTCAAGTTCAAAGGCATGATCAAAATGGTCCTCAATTGCACCCTTGCCGCGGTTGGTTATAATCAAAACCTCTTCAATTCCGCTTTCAAACGCTTCCTCGACTATGTACTGAATAGCCGGTTTGTCAACAATGTTGAGCATTTCTTTGGGTACTGCCTTTGACGCGGGCAAAACTCTTGTACCCAAGCCTGCCGCCGGAATTATCGCTTTTCTTACCTTTTTCATTATAAACCCCAAACATTAATTTATAAATATCTCAAAATCATTTCAAAAACGATTACCGCAAGCAGCGGTGCCCATGTGGAAATGCCGCCTTTTTTTGCAAGATACATTTTGCGCATTTCATTTTCTGAAAGATTTTCTATCGGCATAATTATAGGTGTCTGAACGAATGAGGCTCCGTCTTCAAGCTGTTCGTCAACCGATTTGATTATTGAAATAACGGTGTTTTTATACAGATAGTCCGATAAAACGGCAAAAATAATTCTGATGAGCAGTGACACCGCCAAGGATATAAACGATATTTTCATTGCCGTTGAGTAATCGCCGGCGGATGCCAAGCTGTTCACATCGTATGATTTGCCCGAATATGCGTTTTGCATCAAATCGGCGAGCGCCTTAAATGTTTCGGGCGCAAATTTTGTGGTGAAAAACGAGGTGGCATAGTTTATCGCAAGTGTTATGCAAAAATATAAAACGCCCGGCTTATACATTTTTCTGAAAAAATAATAGTACGGACCGAAGATAAATGCGCACCAATTCCACGATGCCTTTTTCTTCGTTTTTTCCATCTTCTTAAACTTTGTGATAAACGGCTGTGTGTTTGTTCTGACTGTTATTGCAATATCGGCTACCGATTGACCGTCAATTGTTTCATCGTCGTTTTGATACGGTGACTTAACGGTGAAAATCGGCTGAACAGGTTGTTGAAATGAGCCGAATATCGGCTCACCGTTATCATCGGGGTCCATATCCGGTATATTGTTGATTCCGGGGTCGGAATCATTACCTGCGCCGATGCTTGTTCCGAATGAAACAGGGGGAATGTAGTATCCTTGCTCATCTTTTTCGCTCGGCTTTTCGTTATTGCTTTTTTTGTTTTCAATGTTTTCCTTATAAAAATCGTATCCCTCGCTGTGCAAATCGGCGTTGGCGCAATGATGAATACTGTTGTAGCACTCTCTGTGGTGCGGCGTGCCGCACTCCGGGCAAACAACAATATCGTCGCCGTCCTCAAATTGCTTTTTGCATACAGGGCAAACGCAGTTATTGTATATTGACATCTTTTTCTCCTTGGTTACCTTTTTGAATACATATAATAAGGTATAATATTTATATTATTTCTATTATACATTATATAAACATAAAAAATCAATTATTTGGTTAAAATAAAGTAAATAGTTTTTGAACTTGCAAAACAGACGCATATACTTTATAATAGTAAAATGTTATAAATCAGTAATGCGGAGAAAAATTATGTTAGAATTTGAAGAATTAAACCAAAGACTTTCGCAATCGCAAAAGCCGATTGATGATTTAAAAGAAGCACTCAATATCGACAATTTGAAAACTGAAATTGCCGAGCTTGAAAAAATCAGCACCGCTCCCGATTTTTGGGACGATATGGAAAAAAGCCAAAAGACTATGCAAAAAATCGGTTCGTTAAAAGCAAAGGTTGAGTCTTATGAAACGCTCAAAAACGATTTTGACGATGCGCAGGTTATGATTGAGCTTGCAGATGAGGAGGGCGATGAGTCACTTGTAGAGGATTGCACAAGTTCTGTCGAGGATATTGAAAAAAGAATTGAAAGTATGACACTTTCAACACTTTTAAACGGCGAATTTGACGGCAAAAACGCAATTCTTACATTCCACGCCGGTGCGGGCGGAACAGAGGCTCAGGATTGGGCTGAAATGCTGTTTCGTATGTATAATCGCTGGGGCGAGCGTCACGGCTACAAGGTTTCAACCCTTGACTATCTCGAGGGCGATGTTGCCGGTATTAAAAGTGCAACAATTTTGATTGAGGGCGAAAATGCATACGGCTATCTTCACGGCGAAATGGGCATTCACCGTCTTGTTCGCGTGTCACCGTTTGACTCGTCGGGCAGGCGACACACCTCATTTGCATCTCTCGAGGTTATGCCCGAAATCGACGATGATGTTGATGTTGAAATCCGCGACGAGGATATTAAAATGGATGTTTACCGTGCGTCGGGCGCAGGCGGACAAAAGGTTAACAAAACCTCATCTGCCGTTCGTCTTACCCATATTCCGACAGGTATTGTTGTTTCGTGCCAAATCGAGCGTTCACAGCATCAAAACCGTGAGGTTGCAATGAGAATGCTCAAATCAAAGCTTGTCGAGATTAAGGAAAGAGAAAATCTTGAAAAAATCGAGGATATCAAGGGCGATCAAAAGGAAATCGCTTGGGGTTCTCAAATTCGTTCATATGTATTTATGCCTTACACTATGGTTAAGGATCACAGAACGAATTTTGAAATGGGCAATATCACCGCTGTTATGGACGGCGACCTTGACGGATTCATCAACGCTTATCTTAAAATGAAAAGCATCAAGGAAAACGAAAACTAAATATTAACAGTGATACAAAACCTCCGTTGTCAAATAATAAGACAAGGGAGGTTTTATTTTTATGAAAAAAATATATAAATTTCTTGTAAGCACATTTTGTCTTGCAATGCTTTGCGGTTGCACCATAAATGTCGGCACAAGCGATGATAATACTGTCAGTAATAAAAAAGATGAAACAACAGTCACAACAACGCAAAAACCATCTGAAACGGCAACCGAGACGACAACAGAAACACCGAGCGCGGACCCTGTTGCAAGCCTTAACGATTTGTCATCCTCAAAGGTTGTTTGGGGCCCCGGAACGATAACGGACCACAAGCAGCCCACCGACCCCGTTTCGCTTCAGGAAACCTTTGGGAAATACAACGGCACATGGCTTTTAAATGATTCAAAAAGTATTTGCCTTACATTTGATGAGGGGTACGAAAACGGCTATACTCCTACAATTTTGGATACTTTAAAGAGAAAAAATGTAAAGGCAATTTTCTTTGTGACATATGATTTTGCAAAAGAAAATCCAAAGCTGATTAAGCGAATGATTGACGAGGGACATATCGTCGGAAATCACTCGTACAGACATCTTTCAATGGACGAAATCGGCGACGAAAAGGCGACCGAAGAGGTCGAGTATTTGCACAATTATATCAAAAAGAATTTCAATTATACAATGAGTTATTTTAGGTTTCCTAAAGGCGAATTTTCACAGCGGAGTATAGCCCTTGTAAACAACTTGGGCTACAAAAGCGTATTTTGGTCGTTTGCATGCGCCGATTGGGACCCCGATAATCAGCAGGACAAGGACACGGCATATAAAAATATATGCAATTCCACGCACAGTGGCGAAATAATGCTTTTGCACGCCGTCAGCAAAACAAATGCCGAAATTCTCGGCGATGTGATAGACGATATTAAACAGCAGGGTTACACCTTTACCACAAAAATTTGATTTCAAACGGAATTTTTCGGGGCGGCGGATTGATTTTTGCCGCCCAACTCTAATTTTTAACAGTAAATCCGAAAATTATATTACAAAATTGTGAAATTTTATTAATTTTTAATTTAGATATTGAGATTATAAATTACTTATTATATAATATATTCCTATTAATGGATTTTAGGCATTTTATGCCTTTGCGAAAGTGGGAATATACAATGATTTTTTCAAGAGATATAGGTATTGATTTAGGAACTTCAAATACTCTTGTTGCCGACAAAAAGGGGCATATTATCATAAAAGAGCCGAGCGTTGTCGCAGTTGATGTCAAATCAAAGCGCGTTTTGGCAACCGGCAACGAGGCTAAAAAAATGATTGGCAGAACACCGGGCTCAATTGTTGCCGTTCGCCCGATAAGGGATGGCGTTATCGCCGATTTCGATATGACAGCCGATATGTTGCACGATTTTATGTATAGATCGTCAAACCGCTCAATGTTCACAAAAACAAGGGTTGTTATTTGTGTTCCGTCTGCTGTTACCGAGGTTGAGCGCCGTGCCGTTGAGGACGCCGCGCGTGCCGCGGGTGCACAGGAGGTTGAGCTTATCGAGGAGCCTATGGCAGCGGCTCTCGGCGCAGGACTTCCTGTTTATGAGGCAACCGGCTCTATGATTGTTGACATTGGCGGCGGCACATGCGATGTTGCCGTAATGTCGCTCGGCGGAATTGCCAGCTGTAACAGCATTAAGGTCGGCGGCGATGCGCTCGACGAGGCAATTGTTACATATATGCGCAAAAAACACAATCTTTTAATCGGCGAAACGACAGCCGAGGATATTAAAATCAAAATCGGCTCCGCGTCGGAATATGACGGCGAGGCAGCCATGGAGGTCCGCGGAAGAAATCTCACAGACGGATTGCCGGGAAGCGTGGAAGTTACCTCCGCAGACATCAGATATGTTTTGCAGGAGCCTGTCGGCATTATTGTTAACACCGTTAAGGAAACGCTTGAGGTTACATTGCCGGAGCTTGCCGCAGATATTATCGAACGCGGCGTATATCTTACAGGCGGTACAAGCCGCTTGAGAGGTCTTAAGGATTTGATTGAAAAGGAAATCAAAATTCCCGTTATCGTTCCTGAGGAGCCAACGGAATGTGTTGTTCGCGGAACGGCTGTCAAATTGAGAAGAGCAAAGTAAACCTTTTGGGAGAAAATACGCTAAATGAAACATTTATTTAATAATCGCGTTGTCAAAACGGTTTGCACGATAGTTGCACTGCTTGTGCTCGGCATATTCATCGCGGCTGTCAACGGCCATGGTGAAACGGCACAGTCAACCGTTGTGGGCACTGTCTTTCAGCCGTGCCACTATGTTGCGCAAAAAATCAGCGACGGGCTGGACAAGGCTTTCGGCTCTCTCAGCGGCAATGCGGAATATGAAAAGCAGATTGACAGCCTTGAGGAGCAGATCGGTGATTTGCGCTCACAGCTTGTCGATTATGAAAATTTAAAAAATCAAAACACCTTATACAAAGAATTTCTTGAGCTTAAGGAAGAACACAAGGATTATAAATTTGCCGAGGCGTCCGTTATCGGCCGCGATAGCGCAGATACCTACGACTCGTTTACAATCAACATCGGCACGCTTAAAAGTGTTAAGGTCGGTGACGCGGTGCTTTACGGAAAATATCTTGTCGGAGTTGTTGACAAGGCATATCCCGATTACAGCGTTGTCAAAACAATTCTCGACCCGTCTTTCAATGTGTCGGCATACGAAGTTGTTACAAACGAAATTTCGTATGTAACGGGCACGGCTAAACTTGCCAAAGAGGGTAAGTGCAAAATGGCAAACCTCAGCTCCTCTACCGATATTTCATACGGCTCTATTATTTGCACCGCCGGAATCAGCGGAACAATGCCCAAGGGATTGATTATCGGCACGGTTGACGAAATTGCCGACGAAACAACCGATATTTCGTCATACGCAGTAATTTCACCCGGTGTTAAGATGGACGATTTGTCGTCTTGCTTTGTATTGACCGATTATAACAAATAGCAGGAAGTAAAAATGGAACTCACAAAAAAGCAGGCTACAATTAAATATTGCGTTTACTGTCTTTTGATTGTAATTGCCGATTTGATGCAAAATGTCGGCGGATTATGGTTTGAAATCGGCGGTGCGCGGTGCTTTTTTGTCATCCCGGTTGCCGTTATTCTCGGTATAGACGAGGATGAAAAAACAGCCGCACTGCTCGGATTTTTCGCAGGTCTGCTGTGGGATTGCGTAGCAAGACAGCATATGGGATTTAATTGCATATTTCTTATGCTTTTGTGCTTTGTGATTTCATCGTTTGTTTCATATCTTTTTAGACCGACCTATTGGATTTGCGCGCTCAGCGCAGTGTTCACCGTTTTCTTATACTGCATTATTTATTGGCTGTTATTTATGGTTATTGTTCACAGCGAGGGCAGTGTGCAGACAATCGCATCGTTTTATATTCCGAGCGCGCTTTATACCTCGGTTATGACTCTTGCACTTTGCGCATTGATAATGCCGCTTAAAAGGAAACTTAACAAAGAGGTTGAGTTTGAAAAATAGTTTTGCTTAGTATTTTGAATAAAATTTTAGGAAGGGAGGATTTGCCGTGAAAAGTATTTACAAAAGTGCACGCACAACGATTGCCATAATTCTTGTTATCGCGACCGTTGCCGTTTTCGGATACGATTTGTTTGATATTCAGGTTAACAAAAACGAATATTATGCCGCACAAAACAATACTGTCAAAACATACACCGTGCCGATTGAGGCGGCGCGCGGTGAAATTGTTGACAGAAACGGTAACCCTCTCGTTACTAACCGACAGGGAAACAGCATTATTCTCGACGCGGCATATTTTCCGTCATCAAAAAACAATGACGAGCGAAACAGAATAGTTTTGAATTTGATTTCGCTTTTTAATTCCAACGGCGAGGAATTTGTTCACAATCTTCCGCTTAAGGCTGACAAAAAAGGCAACATTTCATTCTTTACCGAGAACGATGATGATAAATATAAGCAGGATATTGCCACAATGAAAAGTGCCGATATGCTCAATCTTCAATCGTACGCAACGGCTCAAAACTGCTTTGATGCAATGGTTGAAAAATACGGACTTGAGAATTACCTTTCAAAATACGGCGTGCAAAAAACGCTTGAAATAGGCAATGTCAGATACGAGCTTACACGAC
Source organism: Oscillospiraceae bacterium (assembly GCA_003526845.1). Taxonomy (GTDB): domain Bacteria; phylum Bacillota; class Clostridia; order Oscillospirales; family Acutalibacteraceae; genus Eubacterium_R. The sequence continues at coordinate 10,702 of DPVM01000011.1, forward strand.
TCTTGTTTTCGGTTTCAAACCCCGTTAAAATCGCAGATGATGTAAGCGACAAAACCGTTGCAACAATCAAGGAAAATCCCGATTTATACACCGGTGCGGATGTTCAGGTTGTGGCATACAGGGAATATACCGATTCAACACTTGCGCCGCACATTATCGGCACTGTCAGAAAAATCAATAACGAGGAATACGAGCGACTTAAGGACAAAGGCTACGGCATCACCGATGAAATCGGTGAGTCGGGAATAGAGTCAGCATGCGAGTCGGATTTGCGAGGTACTCCGGGTGAAAAAACAGTCACCATAAATGCCGACGGCACTGTTACGGAAGAAATTACAAAACAACCGGTGCAGGGTGACACAATCGTTTTGACTATTGAAAAAGACCTTCAAAAGCTTGCGCAACAAAAGCTTGAAAAAATATGCAAAAAGGTTGCATACAATTCAACAGGTGCTGTTGTTGTGACAGGCATCAATTCGGGCGAGGTTTTGGCAGCCGCAAGCTATCCGTCATATGATTTGAACGATTATTACACAAAATACAAGGCGCTTGCGTCAAACAAATACACACCGCTTTATAACCGTTTTGCACTCGGAACATATGCTCCCGGCTCAACCTTTAAACCGGCAATGGCGGCTGCGGCTTTGCAGGAGGGCGTTATTACCGAAAACTCAACTTTCTTCTGCGGACACGAGTTCAGAGTAAACGATATGGTGTTTAAATGCACAGGCAGTCACGGTTCACTCAGCGTTAAATACGCACTTCAGCATTCGTGCAACATTTTCTTCTACAACTGTGCGCAAAAACTCGGCATCGAAAAAATGAATATGTATGCCGCAATGTTCGGCCTCGGCTCAAAAACAGGTGTTGAAATTCCCGAGGCATCGGGTATTCTTGCAGGACCTGCATACAGAAAGAAATACGGCGTAACTTGGGCGCCGGGTGATACGGTTCAGGCGGCAATCGGACAGTCGGACAACCTTTTTACTCCGCTTCAGCTTGCAAATTATTGTGCAACAATTGCCAACGGCGGCGACAGATATGAGCTCCATTTTGTTAAATCAAAAATTGCGTCTGACAGCGGCGCTCTTACACAAACCGGCTCAAGAGTTGTTGAAACGGTCGATGTCAGCGGCAAAAATCTTGACATTGTGCGCCGAGGTATGCGTCTCGTTGCAACATCGGGCGGACCGAACAGAATATTCAACAACATAGACACAAAGGTTGCCTGCAAAACAGGTACATCGCAGGTTGTTGTTAACGGTGTTAAACACAATAACGGTTTTCTTATTACCTTTGCTCCGTACGAAAATCCCGAAATAAGTATTGCATCGGCTATCGAGCTTGCAGGTTCGGGTACATCAACTGCTGAAATCACGGCGTCAATTATCGACTACTACTATTCTCACAACACAAATGAGAAAAAAGCTCAAAAGGACTCAACACTCCTCAATTGATAATATTTGACAAAGTGACAAAAAAATCTTGTCTAAACAGCATTTTTATGTTATTATTTTTATTATAAGTTATAATCGTATATAATAGTTATTGAAAGTATCAGGCATTAATTAACGGCTTTAATTGTCATCGGAGGGAATTATTATGAATATTGCTCTTATTGCGCATGATGCAAAAAAAGAACTCCTTGTTCAATTTTGTATTGCATATTGCGGAATTATCAGCAGACACGATGTCTGCGCAACCGGCACAACGGGAAAGCTTGTTCAGGAAGCAACAGGCCTCAAAATAAATTGTTTTTTAAGCGGAGCACAGGGCGGCGGTCAGCAAATTGCAAGCCGTATCGCCTGCAACGAAATTGATTTGCTCATCTTTTTCCGCGACCCTCTTTCACCGAAGCCGCACGAGCCGAATGACAACGATTTGCTCAGGCTTTGCGATGTTCACAACATTCCGTTTGCAACAAACATTGCAACCGCAGAGGCTTTAATCAGAGGCGTTGAGCGTGGCGATTTTGAGTGGAGAGAGATTGTCAATCCTCGTTATAATCAAAAGAAATAATTTGTTTTTGGGTGACGGTAAACACTGTCACCCATAAAAAATGTTTAGGAGAAATATATATGGCGTTAATTACCAAAGCTATAAAGGGCACGAAAGATGTTTTGCCAAAGGAAGTTTATAAAAACCAATATATTGAGCAAACATGCCTCAGCGTTGCCGAAAATTTCGGGTATAAGGAAATAAGAACTCCGGTATTTGAGCACACGGAGCTTTTTCAAAGAGGTGTAGGCGACACAACCGATGTTGTTCAAAAGGAAATGTATACTTTTGACGATAAGGGCGGACGCTCAATTACATTGCGCCCCGAGGGTACTGCAGGTGCTGCTCGTTCGTTTTTGGAAAACGGACTTTGCAACGAGGCATTGCCGCAAAAGGTTTGCTATCTCACATCGTGTTATAGATACGAAAAGCCGCAGGCAGGCAGATTGCGCGAATTCCACCAATTCGGTATTGAGTGTTTCGGCGCAACATCTCCGCTTGCAGATGCAGAAATGATTTCACTTGCAAAGCAGGTGTTTGACGAGCTTGGAGTAACAGACCTTCACCTTGAAATAAACTCCATCGGCTGTCCGACATGCCGTGCCGAGTATCACAAGGCGCTCAAGGAATATTTCAGCGCAAGAAAGGACGAACTTTGCGAAACATGTCAGGGCAGACTCGAGCGCAATCCTATGCGTATTCTCGACTGCAAAAGCCCTATATGCAGTGATATTGCATCGGGTGCACCTGTTGTGCTTGATTATCTTTGCGATGACTGCAAACAGCATTTTGAAAAGGTAAAGGGCTATCTTGACGCTATGGGTATCGAATACATAGTAAATCCGCAAATCGTAAGAGGTCTTGATTATTATACAAAAACAGTTTTTGAATTTGTTTCCGACTCAATCGGCGCTCAGGGTACCGTTTGCGGCGGCGGCAGATATGACGGCTTGATTGAAGAGCTTGGTGGCGCAAAAACTCCGTCGCTCGGATTCGCCATGGGCCTTGAAAGACTCCAGCTTGTTATGGAGGCGCAGGGTTGCAAATTCCCCGAGCCTGAAAAGACAGACCTTTTCATAGTAGCTCTCGGCGAAAAGGCTACGCTCAAGGCAATTGAAATCGCAAAGGATATGAGGTCGGAGGGCTTTTCCGTTCAATATGATTTGAACGAACGCTCAATCCGTGCTCAAATGAAATATGCCGACAAAATCGGCGCAAAATTCAATGTTGTTATCGGCGATAACGAGGTTGACTCAAACAAGGCAAGCCTTAAAAATATGCAAACCGGCGACAGCAGCGATGTTGCGCTTGACACATTCGTAAACGGCTTTTATTCGGTCAGCATGGACGATGCTTTGAAAGATTTGGAGATAAACGGCGAGGCATTTGATTTTAATTCGCTGTTTTCGGGAAAGACAGAATAATTTACTCTAACAGCGGAGGATATATACAATGGCAGAAAGTATTAAGGGACTTAAAAGAACAGATTATTGCGGCAAGTTTGACATAAGCAATGTCGGTCAAACAATCACCGTTTTCGGCTGGGTACAGCGTCAGCGAGACCTTGGCAACCTTATTTTTATTGATTTGAGAGACAGAAGCGGAATCATTCAGCTTTCGTTCAACGACCAAACAGACAGAGAGATTTTTGCAAAGGCACAAAGCGTAAGAAGCGAATATGTTGTTGCCGCTGTCGGCACCGTTGCGGAGCGTGAAAGCAAAAATCACGACATCCCGACAGGTGAAATCGAAGTTATCGTCAACGATTTTCGTATTGTTTCAAAGGCGCAGACACCGCCGTTTGAAATCGAAAAAAGTGAAAAAGTCGGCGATGAAATAACACTCAAATATCGCTATCTCAATTTGCGCAATGAAAAGCTCACCAAAAACATTTTGATGCGCCACAAAATCGCAAAAATTGCAAGAGAATATTTTTATGACAACGATTTTATTGAAATCGAAACTCCGATGATGATTAAATCAACACCGGAGGGTGCGCGCGACTATGTTGTTCCGTCAAGAGTTCACAACGGCAAATTTTATGCTTTGCCGCAGTCGCCTCAGATTTATAAACAACTTACAATGATTGCGGGCTTCGACAGATATATTCAGCTTGCCCGTTGCTTTAGAGATGAGGACCTCAGAGCGGACCGTCAGCCCGAATTTACACAAATCGACCTTGAAATGTCGTTTGTCGACTGCGACGATATTATGTCAATGGCAGAGGGCTTTATTTCAAAACTTATGAAGGAAACAATCAATGTCGATGTTCCCGAAAAGCTCGAGCGTATGACTTTTGCCGACGCTATGAATAAATACGGCTCCGACAAGCCGGATACAAGATTCGGTATGCTTATTCAGGATATTTCCGATTGGGCAGACAAAACAGATTTTGTTGTATTCAAAAACGCAATTGCCGACGGCGGCAGTGTAAAGGCTATTGTGGCAAAGAACGCAGCAAAGGCATATTCAAGAAAGAAAATCGACAAGCTCACCGAATATGCAAAGGGCATCGGTGCAAAGGGTCTTGCATATATCCGTTGGGCTGATGAGGAGCCAAACTGCTCGTTCAATAAATTCCTTAAGGACGGCGAACTTCAGGAACTTATCGCAAAACTCGGTGCAGAGCAGGGCGATGTTGTATTTATCGTGTCAGACAAGACGCGCAAGGCTCTCACTGTTATGGGTGCGCTCCGTCTTGCTATCGCAAAGGAACTTGACATCATCCCCGAGGGCAAGTGGAACTTCATTTGGATTACGGAAATGCCGTTCTTCGAGCTTGACGAGGAAAGCGGCGAGTGGATTGCCGCTCACCATCCTTTCACAATGCCGATGGAGGAGAGTATTCAGTATCTTGACACGGACAAATCAAAAGTTAAGGCTCAGGCGTTTGACCTCGTATTAAACGGCACGGAGCTTTCCTCCGGCTCAATGAGAATTACCGACTGTGACCTTCAAACAAAAATGTTTGAATTGCTCGGTATGGAACAAGAGGAGATTGACGCAAAATTCGGCTTCCTTGTTGATGCTTATCACTATGCCGCACCGCCTCACGGTGGTATGGGTATCGGTCTTGACAGACTCGCAATGCTTATTTGCGGCGCAGATTCACTTCGCGATGTTGTTGCATTCCCGAAGGTGCAAAATGCGTCCGAGCTTATGAGTGGTGCGCCGTCAGTTATCGACGATATTCAGCTTGACGAGCTTGGAATCGACATTACAAAGAAAGAGGACTGATATTTTGGCACAGCAATACAATTTTTTTGCAATGGTCAACAGAATGAAAATGATTGACCGCTGGGCGCTGATGCAAAATACATCAAAAGAAAATATCGCAGAGCACAGCCATTCCGTCGCTGTAATTGCCCACGCTTTGGCGCTTATCGGCAACAAATATTACGGCAAAAACTATGACGAAAACCGTGCCGCCGTCCTTGCCCTTTATCACGATACAACCGAGGTTATCACAGGCGATATGCCGACACCGGTTAAATACTACAATGATGAAATCAAAAGTGTTTATAAAGATATTGAGGATGTTGCAGGAAAGCGATTGATTGCAATGCTCCCCGATGATTTTAAAGCTGATTACGAGCCGTTTTTCACCCATAATGAGGAGGACAAGCCGCTTTGGAAACTTGTTAAGGCGGCAGACAAAATCAGCGCGCTTATTAAGTGCATCGAGGAAAACAGGATGGGCAACAAGGAATTCGAAATTGCCCTCAAATCGCAGGAGAAAAAAATTGCCGACATTGATATGCCTGAAGTTAAGTATTTTTGCGAGCATTTTTTGAAGGCGTATTATCTTACGCTTGATGAACATACTAAATAAAGACTCTGCGAGGCTTGTTTGAATATTGATTTATCAAAACGACTGCGTTGTGCTCCCCGCAAATGCAGTCGTTTTATTATTGAAATTTCGTTTTGAAAAGAGATGAATTTTTTGAATAATAACAAATCGGCAGATGCTCAATATAAGAGAATGACAGAAACGCCTGTTAACAAACTTATTGCGACTCTTGCCGTGCCGACTGTGATAAGTATGCTTATCACGATGATTTATAATATGGCGGATACCTATTTTGTTTCAAAAATCAGTGTTGCCGCAAGCGGTGCGACGGGCGTAGTGCTCAGCCTTATGGCAATCTTGCAGGCGTTCGGCTTTATGTATGGGCAGGGCGCAGGCAGTAATATCAGCCGCAGATTGGGCGCAAAAGATATTGAAACGGCGCGCAGATACTGCACAACCGCTTTCTTTTGGGCACTTTTTACAGGCGGAGTGATTATGTTGCTCGGCTTGCTGTTTCTTTCACCGCTTATGAAGGCGCTCGGCAGTACAGATACGATTTTGCCGTATGCAAGTGATTACGGCAGATTTATCCTGATTGCAGGACCGGCTATGACAACCTCGTGCGTTATGAACAATATTTTGCGCTATGAGGGCATGGCAAATCTTGCGATGATAGGGCTTGCGACAGGCGGAATACTCAATATTTTTCTTGACCCACTGTTTATTTTTACATTTAATATGGGCATTTCGGGTGCAGGTGTTGCAACCGCCGTTTCGCAGTATATCGGCATGGCGATTTTGCTGTCTGTATTTTTGATGAAAAAGCCGCAAAGCCGCATTTCGTTTAAATATTTCAGTTTCAAGCCGCGCATTATTTGGGACATTGTTTCAACCGGTGTGCCGAGCTTTGCACGCCAAGGGCTTAACTCATTGTCGACAATGTTTTTGAATATCGAGGCAGGCATTATCGGCGGAGACCCGTGCGTTGCCGCAATGAGTATAGTCGCAAAATGTGCAAATGTTATTTTTTCCGTTTGTGTCGGAATAGGTCAGGGCTTTCAGCCTGTTTCGTCATTTAATTACGGCGCAAAAAAATACAACCGCGTTAGGCAGGGCATAAGGTTTGTTTGGCTGTTCGGCACAATTGTTGTCGCCGTGCTGTCGGCAATTTCGTTTTTCCTTGCTCCGCAGATTGTTTCGATTTTCCGCGACGATGCTGAGGTTCTTGAAATCGGCACGCCTGCGTTCAGATACATTTGTGTTGCGCTTGTATTTTTGCCGACTGTTATGACTGCGAACATGACCTTTCAAAGCCTCGGAAAAACGGGCAGAGCATTTTTCCTTGCCTGTACGCAAAATGGCTTGTTCTTTATTCCGCTTGTAATAATTTTGCCGAAATTTATGGGTGTTTTGGGAATAGAGGCGGCACAGCCGATTGCATATGTAATATCCGCCTTTGTTGCGGCTCCGTTTTTAATTTCGATAATAAAAACGATGAAAGAATAAAACAGCAAAAACAGAGGACTACTGCATAAAGAATAAATACAAACACCTTGGTTAAAATAAAACCGAGGTGTATTTTTTATGATTTTTAAGGGCAAAACCGTTTTGTTTGACAATCCGCCCGTAATTACCGCGTCGGCAGGCGTCGGAGGCAAAAAAGAGGGCGAGGGGCCGCTGCGAAACGAATTTGACGAGGTGTTTGACGACACAACGATGGGGCAGGAGTCCTTTGAACAGGCAGAGTCCGCACTGCTGAAAAACGCCGTTATCCGTGCGCTTACCAAAGCGAATAAATCAGCCGCCGATGTCGATTTTATTATGACAGGCGATTTGCTCAACCAGTGCACCGGCTCGTGTTTTGCGCTCAAGGATTTGGAAATTGCGTTTATAGGAATGTACGGCGCATGTTCCACAATGGCGCTCACTCTTTGCAACAGCGCAATGCTGATTGACGCAGGTGCGCATTGCTGTGTCGCCGGTGCGTCAAGCCACTTTGCATCGAGTGAAAGGCAGTTTCGCTATCCGCTTGAATACGGCGGTCAGCGTCCGCCGACATCGCAGTGGACAGTTACGGGTGCAGGCGCCGCAGTAGTTGTAAAAAACGGCAACGGTCCGAAAATCAAAGCAATTCACATAGGCACAATAACCGATTTGGGCATCAAGGATGCAAACAATATGGGTGCGGCAATGGCACCTGCTGCGGCTAAAACCATTTCGGATTTTTTGGATGACACACAAACCGCGGCAGATGATTATGATTTGATTTTAACGGGCGATTTGGGATATACGGGCAGTACACTTTTGCACGAGGTTTTGGCACTTGAATATCATAAAAATATCAAAAGCGTTCACAATGACTGCGGTTTGATGATTTATGATTTAAAGGAACAGGATGTCAACTCCGGCGGTTCCGGGTGCGGATGCAGTGCAAGTGTTTTGTGCTCGCATATTATGAATAAAATTAATGACGGAAAATATAATAGGGTGCTTTTTGTTGCCACAGGTGCGCTTATGTCGCCTACCTCGGCAAAGCAGGGACAGCCGATTCCCGGCATCGCGCACGCCGTTTTGATTGAAAATTAGTTGCAAAATATGCCGCCTTGTGTCGTGAATTGTTCAACAAACAGACGGTGCTATTTTTGTGTATATTGTTTGGGCTTGTTTTATTGACAAGCCTTTTTTTATTATGTATAATTTATTATTACAGTATAAATTTTTTGAAAGTGTTATTATTACATATGAAAATAGAACGAAGTAAAAACGCGGCAAGAAATGTTGTGTTTTCTTGGATTTTAAAGCTGTATTCGCTGCTTGTTCCTTTTGCAATCCGAACAATTATGATTCACACAATCGGTATGCAATATTTGGGACTCAACAGCCTCTTTTCATCGGTTTTGCAGGTGCTCAACCTTGCGGAACTCGGTGTTGGCAATGCGCTTGTATTCAGTATGTATAAGCCGATTGCCGATGATGACGGAACAACGATTTGCGCCCTTATGCGCCTTTATCGAAAATATTACAGGATAATCGGTCTTGTAATACTCGTTGTCGGCTTGGCAATAACACCGTTTGTCCCGAAGCTCATCAGCGGCACCGTTCCTGATGATATGAATGTTTATGTTTTATATCTTATGAACCTTATGGCAACGGTTATCACATATTGGCTTTTTGCATACAAAAACTGTCTGCTTTCGGCGCATCAGCGCGGCGATGTCGCGTCAAAAATCACATTGATTGTTTCGACAATTCAATATTCGCTCCAAATCGCAGTGCTGTTTTTGCTCAAAAATTATTATTGGTATGTTTTGGTGCTGATTGCGTTCGGCATCGTCGGCAACATTGTCACCGCAATTGTTGTAGACAAAATGTATCCGCATTATCACGCTGTCGGCGATTTGCCTAAAGAGCAGGTTAAGGAGATTAACAAAAAGGTGCGCGATTTGTTCACCGCCAAAATCGGCTCCGTCGTTGTCGATTCGGCGGATACAATCGTTATTTCCGCATTTCTCGGTTTGACCGCGCTTGCTATTTATCAAAACTATTTTTACATAATAACCGCGGTCAGCGGATTCATCGCCGTTATATATTCCTCCTGCACCGCAGGAATAGGCAACAGTATTATCACCGAAACGCAGGAAAAGAATTTTAACGATTTAAAAAAGTTTACTCTGATTATTTCGTGGCTTTCCGGCTTTTGTATGTGTTGCCTTGCGTGTCTCTATCAGCCGTTTATGCAGCTTTGGGTCGGCAAGGGTAATATGCTCGGCTACAGCTATGTTATTTGCTTTTGCACTTATTTTTATATTAGGCAGATTCATTCGCTACTCTGCCTCTATAAGGACGCGGCAGGCATTTGGCATAAGGACAGATTCAGACCGCTCGTCACTGCGCTTACAAATCTTGTTATGAATTTGATTATGGTGCAGTTTTGGGGCCTTTACGGTGTTTTGCTTTCAACCGTAATCAGCATACTTTTAGTCGGTATGCCGTGGCTTTATTCAAATTTGTTCACCGTTTTGTTCAAATTCAACCCGACAAAATATATTCTCCAAACGGTTTTATATACGGTTATATCCGTTGTATCGTGCGTGATTTGCGCAGTGATTTGCAACAAATTTATCGTTTTTGATTCACTTATCGCAACACTTATTGTTCGCGGAGTGATTTGCTGTATTATACCGAATGCAATTTATCTTGTTTGCTATCGAAAAACAGCCGAGTTCACAAGCTCGCTTGCTCTTGTAAACAATCTCACAAAGGGCAAAATCAAATTTTTGGCTAAATACGCACAGTAGGTGGTTTTTATGAATACTCATTATACCGACGAGGTAAATACTCAAATAGTTATTGCTTTGAAACACCGAACAGCGTAAGATGCTATTCAAACACCGGCGGAAGCAGCGGAATCAGCTTTTTTGCCTGAGAAAATGGCAGAGGTTATCGGCTTTTTGCTTTCCGATGTGTCGGCGTGCATTTCGGGCGAAATTATCGTTTGCGACCAGGCAAGATATGTTTCAACTTGGTAATATGATTTTAACCCCCTACAACATATTTGTAGGGGATTTTTTGTGAAAATGTGCATTATATACAAATGGCAGTATATGTAACAATTTTTGCAAAAAAATTGTTGTAATGATGTATAAAATAATTTATAATGTTATGTAATATTGATTTGAGGTTACTCTGTATGAGAATGCGACACAAGAAAAACCTTGACAGCCGCCTCGGTGCTGTTGAGGATTATTTGATTACTTTAAGAAATGACAGTTTGAATTTTAACGATGCACTGTCGGAAAATCATATACTTGATTTAAAAGAAATGTTCGGCAATGACAATCCCGTTTATCTCGAAATAGGATGCGGCAAGGGTCAGTTCGGCTGCACATTTGCAAAGCAAAATCCCGATGCAAATATTATTTGCGTCGAAAAGGTGAAAAATGTTATAGTCATCGCCTGTGAAAATGCTCAGCAGCAGGGGCTTGAAAACATCAAGTTTTTAAACTGTGCCGGTGAGTATCTCCAAAGCTATCTTCCGTCGAAAACATTTGAGACGATATTTTTAAACTTCTCGTGTCCGTTTCCGAAAAAGAGCTATGCTTCGCACAGACTTACAAGCGAAAGATTTTTGAATATATACAAAACGCTTTTAAAGCCGAATGCACCCATTTGCCAAAAAACGGACAATATGCATTTTTTTGAATATTCGATAGAGTCGTTTTCAAAATGCGGATACGAGCTTTCAAATGTTTCGCTCGATTTGCACAACAGCGATTTTGAGGACAATATTGTCACCGAGTATGAGGAAAAATTTGCCTCGCAGGGCATGCCGATTTATCGCCTTGAGGCAAGATTAAAACAAAATTAATTATATCAAAAATATGCCGCAAACCTTTTATTTAAGCCAATGCAACCAATAGTTGCAAAAAATTTATCGGCTATGTAAAGCAAAATGTATTGTATATAGGTGCGGTATGTTGTATTATTCAGACACAGCACAAGAGTGCCGCGTCTGCGAAAGAGGATTTATATGGATATAAAGACCGCAGACAGACTGCAACAGCTTAGAAAGTCCCACGGCTACAGCCAAGAGGCTTTGAGCGAAAAGTTGGGCGTCAGCCGTCAGGCTGTTTCAAAATGGGAGCGAGGCGAGTCCTCACCCGATACCGACAATTTAATAGCCATAGCAAATCTTTATTCAGTCACTCTCGACGAATTGATTAACGGTGACAGCGCGGTTAAAAAATCGACGGACGATAATTTATCATCGGCTCCGGAGGAGTTGCCGAGCGTGCCGAGAATTCAAAATCCCGTAAAAAGACATTCGCTTTACAAGGACAGAGCGCGCAGGCTTTTGAAATTTCCGTTTGCACTGATTGTTCTTGCGGTTTATATAGTATTGAATTTGATTATTCATATGTGGCATCCGCTGTGGATAATGTTTTTGTTCATCCCGATTTATTATCATTATGCGGGAGCGTGCTACACAAAAACGAAAAAAGGCTATTTATTTGCGTTGCCCATCCCCGAAATTGTGTTGCTTGCTTATCTTGTTTTGAGCTTTGCAACAGGTCTGTGGGGCGCAATGGCGGTTGTGTTTATAACAATCCCGATTTATTATTGGGCAGTTGCATTTTACATGAAAAAATAATCGTTAAGAAGGAGTACACAGTATGAAACAAAATCTCAGTCCCATCAAGCAAACACATTTTGGTATTGCAAGAAAAATCGTATCAAATATGACATCAGAAAGTTGGGAAACAATTCCCCATGCAGTAGTTACATATGAGCCGGAATGCACAAAATTTATGCAGGTTGTTAAGGAACTTAACAAGGACGCAACAAAGGAAACAAAGCTTACCATCAACTCGATTATGCTCCGTGTGATTGTTGAGGGCTTGAAGGTTTGCCCTGCACTTAATGCACATATTAATTTTAACCGCGCTCTTGTAAGAGGATGCGTCACAGAGTTTAAGGAAATCAACATTTCTATGCCGATGATGCTTGACACCGGCGAAATGATGACAATTAATATGCATGATATGCACAAAAAATCAATCAGCGAAATGCAGAACGCAATCAAAAATGCCGCCAAAAGAGCAAACAACTCGGATATGAACGAGGTTATGTTTGAGGTTTCGCTTGACAATACACTCAACGGTCTTAAAGAGGGCAAAATCAAGCAAACAATTTGCCGCCTTATAGGCTCAAAAACCGGCAAGCACAAGGTGCATACACTCAGCGGTGCTGCAAAGAAAAAATACTACGCAATCCCAATTGAGAAAAGACTTACAAAGCATGATATAGAGCAGGGAACAATCACTGTTTCAAATCTCGGCTCAATCTACAGAGAATGGGACGGTATTTGCACGCTTCTCGAAATCATTCCTCCGCAGGTTGCAGCTATTGCAATCGGCTCGATTCAGGATAAGGCGATTGTTGAAAAGGACGGCACAATCCGCGCAGGCAAAAAGATGCCGCTCACAATCGCATTTGACCACAGAGCACTTGACTTGGGCGATGTCGTTCCGTTTATGAAAAAGCTCGACGAGATTTTTGCAAATCCCGAAATCATCAAAGAGTGGGTATAATTATCAAAACACAAAAGCGTTGAAGATTAATGTCTTCAACGCTTTTTATATTATAAGTTATAAGTATTTTCGATTATAAATTCTTATGCATATTGAATTTTATAAAAACGGCGGCAGGTTAAACCTACCGCCGTTTGTGGTTACAGCATTACTGTCTATACTGATTTAATTACATTAATGAAAGATAAAGCTGCTTGATTTCCTCAACGCTTGTATCTCTCGGGTTGCCCGGACGGCAAGCGTCATCATATGCAGACTGTGCAAGAAAATCAACATCCTCCGGCTTAACAATATCCTTAAGGTCTTTAGGAATTCCTACATCCTCAGAAAGTTTTTTAACTGCGTCAACAGCAGCCTTACGAGCCTCGTCAAGAGTCATATCATCAACGCCCTCAACGCCCATTGCCTTTGCAATGTTTCTGTATTTCTCACCTGTTGCAGGAGCATTGTATTCCATAACTGTCGGGAGAATGATAGCATTTGCAACGCCGTGAGGTGTGTCATAAACAGCGCCGAGCGGATGAGCCATTGAGTGAACAATGCCCAAGCCTACATTTGAAAAGCCCATGCCTGCGACATACTGACCGAGAGCCATACCCTCTCTGCCCTCCGGTGTGTTTTCAACAGCGCCGCGAAGTGATTTTGAAATAATTTCGATTGCCTTGAGATGGAACATATCCGAAAGCTCCCAAGCAGCCTTTGTAATGTAACCCTCGATAGCGTGAGTCAAAGCGTCCATGCCTGTTGCGGCGGTGAGTCCTTTCGGCATTGATGACATCATATCAGGGTCAACAACAGCGATAACCGGAATGTCTTTAGGGTCAACACAAACCATTTTTCTGTTTTTCTCAACATCGGTGATTACATAGTTGATTGTAACCTCTGCCGCTGTGCCTGCGGTTGTCGGAACTGCGATAATCGGAACGCATTTGTTCTTTGTCGGTGCAACGCCCTCAAGAGAAACAACATCCTCAAACTCGGGATTTTTGATGATAATACCGATTGCCTTTGCTGTATCCATTGACGATCCGCCGCCGATTGCGATAATGCAGTCTGCTCCGCTGTTCTTGAATGCTTTAACACCTGTCTGAACATTCTCAACAGTTGGGTTCGGTTTGATTTGTGAATAAATTTCATAGTCGATGGACGCATTGTCCAAAACATCTGTAACTTTTTTGGTTACGCCGAATTTTAAAAGGTCAGGGTCGGAGCAAACAAAGCACTTCTTAAAACCTCTGCCTTTTACCTCTGTTGCAATTTCCTGAATTGCGCCCTTTCCGTGATAGCTTGTTTCATTAAGTACAAATCTGTTAGCCATAATTTCTAACTCCTTCTTCTTAAAAATTTGTTGATATATTTGAGACTTTCTGCCTCTCAACACCTTCATTATATCGCTGAAATTTCAGAATGTCAATAATTTAACAAAGTTCATAATTAAATTTAATATCTTGTTAATTTTTAATAATCACCTGCAATTTGACGGGTTATGCACGCTTTGCGAATAACAATCATCAAAAAAATATTTTTGCCGTTGTTTTTGCTTTTTTATGCGCAAAATGTGCATAAAAAGGTGATTTTCAGCCAAAGGGTGAAGAAAGAAATTTCTTCGGTAACGACAGCAAAGGAAAGGACAGGCTATGCCAAAAAGGAAAAAGACAATTGAAGAGCAAATCAAGCAGGGGCTTACAAATCTTGCCGTCGGCGATGTCAGCGACGCCGTTTCGCTTTTGTTTTTGAGCGAGGACGAGATTTTGCAAAAATTGCCAAAACTCAATTTGTTTAATATCAGCGAAATAAAGCGAGTGAAGGGCGGAGGAATGGAAATTAAGTTTTTCGACAGACTCAAGGCATTTGAAAAGCTGAATGAGATTGTCGCCGTGAGCAACGGCGAAGGATTGAGCTTTTATCGGGCGCTTGAAAAGAGTGTAGAAGAAATGCGGGGCGAAAAGCCTAATGACTGAATTTAAGCCGTTTTCAAAAAAACAGCTCCTTGCGCTGACTTGGTGGTGCAAGGGCAGTCCCTCGGCAGATAAAAACGGAATTATCTGCGACGGCGCAGTACGCTCCGGCAAAACGCTTTGTATGTCGCTTTCGTTTGTCGGCTGGGCGTTTTATCATTTCGGTGACACCGCGTTTGCTCTTTGCGGTAAAACCGTCACCTCTCTGAGACGAAATGTTGTTACGCCTCTTGTTCCGATTTTAAAATCGCTCGGTTTTGCGGTTGAGGAAAAGCTGAGCAGGAATTATCTGACAATCGAAAAAGGCGGAGTGCAAAACAGATTTTATCTTTTCGGCGGTCGCGACGAAAGTTCGGCGTCACTGATTCAGGGTATGACCCTCGGGGGAGTTCTTCTTGACGAGGTTGCGCTTATGCCGCGCTCGTTTGTTGAGCAAGCGCTTGCAAGATGTTCGCTCGACGGTTCAAAATTTTGGTTTAACTGCAATCCGGAGCATCCTTATCATTGGTTTTATAACGAGTGGATAAAAAAATCAAATGCTAAGAATATGCTCTATCTTCACTTCACAATGGACGATAACCCGTCCCTTTCAAACGAGGTGAAATGTCGTTACAAAAATCTTTATTCCGGTGCGTTTTATGAAAGATTTATCGAGGGCAAATGGGTTGCTGCGGACGGACTTGTTTATCCCATGTTTGACGCCAAAAAGCATATAAAAGAGGCTGATTCGTTTGACGAATACTATCTCTCGTGCGATTACGGCACGGTCAATCCGTTTTCTCTTGGGCTTTGGGGGCATTGCGGCAAAGCGTGGTACAGAATAAACGAATATTATCATTCGTCACGCGAAAAGGGCGTTCAGCTGACGGATGAGGAATACTATTCGCATCTGTGCGAACTTGTCGGCAACAGAAAAATTACCGCGCTGATTATTGACCCGTCGGCGGCATCGTTCATCGAAACGGTGCGCAGACACGGCAAATATCGAATAATCAAGGCGGATAACGATGTTCTTAAAGGAATCAACCGCGTTTGTCAGGCACTCAAGGATAACGAAATTTACATATCACCCGATTGTACCGATGCGATAAGAGAATTTTCGATTTATCGTTGGGACAATGACATTAAACGCGACGCACCGAAAAAGGAAAATGACCATGCAATGGACGATATTCGATATTTTGTTCAGTCGGTAATCGGCAAGGACAAAAGCGATTATTCGTTTTCATTTGCGGTAGAAAGGAAGTGAAGTATTGGGTTTATTCGGTAAAAACAAGAAAGACGGCTCAAACGACAAGCCGAAGCAGTCGGCACAAGTTGTTCAGACAGGCTCTGTTTCGTCAAATCCGTTTTATACATTTTCAAACTATACGCCGATGAATGTTGACAACCGCATTTATGCACAACTGCGAGAGGGTGTTCCGATTATCGACAGTGCTATAAACAAGATTGTTCGGCTTATGGGCGGTTTTAGGTTTGAAACGGATAACGAGTCGCTCAGCAATGCCATGAACGAGTTTTTTGCCTGTGTAAATGTAGGCGGAAATCAGCAGGGCATACAGTCATTTGTTGATAGCTATGTTGAACAGCTTTTGACATATGGTACAGCGGTAGGCGAAATAATTGCAGACGAAAACTGCTTTTATGCGCTTTATAACGGCGAGCTTGATGTACTTGAGGTGAAGAGAAATGACAACGGTATTGACCTTGAATTTTTCAACACTTCGTCGGGCATGGCTCAGCCGATAAGACATCCGAATAATATTTTGTTTTCCGTTTTAAATCCTCAGCCGGGAAAAATTTTGGGCACAAGTCTGTTACGCGGATTGCCGTTTGTCAGTGATATTCTTTTAAAAATTTATTCGACAATCGGCTCAAATTGGGAGCGTGTCGGCAATCTGCGATATGCCGTGACATATAAGCCGCAGGGCGACGGTACGGACGCTGCATTTGCAAAGGAACGCGCAAATCAAATGGCGTCGGCGTGGAAGGACGCAATGTCGTCAAAGGACAGCGTAAAGGATTTTGTTGCAGTCGGCGATGTTAAGGTCAGCGTTATTGGCGCGGACAATCAAATTCTCGACAGCGAAATCCCCGTGCGCCAAATGCTTGAGCAGATTATTGCAAAAACAGGGCTTATGCCATATATGTTCGGCTTGAGCTGGTCCACAACGGAAAAAATGAGCCAACAGCAGGCAGATATTCTCACAACAGAGCTTGCGGCTTACAGAAGAATAATAACCCCTATACTCAAAAAAATCGGTATGGCATATTTAACCGTTAACGGCATTGCAAATGATGTCGAAATTGTTTGGGACAGGATCACCCTTCAGGATGAAACCGAGCATGCACAGGCACGGTACTATAATGCCATGGCTGATAATTTAATTAAGGAGGCAGATGATGGCTCAGTGTCAAATCCAAAAATGCAAGACCGATGATTCGGATTTGCAAAAAATCAATGCTCTTGCACGCCGCGAGCTTTCGGCTGACGAAATTTATGTGTTTAATGTCACGCTGTGCAGTAATGAGGTTGACAGAGATTACGAAAAATTTTCGATTGAGTCGTTAAAACAGCTTGCACCGCTTTTTATCGGAAAAACGGGAATTTCCGATCATTCGATGAAAAGCTCCGACCAAAAAGCACGCATTTTCGATACATATATCGAAAAGCAGGACGGACGCTTTACTGTTGACGGCGAACCGCTTTGCTGTCTTAAGGCAAAAGCGTATATGCTCAACAACGAAAAAAATGCCTCACTGATTGAGGAAATCGATGCAGGAATCAAGAAAGAGGTTTCTGTTTCGTGCTCAATGAGTAGCAGCAAGTGCTCTGTCTGCGGAAACGACAGAAAAAAGGGCGGATGTTCTCATATTAGGGGTAGGGAGTATAACGGCAAACTTTGCTTTGATACTCTTTCAAACGCCGCCGACGCATACGAATTTAGCTTTGTTGCCGTACCGGCACAGAGAGAAGCAGGCATCACAAAATCCTTTAAATTCACACAGGAGGAAAATATGCAGGATATTTTGAAATCAATTGAAAACTGCGGCTCTGACATCACTATTTCAAAATCACAGGCTCACAAGCTCCAAAGCTATATAGACGATTTGTCCGAAAAAGCAAGTCTCGGCGAGGCATATAAGGAGGAACTTTCAAAAGAAGTTGTCAAAATGTTTTTGAAAGCTTTTCCGAAAACGGACCCACAGATTTTTTCGTCTTTAACATCGGTTATGACAACTAAGGAACTTTTGGGATTTAAAAACGGTATGTGCGCTCAGGGTCAGGCTCCGGCTCCGCAACTTATGCCGAAGGGGCAAAGGCGCGACACCGAAAAATTCAACCAATATAAAATTTAGGAGGAAATGAATTTATGATTTCTTATAACGGTTACAAAACAAACTGTATCACTATTGAAAACGGCAATGCAAAGGTCGGCGATATTGTCAGCATTGACAGTGACGGCAAGATTTATAAATCAACTAAAAATCAGCCCTTCATCGGGGCTTGTGTTGCTGTCAGAGGAAAATACGCTGTTGTTCAAACGGACGGCTATTACGAGTTTAGGACAGTTGCCACAGCACTCAATTGCGGCTATCGCGGATTTGTCGCGGCAGGCGACAACGCAATTGACATCGGTGATATAAGTGCTGCCGGCAGAACATTTCTTGTTCTCAAATATGACGCAGAAAATAAAACCGTCGGCATTGTACTTTAATTTTCAGAAAGGATGATTTTATATAATGGCATACGATAATTTAAAACTTGAAAAAGGATTATACACAACCGGCAAGAGTTTTACACAGGCACTCGAGGCGCTTGATCCGTCTGAAAACTATGTCGGCACAGAACTTGAGGGACTTGACGCTTATCAGCGCCAGCTCAAGCGTTTCAACATAAAGGTTTCGGGTTTTGATTCCGATTGCGTTGCAAAATTCTTTACTACAAGCGATTCAGCGGCGCTTTTTCCGGAGTATATTTCAAGAGCCGTTAGGCAGGGCATTGATTCAAATAACACCGTTGACAAAATTGTTGCTACAACCACAATCATTGATTCTCTTGATTACAGATCGGTTGAAACGGTTACTTCGATGGAGGACAAAATGCTCGCATTTGTCGGTGAGGGTGCAAAAATCCCGGAAACGGTTATTAAAACAAAGGACAAACTTACACCGCTTCATAAGCGCGGCAGAATGCTTGTTGCGTCATACGAGGCTGTTAAATTTCAAAAACTTGATTTGTTTACCGTAACATTAAAGCAAATCGGCGCACAAATCGCAAGGTCACAGTTTTTTGATGCCTTTGAGGCTATCAATGATTCAAATTGCCCAAAATATACCCTTGCGGGTGAGAATTATACATATTCCGATCTTGTTGATTATTGGTGCAGTTTTAATCCGTACAAGCTCACAACATTGATTGGCGGCAAAACCAGTATTCTTCAGCTCCTTAATATGAACGAATTCAAGGACGCCGCCGCAGGACTTAAATTCCACGCAACGGGCGATATGATTACTCCGTTCGGTGCCGAAATTGTTCATTGCAGAGAGCTTGACGAGTCGCCGATAATGCTCGGCTTAGATAAAAACTGCGCTGTCGAAAAGGTGCAGGCAGGCGGGGTGTCAACAGATTTTGACAAGCTTATAGACCGTCAACTTGAGAGAGCGTCTATTTCAACAATTACCGGCTTTTCGGTTATTTATCCCGATGCCGCAAGATTTATTGCTCCTGAGGGAGTATAAACATAGCTTATGATTGATGTTGAAAAAGTAAAACGCATTACGGTTTTGCTCGGCGGATATGATGACGGCGAGATTGAAAAATACTCTCCTATTATTGAAAATGCGGTTGCAGTTATCGGCTCTCTGCTTGCAAATGCAGAATTTGAAGCAGATACCAGAGCCGTATATTTGGCGGCGGCGAGGGCAAATTACGATGTTGTGCTTGCCGTTAATTCGTATGACGGTGACAATGTTTCTTCGTTCACTGCGGGCGATGTCAAAATCGTTGAGAGCGACACTGTCGCATATGCCGAGCGGCTTTATAAAAACGCACAAAATGCGTGTAAGGACATTCTTGCCGACAGCGGCTTTTGCTTTAAGTGCGTTTGAGCCTCAATTTATGAAAGGTGATGTTTATCAATGATTGACAAGAGTTCACTTTGCAAAAGGTATTTTAATCTGCTCGGCAAAGAGATGAGCCTTGTTAAGAGCGATGGCGGCAGAGACACTGTCTTTGCCGTTGTCAACCAAACTTGGCGCAAAAACAAGTCTCGATTTGAAAACAATGCAACCGCGGCAGGCTTTTATTATAACGATTATTATACATATTTCGGACCGAGCGATTTTGATATTTACAATATAAAGGACAACGATTATTTGATGTTTGACGGTGTTAAATATGAATTTATCAGGCGTGAACGAGTGATTATCGGCGGCAGAGTTCAGTTTTATACCGGAATTTTGAAACGCATAGCCGAGGAGGATGACGATGTTTTTTGATGAAAAGATTGACGAAACAATTGAAATCCTGAAAAGAGATTCGTTTTTTGACGATATGCGGATTATAAAAGCGTATCCGTGTGCGACAAAGCCGACAAGACTTGAAAAAAATATAATCGCCGTGTCGCCCGGAGAAACGGTGATGAATAATATTTCCGTAGGTCAATGTGTGCTGTACGGGAATTATGAGATACGCTTTGACATATTTGTTTCTCAGCGAAACGGTGCTGAGAGTTTGGCAAAAATCGCAAGCAGAATAATTCACGATTCGCTTTTTAAGCATCCTGCAAAGATAGAAGTTTCAAACACCTCAACATACAACGCAATCGGCGCTTTCACTATCAGGTGTACCCTGACTTTCGCCGGTACGGACTTAATATAAAGGAGTGAAACCTATGGAGAATACAGAATTTGATTACGATTCAGCTCGCTTAATGAGCGACTATTATTGCCTTGATTCAAGGCGTTATGACACATCGGGAGGCGAATGATGCAAGCAATAAAAATGACATACAAAGGCTTTTGCTTTGACGCAAACCCTGCCTATATAAAGGCGGAATATTCAAAAAACATTGCGTCAAAATCTGTCCTTTTTAAATCGGCAAAACAGCAGGAGATTTCGTTTAAAGCGGCAAAAATCAAGGGCAACGGCAAATTTGTCGGCTCAAATGCCGGCGAAAAAGCACACGAACTTATTAAGGTGTTTCAGTCAAAAGGCTCCTCATTCTTGTTTTCCCACGATTTGCCGCCGATGAGAGCATATTTTTCATCGCTCGACATTTCATACAACGCAGTTGAGGAATGTGTTGATTATTCGTTTGAGTTTATCGAGGATTCCGATGCAAAAAATCCCATTCGCAATTTCGGCTACACATTTGCGCTTGCCGATGAAAATCTATATGACATTGCAAACAGAACATCTGTCGGCGTTGAAAAGCTTTTCAAATGCAATAATTATCCCGATTTGTTTTCTGTTCGCGAGGGGGATAAGGTATGGCTGAGTTAAGTTTTGTTTGCTATACGCCCCAAAATAAGAAAATCAGCGTTGACGGCGTCGTGTCTTATGAGCTTTCGAAAACGGCGCAGGCACCTGCCGACGGATTGAGACTGACATTTTTAAGCGATAAAAAACTTCCGTGCATAAACCGTGTTTTGGCTTATGACGGCGATGAACTTATTTTTAACGGCATTGCCGACACGCAACGCCAAAGCGTTACCTCGACAGGAATATCCTGCTTTGTATATGCACGCTCGACGGCTTGCATTTTGCTTGATAACGAAGCAAAGCCCTATACTTATGACAGTCCATCGGCAATTTTTCTGTTTAACAGGTATGCAAGGGATTTCGGCTTCAAATCAAAACTGCCGTCCGTTTGGTGCGACACATATTATCAGGTGGGTAAGGGCACATCGTGCTACGGTGCGATAAACGATATGGTGTATGCTTTGACGGGCAAAAATGTGCTTGTTACCCCTCAAAATGAACTGTGTGTGCTTAATGAAAATGCTGTCGTTAATATGGAGCACTACAATGTTTTGAGCAAAAAATATGTTATCAACCGCGGTGACGCTTATTCTCAAATCGACTATATGACAGATGATGAAAACGGATATTCTCACCATTTTAAAAGCCGCTTTTTTGAAAGTGAGGGCATCAGCCGTTCTAAAAAAATCAATCTTTCCGCACTGCCCATATGGCAACAAAAGCGCAAACTGAAAAATCTTTTGTCAAGCAGCAGTGATAATTATGAAACGGTTGAACTTATTTTGGAGGGAATACACAATTTCAATCTTTATGACCGAGTAAAATGCGACGGCACGATAGATGACGGCGACGATTTTTATATCAGCGATATTTGTATTTCGGCAAAGACGGATTATTGCAAAACGAGGATAACGGCGTCAAAATCAATTGATTTGCGGGAGGTTAACTATGTGGCTGAGTAAAATGCTTTCAAAAAGCGACAAAACTATGACAGCCGAAAGCGGAAGCGTTACACTGTCAGACAAAAATACCTGCGAAATCGGCGCCTCGGTGTGTCAGCGCGATATTGATTCGTATTCTCCGTACGGCTACAGCTCAAGGGCGCCGCGCGGCGAAAAAATCATACTTGTTCCGTCTGCAGACGGTCAGGTTATGCTCGGCACTGCGGAGGATGCCTCGTCGCTTGAAAGCGGAGAGATTCGCATTGCTTCGGCCGGCGGCGCCAAAATAATTTTAAAAAATGACGGTACGGTTATCATCAATTCAATGATAATCGGCAAGGACGGTGTGATAAAAAATGACAAATAAAATAATTGACGGCGATTATGTCAAATCAAACGGTGCCGCAAGATTGCAAACGGTTGATTACATCGATGAGGTGCTTCAAAATGCCAAAATCATTTTGACTGCACGCCGCGGCAAATTTTATCCGAACAAGGACTTCGGCAGTTTGATTTCGACAATCAACGCACAGCCGACAGCCGAGTATGCACTTTGCTATGCAAGGCAGGCACTCGGCGCCCTTGACGGCGTTTGCGTGAAAGCGGCAACGGTCGGAGAAAACGAGATTACATTTACAATCGCCGTTAACGGAACAGAAGGGCAGGTGGGTGTCGATTTTGAAAATAACATATGATGAAATACTTAATAATATGAAAAACGCATTTTTTGAGAAAAGCGGAGAAAATGTTGACTTGATGAGCGACCTTGGTGCAAGGTTTCAGGCTGTCGCGTCGGAGCTTTATTCGCTTTCGTGCTACGGCGACTATATTCTTCGCCAATCGTTTCCGCAAACGGCAAACGGCACGGAGCTTGACTATCATGCCGCTCTTCGTGACATTACGCGCAAGTCTGCGTCAAAATCAAGCGGAGAGCTGACATTTTATGTTGATGAGCCGATAGAAACGGAACTTACGGTTCCCAAAGGAACTGTTTGTTCCGTAAAGGACAGTCCGTATATTCAGTTTGAAACAAGCGGTGAGGCTGTTATTTCGGCCGGCGATACGGAAATAAGCGTTTCGGCAAGTGCAATTGCCGCAGGTGCGCAGTATAACGCAAAAGCGCAAACAATCACCGTTATGGTCGATTGCCCAAAGGGTATTTCCGGCGTTAGAAATGATGAGGCATTTATCGGCGGCACGGATGACGAAACGGACGAGTCACTGCGCAGACGAATTTTGAGCGCATACTCCGTTGCTCCGACAGGTGTCAACGAAAGTGCTTTTGAGCAGGCTATAACAAGGATTGACGATGTTGTCGACTGCAAATTTATGCGCAGTAATGCTCTTTACACAATCTATTTGCGCACCAAATCCGGTACACTCCCGATTTCGCTTTCAAACAAGGTTTCAAATGCCGCCCAAATCATAACTATGGCAGGGTGTTATTCGACAACAAAGCTTGCAAGCGAACTTCCAACTGATTTGTGCGTTTATATCAACAAATCGGCTTTCGAGAATGAAAAGCTCAAATCTGCTCTGGTAGAGGAGATTAAGCGGTATTTTGACCGCCTTAAAATCGGTGAGTCGCTCAATTTGAATAAGCTGATTTATTCGCTTATGCGTGACGAGTCACTGACATATTGCAATATTACCGATAAAAACGGCAAGGGCGGTTCTGTGTGGTGTTATGACACATCGTATTTGACACCCGGAGAAATTAAGGTGGCGGCATATGACGAGTGAGTATGAAAGAATGAAAGGACTGCTCGAGGGCCTTGGGCTTTCGTTCAAAGAAAACGGTATTACGAATGCAGAAATTTATGCGTATGCAATGGGCATTGAAACAGTCAAAAACCGCCTTAAAAATGCCTACGATTCTGTTTTTATCAATACAAAGGGCAATTATAATATGCAAGGTTATATTGATTTGCTTGATATTGACACCGAAAGATACGGCGACGAGCTTATAAAACAGCAGATTATTGAGCGACTTTCAATGCCGTTTTGCGATTACAGGGCAGACGATTTTAAGCGTGCATTTTCGCGCGTCGGCTCGGGCAAATGCACTGTAAGCAACAAGCAAACTGTGTTTTCGGGTGTTAAGCAAAAGGATTTGCACCGCCTCGGTCTTTTTATCAAAAGCTATATTTTGATGTGCACCGATGCTTTGTTTGACGGCGACGGAATGAATTTTGATTCGTGGGACAAGTGGAGTCAAACTTTTGACACATATGATAATTTCGGCTTGCCGTGCAGTGTACTTGAAACTTTAAGGAGTGATATTATTGAGTAGTTCAGCAAAAACTGAAAAAATGGGGCTTAATCAGTGGCAAGGCACCGATGTCCCCAAGCGAAACGATTTTAATACAGACAATCAAAAAATTGAGGATTTTGTGACAACGCATACAGAAAATACTGTTTTGCACACAACACAAGCCGAAAAAAATGTTTGGAACAATGTTTATTCAATCCAAACCTTTTTCGGCAACAATGCAAATTCAAGAGTCATAACATGTACGGCTGATTTTACGCCGCGTGTTGCAATTGTTTTTGCGCACGGATACACGCCGCAGGTTGTTGATATTGCAAACGAGTCTGACTATAACTATTTCGGCATTGCCACAAACAGCGGCTCAATGTTCGGAGTTTCGCTTTCAGGCAAAAATCTTACCGTGAATCAATCGACCACGGCACTTTCCAATGTCGAATACAGAAACTTAAACCTCAAGGGCGTTATGTATGTTTGCATATTTTTCAGATAATATTTATATCAAATAGACAGTTTGTTTAAAAATGATTTATATTTTTCTAATATAATGTTGCATTTGACATATATTTAATGTAAAATAAAACTATTAATGTTTTAGGAGGTTCCGTTAAATGAAAGACGAAACAAAAAGATACGGTGACGAAGCGTATGAAATCGTTAATTATGCGGCGAAAACGGTAGGCTCAAGGCTTCCGGGTTCTGACGGTGAAAAAAAATACGCTGACTACATGGGTGAAAAACTCCGCGAAATCGGTATCGAGCCGAAGCAGGAAGAGTTTTTCGTTTCTCCGCGTTCATCAATCGGCGGCTTGTCATATGCAGGCTGTGTAGGTGTTATTTTGAGCGGCCTTACATACATTGCTCTTCAAATCACATCTCTTTGGATTGGCATGGCGCTTGCATCTGTTTGCGCAGTTATTTGGCTTGTTTTCAGTTGCTTCTTCTACAAAACATGGTTTGATATGTTCTTCCACAGAGAAATTTCTCAAAACACATACGGCGAGCTTGTTCCCGAGGACGGAAAATATGATTACACAATTATTCTCTCCGGTCATACAGACACAAGCTGGACATGGCGCCACTCCGAGCATGCACACAAATATAAGGACGACAATCCTGCAATGGGTTTGATTGCAACCTATGCAAAAGTTGGCTTCGGTGCAATATGTTTCTTCTTTATGTGCTTAGTTTCAATCTTTATGGCTGTTGTTTATACCGGCGATCTTTGCCACGCAACATGGGCGCAAAACATCATTGATTCAACAGCTTTCAACAATTTCAGAATTGTAATGCATTTTGTTCCGATTTTAACTGCTATCGGCTCAATGTTTGTTGTTATGTGGGGCGACCCGAATGAGAGAAACGCATCAAGAGGTGCTATGGATAACGCAACAGGCTGTGCACTCAGCTATGAGGTTATCAAATACTTTAAAGAGCATCCTGACAAGCTCCCAAAGGGCTGCCGTATTGTAGACCTCAATGTCGGCTCCGAGGAAGCAGGCTTACGCGGCTCAATGGCATTTGCGGATGCTCATAAACACGATGACCTCACAAAAAACGCTTGGAATATCAATATCGACTCTGTTGCCGACGAAGAATATTTCGAGGTTGTTATCAAGGACGATTGGCAAGGCTGTCGCTTTGATACCGATATGGAAAAAATGTTTAAAGACACATTTAAGGAAATGGGTATCGAAAGTAAGACAAACGGTTGTATCCACAACCCGGTCGGCGGCTGTGACTCAACACCTATGACAAAGGCAGGCATCAAATCGGTTACATTTGCCGCTCAAAACCCAATGCTTACATATTATTATCACACATGGCACGATATGCCGGAGCGTTTCAGCGCAGAAACAGTAGGTCAGGGCTTTGATGTAGTTCTCAGTGTAATTGATAAGATTGCCGCTTTCCAGGAGGAAAAGGGCTTTAACGGACCTCAAAAGAAGTAATTTAATCACATTACAATTACATAAAAAACGGCTCCCGTTCATTGATTTGAACGGGAGCTTTTTGTATTATTCGCTTTTTTGTGCAAATTCCGCCTTGCCCTCGGGGGTGTCGCGATAGTATTGCGTGAATGGGTGAAAACGTTCCTTTTCCTCCCAAATGCGTTTTGCTGTCGGTGCCCATAATGCCGCATATTCATCGCATTTTGAACACAGTGTTTCAGCCGACTCCGGTGCGGTTAGATTTGTCGATTTTGCACCTGTTTTTTTAATAATATTTCTCAAAGCCTGCGGATTTTCAAGCATAGGGCAGGGACGCAACATATTGTCGTTAAACGGCTGACCCTTGTAATACTGCTTAAACAGCGGCGAGCGCAAGCATTCAAGCACGGACTTTTCGCGAATGTTGGCATCGCTGTAATGAATAAATACGCACGGCTCGGCATCACCCTCACTGTTGATGTGAAAATAATTTCTGCCGCCTGCTATACATCCGCCGACAAATTCGCCGTCATTTTGAAAATCAACCGTGAAAATCGGCTTGCCGTGATTTTTGTTGCGCTTATCTCGGATTGCCCTGTAAACATATTCGCGTTGCTCGGGAGTGAGTAAAAGCGATGTGTCGGCATCCGAGCCGATTGGCATATAGTGAAAATACCATGCAAATTTTGCGCCGTTTTCAATCTCCATATTATAAAACTCGTCGGAGGTGACAGCTTTGTAGTTTGCACTTGTGTAGCAAACTGAAGTGCCGAAAAGGCATTTGTGTTTTTTAAGAAGCCTCATAGCCTCGACAACCTTTTCGTAAACACCGTCGCCGCGGCGCATATCGGTTGTTTCGCGAGTGCCCTCGACCGAGAGTGCAAGTGCAAGATTGCCCGCTTTTTTCATATCTTCGCAAAACTGCTCGTCAACAAGCGTGCCGTTTGTAAAAGCAAGAAAAATGCAATCTCTGTTTTCGCCGACAAGCGTTAAAATATCTTTTTTTCTTACGAGCGGCTCTCCGCCTGTGAACATAAAGAAATGCGTTCCGAGCGCTTTTGCCTCTGATACAACTTTTCTCATTTCATCAAGTGAGAGGTTTGATTTGTGACCGTATTCAGCCGCCCAGCAGCCCTTGCATTTGAGGTTGCAAGCCGATGTCGGGTCCATCAAAATTACCCACGGAATGTTGCAACCGAGTTTTTCTCTGTTTGAGCGCAGCGTAGATGTGCCGATATATCCGGCGTCTATCGCAAAGGTGAGCGCAATGCTTTTGAATTGCTCACGGTCAATATCCTCAAGCCCGTTGAAAAGATAATCGTGCCAAATATTGCTTTTGTTTGTGATAATATCAATCGGAGCTGTAAATGTGCTTGCCGGAAAAATGTTTTTTGCAACAAGTTTTGCAAGTTTCACAAGCTTAAGCATATTAGCCTCGGGGTTTTTATACATATAGTCCACAAGCCTGTTTCCGAGTCTGTGGAGTGTGCTTGCCTTGAGTTTCATAAGAAGCCTTTCCGCGTGTTACATTGATTCCGGTGCGTCAATTTTGAGCATTGTCAAAATATTTTTGATTGTGCTTTTAACTGCCGTGCAAAGATAAAGTCTTGCGTTCATCAGCTTTTTGTCGTCAACCATAACACGCTGTGCGTTGTAGAATTTGTGGAACAGTGTTGCAAGCTCAACAACATAGTGGGTGATTTTTGCTGGGTCATATCCCTTTGCAGCCGAAATGATTTCGTCGGTAAGGTTTGCAAGGTGGGATATAAGTTCTCTCTCCTCGGATGAGTTGAGTGCATTAAGTTCCTCAACGCTCGGAATTGTCATTTCAAAACCCTGTTCCTTTGCCTTGCTAAGAATTGAGCAAATTCTTGCGTGTGCATACTGAACATAGTATACAGGATTTTCACTGCTCTGTTTTGCCGCAAGTTCAAGGTCAAAATCGAAGTGAGAGTTCGGCTCTCTTAAATTGAAGAAAAATCTTGCCGCGTCAATCGGCACTTCATCAAGCAATGTGTTGAGCGTGATTGCCTTGCCCGAACGCTTTGAAAGTTTGATTGTTTCGCCGTCGCGTACAAGTCTTACCATCTGCATGATTACAATATCAAGTCTGTCTGCGTCAAGACCGAGCGCGGTCAAAGCCGCTTTCATTCTCGGAACATATCCGTGGTGGTCTGCGCCCAAAACATCAATAGCCTTGTCATATCCTCTTGTTACAAGCTTGTTGTAGTGATATGCAATGTCGGGCACAATGTATGTCGGCAAACCGTTTGCGCGCACAAGTACAATGTCCTTGTCGTTGCCGAATTCGCTTGCCTTGAACCAAAGCGCACCGTCCTGCTCGTATGTTACGCCCTTTTCTTTGAGCGTGTTGATAACCTTTTGAACGGAGCCGTCGTTGTGGAGCGATGATTCTCTGAACCACTTATCATAAACGATTCTGTATTTCTTTAAATCTCTTTCAAGTCCGTCGATGTTTTTCGGCAACGCATAGCCTACAAGCGCGTCTCTTCGCTCCTTGCTTTCGGTGTCTGCATATTTGTCGCCGTTGATTTTGTAAAATGCCTTTGCGTGCTCGGTAATGTCTGCACCGTGGTATGCGTCCTCAGGCATTTCGATTTCTTTGCCGCAAAGCTGAAGGTATCTCACCTCAAGCGAGGTCGCAAATTTTTCGATTTGGTTGCCTGCGTCGTTGATATAAAATTCTCTTTGAACATAATATCCTGCCGCATCAAGAACGGATGCAAGGCAGTCTCCTATTGCGCCGCCCCTTGCGTTGCCTATGTGCATAGGTCCCGTCGGGTTTGCCGATACAAACTCAACAAGCATTTTTTTGCCGTTGCCGTAGTCGGACCTGCCGTAGTTTTCACCTTGTTCAACGGCGTCTAAAACGATTCTTGAATAATAATCGTCCGAAAGATAAAAATTGATAAATCCCGGACCTGCAATTTCGGCTCTGTCGATAAGTGTGCCGTCAAGGTCGAGCGAATTAACTATTGATTCGGCAATCATTTTCGGCGCTTTGTGATAGCATCTTGCGCCTGCCATTGCAATGTTTGTTGAAAAGTCGCCGTTTTTCTTGTCCGACGGCTTTTCAATTATGAATGACGGCATATCGCTCTCGGGAAGTTCTCCCTTTGCCGTTGCGCTTTTAACGGCGGCAATGATTATTTCATTTAATTTATCCTGTGTTTCTTTTACTAATTTTGACATTGCTGTTTCTCCTGCTTTTTCTTTTGGTGCTTAAGCTTTACTCTAACCTCGTTTTGTGATGTTAGCGCACCGTTTACATCTATATCGTAGCAAAAGCGAAATTCGCCTTCGTGGCCGTCATAATCGGTTTCAATACTTCTGCCGTAAACGCCCATGAGCAAATCGCCGTATTCCGTGCCGTATTTACAAAGGTTTCGCTTTGCTCTTTCAATAATAAGGCACGAGCTGTAAGGGCCGGAACGCAACATTTCAACATTCTTTTCGTCCTTTGAAATGCTCAGTTTTGCCGAAATCGGCTTGTGCGGCGGCTCTTGCTGCTCTTTGTATCTTATGATGTATGTATCGTCGGTTTCCTCGAGTGTGCCGATTGTTGTCAGCTCAATGCTGTCGTCATGGTCGGGTCCGTATATTTGTTTGCCCGTTATTTTAATAAGTGCTTTTTTAGCCATTTTTATACCTTCTGCTAAATAATTCCGCCGCGTTCAAACGCAAGGTCAATCCATCTGTCGATAAGCTCGGTGTATGAAACGCCGACAGCCTCAAAAAGTTTTGGATACATACTTATCGGTGTCTGACCCGGAATTGTGTTTATCTCGTTGAGTAAAACTCTCTCGTCGCCCTTGGTTACGAAAAAGTCGCATCGGCTCATTCCCTCGCAACCGAGTGCTTTGTATGCGTTGAGTGCCGCCGTGCGCACCTCGTCGCGCTTTTCCTTGCTTATAAGCGCAGGAATGTGAAGTTCCGATTCGGGGTTATTGTATTTTGAATCAAAGTCATAAAATTCTGCCGCCGAAACTATTTGACCTACTTCTGCGGCAACAGGCTCGTCATTACCCAAAACAGCACACTCAACCTCGTATCCCTCGATAAACTCCTCAAGGATTACCTTCTTGTCTTCTTTAAGTGCCGTTTCAACGCCTGCCTTAAGTTCATCTTCGTTGTGAGCTTTGCTTATGCCGACCGATGAGCCTGCATTTGCCGGTTTGACGAAAATCGGGAATCCGAGCTTTTCAACTGCCGATTTAATGCATTTTTCGGTATCTTTTCTGTATTCGTATTTTGTGAATGAACACCATTTTGCCTGGTCGATTCCGAATGCGTCGGCAACTGCATTTGTAACTGCCTTATCCATGCATGAGCCGGACGATGTTGCATCACAGCCGACAAACGGAATTTGCGCAAGCTGAAATAAGCCCTGAATTGTGCCGTCCTCGCCGTTCTTGCCGTGCAAAATCGGGAATGCGACATCAATTTTTATTTGTTCACCGTCTTCGGTTACTATTCCGTGAATTTTCGAGTCGGGGGATATGTATGCTTTTTTGAGTGATTTTGAATCAAGCCATTTGTCCTGCGGCAAAAGTGCAATGTCATCATTGAATAAATACCATTCTCCGACTTTTGTTATGCCGAGCATATAAATGTTGTATTTGCTTTTGTCTATATTTGACAAAACACCGTTTGCCGAAATACAGCTTATGTCGTGTTCGGATGATGCTCCGCCGAAAATTACCGCCAAATTTTTCTTCATTATATATTCACCTTGGTTTTAGTTTAATATTTTGCATTATATTTTAGCATATTAATTTTTTAATATCAATATACAATTATAACTTATTTTATATCTTTGCATTATCCATTTATATGTAAATTTCACATTCGTAATTTGACCTGTCAACCGTAAAGTGGTATAATATCATTTAATTTTTGATGAATACAAAAGACAATTCGTCTTTGGAGATAAATATATGAAAAAATTAACCTCACTTATTCTTGCGGTGATAATGCTTTTTTCGGCACTTTCCGTGCAGTCTGCGGCGTATGCGTCGGGCAGGAAGTTTGCACTTGACAAACTTCAAACAATTCAAAAGACAAAGGGTTATATTCCAAAGCAAACAGCTGCCGTCACAGGCAATTGCTACGGCTTTGTTTCCTCCGTGTGCGGCAAACTCTACGGCGTTCAGTATAACGGCGAGGGGCTTTACAATTCGTATAAGTGCCGCCACTCAAGCGGAAACTACAAAACGGTTTCGACATATACAAACAAAAACAGCACTATTACGCGCTCCGATGCCGACAAAATCATCAGTTTTTTTGTTGATAATGCAGTTACGGGTGATATAGTCCATTTCGGCGCACTTCAAAAAACAAATTCACACACCTTTATGGTGCAAAGTGTCGATAACGAAAAAATGGTTATCTACCATTCAAACTACGCCTCAAAAGGCAACACCTCAAACACATGCCATTTTGATACGATTTATTGGGATTCTTTCAGGTCGTCGCCGACAAAAAGTGCCACAGCCTCAAATGGTGATTATTCGCTCAACGCAATGTTTTATGCCAAAATGAGCGGCGGTCTCGGCATAACGATTAACAGATATACAAAGTATGAAAGCAAATTCTATCTTTTAAAGGTCACTGTTCCGTCTGTTGACTGCATCAATGCCTCAACAACCTCGCTCAAGCTCCAATGGAGCGAAATCAGCGGTGCGTCGAAATATCAAATTCAGTATAAAAAATCGACTGATTCATCATTTGCGAACGCCTCGACGGGCTGCACTTCAACTTCGTTTGCAATTAAAAATCTCACGCCCGGCGTTACATACGATTTTAAGGTCCGCGCAAATATCGGCGGCAAATGGATGGATTACAGCGATGTCGAAAGCAAAAAAGTTGTGCCTCCTGCCGTGTCGGGGGTCAAGTTTTCAACAACTGCCGACGGCTTAAAACTGTCTTGGTCAAGCCTCAACGATTTTACGGGCATTAAGGTGCTTAGGAGCAATTCTCAGTCAGGTACATATTCGCAAATCGCACAGTTTGCCCCCGCTTCATCATATGTCGACACAAATGTTGAATACGGCAAAACATATTACTACAAAATCATTCGCTATTACGGCGATGACGGCATATCGTCAACCTCCGCCGTTAGTTCGGGTGCGTACAAGCTCACCGCTCCGTCGGTGTCGGCTGTCAGAAACGATTCGCGCACAATCACTTTTACCGTCAAAGGTAACAGCTCCGCTAAATCTTATGTTTACAGCGTGTCCGATTCGCACAGCAATCCGATTGTTGACGAAACGGAGAACGATTCAAACACCGTTCAAATCGAAAATCTTGCCGTAGGCGAGATTTATACGCTCAACATTGCCGAAAAATCAAATGTCGGCACAGGCGATTTTGCAACCAAATCTATCAAGGCAGGCTCGACTGCGATTAAAAATGTCAAGGCAAACGCAGTTTCAAACGGCGTTCAGGTTAAATATGACACTCAGTTTGACGCCTCGGGATATTATGTTTATCGCAGTGAAAGCGCGTCATCGTGCTATAAGCGAATCGGCGATGTTCAAAATGCACAGCAGGGCACATTTACCGACAAATCGGTGAAATATAATAAGCAGTATTATTATAAGGTCAGCGCGTATATTATCCGAAACGATGTTAAAAACGAGGGCGAAATTTCGCTTGCCTCGTCGGGAGTCAAAAATTCTCTTTCAGCACCGAAAATTACCGCCGCATCGAGAGTTAACTCCTCGTCAATCAAGGTTTCGTGGTCGCGCGTGGCAAACGCACAAAAATATACACTTGTCTATAAGGCTGACGGTGGCAAATGGAAAAGATATTCCTCGACAACAGGGACAAGCGTAACCGTAAAAAAACTTTCGGTCGGAACAAAGTATCATTTCAAGGTCTATGCCTCAAACAGCATCGGCTCAAGCTCATATTCCGCCGAAAAAACGCAAACCGCTTTGCCTGCGGCTCCAGCAAGACCGTCACTCAAAAAACAAAGAGGCTCAATTAAGGTTTCGTGGAAAAAAAGTTCGGACGCATCGGGCTACAAAGTTTACCGTGCTACATCAAAAAACGGGTCATATAAGCTTGTCAGATCAATAAACGGCAAAAACACAACCTCGTTCACCGACAGATTGGTTAAGAAAAACAAAACATATTACTATAAGATTCGCGTATTTACCACGAAGAACAAAAAGTCGCACAATTCGTCAAAATCGGCTTATTCCTCGTTAAAATACTGAAAAAATTTATTATAATTCGGCTTTGATTTGCGAATTTTTATAACAAATCACTAAATTTTTACATTATTCGATAAAATGCTTGACAATGGTTTGATTTTCTTATATAATCACTACCGATATAAATTTTAAGTATCAAATAACCCCCGATGGTCGGAGGGAGGGAATATCGTGAGCCAGGTAAAAGTTAAGGAAAATGAATCTCTTGACAGCGCACTCAGAAGATTTAAGCGCCAGACTTCTCGTGATGGTATCATCCAAGAAGTAAGAAAGAGAGAGCATTACGAAAAGCCTTCGGTAGCTCGTAAAAAGAAGAGCGAGGCTGCTCGCAAAAGAAAGTATAAGTAAGCAATTAGGAGCGAAATTTATCGCTCCTTTTGTTATTTTGGTGGTTTTATGAAGATTTTAGTTTTAAATGGTCCCAATCTCAATATGACAGGAATCAGAAAAAAAGATGTCTACGGCGCAGAAACTCTTGACGATATTAATGCTCAGCTTAAGGCTTACGGCGAGTCAAAGAACGCCGAAATGTCGTTTTATCAGTCAAATCACGAGGGCGATATTATCGACCTGATTCACAAAAGCAAGGATGAGTATGACGGCGTTATCATCAACGCAGGCGCTTATACTCATTATTCATACGCCATTCGCGATGCTATCGAGGCTGTATCAGATTACACACCGTTTGTAGAGGTGCATATGAGCGATATTCACAAAAGAGAGGATTTCAGAAAAATTTCTGTCATCACACCTGTTTGTGTTAAACAAATTTGCGGCTTCGGCAAAGATAGTTATAAAATGGGTATTGATTTATTGCTTAAAATACTGTAAAATAAATTAGTAATATTTTGATTATACAATTCACGGAGGTATAAATATGATTTCAGCAGGCGATTTCAGAAATGGTGTAACCTTTGAGGAAGACGGCAATGTTCTTCAGGTTATCGAATTTCAGCATGTAAAACCCGGCAAGGGCGCCGCATTTGTAAGAACAAAAACAAAGAATGTAATTACCGGCTCGGTAGTTGAAAAAAGCTACAATCCATCTGCCAAGTATCCTACAGCTTATATCGAGAGAAAGGAAATGGCTTATTCATATAATGATGACGGACTCTATTATTTTATGGATAACGAAACTTTCGATATGATTCCTGTTGCAGAGGCTGATCTTCCCGACAGTTTCAGATATGTTAAGGAAAACGATGTTTGCAAAATCCTTTCATACAAAGGCAAGGTTTTCGGCGTAGAGCCGCCGACATTCGTAACTCTCGAGGTTACACATACAGAGCCGGGCCTCAAGGGCAACACGGCTACAAACACATTGAAGCCTGCAACTGTTGAAACAGGTGCAGAGATTCGTGTTCCGCTTTTCATCAACGAAGGCGATATGATTAGAATTGACACCCGTACCTGTGAATATATGGAGCGTGCATAATATGGATACAACAGAAGCTTTGGGCTATCTCAAGGGCTTGCTTGACGGCCTTGATTTAGACGAAAACAAAAAAGAAACAAAGGTTTTCAAGGCAATCGTTTCCGTTCTCGACAATCTCAATGAGGATGTCCTCGATATTACAGAGGAGCTTGACGCTGTCGAGGAACAAATTGACGATATCGATAATGACCTTTGCGACCTTGAAGAAATTGTTTATGACGATGATTTCAGCGATGTTGACGATGAGGACTATGAGGATTACGAAATCACATGTCCTGCATGCGGCGCAGAATTCACCGTTGACGAGGACACTGTTCTCGAGGGCAATTTTGAGTGTCCGTCCTGCGGCGAAACTCTCAATTTCGAGTTTGAAGAGGACGATACAGAGGAATAATTTAATCTTAATAAAAATTAAACGACTGCTTCGGCTAAACACCGTTGCAGTCGTTTTTTGTTATTTATTAATCATATCAATAAAATATTTGTGAACGGATAAATCATCCGTCAGCTCGGGGTGAAATGCCGTGGCAAGGAATTTGCCCTGCCTTGCCGCAACGATTTTGTTGTCAACCCTTGCAAGCACATCGACTCCGTCACCAACGGCGGCAATGTACGGCGCGCGGATAAATACCATCGGAATTTTGCCCAAGCCCTTAAACTCCTCTGTTGTATCAAAGCTTCCAAGCTGTCTGCCGTATGCGTTGCGCTTTGCCGTGCAGTCAATAAGCCCCAAACCGTCACAGCGTGCGTCACCGGTTTGCTTCGACATAAGGATAAGCCCTGCGCAGGTGCCGAATACAGGCATACCGCTTGCGGCGTATTCAAGTATTTTGTGCCTTATATCAAGGTCGTCAAGCAGCTTGCTCATAACCGTGCTTTCTCCGCCCGGAATAATCAAGCCGTCCGGCATTTCATCAAGGTCCTTCGGCTGACGGATTTCAAACGCGTCAACCGAAAGTTCATTCAACTTTTTGATATGCTCTTCAAACGCTCCTTGCAGAGCAAGAACACCGATTTTCATAATATTATGAGGATTATTGTCCTCTTTCCTCCATAATAATTTTGATTTCATTTTCGTTAATACCTACCATGGCTCCGCCCAAATCTTCGCTTAACTCTGCAAGAATTTGCGGGTCATTGTAGTTTGTAACAGCTTTTACGATTGCCGCCGCTCTCTTTGCCGGATTGCCCGATTTGAATATGCCCGAGCCTACAAAAACGCCCTCTGCGCCGAGTTGCATCATAAGTGCGGCGTCGGCAGGTGTTGCAACACCGCCTGCGGCAAAATTAACAACGGGCAGCTTGCCGTTTTCGTGAACATAGTTGATAAGCTCAACAGGCACTCTGTATTCCTTTGCCGCCTCAAAAAGCTCGTCCTTGCGGAGCGACTGAACACGTCGCATTTCTGCATTGATTTTTCTCATATGTCTTACAGCCTGAACAACATCGCCCGTGCCCGGCTCACCCTTTGTTCTTATCATCGACGCACCCTCTGCGATTCTGCGCAAAGCCTCGCCTAAATCTCTTGCACCGCATACAAACGGAACATCAAATTCTGTTTTGTCTATGTGATAAAGGTCATCGGCAGGGGAGAGCACCTCGCTCTCGTCAATGTAGTCTATTTCGATAGCCTGCAAAATCTGTGCCTCCGCAATGTGACCGATACGGCACTTTGCCATTACAGGGATTGATACAGCTTCCTGAATACCCTTAATCATTTTCGGGTCGCTCATTCTTGAAACGCCGCCTGCTGCACGAATATCGGCAGGGATTCTTTCAAGTGCCATAACAGCGCATGCGCCTGCCTCCTCGGCAATTTTTGCCTGCTCCGGTGTTGTTACATCCATTATTACGCCGCCCTTAAGCATTTGCGCAAGGTTTTTGTTTAATTCATATCTGCTGCTCATTTTGATTACCTCTTTTGTTGTTAATTTGTTCGAACAAGTATATATTACCATAAACTATGCACTAAACAATACACAAAAACAACAAAAAATAAAGGTACAGATGTTTGCTTTCTTATTGTGCTTTTATCTGTACCTTTGATATTATGTTTGATTTATTTACTGTTTTTTGTCCGACAGTTTTTCAATTTTTGTTCTTTTCGGCGTTTGCAGTTCGGGCTTTATTTTGTCGATATAACTGCGTGCCTTTGTGCCGAAATATTCCATTGCAAAATCGGTTGATGCCTTTTTGATAATCAACTTGAAACGCTCCTTTTGCTCCTTTGTCAGGTCGGAAAGCGTGTCAATCGCGTTGTATATTTTTTTCAAATCAAGTGATTTAAAATCGTAAAAATCGTCGATTCCTATGCTTGTCAGCACATAATCAATTGAGTTGAAAAATTGCTCAAGGTCATCCTCGCCGACATAATCAATCATTTTATTGATGTATTCGGCAAGAAAGTCCGACGATGCATCATATTTTTCACAAGTCTTGAATTTGTCGTCCTCAATTATCCAAGATGAAACTTGGTGCTGTTTCAATCCGCTGTTTGTGCTTTCGACTATTATCGGCTCGTTGGCGTGATTTAGCATTCTGCCGATGATTGACCCTTGCGGAGTGTAAAGGCGTGTTTTTTGTGCAATTTGCTCAAAATCGTATCGCTCAAAAAACCATTTCGGAAATCCGGGTGCATCGTCCTCATAAACGGCGCTGATTTTCTTTTTCAGGGAGTTTGAGCAGTTGACCGCAGCATAAAGCGCAAGATTGCCGCCCTTTGAGTGTCCGCACAAAATTATTTCATCGCATTTTTTGACCATAGCCGTTTCCTGAAAATAGTGCAGTGCCTCGATTTGCGCAGGAACGGGGAACATATATGACAGCATTGCCGACTCTTTGATTCCTGCAACAGTCGTGTCTGTTCCGCGAAAAGCAACAAGCAGAGTTTTTTCATTCAAAATAAAATTCAGCCCTGCGAATTGCTTGTCGATTTCGCAGTCAACGCTGTTCACATAGTCACAAAGGCGCACATAGCCGTACCGTCTTGTTTTTGCACATTCCATAAGCAGAGCGGCTGATTTTTGTGTTATTCCGATAAGTTCTTCCAATTTCTCGTCGCTGTTTTCTGCAAAAAAGTCCATTGCCGCATCGCATAAAAACACTTCATCTTCTTTTACAATTGAGCCAAAATCGTTGTAAACTATCTGTGAAAAAATCACGTTGTCAATCTCGTTAAATTCCTTTTCCTCAAACGATTTGTCACCATATTTTTCGATGTAATCAAAAATGTCTTTCATTTCTTTCATAGCATTCACCGCAAAAAAATAATATAGGCGGAAAACCCACCTATATTATTAATAATCTAAAAATGCAATTTTGTCAATTATTTATTCAGTTTTCGCTCAATAAGCTTTGCAATTTCCACAATCGGAATTACAAGCACAGCAAGCAATAACGAGAGGAAATATTCCTTTGCGTCAATATGCGCAAAATCAAATGCCGTTCTTAAAAACGGAATATAAATTACAGCTGTCGAAAGGACTAACGATATTGCCATCGCACCGATTAAATAATAGTTCGGTTTGCCCAATTTAAACAGCGATTCGCGGCGTGATCGCATATTGAATGAGTGAAAAATTTCTGCCATTGAAAGCGTTAAGAATGCCATTGTCATTCCGTTTTGATGAATCAGCGTGCCGTCTGTTGTGCCTGCCATTTTCGTGCCGCACAGATAAGCAATAAGCGTCAGTGCTGTCACCATTATGCCCTGCCATGCAATGTCTATGCCCATTCCGCCGGCAAAAATGCCGTCTTTGGTGTTTCTCGGCTTTCTGCTCATAATGTCAGGCTCGCCCTTTTCAAGTCCGAGCGCAAGGGCGGGAAGGCAGTCTGTGATAAGGTTAATCCATAAAAGGTGAACAGGCTCAAACAGGGTGAATCCCAATACTGTTGCGACAAATATAGAAATAACCTCGCTCAAATTTGACGAAAGCAAAAATTGAATTGAGTTTCTTATGTTGTCATAAATTCTCCTACCCTCTTCAACGGCAGAAACAATTGTTGCGAAATTATCGTCGGCAAGCACCATGTCCGCAACATTTTTTGTCACATCAGTGCCTGTTATGCCCATGCCTATTCCTATGTCGGCGTTTTTGATTGACGGCGCGTCGTTTACACCGTCACCGGTCATTGCCGTCACCATTCCGCGCTTTTTCCATGCATTGACAATTCTTGTCTTGTGCTCCGGCTGAACTCTTGCATAAACCGAGTAGTTTTCGATTTGAGCATCAAGCTCGTCATCGCTCATTTCATTTAAGTCGGCACCTGTCAAAGCTTGTGAGGCATCGGTTAAAATACCAAGTTGCTTTGCAATTGCAACCGCTGTGTCTTTGTGGTCGCCGGTTATCATAATAGGTCTTATTCCTGCCGATTTGCACTCCTCTATTGCCGAAACAGCCTCCGGCCTTACCGGGTCAATCATGCCGACAAGACCGATGTAGCAAAGCCCCTCCTCAAGTGTTTGTGGGTCGCATTCGGGTTCAAGAGCATAAGTTCTCATTGCCGCACAGAGAACACGAAGTGCTTTGTCTGCCATAGTCTTGTTGTCTTCAACGATTTTTGCAATCAACTCGCCGGTCATCGGCACTTTCCTGCCGTTGACAAGTGCACTTGTGCAATGTGCAAGCACAATGTCGGGTGCGCCCTTTGTGTATTGAACAAAGCCGTTTTTCGTTTTGTGAATTGTTGACATCATCTTTCTTGACGAGTCAAACGGAGCCTCTGCAACACGCGGAAAAGCTTTGATAATATTGTTTTTGTCAAGACCGATTTTGTCGGCATATTCAACGAGTGCCGCCTCTGTCGGTTCGCCCTTAATTGTGCCGTCAAGCTGTAATTCGGCATCGTTGCAAAGCGACATTGCCGTTGCAAGCAGTTCCTCGTTGTCGCCTCTGTGTTCAATAACAGTCATTTTGTTTTGAGTCAGCGTTCCTGTTTTGTCTGAGCAGATAATCTGCGTGCAACCGAGTGTTTCAACCGCAGTCAGCTTGCGTATAACAGCGTTGCGTTTACTCATTTTTGTAACGCCGATTGAAAGCACAATTGTTACAACTGCCGCAAGCCCCTCGGGAATTGCAGCAACGGCAAGCGAAACGGCAACCATAAAGAAATTAAGCGTTGACTCCAATGATAAGCCGTCGCCGACTGCAAGCGAGCGGATTATATCAAAAACAAAAATAAATGCGCAAATGCCCAAAACTATTATTGATAATATCTTTGAAAGCTGATTGAGTTTCTTTTGAAGAGGAGTCGATTCGTCCTTTGCACTTTGGAGCGCGTCGGCGATTTTGCCCATCTCGGTTTCCTGACCTGTGGCGGTTACAATTGCTTTGCCTCTGCCGTAAACAACCGACGAGCCCATATAACACATATTTTTTCTGTCGCCGAGCGGAATATCGTTTGAGCCGAGAGGGTCAATAACATTTGCTGTTTTTGTTACCGGAACGGATTCGCCGGTCAGCGCCGATTCCTCGATTTTCAGCGATGCACTTTCGATTATTCTGCAATCCGCGGGCACGCTGTCACCGGCTTCAAGCACAATAATGTCACCGATTACAATATCTTCACTTTTGATATCCTGCAAAACGCCGTCACGAATAACCTTTGTTGTCGCCGCCGTCATTTCCTGCAAGGATTCAATCGCTTTTTCGGCTTTTGACTCCTGATATACACCCAAAACAGAGTTTAACAATACAACAATCATTATAATGATTACATCGGCATATCCGCCGTCGCCGTTAATTGACGATGTGATTGCACTTACAAGTGCCGCAACAATCAGTATTATTATCATTGGGTCGGCAAGCTTTGTTAAAAAGCGTGCAAAAAGTGATGTCTTTTCACCCTCGGCAAGTTTGTTTTTGCCTTTGCGTTCCAAAATGCCTTTGGCTGTTCGCGCAGTCAGTCCGTCATATGACGAGCCGTTTTCCTCAATAACCTCGTCAACGGTTTTTAAATACTCTTTCATCATCAACGCTCCTTATCGTTATATTATAAAAAAGACCTATACATAGTGTCGCAAACTATGTATAAGTCTCATTCTGAAAGCTAACGCTCGTTAAGTTAAACCAGCTTTAACAGCAGGTTGTTGATTTAACTCGTGCTATGTGTAAGCGGTTAAAATCGGCTTTATTTTTATTGTGCCGATTTTATCCGTAAAATGCACGGAATTACTCCCTCATACCATAAAAAATTATAGCATAACCGCCGCATCAAGTCAATCAATCGTGCGACTGATATTTCTAAAATTTTCTTAAAAATATCAACAATTTTTCAAGCAAACCTCAACGCCGCATTTAGTGCAGTAATATTCTTGATTTAAGTGCATATATATGTTATAATATTTACTATTATGGAATAGTGCGTAATGCATTTTTTCGTGTTTAATTACAGAGGAATTTGTTATGTTTAAAACCAGCACTGTTATTAACAATTTAACGGTCACGGGCAACGATTTGCTCGCCTCACTTTGTATAACCTGTCCGTATAATGACGGCGCAACGCCGAAGGCAAAAATCGTGTTCTTTCAAGGCGACAATATGCGTCGCATACCGCTGACAACCTCGGCAATCTACCGCCACGGCGACGATTGCACAATAGTTTTCAACGGCGAAATTTTACTTGATTGCGTTTTTTTGAATTCGTGCGGCGACGATATAACAGCAAGATTTGACTTTTATTACGGAGGCAATTCGGTTGAAGGCTTGTCGTTTAAAATTGATAAATACGCTCTCGATTCCGATGAATTTAAAAATATCGACAAAAATTATGTTCTTTCCGAGAGAAACGACGGTTTGACATGCTCCGACGCAATACTTGTGCCCGAACTTGAACATCACGGCGGCGCTCCGCTTTATTTCATCGGTTTTGATTTTGAAAACAGTCGCCTTGTTTTTAAAAAAAATCATGCCGCAGGAGATTATAATGCCGACAGCATGTTTAAAAAATTTCTCAATATTCCTATGGGCATTATACGCTTTGCGCTTGCAATTTGCCTTTTGCCTTATTTTGTGCTTGACGGAATACTTGCAGGGCTTGATTTACAACGAAAGCGTCAAGTAAATTCGTATTCCTCCTCAATGAGGAATATATATCTTCAAATTAAAGAGAATTTTTCCGATTTTCTTAAAATAAGCCTTAAGCGCAAAGATATTGTCAAAATCGTTTCCGGCATATTATATTCATTTTGCCGAATCAGATACAACAAACTTTGCAAAAAGCCGATTGTTAAAAACAGAATTACCTTTGTTTCCGGCAGAAGAGACAATCTCACCGGTAATTTGGAATTTGTTTATGACAAGCTGAAGGACAATAAGGATATTGATTTTCAATTTCTCCTTTTCTCCGATTCAAACGGTCATTTTAAGTATAAATACATTAAACGGTTTTATGAGCTTTACGCAACATCAAGAGTTGTTGTTATCGACGATTATTTCAGACTTACAAACACTGTTAAAAAACGCAACGAAACACAGCTTTGGCAACTTTGGCATGCCTGCGGTGCTTTTAAAACTTTCGGCTATTCGCGTCTCGGCAAAATCGGCGGTCCGCTTCAAACCGATATTAACCACAGAATGTATGACAGGGCAATTGTTTCGTCGGCAGAGATTGCAAAACATTACGCCGAGGGTTTCGGCATAAGCGACAAATGTGTTTTGCCAACAGGTATTCCGCGCACCGATGTATTTCTCGACAAGGAATATGCCGAAAAAATCAAATCGTCGTTTTACGCAAAGCATCCGAAACTCAAAAATAAAATAATTATTCTTTTTGCCCCAACCTTCAGGGGTCACGGTCAAAAAACGGCATATTACCCTATGGAAACATTTGACCCAAACAGATTTTATGAGTCAATCGGTGACGATTATGCGATAATTTTAAAGCTCCATCCGTTTTGTAAGGAGCATTTTGAAATTGATGAGAGGTATAAGGATTATATTATCGACCTTTCGGATGATGACGAGCTTAATGATTTGCTTTTTGTAACAAATCTTTTAATTACCGACTACTCAAGCGCTATATTTGAAGCGTCACTCCTTGATATTCCGATGATTTTTTATGCGTTTGATTTATATGATTATATTTCAAATCGCGATTTTTACTATGACTTTGAAAATTTTGTTCCCGGAAAAATCGTCTTTTCCGAAAACAAGCTTATTACCGCCGTCAAAAGCCGTGATTTTGACTATGAAAAGGTCGGCGCGTTTAAAACAAAATTCTTTGATAATCTCGACGGCAACTCAAGCAAGCG
The DNA here is from genome assembly GCA_003526845.1 of Oscillospiraceae bacterium. Lineage (GTDB taxonomy): Bacteria > Bacillota > Clostridia > Oscillospirales > Acutalibacteraceae > Eubacterium_R. The sequence continues at coordinate 54,094 of DPVM01000011.1, forward strand.
TGTTGCCGATGAAATATTAAAAACTGTGAGAGGTGAAATATGAGCGAGCAATTTTATTACAACTACAACGGCGACGACAGGGGAGCCTTTTCCGTTGAAAACAATTCTATTGTATTCAAAATAAAGCGCGCAATACTTGACGGTGTGAAAAATGCCGAAGTAAGTCTCAGAAAAAAAGTCCGCAAAAACGGAAACAACTATTTTAAGCACAAGCTGCTCAGCAAAAAAATTCCGCGTGCGTATAGAGCTGCCGCAAAAAATCCTGTCGATGAAAACAAAATCGTTTTTGTTGAAATCAGATTACCGTATCTTACAAACAGCCTTCAAATTATGTTTGATGAACTGGCAAATAATTATGATTATAATATCCATACACACTTTTTGCTCAACGGCAATACTATCAGAGCCGATTATACACAGCGCTGTATTAACGCTGTTGAGGATATTGCCACCGCAAAATATGTGTTTATTGACGAAGGCTCAAATGCGCTTTCGGCAATGCCGCTTCGCCCCGAAACAAAAATCATTCAGCTTTGGCACGGTTGCGGCGCGTTTAAAAAGTTCGGTTTCTCTACAGCCGATTTGATTTTCGGCGAAAGCAGAAAAGAACAGTTGCGCCATCCGTTCAACAAAAACTATTCGCTTGTCACCGTCAGCTCGCCCGAGGTTGCATGGGCTTATTATGAGGCTATGAATATCGACGAAAAAAGCGGTGTTGTTCAGGCAACCGGCTCAAGCAGAACAGATATTTTTTATGACAACGAATTTCTTGATTCCGCCCGCAGACACCTTTATGAGGTTGTGCCGCAGGCGAAGGGCAAAAAGGTCATTTTGTATGCTCCGACATTCCGCGGCAGAGTTGCAAAGGCAAAGGCGCCGGACATGCTCAATGTCAAAATGTTTTATGAGGCACTCGGCGACGAGTATGTTCTTCTTTTCAAATACCATCCGCATGTAAAAAATCCGCCGGTTGTTGAGGACGAGTACAAGGATTTTGCAATGGATGTCGGCAATGTTTTGACAATTGAGGAATTGCTCTCCGTTTCGGATATCTGCATCTCCGACTATTCATCGCTTGTTTTTGAATACAGTTTGTTTGAAAAGCCGCTCATCTTTTTTGCTTATGACCTTGACGAGTATTTCGATTGGCGCGGATTTTATTATGATTATTATGAACTTGCACCCGGTCTTATCGCAAAAACAAACTTTGAAATGATAGACTATATTCAGCATATTGACGAGCGATTTGACAAAAAGGCAATTCAGGATTTCAGATACAAATTTATGCGCTCTTGCGACGGACATGCCACCCAAAGAATACTTGAATATGCGTTTGATAATCTTGAAAGCCATAAAAAACCGTGCGAAACGTTCGAGCATTTCTATACCGTTCCGAGAGTCGAAAGCAGTTATTTCCCGTATTACAAGCGCGTTCAGCTTATCAAAGAGCAAAAAGAGGTTGCGCAAAAGCTTTATGATGAGGCTCGAGGCTCGCTCAAAAAGGGCAGTGTCGTTGCATTCGACATTGTGTCGCAGGAGGTTTTGCATTCAATCAAAAAACGCTCCAAGGGCAGTGTCACAATTGTCAACGGCGGCGATAAAATAGAAGATGTTATTTCAGCTGTTGCAAATGCCGAGTTTGTTATCATCGACAGCCCGAACACATTGCTCGACTGCTTTAAACTTCGCGACGAAACAAGAGTTATTTTGCTTCCGACGGATGCTTATCCGCTCTCTGTTTTCGGCAAAATTTCAAAACAGTATCGCTCAAATCTGTTTAAGGAGCAATATGCTCTCGCTCCGCTTTACAGCAGCGTTACCGATATTGTCGCTCCGTCAAAAACGACTGCCGGATTTTATAAAAAGGCAATCGGCAAGGATGTTAATGCAATTATCGCCGGCGATGTTAAAACCGACATTTTCTTTGATGAAAAATACAAACAGCATATCCTCGAAAAACTTTATGAGGCTCACCCCGATTTTGAGGGCAGAAAGATAATTGCCTATGTTTCATCAAAGCCTGCCGACGATGAAATGATGAAAAACGATTCGTTCATTTATGAATATCTTTATAAAGATTATGTGTTTATCAAGATATTCGGCGGAATCAATTTAAACAATGTCACAACTTCTGAATATTATGCCGACAGTATAGTTGACGCAAGCGAAATTCTCAATCCTTATGAGGCGCTTGCCGTTGCCGATATTGCAATCGGCGATCTCAATTCCGCAGTGCTTTCGTTTATGTCAACAGGCAAACCGCTTTTCATCTATTGCGAAAACAAGGAAAATGCCATTGAGGAAACGGAAAGTTTTGTCAATGCCGAGGAAAGCGTGCCGATAAAGATTTTTGACGATATGAACGATATTATAAAAATTATTTTGGATATTGAAAATTATGACTATTCAAGATATAATGAGTTGAAAGAAAAATATTTGGCAAAATGCGACGGCAAGAGCACTAAGCGCCTGCTTAAAGCACTTACCGACGATAGATAAGGAGATTTTATATTATGACATATGGCGTAATTTTAGCCGGTGGAATCGGTTCCCGTATGGGCGGCGACAAGCCGAAGCAGTATCTTACTGTTAAGGACAAGCCGATTATTATTTACACAATCGAAAAGTTTTTGGTTGTGCCGGAGTTTGAAAAAATTATCGTTCTTTGCCCGAAACAGTGGGTTGAGCACACAAAAAATCTTGTTGAAAAGCATGCCGCAAAGGCAGGCGACAAGGTTGTTGTCATCGAGGGCGGCTCAACAAGAAACGAAACTATTATGAACGCGATTAAATTCATTGATTCCGAGGGCAATCTCAATGACGGCACAATTATCGTTACTCATGACAGCGTAAGACCGTTTGTTACCCACAGAATTATTATGGAAAATATTGCCGCCGCAAAGCAATTCGGCGCATGCGATACAGTAGTTCCCGCAACTGACACTATCGTTGAGGCTCTCGATAATACCGTTATCAGCAATATCCCCGACAGAAGCAAAATGTATCAGGGTCAAACTCCGCAGTCTTTCAAGGCGCTTAAACTTAAAAATATGTATGACGCTTTGACAGAGGATGAGAAAAATATTCTCACCGACGCGGCAAAAATCTTTGTTATCAAGGGTGAAAAAGTTGCTCTCGTTCAGGGCGAAACTTATAATATGAAAATAACATATCCTTATGATTTAAGAGTAGCAAAATCTTTGCTCGAGGAGGAAAACGATGATTAATACAGTTTACCGCCTCGTTGCACCGAGACGATTTGAAATTGCGTTTGAGGATATTGACATTTTCGGTGAAAATGCAATTGTCAGACCGACAAATCTTTCAATCTGCAACGCTGATATGAGATATTATCTCGGCACGCGCGACCCAAAGGTTTTGGCTGAAAAGCTCCCGATGGCACTCATTCACGAGGGCATCGGCGAGGTGCTTGTTGACCCGTCGGGCAAATTCAAATCGGGCGACTTGGTTGTTATGGTGCCGAACTGCCCGGTTGAAAAGGACGATTACATTGCCGAAAACTATCTTCGTTCGTCAAAATTTTGCGGCTCGTCGATGGACGGCTTGCTTCAGGAGTTTGTTGAAATTTCTTCAAGTCGCCTTGTTAAACTTCCGCAGGATATAGACCGCAATGTTGCCGCTTTTACGGAGATTGTTTCCGTTTCAGTTCACGCTATTTCAAGGTTTGACAAAATCGCTCACCAAAGACGCGACACAATCGCCGTTTGGGGCGACGGAAACCTCGGATACATCACATCGCTGTTTCTCAAATACACTTTCCCGAAGTCTAAAATCGTTGTTTTCGGTACTCAAAGAGAAAAACTTGCCGATTTCACATTTGTTGACGAAACTCACCTTGTCAATGAGGTGCCGGACGGCTTCACTATGGACCATGCGTTTGAGTGTGTAGGCGGTAACGGCAGCCCTGTCGCAATTGAACAGATTATCGGTCTTATCAAGCCCGAATCCACAATTTCGATTTTGGGAGTCAGCGAATATCCTGTTCCGATTAACACAAGAATGATTCTCGAAAAAGGTATTCGTATGTTCGGCTCCTCCCGTTCCGGCGTTGCCGATTTTCAAAAAACGGTTGACATGTATGTTGAACATCCCGAAATTATCGACTATCTCGGCAATATCGTAAGTTCCGTTAATGTTGTCAGAACAACAAGCGACATCAAGGCTGCTTTTGAAAAGGACACACAAAAGGGCTTCGGCAAAACAATTATGAAATGGGAAGAATAGTCTGATTTTATATCAACAGCCTTTTTCAGCGAAGAAGGCTGTTTTTTATGTATAAAGAGGCGCTTTTTTAATATAATATATTAATTTATTGAATTTACTGTGCGTCTGTGATAAAATATGCTTAAGTTGCTCGTATTAATAAGTATGTAAGGAGTAAATGTATGATATTTTTCGTCGCTGTTTTGTTCCTTTTGATAATCAGCGGTGCCGAATTTTCAAAGCCAAATGAGTTTAACAAAGACTACATTTCGCGCGCAGGCACAACTGCAATTAAGGGCATATTTGTTATTTTGATTATGTTCAGCCACGGCAAAGGTTATATTGATGTCGGCGGCAAATTTGATGTGCCGTATCTCAAAATGCAGGACCATTTGAATCAAATGATTGTTGCAATGTTTATGTTCTATTCCGGCTACGGTATTATGGAAAGCATAAAGAAAAAAGGCTCGGCATATATTGACACAATACCGAAAAAGCGTTTTCCGCAGGTTTTGCTCAATATGGATATTGCCGTTGTTCTGTTCCTCATTTTAGCCGCAACAGCAGGCAAGTTTTACAGCGTAGGTCACATTTTGCTGACCCTTGTCGGTTGGGAGTCGGTCGGCAACTCGAATTGGTATATTTTCGTTATCCTTGCGCTTTATGTAATAACATATTTTGCATTCCTGATTCTCAAAAAGAAAAACAATAAAACCACACAGCTCATAGGCGTAATCATAACCACCGTCCTTTCGGTTGCATTCGTTTATATTTTGATGAAAACAAAAACAACAAAACAATCGTGGTGGTATAACACGCTGATTCTGTATTCGCTCGGTATGTGGTATTCGTATTTCAAGGACAAAATCGAAAAGGTTTTGATGAAAAACGATTTGATTTTCTTTGCCGCGTCGGGTGTGCTTGTTTTGGCTTATCTCGAGGCGTACAATATGCGCTCGGATTATGGTATTTATTCATACACAGTTTGGGCGGTGCTGTTCACACTCGGTATCGTGATGATTACGATGAAAGTCAAAATCACAAACCCTGTTCTCGAATGGTTCGGCAACCATGTTTTCAGCGTTTACATTCTGCAAAGAATACCTATGATTTTGCTTTCACGCTACGGCGTAGCCGACAGGCATAAATATGAGTTTATGATTGCCTCAATAATTGTCACCGTGTTCATTGCGGAGGTTTTCGACCGCTGCACGGGCGCTTTGTCCAAAAAAATATGGGGAAGGAAAAACACAGATGCAAAAAGAGTTTAAAATTTCAGTAGTAATCCCTATTTACAATGTTGAAGAATATATAGAAGAGGCGCTTGATTCCGTTATCAATCAAACACTCGGATTTGAGGAAAATATCCAAATGGTCTTGGTAAATGACGGCTCATCCGATTCAAGCGGCGAAATTTGCGAACGATATGAGAAAAAATATCCGCAAAACATTAAATATTTTTATAAGGAAAACGGCGGCGTAAGCTCTGCAAGAAATATGGGTATTGACTATGCTGTCGGAAAATATTTAACTTTCCTTGACCCCGATGATAAGTGGGAGGAGCACTCGTTCAAAAATGCCTATGAATTTTTTGAAAAGCATTATGACGAGATTGATGTTCTTGCCGCAAGAGTAAAGTTTTTTGAGGCAAACGATAATTATCACGCTCTTGACTACAAGTTCGACCGCGGCACAAGAATTGCCGATTTGGACGATGAAAAAGAGATTTTTTCTGTTCAGTCAACAACCGCAACAACATTTATGAAGCGTTCGGCAGTCGGCGACACACGCTTTGACACACACCTTAAATTCGGCGAGGATTCAACATTCATTAATAAAATGATGCTCAAGAAAAAGGCTTACGGCCTTATTTGCGAAGCACTTTATTACTATCGTCGCCGTGCAAGCGGAACATCTGCCGTTAACAATCAAACAAAGGATAAATCGTTTTATACCGAATCGCTCACAAATTATCATATGGAGCTTATGAATTACAGCCGCAAGCTCTACGGCGAGGTAATTCCGTATATCCAATCTCTTGTTGCTTACGATTTGTATTACAGAATGGGCAACGATAAATACAAGGATGTTTTGGATGAAGACGAGATAAAAGTTTTCAGACAGCGTGAAAAGCAGCTCCTTGACGAGATAGACGATTATATTCTTGTCGAAAGCCCGCGCCATAAAACAATGCGCAAAAGAGACGAGGCGTTTGAGCTTAAATACGGTCACGACCTCACAAGTCAGCTTGAATTCGACGAAACTGATAATAAATTAAAATACAAGGGTTATCCGGTGCTCAATGTTGAAACAACGCGCGGCCCTGCCTGTCGTGTCGGCTTTGCAAGTATCAAAGATGACAAACTTATTATTGACTTGTTCATCGCACAGTGGCTTTTCAGAGCGAATAAGGGCGGCAAGGTTACATTCAGCGTAAACTTCGGCGATGTCAAGGTCACACCAAAGCTTATTGCGCACGATCCGTCAAATGTTCAGGTTAAAGAAAACAGACCGAGCTATTACTATCGTTGCCATTTGGAATTTGATATTTCAGATGTTCAAACGGGTGAGGTCAGAAAATTTGTGCCGTATATTAAATTCGGCGACAAGGGCTGTCGCATAGCTTTGAGCTACAGCAAGTTTGTGCCAAATTCAAACAATTTCGGTCCGGCATACAAGGTTTACGGTGAATACGGCTTGAAATGTTTCAGGTCAAACCTCCAGGTGCTCCGCCCGAAGAGAATGAGCCGCTTTATCAAACTTAATGAAAAAAGATGCCTTAAATGGCTCAAACTCAACGGCAGAAAAGATTTGGCGAAGTTTAGAAAAGATTTCTTCAAATTCCGCAAGACCGAGGAGAAAAAGGGAAAAATTTGGCTCTTCTCCGACAGAATAGACAACGCAGGCGACAGCGGCGAGGTTGTTTTCAAATATATCAGCAAGCATGCTCCCGAGGGTGTTCGCCCGATATTCAATATTGGCAGGGACGCTCGCCCCGAGGTTATCAAACGCCTCAAAACTCTCGGCGAGGTTGTTTATTATGAGGACGAACTGTTTAAGTTCTACTTCCTTATGGCTGACAAAATCATTTCGTCAAGCGCAGGCGAGTTTACAATCAATGCTATGGAACAGGATAGACCGTATTTCATAGATTTGTATAATTTCGATTTCTATTTTATGAATCACGGCGTCAACTGCGGCGATTGCTCAAATTGGCTTAACAAGTTCAATAAGAATATTCACATCTTCTTTAACACCGGCGTAAAAGAGCGTCAGGCGATTATCGACGGAAGATACGATTATACGGAAGACCAGTGCGTAATCACCGGTTTGCCGCGTTTCGACGCGTTGTATGAGGACACGAGAAAACAGCTTCTCATCCTCCCGTCTTGGCGCAGAAGTATCAGCGGTGCTTATGACGAAAAAACTTCGAGCGTTTATTTTGACGGCTTTGTTGAAACAGATTATTTCAAATTCTACAACGGTCTTATCAATGACGAACGCCTGCTTTCAAAAATGCGCGAAAAAGGCTACAAAGGTCTTTTCTGCCTGCATCCTATCTTTATGAAGCAGTATGTCGATTTCCAAAGTAACGATGTTTTTGATGTCAACGAGGGATTTGTTGATTACAATAAGGTTTTTGCGGAATCCGCCGCAATGGTAACCGACTATTCGACAATCGCTTTTGACTTTGCTTATCTCAAAAAGCCGATTGTTTACACTCAGTTTGACCAAAAACAGTTCTACGAGGATCAGGTTTATGACAAGGGCTTTTTCGAGTATGAAACAGACGGCTTCGGTCCCGTTTGCTACGATTTGGACAGTGCAGTAAACGAACTCGTCGAACTTATCGACAACGATTGCAAAAACAAGTATATTGACAGAGTTGAGAATTTCTTTGTCAACATCGACAAAAACAACTCAAAGCGCGTTCTCGATGCCATTATCGACGACGATAAAAAACGCAACAAATAATAAAAAATCGGGAAGTGTGCCACTATACACTTCCCGATTTCTATTTTGCGCAATTTATAATATGTTGTCAAAACTCAATCTTTCGTTATCATACAGTGCCTTGCCGGCGTTTTTTATGTCGGCAAGGTCTTTTTTTATTTCGTCGCTGTCGCTGTCAAGCGCGTTGATTGCAAGCGCAATGTCATTGATTGCCGAATGGTCCCAAATTATAAAATATATGCTGTCATTTTTGTTCCAAAAGCGCTTGATTTCCTCAACATCCTTTTTGCTCGGACTTTCGCTCACCGTCTGTGTGATTTTGCAAATTTCATCGTATGTTTCGGTCAAATATATTTGCTCGCCGATACAGCTTGCTACACATAAAATCATAAAAATTACGGCAAACCAAACCCTTTTCATACATTCCTGTCCCTTTCTATCATATACATATTGCCGTCATTATCAATCGTCAAAAGCATTATATCCTCGGTGTTCACGCTTGTTGACGAAATTAAAACATCTATTTCGCTTTCGTTGATTTTTTCATCTCCGAAATATTCCGTCACCGGTTTTGAATCCATAACTATCGTAATCGGCATTTGCGCTTTTTCGACCTCCAAACCGAGTGCATCGGGCGTCAGCGGTGCGCACTCGGCTTTTGTCTGAACGCTCAAACTGCCGTTTGTTTCGACAATCGCATTTTCAACCGTCGAAATATCAAACACACCTGCTTGTCGCAGAGCGTCGATAATGTCATCCATCGTAAATCGCAGTCGGCGCATTTGTTTTTGCTGCAAAATACCGTCTTTTATTATAAACATCGGCTTGCCTTGCAATAGGTTGCGCAGTTTTATTGATTTCATTGACAGTGCCGACCCGATTATTTCAAGGCTCACAAATATCATTATCGGAAAAATTGAATTTGTCAGCGGAATAGATATTTCCTGCAACGGAATTGTCGCCACCGCACTTATCAAAATTGTTATTACAAGCTCGTGCGGCTTAAGTTCTCCGATTTGCCGTTTTCCCATTATTCGCACCGACAGCACCACAAACAAATATATTATTATGCTTCGTATAATTATTACTGTCATCAAATCACCGATTTTATTTTGAGTAAATTTTGTAATATTATCAGCTTTTTGCACAAAATATTATCATAAATTGTTTATCGGTGATTTTATGAAATATCTTGTCCCCGACTATGAAATAACGCGGGATATTTTTAAAGACGATTTCAGCAATTGCTCGGATTTTTTGCTCCGCGAGGCTGTTATTCAGGACAAAAGGTGCTTTTTTGCCGCAATGGACGGGCTTATTGATTCGCTGCAGCTTGCGCAAATGGTGACAGACCCTATTTTGTCCGCAAAACTTGATTTTACCGACCCATCGGAGCATTTTGAGCAGATAAAAAAGTCTGTTGTCGGCTCGGTCGAAATGAATGTTGCTGAAACTTTTGATGATTGCTATTACTATTTAATGAGCGGCTTTGCGCTCTTTTTTCTCGACGGCAACAGCCGCGCCCTTGCTCTCGGTATTCAGGGCTGGTCAAAACGCTCTACCGACGAGCCGTCAAACGAGTCAACTGTTATGGGCGCAAAGGAGTGCTTTATCGAGGCACTTAATGATAATAAAGCTCTTCTTCGCAAACGGTTAAAAACATACCATCTCAAATTGAAACAAATCAAACTCGGCAATGCCGCAAGCACTCCCGTTGTGATTGCTTATATCGACAATCGTGCCGACGAAAGCCTTGTTTTTGATGTTGAACAGAGGCTTAAAAAGGCAAATCTTAATACCGTTCTCGATTTCGGCTCACTTGCCGATTTTTTGGATACCGATATTAAAACCTTTTTCACCGCCGTCGGTCATACCGAACGCCCCGACACTTTCGCCTCAAAGCTCCTCGAGGGCAGGGTGGGTGTAATGGTTGAGGGCACGCCGTTTGCGCTTTATACTCCCTTTTTGTTTTCCGACAATTTCAGCGCGGCTGATGATTACGATAACAAACCTTTCTATTCGTCATTTGTCAGAATACTGCGATATTTAAGCTTTGTGTTGTCACTGTTTTTGCCGGGGCTTTATGTCGCCGTCGGCACATATCATCAGGAGGTTATTCCTGCAACACTTCTTTATATCGTCGCAACAAGCGAGGCAACAACGCCTCTGCCGCTTATGCTCGAGGCTATCGTCATCCATCTCATGTATGAAATAATGCGTGAGGCAGGGTTGCGGCTGCCGAAAGCGATAGGTCACGCCGTGTCGATAATCGGCGCAATTGTTATCGGCGAGGCTACGGTTTCCGCCGGTATGATAGGCGCACCGATGCTTGTTATCGTTGCGCTCACAGCAATTTCGTCATATACGATTTATCAGCTTTATGAAAGCGTTGCCGTTTTGCGCATTATGTTTATTCTTATCGGCGGACTCACGGGCGTTTACGGTTTAACTCTTGCGGCAGGCGTTCTTTTTGTCAATATCTGCTCCGTCAATCCTTACGGTGTCCCTTATTCCGCACCGCTTTCGCCGCTCACACAAAAATCATTTTTTGATACCGTTTTGCGCCAAGGCTGGAAAAAACTTGCGCGCCGCAGGGTGCGTGTCGGTGATTTAAAGGGGGCAAGCGATAATGAATAATGCCAAACGCGGCAAAATTTCTCCGTTTCAGTTTTTCGCGATTTTGACAGTTTCGCGAATTGTCGTTTCGCTGACTTATATTCAGTCGGTAACGGTCGGCATTATGTCGTTTGATATTGCTTTAGGGCTGATTTTTGCGGCTTTTTTCACAATGATTTTGTCGCTTCTGGCGTATTATTGCGTAGTCAAAAACAAAAATCCGCTTGATAATCGGTGGGTCGCATTGCTGTATTTGCTGTATTTTTCATATTTTTGCGGCGTTAATGTCAGCCGCTTTGCCTATTTTGCAATCAGCCGACTTGACACAAAAATTTCGATGCCGATTTTATGTGTCGCCATTGTTGTGCTCGGCGTTTACTGCGCCTGCCTTAAAATCGAGGGCATTGCACGCTTTGGCTCACTTTGCGCCATCACACTTTTTATCGCGATTGTCGGCGCGGCATTGTTGAATTTTAATAAAATCGAGGTAGAAAATTTTTATCCGCTTATTCGCAACAGCCGTTTTGCCATTTTGAATAATACGCTGCTGTTCACTTCAAATTCGGTCGAGCCGGCGATAATTATTGCCCTTGGCAGCAAGGTGAACGGCAATATTTTAAAGCCGATTTGTGCCGCCGTTTTCACATCGTTTTCGGCGATTGTGGTACTTGTTCTTCTCGCTGTCGGCATTATGGGACACGGCGCACTGCTCCAATCATTTCCGTTTTTCACTGTCTTTCAGCTTGCCGAACTCGGTTCTATGGCTCGTCTTGATATGCTGCACACTTGCTTTTGGGCGCTTGCACTTTTGGTCAAAAACGCCGTGCTTATTTACTGCGGTTCGTGCTGCTTAAAAGGAGTTAAGCGTAATAATGCCTGCATCGTATCGGGCATTATTGCCGCGGCTGTCGCCGTTTTTGTAATCGCCGTTGTCGGTATGGCTATGGTTGAAATTACAAAAATTGTGAGTCGGGGTTGCTTTGCTGTATTTGCGGTGCTGATTCCGCTTGCGACACTTATGATTAAAAGGAGAAAAAAGCGTGAAGCACAAATTATTTAAAGCGGCTCAAATTATCGTCTGTATTTGTCTTGCAGCCGGTGTGCTCGGCGGTTGCCAAAATGCGCAGGGGTTAAGCGATTTGACTATCATTCAGGGTGTCGGAATTGATAAAAGTGACGATAAAACAAAGGTTTCGCTCCAATATCTGAATTTAAACAAAAGCAGTTCCGCAGATTCTATCGGCGACAAAATCACGGCTGTTGCCACGGGCGAGGACCAAACGGTCAACGGCGCAATTTTCAATGCCTCAAAAGTGCTTTCAAAATCAATGTTTTTCGGTCAAAACAAAATCATCGTTTTCGGCAGCGATTATATTCAGGACGGCTTGCGCCGCGGTGCCGATTACCTCATACGAAGCGTTGACAGTCGCCCCGATGTTTTGCTTGCGCTCTCGTCCGAAAAAGCGTCGGATATTATTGAGAGCAAGGAAAATGACGCGCGCATTCCGACCGAAAGCATATATGAGCTTTTGACAGTCGGCGAGCAAAACGGTTACAGTGCCGCAGTGACTGTCAATCAACTTCAAAATCTTTATATCGACGGTATGACGGATGTTTATCTCCCGATTTTGTCACCCGGTGAGGATTGCGTCAAATGCGACGGCATTGCCGTTTTTTCAAAGGAAAACTATGCCGCAGCACTCAATGATGACGAAACTTTCGGCTTTCTTCTAATAAAGGGCAGGGCTAAAGGCGGCACCCTCGAGATTGAATGTTCAAGCCTCGGCAATATTTGCGCTCAGATTTCAAAAGCCTCGTCAAAGCGCAGTGCTACAGTAAAAAACGGCAAAATCACCTATACTTGCACAGTGTCCGTTCAACTTATGCTCGATGAAATTCAGCACGGTATTTCCACAGCCGTTACGCCCGACCAAGCAAAGAAAATTGAACGCCTTTTTGAGGATAAAGTCAAAAATATGTGTATTGCGTCGCTGAAAAAATGTGCACAAAATAAGAGCGACCCTTTTATGATAAGCCGCTCTGTCGCAAAATCCGATATTAATTTGTATAATTCCCTGAAAGCGAATTGGCGCAACGAGCTTAATAATATTGATTATCGCGTTAATGTCAGTGCGTCCCTTCAACTTGTAAAGGATAATTCGCACAGGGACTGACGCTTGACGAAAAAATAGTTACAAGCTCGTTTTGCTTTTCTTTCTCCTCTTGGTTTTGCCGCACTATCGACACCATAGGTATCAGCAGCGTTGCGATGAATAATATAACAAATATTACGGCAACCCGTTTCATACGCTCACCTTGACTTTAATTATAAAATTTAGTATAATGTAACTCTTAAATATTTTGCGGTATTGTAAATTTTCTCTGTTTACAATAAATATATTCGGAAAGGAGAATATTATGCCAAATAACTATATTTCGCCTATTTCTATGGACGCTCTCTCAAGCTTGTGCAGTGAGCTCGGAAAAAACAATTCGATTAAAAGAAGCGATTTTGAAAAATACCATGTAAAAAGAGGGCTTAGAAACGAAGACGGCACAGGCGTTATGGCAGGGCTTACAAAAATTTGCTCTGTTGAAGGCTATTATATTCTTGACGGTGAGCGTATCCCCAAGGACGGCAAACTGTCCTACAGAGGTTATGATATAAAGGACATTATCCAAAATTGTATCGAATCGGGCAGATTCGGATATGAAGAGGTTGCGTGGCTTCTTATTTTCGGCGATTTGCCGACCGCAAGTCAGCTTGAGGGCATTCGCGAGGTTTTCGGCGAGTGCAGAGCTTTGCCCGACGAATTTATCGAAGATAATATTATGAAACATCCGTCAAAGGACATTATGAATAAAATGGCGCGTTGCGTTATGAATTTGTATTCGTTCGACGAAAACCCCGATGATATTTCAATCCCGAATGTTCTTCGTCAGTCGCTTCAGCTTATTGCACAGTTCCCGACTATTATGAACTCGGCTTATCAGGTTAAAAGGCGTGCATTTTATAACAAGTCAATGTATCTTCATCCTATTATTAAGGATATTTCAACTGCCGAGTATATTTTGCGCCAAAACAGGGCGGATAAAAAATATACCGAGGAGGAGGCAAGACTTCTTGATATTTGCCTTATGCTCCACGCAGACCACGGAGGCGGTAACAACTCAACATTCTCAACAAGAGTGCTTACTTCCTCCGGCACGGATACATACTCTGCAATTACAGCCGGTTTGGGTTCTCTTAAAGGTCCGCGTCACGGCGGTGCCAACATCAAGGTTGCCAACCAAATGGAATGTATTATGGAGAGTGTACCCGATTCTACCGATGAATCTCAGGTTAAAGATTTTCTTGTTAAGGTGCTCAATAAAGAGGCAGGCGACGGCTCGGGTCTTATCTACGGCATGGGTCACGCTGTTTATACAAAATCCGACCCGAGAGCGGTAATTCTTAAATCAAGCGCAAGAAAACTCGCTTATGAACACGGCTTTGAAAAGGAATTTAAAACGCTTGAAAATATCGAAAAACTTACCCCCGAGGTCTTCAGCGAGGTTCGCGGTGTAGACAAGGTTATGTGTGCAAATGTTGACCTTTACAGCGGACTTGTTTACAGGGTTTTGGGCATCCCCGAGGATTTATATACACCGCTTTTCGCAACTGCAAGAATTGCCGGCTGGTGTGCTCACAGGCTTGAGGAGCTTACAACATCAAGCAAAATTATGCGTCCGGCATACAAGAGTGTTGCAAAGTCAAGAATATATACTCCTATCGAGGAAAGAGAATAATTACGGAGGAGCAAATAAGTGCAAACTGTTTCGGCGAAAATATTTTCGTTAATTGCAATGTTATTATTCTTTGCGACAGTAGGCTTGCGTTTATTTATGCTCCTTTTTGATTTATCCGGCTTTACTGTCACAATATTTTATTGTCTGCTTTCTGCGGCTGTTGCGGCAACGGCATACAATGCCCTGCGAGTCAAGTCGTATTCACAGGCATTCAATTTCAAAAGTCATTTTCATTTCGACATTATGTCATATATCGGCGCACTCGGCTTTTTCATCGATTTTGTCAACAGATGCGTCGGCATTTACAACAGCATCGAATCAACCGAGTATCAAAGCCGTCTGTATTTCATTGTTCAGTGCGTCGCGTGCACAGCAGCTTTTTTGTCAAGCCTTTATCTTGTCGCCGTCGGAATTTCGTTCAACGATTTAAATTACGATTTCAGACAGCTTAAGGTCTTTCGCTTTATGCCGCTTTTGTGGTCAATAGCTTTGATTTTGCTCGTTATGCAGGACGCTGTAAGTTTTGAAAGCAATGTTGACGAAATACTAAAGCAGATATTGCTTGTTTGCGGGGTGTGCTTTTTCTATCGCTTTGCGTCGGAAACGCTGGCGCAGGATAATGAGTCGGCAGGGCGCGCAACTGTGCTTTTCGGCAGGTTGTATTCATATATCGCAGCTGTCTATTTTATTGACAGGCTTATGCTCTTGTTTTCACAAAAAACAGCCGTGTCTGATTTTGACGGCATTTTTTCCGTTTCGGCACTGCTTATTTGCACATTCGTTTTCTTTTTTGAAAGAAATATTGTTGCAAACGAAAATTAATTTTACTGTGGGGATAATTAATTGCTTACAGATTTTATCAACAATTTAAAGGTAGTTGCCGTTCAGGTAATTATTTTATATTTAATATCGGGTATCGGTTTTATCGCCGATAAAACAAAAATTTTTGTTCAGGCAGACGGCAAGCGACTTGTTGATTTGCTGTTCAACTTGATTTTGCCGATTGCAATTGTCAATTCATTTTTGTCAATGGAGCGCACACCCGAACATATAAGGGGACTTTTGATTTCCTTTGCTCTCGCCGTGCTTACCCATATTATAGCGATTGCGATTTCTTCGCTCACTTTCAGGAAAAGACGAAGCCTTATGGAGCGCGGCGTTTATCACTATGCTATCACATTTTCAAATGCCGCATTTCTCGCATTGCCGCTTGCTCAAAGCGTCGCAGGGGCCGAGGGAGTGTTCTATTCGTCGTGCTATGTCGCTGTTTTCAATGTGTTTGCGTTCACCTACGGCATCAATCAAATTTCCGGCAAAAAGGCAAAAATCAATTTCAAAAACATTATACTCAATCCCGGCTCGCTCAGCGTGCTTATCGGCGTTCCGCTGTTTTTGCTTCAG
This sequence comes from Oscillospiraceae bacterium, assembly GCA_003526845.1. Lineage (GTDB taxonomy): Bacteria > Bacillota > Clostridia > Oscillospirales > Acutalibacteraceae > Eubacterium_R. The sequence continues at coordinate 70,078 of DPVM01000011.1, forward strand.
CCGAATCTTCCGTCATTTGCAACAAGCGTTTTGGAGCGTGTCGGCGCATGCAATTCGCCTATGGCGATGATTGTTTTCGGCACATTTCTTGCAAATTGCAATTTCAGAAATATTTTTGTTAAAAGAGAAGTTTATTTTGTTTCGCTTTTGCGGCTTGTTGTCATTCCGCTTGCAATGCTTTTTATCTTCAAACTTTGCGGCATCGGCGGCAATATGCTCACTGCGCTTACTGTGTCGGCGTCCGCACCTGTTGCGACAAATACCGCAATGTATGCTTCAAAATATGATAATGACACGGCGCTCTCTTCCGAACTTGTCGGTCAAACAAGTATTTTTTCTGTTTTAACAATGCCTGTGATTGTTGCACTTGCACAAATTTTATAGAGAATATACAATGTGTATAACTATTATTAACAAATTGTAAATTCAGCAGACAAAATATTGCCAAAACAAACAGTTTCGGAGTATAATTAAAATCAGAGGGCTATATTGCTTTTTGCAATCGGCAGTTCAGTATTATATAAGGTGTGATTTTATGAAGCTTGTTATGACAATAGTATCAAATAAGGATTCGGAAAAAGTTTTGTCCGTTCTTTCTCAAAACGGCTATTTTGCCACAAAGGTATCAACTACCGGTCAGTTTTTGGTCGGCGGTCATTCAGCAATCCTCATCGGCTGTAAGGATGAGGAGGTAGAAAAATTATATGAGTTGTTAAAAGCAAATGTAACAAAAAGAGTTGTCAAAACTCCCGGCGTTACAAGCACCGTCAGCGGCTCACTGCTCAATCAGGCAGTCGATGTCGAGGAATACGGCGCAGTTGCTTTTACTATAAATGTAGAGGATTTTAATAAATTCTGATGAATTTTACCGATTTTTTAGGCAACGAAAAACTTAAAGAGCAAATCAGCTCGCTCGCAGAATCGGGCAGACTGCCGCATGCGATTGTTATCGAGGGCGACGAGGGCTTGGGTAAGCGCACATTTGCGCGTGAAATTGCCTTAAACCTTTTTTGCCGCAGTGACGGTGAAAGACCGTGCCGAAATTGTGCTCAATGCTCAAAGGTGTTGAAGGGCGTTCACCCCGATGTTTTTGAGTATTCTGCAACAGGCGGAGCGCGCTCGTTTCATGTCGATGTTGTCAGGGATGTTATCGACGATGTGATTGTCAAGCCTAATGAGGCACAGTATAAAATATACATACTCGGCAATTGCCAATGCATGAACGAAAGTTCGCAGAATGCATTGCTCAAGGTGCTTGAGGAGCCGCCCGAATATGCAATTTTCATACTCACGGCAACCACCAAATCAGCCCTGCTCGGCACAGTGCTTTCACGAAGCGTTGTTTTCACCGTCGAGGGTGTTGAGCCATCGCTCGGTGCAGAGTATATTTGTGAAAAACTCGACAGCGTGGAATACAGCGATGCATACAATGCAATGAATATTTGGTCCGGCAATATCGGCAAGGCAATTCAAACGCTCAATGACGGCAAACTTTCAAAAATTGCCGCCGTTGCAAACGATATTGCAAACGCAATGCTCCAAAGCAGTGAGTACGAACTTTTAAAGTCGTGCTCCGTTTTTGAAAGGGATAAGGAAACGCTTGTAAGCACCTTGACTCTGCTTAAAACAATTTTCAGGGATGCATTGCTTTACGGCAAATCACCCGACACGCTTTCGGGGCAGAGTGAAACCGTCAAAATGCTTGCCACCCGCTTGTCGGCGGACAAATTGCTTTCGCTTATTAACACATGCGATTCAATGCGCCTTCTTGCCGAAAAAAACGGTAACAATGCAATTTTAATAACAAAAATCTGCTACGAGTTCAGGCGTGCCCAAGGCAGATAGAGAGGATATATAATGGTAAATGTTGTTGGTGTCCGTTTTAAGGACACAGGCAAAATGTATTATTTTGACCCGAAAGGGTTGGATATTAAAAAGGGCGACCTTGTTGTTGTTGAAACCGCGCGCGGCATCGAATGCGGCACAGCGTCAACGGGCGTAAAAGGCGTCACCGACGATGAGGTCACAAATCCGCTTAAGCCCGTAATCCGCATCGCAACCGATAATGATAAGGAAACCGTTAAGCAAAACCGCGAAAAGGAGAAAAAGGCTTATTCGCTTTGCCTTCAAAAAATCGCAGAGCATAAGCTTGATATGGATTTGACCGAGGTTGAATACACTTTCGACGGCTCAAAAATCATTTTTTATTTCACAGCTGAAAACAGAGTCGATTTCCGCGAGCTTGTTAAGGACCTTGCATCGCAATTCCATACAAGAATCGAACTTCGCCAAATCGGCGTAAGGGACGAGGCGAAAATGCTCGGCGGTCTCGGCATTTGCGGCAGACCGTTTTGTTGCTCAACATTCTTAAACGATTTTCATTCCGTTTCAATCAAAATGGCAAAGGAACAAGGGCTTTCGCTTTCTCCCGGCAAAATCAGCGGCACATGCGGCAGACTTATGTGCTGCCTTAAGTATGAGCAAAACTCCTACGAGTATTTAAACAAAATCACCCCGAGAAAGGGTACTGTTGTCGATACAAAAGAGGGCAGGGGCGTTGTTGTTGACAGCGCAGTCCTCACCGGTAAGCTTAAGGTTGCGCTTGACAGTATGCCCGACGGTGCACCGATTGTGGTTGACAGAGCCGCTGTCAGAATAGTCAAAAAGGGAAATTGATTACATAAAAATTCATAACAGTGTTATGTTAAAATGTCCTTGAATTTCACATTTTGATTTGTTATATTATTATCAACGGAGATAGAGTTGTCGCATCTGCGGCGGCTTATAATGGAAAACTATTTATTTTATTTACGGAGGTGTGTTTCAATGGCATACGCAATTTCTGATGATTGCATTTCATGTGGTGCTTGCGCAGCAGAGTGTCCGGTTGGCGCTATTTCTGAGGGCGACAGCAAGTACGAAATCGATGCTGATACTTGCATCGAGTGCGGCGCATGTGCAGGTGTTTGCCCTGTAGGTGCTCCTAACCAAGCATAATTGCATATTGGATTAAAGATTTAAACCGTGTCTTGACACGGTTTTTTCTTTTTGTCGGGCGATAAGGAGTTTTCGAGCGCACCACAGCGGCTGTCATTAATATTGACGCACTTGACAAATGTCAAAACTTGATGTACTATAACAGTGTTATATGATGTGTTAATGAAAGACGGTGTGCCAATGGGCATTGAAGAACTAACAACAAGGCAACTAATTATCGACGCCGCAAAGCAGGAATTTCTTGACAAGGGTTTTCCAAAGGCGTCTCTGCGCAATATTGCAAAAAACGCAAATGTCACCACAGGCGCATTTTACGGCTATTTTTCAACTAAAGAGGATTTGTTTGCAACAATCGTAAAACCGTGCTGTGCGGCTGTAAAATGCCGTTTTTCACAGTCTAAGGAGAGCTTTTTCGAAATTCCAAGCCCCGACAGTAAGCGGATAGATTGCGTTGAGTGGATGGTCGATTATATGTATGACCATTACGATATTTTCAAAATTCTTGTTTGTTGCAGCGACGGCACTCAGTATGAAAGTTTTGTTCACGATATGTGCGAGATTGAGGTTGAGTCCACAATGCGCTTTTTGAGCAAAAATAATTATGACACCGATGTCCTTGACAAGCAGTTTTGCCATATGATTGTCAGCGGAATGTTCGGCGGAATTTTTGAGGTTATCGAGCATGATTTGCCGCGCGAAAAGGCAAAGCCGTTTGTTCGGCGCCTGCGCGAGTTTAACCATGCCGGCTGGATGCAGCTTATGGGAAAATAGAATATTTTAAAATCAAAAGCAGGTTGTAATGCCTGCTTTTTTGTATTATAATATGGCTATGTATAATTATGAAAGATTGTCGGACGATGTCAAAATCGCCGTCAGTGCGGAGCATACCTTTGGCACTGACGCCGTAATTCTCTCCTATTTTGCATCACCGAAAAGAAAAGACAAATGCCTTGATATGGGCACGGGTTGCGGTATAATTCCGCTTTTGTGGCTGCGCGACAGCGCACAGTCGCCCGTTCACTGCCTCGATATTCAGCAAAATGCAATCGAGCAGGTCAAAAATTCAATAGCACTAAATGAATTTGAAAATCGCCTTATTCCGCATCTTTGCGATTTGCGAAAAATCGGCGACGAATTTCCTGCCGAATCGTTCACTCTCGTGACGATGAATCCACCGTATAAGCCTGTCAATACGGGTATCGAATCGCTCGGCGAAAGCGCAAGAATAGCACGCCACGAGGTTTGCTGTAACATTGAGGATGCTGTTAAGGCGGCAAATTATTTGCTGACCTACGGCGGCAAATTCTGTATGTGCCACCGCCCCGAAAGGCTCGTTGACGCACTTACCGTTATGCGTGATTATAAAATTGAGCCTAAAAGACTGCGCTTTGTTTGTGATAAGGATAATCAGGAGCCGTTTTTGTTTCTTGTTGAGGGCAAAAAAGGCGCAAAGCCGTTTTTGAGAGTTGAGCCGACGCTTGTCATCAAGCGACCCGACGGCAGATTTACTCCCGAAATGCTTGATGTTTACGGCTCGTATGCCGATGGATATGAGGATAAAATAAGATGAGCGGAAAATTATATGTAGTGGGTACGCCTATCGGCAACCTCGGCGACTTTTCACCGAGAGCGGTCAAGGTGCTCGGCATGGTTGATTTTATTGCCGCAGAGGACACAAGGGTAACACTCAAACTTTTAAATCATTTTGGAATAAAAAAGGAAATGATCAGCTACTTTGAGCATAACAAACGCCAAAGGGGCGAAATAATCGCCGCAAGGATTCAGTCGGGTGAGAATTGTGCAATCGTCACCGATGCCGGAATGCCTGCCATTTCCGACCCGGGCGAGGATTTGGTGCGCCTTTGTCACGAGCTGTCAATTCCCGTCGAGTCCGTTCCGGGACCGACCGCCTTTGCAACCGCGCTTGCACTTTCGGGCATGGAAGTCGGCAGATTTACATTTGAGGGCTTTTTGTCCGTCAGCAAAAAATCGCGCCGCGAGCATCTTGAGGATATTGTGAACGAGCGCAGAACGATGGTTTTTTATGAGGCACCGCACAAACTTTGCAACACGCTTGCCGACCTTTACAAATACCTCGGTGACAGAGAAATTGCCATTGTGCGCGAGATTACAAAAATCCACGAAGAAGTTATCAAAACAACGCTTTCTCAAGCTGTCGCAATGTATGAAACGGAAAAACCGAAGGGCGAATATGTGCTTGTGATAGCAGGCAAAAAAGAGGAAAAAGAGGATATTACTCTTGACAACGCCGTTAAAATGGCGCAGTCGCTTGTGAATGACGGTTTAAGCATAAACGCCGCCGCAAAGGAGATTGCCGCCTCAACGCCGTTTAAAAAGAGTGATATTTATAAGGCACTGCTATGATTTGTAATCAATGTCCGCGCAAATGTAATACAGACAGGGAAAGCACGCTCGGCTTTTGCAAAAGTCCGCAGCGCTTTCGTGTTTCGCGCGCCGCTCTCCATTTTTGGGAGGAGCCGTGCATCAGCGGCGAAAACGGCTCCGGCACGGTGTTTTTCAGCGGATGCAATCTGCGCTGTGTTTTTTGCCAAAATTATGAAATCAGCCGCGAAAATAAAGGCGTCGAAATCAGCGATGAAAAGCTTGTTTCGATTTTTGAAAAATTAATATCTCAGGGTGCGCACAATATAAATCTTGTCAATCCGAGCCACTATGCGTGCCGCCTTGCATCGGTGTTGTCTAAATGGAAATCACCCGTACCGATTGTTTACAATACAAGCGGATATGACAGCGTCGAAACGCTCAAAATGCTTGATGGTCTTGTCGATATTTATTTGCCCGATTTCAAATATACACGCTCGGATAAAGCGTTGCGCTATTCAAAGGCTGCGGATTATCCCGAAACGGCAAAGGCTGCGTTAGCCGAAATGTATCGTCAGCAGCCAAAGTGTGAATTTGATGAAAAGGGCTTGATGAAAAAGGGCGTTGTCATTCGCCATTTGATTTTGCCGTCAAACACAAACTCATCTCTTGAGGCGGTTGATTATTTGACCGATAATTTTCCAAATGCATTTATTTCGCTTATGGCACAGTATGTTCCGTGCGGCGATTTGTCGGCGTTTAAGGAAATCGACAGAAAAATTACAAAGCGCGAATATAATAAGGTTTTGACATACGCAATCAATAAAGGCTGTGAAAAAATATTTGTGCAGGAACTTGACTCTGCCGATAAATCATATATCCCCGCATTTGATTTTACGGGTGTAGATGATTGATACACTGTTGATTTTCGCTTTCGTTTATGATACCATAATAAAGAAGTGTAAAACAGAGGAGTAAAAAAGTGAAAAAGTTTTTGCAGGAATTTAAGGAGTTTATTTCAAAAGGCAATGTTATGGACCTTGCCGTAGGCGTTATCATAGGCGGCGCATTCTCGTCAATCGTCACCTCGCTTACCGACAATATCATCAAGCCGCTTATCAACTGCATCGGCGGTGCGGAGGTTCAGGGCAAAATCCACCTTGTCGGCGAAAATTACATAGATTACGGCGCATTTATTTCTGCGATAATCAATTTTCTTATCATGGCACTTATCATTTTTGTTATGGTAAAAATAGTCAATAAGGCTGTTGCTCTCGGTAAAAAGCTTGAGCCAAAGAGCGATGAAAAGGAGGAGGCACCTACTACAAAAATTTGCCCCTTCTGTAAAACGGAAATTAATATTGATGCAGTGAGATGTCCCAACTGCACCTCAGTGTTAAACAGTGAGGAAAAATAATATTTGTTATTTTTGAGGCGGGCATTGCCCGCTTCTTTTTTTAGGGTGATTTTATGAAAACTAAAGATTTTACTTTCAAATCCGCAACCGGTGTTTGTGATATTTACGGCTGCCGTTATACTCCCGATGATGATGCGGTTAAGGCTGTCATTGCAATTAATCACGGCATGGCGGAGCATCAGGCGAGGTACCGCGATTTTGTTTCGTTTCTCACATCAAACGGCTTTGCCGTTTATATGCACGATATGGCAAATCACGGCAAGTCAAACAACGATAAGAATTTGACCGGTTATTTCGGCAAAAAGGACGGATACAAGGCACTTGTCAAGGATTTTGACAGTGTGGTAAAGATTGCCAAGACCGATTATCCCGACAAAAAGCTTGTTATTATGGGTCATTCCATGGGTTCGTTTATCGTTCGTTGCTATACCGCATGGTATCCGAATGCAGGCTTTGACGGCGCGATTTATATGGGCACCGGCGGTTCAAATCCGATTGCAGGGGTCGGCGATTTTGTTTCGTCACTTATCGCCAAGGTTACGGGCTATAAAAAGAAGGTTGCTCTTCTTGACAAAATGACTTTCGGTTCATATAACAATAAATTTGAAAAGCGCACTGCATTTGATTGGCTGACAAGGGATAATTCTGTTGTTGATAAATACATCAATGATGAATATTGCGGCTTTTTGTTTTCCGCACAGGGTATGAATGACCTTGTAAAACTCAATATCAATGCAAATCTTGACGATTGGTATGCAAGAGTGCCAAAAAATTTACCGATTCTTGTTATCAGCGGAGCAGACGACCCCGTTTGTGATTATTCAAAAGGCGTTGTCGAAATTGAAAATAAGCTTAAAGCAACGGCACATAAAAATGTTACAGCAAAGCTTTATAACGGCGCGCGCCACGAAATTCTGAACGAAACGAATAGGGACGAGGTATATGCCGATATTCTTTTGTGGATTTCGGATAATGTTTTATAATTGCCTCATCGAAAAAGTGAATATTCAGTGCGATTATACGCAGTGCAGTTATTTGCTGTGCTGCGTTTTTCAATTTACACAAATTGCTCTCATTATTATTGGTAATTATCCTAATTGAAAATTCTGAATATTGATGATATTATAATTATATAAATACTAAAAAGGGAGGTTGCATATGAAAAATTCAATCAAAAAAATTATTTGCATTTTGCTGACTCTTGCCTTTGCAATGTCTGTACCGTTTTCGTGTTTTGCCGCACAAAATGCGCCGTATGTCAGCAACGGACTTTATTATCGCTTTTCGGATAATGAGTATATTTCGTTTAATACCGATTATGACGAAATGATAAAATATTTTCAGTCCCGGCTTATCTCCCACAGCAACAAAATCGAGCAGTATCGCTTTGCCACTACCGATACGGAGTATAAATACAATACTCAAATCGACGGCCAGCGCGAGGCGGCAGCAGATAAGCTCGTCGATGATATTCAGCACGATATATTCACCTATGAATCACAAAACGGTTCTGTCGGCGGCGATTATCTTTACAAAATCACTGATTTGAGCGCTGATATTAATGTCGGCACATATTTGTCAGAGGGTGATGAGCCGAGCGGTTCAAATGAAAGGTATTACACCTTCAGCGTCACTTTCGGCAAAATAGAATATTCGTCAACCGCCGAAGAGGAGCAGTATTTGCTCGGATTTGCAAAGAAATTTTCGTCGTCATATCTCACATCGTCAATGTCGGATTATGACAAAGTAAAAGTGATTTACGATTTTATTGTCAGAAATGCAACATATGATCATGATGTTTTCGGCGGCAAATATTCGTCTTCGTCAGACAGATACAGAATTGCACACTCCGCCTACGGCGCACTTTGCGGCAATCTTTTATCATATGATTCAAGCGGTAATCTTAAATCAAATTCGGCAAAGCTCGATTTGACCGCAAAATCGTCATTAAACGGCGAAAAAATCGTTTCGGCATACAATCAGGGGCTTGCCGTGTGTGAGGGATATTCAAAACTGTTTTGCTATCTTTGCACATTCAACGGTATTCAATGCCGCATAGTTGACGGCGATTTTGATGCATCGTCGGGCAGACAGTCGGATGCCCACGAGTGGAATTATGTTTGTCTTGATGACGGAAGCGGAAAAAAGTGGTATCAGGTCGATACAACATTCGCATCGCAAAAATCATATAAAGAAATTGATTTTAATAATTACGATTATTTCCTTTGCGGCACTGTTAATACAAATTTCGGCATCAAAAATCATCAGCAGGCATATACCGCTCAAAATGCCGCCATCAAACAGCTTTATGATTGGTACAGTGCCGAAAATGTATCATCATTAAACGATTATACAATTTCATCAGCTGATTTGGCGAATGCAAATATAGACGAAAATGCAAAATTTATCGTTCGCCGCAGGGCAGAGTATTCAGACGGCGTTAAATATGTTTTTATTCTTCAAAACGCCTCGGCAAACAGCGATTCACAGCGTGTTATGCTCGATGAAAACGGCAAAATTCAATACCAAAATGTTGTCGGATTTGATTATAACGGCAAGGCGTCTGAATACACGGTGCTCATTCCTTATCTTGTCAATCGTTCCGGCTCGGATTGCCCGAGCAGGGAATATTCGGCTCAAAATGTCAAGGCAACCTCTGTCGGCACATATCCGATTTATATTAACGGCGACAGCGAAAATCACGATTATTCCGTAAATTTCAAAATAACTCCGCTTGATATGTCCGATGTCGGCAGTTATGATTGTCAAATTCAAACTGAAAGCGGCTATATCGGCAGGGAAATAATGCCGCAGATAAAAATTACCGACGGCTACGATAATCCTCTCGACAACGGCAGTGATTTTGACCTTATAATTACAAAAGATTCCAAACCGTCCGCTATATGCGATATGGGCACATATGATGTCACCGTTAAATACAAAAATAATTACAGCGGCTCGTTTTCGTTTAAATTCACTGTCGGCAAGGCTGATTTGTCAGTGCTCAAAATTTCCGGCACAAAAAAATGCAAATATTATCCGCAACCGATTTTAAAGCAAAACGGCTTTGCTAATATGGATGAATATATCAAGTCATGTATGCCTTATGTTGACGTAGGCTCTGTAAGACTGTATTACGGCAAGGACTACAATATTGTTCTTCCTAAATCGGCGTATGAAACGGATTTGACGGCAAAACTCGTTGCTCTCAACAACAGTCAAAATCTCATCGGCGGCAAAAGTACAACATTTAACTATCGTATTTCAAAATATGATATTTCGTCGCTGAACGGTCAGTATGCCGACAGCAACAAAAAAAATAAGTATTATTATAACGGTTCTGCCGTTAAGCCCACAAAGTTTGACAATCTCGACAAAACGCTTGTGCAGGGCACGGATTACAAAATTGTGTCATATGCAAACAATACAAAAGTCGGCACCGGCGAGGTTGTGATTGAGGGCATAAACGGATGTAAAGGCAGGGCAAAACTCAAATTTGTTATCAATTCGCCGACAATCAATTATATCAAGCCGACTTCAAACAGCAGGGTTGTTTTGTCATCGACAAAATATGTTTATAACGGAAAGGTCAAAAAGCCATCCGTCACCGTTAAAAACAACAAAAATCAAACAGTTAACCCATATTACTACACTGTTTCGTATCCAAAGGGTATGAAAAATGTCGGCTCTTACACAATCAAAATCAGATTCAGAAACGGCTACAAGGGCACATTCAGTGTTAAATACACTATTGTTCCAAAAGGCACCTCAATTTCATCAATTAAGGCAAAGTCAAAGGCGTTCTATGTCAAATGGAAAAAGCAGTCCTCACAAACAACCGGCTACCAAATCCAATATTCGACAAGCAGTAAATTCAAACGCGCAAAAACCGTTTCCGTTTCAAAAAATTCGACAACATCGGCTACCGTCAAAAAGCTGTCGAAGAAGAAAAAGTATTATGTCCGTGTCAGAACATACAAAAAAGTCGGCAAGGCGTATTACTATTCATCGTGGTCCAAGGCTGTGTCTGTAAAAACAAAATAGTATATTGAAATAAAACGGTCGGGAACAAGTCTGTGTTCCCGACCGTTAGACTGTTGATAAAGCTCCTGAAACACGCCAAGATAAGTTTAGCCGTTTAATGCTTTTTCTTGTGCAAATGGAGAAAACTGCAATTTATCGCATTCAAATAGAAACAAAAAGCGCCGTAAACATCAAGTTTACGGCGCTTTTGGCATTTTTCGTTTTTTGCTCACAAGCGGTACCGTTGTACAGCAAAGTTCGCAAGAAAACAAAATTCAGAATCTTTCTCAACAGCCTACAGCAAGCAAATTTATTCCAAGCCGTAAAGCCTTTTGGCGTTTTGTGTCGTTATGTTCAATATTTCCTGTGCATCCATATTGAGTACCTCACCTATTCTCATCGCTATATAGGGAATGTATGATGAATCGTTGCGCTTTCCGCGGTGCGGCTCCGGCGCAAGATATGGGCAATCGGTTTCAAGCACAAGTCGTTCAAGCGGAATTTCCTTAACAACTTCAAGGCTTTTGCGTGCGTTTTTAAAGGTTGCAACTCCGTTGAGCCCGATATACATACCGATTTTGATTATTTCGCGCGCCATTTCTTTTGAGCCGCTGAAGCAGTGCACAACGCCCTTCGGTTTCATTTTGCGCAAAATGTGCTCCGTGTCGCCGTGCGCATCTCTGTCATGCACAATAATCGGCATATCGAGTGATTTTGCAAGTTCGATTTGCTTTGTGAAAAACTCGCGTTGCTTTTCCTTTGTCGAGCTCATCCAATAATAATCAAGCCCGATTTCGCCTATTGCAACGCATTTTTCATCGGCGGCGATTTTTGCGATTTCATCAATGTCACTCTCGGTGCATCCCTCGAGATTTTCGGGGTGCAGACCTGCGGCAAAATATACAAAATCAAATTTTTGCGCCAAAAGTTGATTGAATTTTGTGCTGTTTATGTCGCATCCGCAACTTACAACATTGCAAACGCCCTTGCCTTTGAGCGATTTTAAAAGCGAAAATCTGTCGCTGTCGAATTTATCATCGTCATAGTGCGAGTGTGTGTCAAAAATATTTTCAAATTTTTGTTCCATGATATTCTCACTTATAAAGCAAAAGGGCAGGAATACCTACCCTTTATTATTTATTTGATTATCTTATCTCAATTTTGTTCCGGCAGGAATTGAGTCAACAAAAACAACCTTAACATCATTTTCGTCAACATCGCCTGCAAGGAGCATTCCGTTGCTGACCTCGCCGCAGAGCTTTGCCGGCTTAAGGTTTGCAACAATGATTACGCTTTTGCCGATAAGGTCGTCCGGTGTGTACCACGGAGCGATGCCGGACACAATTTGTCTGCCCTCGGCTGTGCCGTCGTCAACATGAAGCTTGAGGAGCTTTTTAGCTCGCTTTACCGGCTCGCATTGAGTGATTTTTGCAACGCGAAGTTCAACCTTTGCAAAATCGTCAATCGCGATTTGTGCAAGTCCTTCGATTTCTTTCGGCTTTGCCGCCTCTTCCTTCTTTGCGGCTTCCTCTTGCTTTTGTGCAATCTCCGCAAGCATTTTTTCAGAGTCGATTCTTGCAAAAAGTGCCTGTGCCTCGTTAACTTTTGTTCCGGCTTTGAGTGCGCCGAAAGTATTCATCGAGTCATAATCCTTAATGTCGCAGTTCATTTGCTCAAAAATCTTTTCTGCTGTTTGCGGCATAAACGGAGTGAGCAAAATTGCAATATATCTGATAGCTTCAAGCAGGTTGTAAAGCACCGTACCGAGTCTTGCCTTTTTGTTCTCATCTTTTGCGAGCGCCCACGGCATTGTTTCGTCAATGTATTTGTTTGAGCGCTTTGCAAGGTTGAGAACAGCCTCAACAGCGTCTGCAACTCTGTATGTTTCAAAGCATTTTTCAATCTTTTTAACAGTTTCAAGCGCAAACGCCTTAAGCTCATCGTCAACGCTCTCACTGTCGGTCGGCTCCTGAATTATGCCGTCAAAATATTTGTTTTGCATTGCAATCGTTCTGTTAACAAGATTGCCGAATGTGTTTGCAAGGTCGCTGTTGTATCTTTCGATAATGGTTTCATAAGTGATTGAACCGTCATTGGCATACGGCATTTCGGATACAAGATAATATCTTACGGCGTCAACACCGAGCAAATCAACAAGGTCGTCGGCATAAATAACATTGCCGCGCGATTTCGACATCTTGTCCTCACCGAACAAAAGCCACGGGTGACCGAAAACTTGCTTTGGAAGCGGCTCGCCGAGAGCCATAAGCATAATCGGCCAATAAATGGTGTGGAATCTCACAATATCCTTGCCGATAATGTGAACATCGGCAGGCCAATATTTTTTGTAAAGGTCTGACGAGCCGTCCGGGTCATATCCCAATGCGGTGATATAGTTTGAAAGCGCGTCAATCCAAACATAGATTACATGCTTGTCGTCAAATGTAACGGGGATGCCCCACTTAAAACTCGTACGGCTTACGCAAAGGTCCTGAAGTCCGGGCTTAATGAAGTTGTTGAGCATTTCCTTTTTGCGTGCCTCGGGGTAAATGAAGTTTTCGTTGCTTTCGATGAAATCCTCAAGCCGTTTTTGATATTTTGAAAGTCTAAGGAAATATGCCTCCTCTTTGGCAGGCTTAACCTCTCTGCCGCAGTCGGGGCACTTGCCGTCAACAAGCTGGCTTTCCGTCCAAAACGATTCGCACGGAGTGCAGTACATTCCCTCGTAATGTCCCTTGTAAATATCGCCTTGGTCATAAAGTTTTTTGAAAATCTTTTGAACCGTTTTTTCATGATATTCGTCGGTAGTTCTGATGAATTTGTCATAGCTTGTGTTCAAAAGGTCGCAAATCGAGCGGATTTCGCCCGAAACCTTGTCAACATATTCTTTCGGCGTAACGCCTGCGCTTTTTGCGTATTCCTCAATCTTTTGACCGTGCTCGTCCGTTCCCGTGAGCATAAAAACATCGTATCCCTGCAATCTCTTAAATCTTGCGATTGCATCGGTCAAAACTATTTCATAGCTGTTGCCGATATGCGGCTTGCGCGATGTGTATGCGATAGCCGTTGTTATATAAAATTTTTCCTTATCTGCCATTGTTCTCCTCCTATGAGATTGAATATAAGTTGAATGTGTTAGGCGCACCGCTTGAATTTGTAAGTGTTTCAACAGCATCTGCCGTGCTCAAATCAACTTTAACGGAGGCATATTTGTTTCCGTTTTTGTCATATACCGAAAAATATTGATAGCCGCCCTCTTTAACCGTTGCGTTAACTTCGTATCCCTTGCCGTAAAAATCGTTGTCAAGAATATCAAGTGCCTGGTTAACCGTTATCGGCGACTTGTTGTCGCTGTCAGCCGGAGCGGTTGTCTTTTGTGCTTTTTTCGTTGTCGATTGTTTTTTCGTTGTACTTGTACTGCTTTGCTCGGTTGTGTCTGTGCTTTCAACCGGCGTCGAAGCGGCTGTTGTGCCGTTGTTTGTGCTTTCTGTTGCAGCGGATTGCGTAGTGGATTGGCTTGTGTCGGCGCTGTCATCCTTATTCGATTTGCATCCCGCAAATGAAATGCAAATTACAGCCGCCAAAACCAAACTTAATAAAACTCTTACTTTTTTCATAATCATCTTACAGCAATGATGCTGCCCCTTTGTCAAGCATTAATGTAACATCTGTGTGGAACTGAAGAACAGAAGCAGGGCACCACGGTGTTACATTTCCGTCGATAAGCTGTTTAATTGCCTTTGCCTTATGCTCGCCGAGCGCGATAATGAGTATTCTCTTTGCCTGCATAATTGAGCCGATACCCATTGTTACCGCATGTGTCGGCACTTCTTCAATAGAATTAAAGAAACGGCTGTTGTCCTGAATTGTAGACTCCTTAAGCGCTACAACATGGCTCCAGCGTTGGAATGCGTCTGCAGGTTCGTTGAATGCAATGTGACCGTTTGAGCCTATGCCCAAAAGCTGAATATCAATGCCGCCTGCTTTTTTGATTTTTTCTTCATAATTCTTGCACTCTTGGTCCATATCGCTTGCGTTGCCGTCAAGAAAATTAATGTTTTCCTCGGGAATATTGATATGGTCAAAAAGATTTTCGTGCATAAATTTGTGATATGAGTTTTTATCTTTAACATCAAGTTTGCAGTATTCGTCAAGGTTGAATGTTGTTACCTTTGAAAAATCAACTGCGCCCTGCTGATAAAGCTCTATCATATGCTTGTAGGGCTTGAGCGGTGTCGAGCCTGTTGCAAGTCCCAAAACAGAATTCGGCTTTTGCAAAACCTGACCGCACATATAATATCCTGCAGCTACGCCGATTTGTTCTTCTGTATCAAATACCAATACATTCATTTTTCTTCTCCTTAAAATATGTAAATCTTTAATAATATGCATTATGTTATTTTATTACCAAATCACTCGGTTGTCAATGCGCTTTTGTATTTTTTTATTATCGCATCAATAATCAGGTATATCACCAAAAAGCCTATTGCCCCCAAAATTGCACCCACGGTGTCGATAGCCCAATCTCTCAACTCGCACGATCTGCCGTCAATAAATATTTGATGCACCTCGTCGCTTATTGCATAAATTGATGCGCATATCACCGATACTGTCATTGACCGCCTGCCGCGTGTAAAAAGCCAAGCAAAGTTAAGCAGCAGGCAAAGCCCCGTGTATTCAAGGCAGTGCGCCGACTTCCTTACTATGAAGTCAGTCACGCCGTTGTCGCCGAAAATGTCCTTTATCCATTGCAATATGCTGTGGCTCTGCGCCGCGGACTCTGTTGCCGTGCGCGACGAAAAATAAAATATCACCGCCATACAGATAAAGCTTAAAATCCAAAATGCGACTGCTGCTTTTTTATTCTCTTGTTGCATTTACAAAGCTGACCCTTCCCGTTCCGGCGTGGAACTGTATTCCGCTTACGCCCTTTGCGGCGGCATAATAGCTTGTTTCGTAAAGCATTGGATAAATGTAGTATTTGCCGACGATTTCGTATTGCGCGCTCTTGGTATAGCTTGCGGCATCCTTTGTGCTTGTTGCGCTTTCAGCCTTTGAGATGTATGATTTCAGCTTTTCGCTGTCAAGTGCAGTGACGGAGCTTTTTTCAAATGTTGTCAAAAAAGCTCCTGCCGTTGATGATGTTGCTTTGTATGAACGAAACGCAATGTCATAGTCGCCGTCTGCAAATTTTGAGTCAAGCTCGCTGTCATCAACTGCGGTGATTTTGAATGTCAGTGTGATTTTTTCCTTGTCGCTGTTTTCCGTTATGTTTCCTATTCCGCTTTGAACGCCTTGGAGCATTCTCTTTACATAATTTTGCATCGTCTTTGTTGTTAAAATATCAACGGTGAAATCGGTGTTTGAAATTGATTTCAAGCCCTCTTTCCAAAGTTCAACGCTTTTTGCACTGTCCTGCTTCGGCACATTGTTGCCGATTAAATCAACAGCTTTTTTGCCGCCGATTGTGCAGGAGGAGGGAATAATGTTTGTCGCATCGGTCAAATACTGCTTGCCTGTGTTGTCAAGCCTTGTCAGACCGAGGCAAAATGCCTTGCGCATCTTGTCGTTTTGAAACAGCAGTGTGCTTGTGTTGAATGCAAATCCCCAAACGGTGTCATTGTATGATGTGTAGGTAACGCCGCTTGATTGCTTGATTTTGTCGCTTTCACTGCCGCTGATAAACGCCGCGTCATAATATCCGCTCGAAATATTGTCAGCAAGTTTTGCGCTGTCCTCTCCGCTTGTGATTTTAAGCGTCAGCTCCGTTGCTTTTGCCGCCGACGGACCGGTGTATTTATCGTTTCTTTTCAAAAGATATGAGCTTTCCAAAATTTGGCTCAAATAGAATTGACCGTTAAATAATGTGTATTCGGTTGACAAACCGTATCTGCCCTTTGTCGCGTTGAAAAATTCTTCGTTGCACGGCATCGCAACAGCCGTTGTCAGCGTCTGCATAAACGAATCGTCTGCGCTCGCAAGCGTAATTTCAAGCTGATAATTGTTTACAGCTTTAACACCGAGTTTGTCGGAACTCATTTTGCCGTTGTGAACGCTGACAGCGTTTTTGATGCACGCAATGCTTGAGAAAAGGGGACATTCCGTTTCCGGCTGTGCCGCTCTGCGCAGTGCAAAAACAAAATCGTTTGCCGTGATTTCGGGGTCAAACACTCTGCCGAGCATTTTCAGCCTGCTGTCTTTAAACTCACCCTTGTCATCGGTTTCGGTGTCGATATTCCATTTCATTCCTTTTTTCAATGTGAATGTGTATGTCAAGCCGTCATCACTCACATTCCAGCTGTCTGCCATGCCGGAGGTGATTTTGCCGTTGTCGTCCATCCTGATTAAGCCCTCAAATGTGTTTTCAATAATCAAAAACTCGTCGCTTGTGGACGCAACCTGCGGGTCATAGCTTTTTACATCTGCCGAAAAAGGATATATAAAATCAATTGCCTTGTTTTTTGAGCCGCAGCCCGAGAATAAAGCCGCAGTCAGGCAAAGGCAAAGAATAATGCTGAATATTTTAATTGCTTTTTTGTTTTTCATCTTGATTATGTGCCTCTGTGATATTTGTTGCCTATTATTATAACAGACCAAATTATATAAATCAATAAACATATTATATACATTTTGAAAATTGCATTGACCGTCATGATTTATTTGCCTAAAAATGCCATACGATATGTTTTACTTATAGCGAATACTGTAACAAAAATAGAGCACACGCGGCACGGTAGTGCAAAAACTTTTTGCATTTGTGCAGTATTTACCAAAAAAGCTGTTGACAACGCCCTTCATTTGTCTTATATTATTACCACGATTAAAATGGAAATTTATGTCCTTATGTGCTTTTTTGCGATTTTTTCGGTCACAAAAAATTAACATTTTCACAGCGATTTTTGGCGTAATCATGCGTTTTAGGTATTGATTTTTTCAACTGCCGTGCGCTATGGCAAAACAGCTTGACAGCGACAGCCAAATTTCCGATTTTAAAGCGAAAATTCAGTCGAAAGGTAGTGATTACCTCTATGGTAAAAGTGAAGGATGTCCAACTCGGTACAACTACACGAAAAAGCTTTGCCAAAATCAATGAAGTAATGGAAATGCCAAACCTCATTGAAGTGCAAAAAAAGTCTTACCAATGGTTTCTTGATGAAGGATTGAAGGAAGTGTTCCGCGACATCGGCTCAATCACCGATTATACCGGCAACCTTGTTCTTGATTTTATCGACTATTCCATGGATGACGAACCAAAGTATTCTATTGCACAGTGCAAGGCTCGTGATGTAACATACGCAAAACCTCTCAAGGTCAGAGCGCGTCTTCAAAACAAGGAAACAGGCGAGGTAAAGGAAAACACAATCTTCATGGGCGATTTGCCGCTTATGACAGATGCAGGCACATTCGTTATCAACGGTGCCGAAAGATGTATCGTATCTCAGCTTGTAAGATCTCCGGGCGTTTATTATCATATGGAGCATGATAAAACCGGTAAAGAATTATACACAAACACCGTTATTCCAAACCGCGGTGCTTGGCTTGAATACGAAACCGATGTAAATGATCTTTTCTATGTTCGTATTGATAAGAACAGAAAGATTTTCATCACAACTTTCCTTCGTGCATTGGGTCTCGGCACAGACGAAGAAATCAGAGATTTCTTCGGTGATGACGAAATGATTGAGGCCACAATCGAAAAGGATATAACAAAGAATCAGGAGGAGGCTCTTCTCGAGGTTTACAAAAAGCTTCGTCCGGGCGAGCCGCCTACACTCGAAACTGCTCAGGCTCATCTCGACGGCCTTTTCTTTGATGCTCACAGATATGACCTTTCAAGAGTCGGCAGATACAAATACAACAAAAAGCTCGGCATGTTTGACCGTCTTCACGGTCAGGTCCTCAGCCGTCCCGTTATTTCGCCTCAGGGCGAGCTCCTTGCTGATGCAGGCGAAAAGCTTGACAAGGCAAAGGCTATGGAAATTGAAAATGCAGGTGTTATGTTTGCATATGTTCAATTAGAGTCGGGCAAAGAGGTCAAGGTCGTTTCAAACGGCATGGTTGACATTGATAAGTATGTCGATGTTGACAAAAAGGCTCTCGGCATCAATGAAAAGGTTTCTTATCGTGTTCTTTCCGAAATTATGGAAAAATGCGGCGACGATAAAGAAGCACTTGAGTATGAGATTAAGCTTAAACATGATGACCTTATTCCAAACCATATTATAGTAGATG
This sequence comes from Oscillospiraceae bacterium, assembly GCA_003526845.1. Taxonomy (GTDB): domain Bacteria; phylum Bacillota; class Clostridia; order Oscillospirales; family Acutalibacteraceae; genus Eubacterium_R. The sequence continues at coordinate 89,090 of DPVM01000011.1, forward strand.
ATATTTTCGCTACTGTATCATATCTTATTAACCTTGCCAACGGCGTAGGTACAACAGACGATATCGACCACCTTGGCAACCGTCGTATCCGTGCTGTCGGCGAGCTTCTTCAAAATCAGTTCCGCATCGGCTTCACAAGAATGGAAAGAGTTATCCGTGAAAGAATGACACTTCAGGCACAGGATGACGAGGATGCAATCACTCCTCAGGCTCTTATCAACATTCGTCCTGTTGTTGCCGCTATCCGCGAGTTCTTCGGTTCATCACCGCTTTCACAGTTTATGGACCAAAACAACCCGCTTGCAGAACTTACACACAAAAGACGTTTATCGGCTCTCGGCCCCGGCGGTCTTTCAAGAGACCGTGCAGGATTTGAGGTTCGTGACGTTCACTACACTCACTACGGCCGTATGTGTCCTATCGAGACTCCCGAAGGTCCCAACATCGGTCTTATCTCCTATCTTGCTTGCTACAGCCGTCTTAACGAATACGGCTTCATCGAAGCTCCTTACCGTAAAGTCGACAAGGAAACAGGCGTTGTTACCGACGAGGTAGTTTATATGACTGCCGACAAGGAGGACGATTTTGTTGTAGCACAGGCAAACGAGCCGCTCGACGCAGAAGGTAAGTTTGCAAACACAAGAGTTACCTGCCGTTACAGAGACGAGTTCCTTACTCTTCCTCCGTCAAAGGTTGACTATATGGATGTATCGCCGAAGATGGTAGTTTCCGTCGCTACGGCAATGATTCCTTTCCTTGAAAACGACGACGCAAACCGTGCTCTTATGGGTGCTAACATGCAGCGTCAGGCAGTTCCGCTTATCAAAACCGAGGCTCCGGTTGTCGGAACAGGTATGGAATACAAGGCAGCATACGATTCAGGTGTTGTTGTTATCGCAAAACGCGGCGGTACTGTTGTTGCTCTTGATGCTGACACTATTGAAATCAAGACAAAATCCGGCGAAATCGATAAGTACGAGCTTACAAAGTTCTCCGGCTCAAACCAGGGCACATGCATCAATCAAAGACCTATTGTTTCTCTCCATCAGGAGATTAAAGACGGTCAGGTTATCGCAGACGGCCCCGCAACATGCAACGGCGAGATTTCACTCGGTAAAAATGCTCTCATCGGCTTTATGACTTGGGAGGGTTACAACTACGAGGACGCTGTTCTTATTAATGAAAAAATCGTTCGCGATGATGTATATACCTCTATCCACATTGTAGAGCACGAGGTTGAGGCTCGTGATACAAAGCTCGGTCCCGAGGAAATCACAAGAGATATTCCTAATATCGGTGACGATGCTCTTAAAGACCTTGACGAGGACGGTGTTATCCGTGTAGGTGCCGAGGTCCGTTCGGGCGATATTCTTGTAGGTAAGGTTACACCGAAGGGCGAAACCGAGCTTACATCGGAAGAAAGACTCCTCCGTGCAATCTTCGGCGAGAAGGCTCGCGAAGTTCGCGACACTTCGATGAAGGTACCTCACGGTGAATACGGTATTGTTGTTGATGTTAAAACATTCACAAGAAAGAACAGCGACGAGCTCAATCCGGGCGTAAACAAGGTTGTTCGCGTATATATTGCACAAAAGAGAAAAATTCAAGCCGGCGATAAGATGGCAGGCCGCCACGGTAACAAGGGTGTTGTTTCCCGTGTACTTCCTCAAGAGGATATGCCATTCCTTCCGGACGGCAGACCGCTTGACATAGTTCTTAACCCGTTGGGCGTACCTTCGCGTATGAACATCGGTCAGGTGCTCGAAGTTCACCTCGGCTATGCCGCTATGGCTCTCGGCTGGAAGATGATGACTCCTGTATTCGACGGCGCTCACGAGGACGATATTCGTGAATGTCTCAAACTTGCAGACATCGGATATTATATTGATGAAAACGGCAATAAGGTTTACGACGGTAAAGTTCAACTTACCGACGGCAGAACAGGTGAGAAGTTCGATAACCGTGTAACAGTAGGTTACATGTATTATCTTAAACTCCACCACCTTGTTGACGATAAAATCCATGCTCGTTCAACAGGTCCTTACAGCCTTGTTACTCAACAACCTCTCGGCGGTAAGGCACAGTTCGGCGGTCAGCGTTTCGGTGAGATGGAGGTTTGGGCTCTTGAAGCTTACGGCGCAGCCTACACCCTTCAGGAAATCATCACCGTTAAGTCTGACGATGTTGTCGGCCGTGTTAAGACCTATGAGGCAATTGTTAAGGGCGAAAACATTCCGCCTGCAGGAACACCTGAGGCATTTAAGGTTCTCTTCAAAGAGCTTCAGGCTCTCGGTCTTGATACTACTCTTTATGACAAGCAGGGCAATGAGGTCGAGCTTAAGCAGGATCTTGACGATGACGGAATTCAGCCTATTGACGAAAAAGCATTCACAACAGTAAACGACTTTGAGGGCCAAGAGGGCTACGGAGTTGTAAATTCAGAGGGTGAATCGCAGGAAGCAGATCAGAATGACAGTGATTCAAGCAATATCTTCGCCGATTTCGCAGAGGCTTTTGCCAATGACGAAGATGACGATGACAGCGAAGAATAATAACCGTCAATCGGATTAACTTACCAAACTATAAAGATAAAGGAGTGCTTCCATATGGATAATAATTCAACAAACGAATTCAGTTCGATTAAAATAGGCCTTGCATCCCCCGAGCGTATCCGTGAATGGTCATACGGCGAGGTAACAAAGCCTGAAACAATAAATTACAGAACTCTTAAACCGGAACGCGACGGCCTTTTCTGTGAAAGAATTTTCGGCCCTATGAAAGACTGGGAATGTCACTGCGGCAAGTACAAGAGAGTTCGCTATAAGGGCAAGGTTTGTGAGCGTTGCGGCGTTGAAATCACAAGAGCAAAAGTTCGTCGTGAGCGTATGGGTCACATTGAACTTGCTGCCCCGGTATCACACATCTGGTATTTCAAGGGAATCCCGAGCCGTCTCGGCCTTGTTCTCGACATCAGCCCGAGATACCTTGAAAAGGTGCTTTATTTTGCACTTTACATTGTAACCGACCCGGGTGATACACCGCTTGAGAAAATGCAGATTCTCAACGAAAAAGAATACGCAGAAATGCGTGAAAGATATGAGGATGACTTTGAGGCAGGAATGGGCGCAGAGGCTATCAAAAAGCTTTTGCAGGATATTGATGTTCCTACTTTGAGAGATGAACTCACCGCAGAGCTTGAGGACGCAACAGGTCAAAAGAGAGTTAAGCTCCTCAAAAGACTTGATGTTGTAGATGCTTTCTACAACAGCGGCAACAAGCTTGAGTGGATGATTCTTGATGTTATCCCGGTTATCCCGCCCGACATCAGACCTATGGTTCAGCTTGACGGCGGCAGATTCGCAACATCGGACCTTAACGATTTATACAGAAGAGTTATCAACCGTAACAACCGTCTTAAGAGACTTCTTGAACTTCACGCTCCTGACATTATCGTCAGAAACGAAAAGAGAATGCTTCAGGAATCGGTTGACGCTCTCATTGATAACGGCAGACGCGGCAGACCTGTTACCGGTCCTAATAACAGACCGCTTAAATCACTTTCGGATATGCTTAAAGGTAAGCAGGGCCGTTTCCGTCAAAACCTTCTCGGTAAGCGTGTTGACTATTCCGGCCGTTCGGTTATCGTAGTAGGTCCGGAACTTAAAATGTATCAGTGCGGTTTGCCTAAAGAAATGGCAATCGAACTTTTCAAGCCGTTCGTTATGAAACGCCTTGTTGAAACAAATGTTGTTTCAAACATCAAGGCAGCAAGAAAAATGGTTGAAAAGGCTGCAAGACCAGAGGTTTGGGATGCTCTTGAGGTTGTAATCAAGGATCACCCGGTTATGTTGAACCGTGCCCCCACACTTCACAGACTTGGTATCCAGGCATTTGAGCCTGTTCTCGTAGAGGGCAGAGCAATCAAGCTTCATCCGCTTGCTTGCACAGCGTTCAACGCCGACTTCGACGGTGACCAAATGGCTGTCCATGTTCCTCTTTCCGCAGAGGCACAGGCAGAGGCAAGAATGCTTATGCTTGCCGCCAACAACCTTCTTAAGCCTGCAGACGGTAAGCCGGTTACAGTTCCTACACAGGATATGATTATCGGTTCTTACTATCTCACAATGCTTAAAGACGGCGAGGCAGGTTGCCCGACAGTTGAAAAGGACGCTGAGGGCAACGAATATACAAGATACAATATTTATCGCGACACCGATGAGGCTATGATGGCTTATCAGCAGGGTGAGCTCGGTCTTCACTCGGAGTGTCTCATCCGTTTCTCAAAGGAGAAGGACGGCAAAACCGTTTCAAGACTTGTTAAAACAACAATCGGTCGCGTAATCTTCAACAGACCTATTCCGCAGGATCTCGGCTTTGTTGACAGAACAAATCCGGAAAACGAATTTGAACTTGAAGTTTCATTCGTAGTTAAGAAAAAGCAGCTCGGTCAAATCGTTGACAAGTGCATCCGTGCTCACGGTATTGCAATTGCATCAAAGGTGCTTGACGAAATCAAGGCACAGGGATATAAATATTCTACAATTTCAGGTACAACAGTAGCCGTTATCGATGCCCTTATCCCTGAAAAGAAGAAAGAATATCTTGCCGAAGCAGAGGCAAAGGTTGATGAAATCACAAACCACTATAACTTCGGTGAAATGACAAACGACGAGCGTGCCGAGGCAGTTATTAAGGCTTGGGAGGAATGTACCAATAAGGTTTCCGACGAGCTTACTTCAAACTTCGACGGTACTCACAACCCAATTCACATGATGGTAGATTCAGGTGCCCGCGGTAGTACATCACAGCTTCGTCAACTTGCCGGTATGAGAGGTCTTATCGCCAATACATCGGGTAAAACAATCGAAGTTCCGATTCGTGCTAACTACCGTGAAGGTCTTAACATTTTGGAATACTTCATTTCATCTCGTGGTGCTCGTAAAGGTCTTACCGATACAGCTCTTCGTACAGCCGACTCGGGTTACCTTACCCGTCGTCTTGTAGATGTATCGCAGGATGTTATTATCCGTGACACTGATTGTAAGTGCCATGACGGTATTGATGTTTACGCTGTTATGGACGGCAACCGTGTTCTTGAATCGCTTGAGGAAAGACTTGTCGGCAGATTCCTTGTTGACCCGGTAGTTGATCCCGAAACAGGCGAAGTTATCATGGATACAGACAGAATGATGAACGAGCAGGATGCAAAGCGTATTGTTGACGCAGGATATACTCATATTAAAATCCGTTCACTCATCACATGTAAGTCACGCCATGGCGTTTGCCGCAAGTGCTACGGCTCAAACCTTGCTTTCAACGAGCCTGTTCAGGTCGGTGAAGCAGTTGGTATCATCGCGGCACAGTCAATCGGTGAGCCGGGTACACAGCTTACAATGAGAACATTCCACACCGGCGGTGTTGCCGGCGGCGAAGACATTACTCAGGGTCTTCCGAGAGTTGAGGAATTGTTCGAAGCAAGAAAGCCGAAGACACTTGCTATTCTCAGTGAGATTGACGGTGAGGTCAGATTTGAGGAAATCAAGAAGAGCCGCCATGTTGTTGTATTCAACAGCGAAACAGGCGAAGAGAAAAAATATCTCATTCCTTACGGCGCTCACCTTACACCTCAAATTGTTGAAGGCGCTCATATCGAAAAGGGTGCAGAAATCACAGTAGGTTCAAAGAATCCTCACGATGTTCTTGCTATCCTCGGTAAAGAGGCTGTTTATAACTACCTTATCAAGGAAGTTCAGTTTGCATATCGTACTCAAGGTGTTGACATCAACGATAAGCACATTGAGGTTATCGTTCGTCAAATGCTCAAGAAATGCACCGTTGACGATGCAGGCGATACAGACCTTATCGCAGGCACAATGGTTGATGTTTCTGCTGTTGACGAGGCAAACGATGTTATCGACGAAAGACTCGCCGCAGGAGAAGAGGGACTTAAGCACGCAACTTATATTCCGATTCTTATGGGTATCACAAAGGCATCTCTTGCAACAGATTCCTTCCTTTCAGCCGCATCATTCCAGGAAACAACAAGAGTTCTTACAGACGCGGCAATCAAAGGCAAGAGCGATCCGCTCCTCGGACTTAAGGAAAATGTTCTTATCGGTAAACTTATCCCTGCCGGAACAGGTATGGATGTTTTCAGAGATGTTGATGTTGTTCCGAGCTATTTCAGCGCAGAGGGTTCAGACGATATTTTGAATCTTGAGCAACTTCAGGAGCTTTTGACAAACAATATGGCTCAAAGCTCCGACGCAGAAGAGGAAGATAACGGCGACAAAAATTAATTTTTGTGCCTCCTAATTTTTCTTGACATAGCGTTGATTAAATGATATAATACGCAATTGTGTGCAGGTGCGTTGTTTATTTTAACAAAATTTGCACAAAATATTTGTTCAAATCGCTGACGGAGTGTGGCTTTCCGCACTCCTCGGCGTGCGTATATATAATGTATTAATCTATTTAATGCACTATATATGCGCATGTCGCATAAATAAACGAAAGGAGAATAGACTATTGCCTACCTTTAACCAATTAGTTAGAACCGGACGCAAGTCCCAAGAGAAAAAGGCTAAAGCACCTGCTCTCTTAAAGAGTCTTAACACAAAGAAGAATGTTATGAACGATAACGCTTCTCCTCAAAAGCGCGGCGTTTGCACAGCAGTTAAAACAGCTACACCGAAAAAGCCTAACTCAGCACTTCGTAAAATTGCCAGAGTTCGTCTTACAAACGGTATGGAAGTTTCTGCTTACATCCCGGGCGTAGGTCACAACCTTCAGGAGCACTCAGTTGTTATGGTTCGTGGCGGCCGTGTTAAGGATTTACCCGGTGTTCGTTACCACATCATCCGTGGCACACTTGATACACAGGGTGTTACAGGCAGAATGCAGAGCCGTTCAAAGTACGGCGCAAAGAAGCCAAAGGCTAAGAAGTAATTCAGCCGCATTTATCTAAGGAACAACAATAGTTTATTTATCATACAGATTATAGGCTTTTTGTTGGCTCCACGGAAAAACCGAGTACCTATGAACTCATTAAATTTTATGAAGGAGGGAAGCGAAGATGCCAAGAAGAGGTCAAATCGCTAAGCGTGATGTATTACCGGATCCGCTTTACAACTCAAAGGTTGTAACTCGTCTCGTTAACAACATCATGTTAGATGGAAAGAAAGGTGTCGCTCAAAAAATCGTTTACGGCGCTTTCAACATCATCCAAGAAAAAACAGGCAAAGATCCTATCGAAACTTTCGAAGCTGCTATGGAAAATGTAATGCCTGTACTCGAGGTTAAGGCTCGCCGTATCGGCGGTGCTACCTATCAGGTTCCTCTCGAAGTTCGTCCTGAAAGAAGACAAACATTAGGTCTTAGATGGATTACTGCTTTTGCTCGTGCAAGAAGCGAAAGAACAATGAAGGAACGCCTTGCAGCTGAGATTATGGATGCTGCCAACAAGACCGGCGGCGCAGTTAAGAAGTGTGAAGATACACACAGAATGGCTGAAGCTAACAAAGCATTTGCTCATTTCAGATATTAATCCGTTATTTGATCAATTAGGAGGATATTATGCCAAGAAAAGTTGCTCTTGAAGAAACAAGAAATATTGGTATTATGGCTCATATTGATGCAGGTAAAACAACTACAACCGAGCGTATCCTGTACTACACAGGCATCAATCACAAGATTGGTGAAACACACGACGGTGCTGCTACAATGGACTGGATGGCACAAGAGCAAGAAAGAGGTATCACAATCACCTCTGCTGCTACAACATGCTTCTGGAAAGGCCATAGAATTAACATTATTGATACACCGGGCCACGTTGACTTCACAGTAGAAGTTCAGCGTTCACTCCGTGTACTTGACGGCTCTGTAACCGTTCTTTGTGCAAAGGGCGGCGTTGAGCCACAGTCTGAAACCGTATGGCGTCAGGCTGATGAATATCATGTTCCGAGAATGATTTTCGTTAACAAAATGGATATCATGGGTGCAGATTTCTATCATGTAATGGATATGGTACTTGATCGTTTCAAGTGCAATGCTATTCCGATTGAATTGCCTATCGGTGCAGAGGATACCTTTGAAGGTACTGTTGACCTTATCAACAATCACGAAATCGTTTATATCGATCCTGACAAAAACAGCGGTTCTGTTTTTGAAAACAGACCGATTCGTCCCGAAATGCAGGAATTAGCTGCAAAGTACAGAACAAATCTTATTGAGCATGTTGTTGAGCAGGACGAAGAGCTTATGGAAAAATACTTTGAAGAGGGCGAAGACGCAATCACCGTTGACGAAATCAAAAAGATTATCCGTAAGTCTACTTGCGCAGGCACCATGGTTCCTGTTTGCTGCGGTACAGCATACAGAAATATGGGTGTTCAGCCGCTTCTTGACGCTATCGTTGACTTTATGCCGGCTCCGACCGATGTTGAGTCAATCAAGGGCGTTAACCCTGATACTGACGAGGAAGAATATCGTCATTCATCAGATGATGAGCCGTTCTCGGCTCTCGCATTCAAAATTGCTACCGACCCGTTTGTTGGTAAGATTTGCTATTTCAGAGTTTACTCGGGCACAATCGCTGCCGGCACACCTTGCTACAACTCGGTTAAGGGTAGTAAAGAGAGAATGGGTCGTATTCTCCAAATGCACGCAAACCACAGAGAAGATATTCCTGTTTGCTACGCCGGCGACATTGCTGCCGCTGTTGGTTTGAAGAATACAACAACAGGTGACACCCTTTGCGACGAGGATCACCCAATCGTTCTTGAATCAATGAATTTCCCTGATCCTGTTATCCGTGTTGCTATCGAGCCTAAAACAAAGGCAGGTCAGGAAAAGATGGGCGTTGCTCTTGCAAAACTTGCAGAGGAAGACCCGACATTCAAAGCATATACCGATGAAGAAACAGGACAAACAATCATCGCAGGTATGGGCGAGCTCCACCTCGAAATCATTGTTGACCGTCTTCTTCGTGAATTTAAGGTTGAGGCCAATGTAGGCGCACCTCAGGTTGCTTACAAGGAAACAATCACAACTGAGTCAATGTCCGACTACAAATATAAGAAGCAGTCGGGTGGTTCAGGTCAATACGGTCATGTTAAAATTCGTATGTTCCCGAATCTTGACGAAAACGGCATAGGCAAGGGATACGAGTTTGAAAATCAGGTTGTCGGCGGCGCTATTCCTAAGGAATACATTCCTGCTGTTGATGCCGGTATCCAGGCTGCCATGAAGAGCGGTATTCTTGCAGGCTATCCGGTAGTTGATGTAAGAATCGAACTTTATGATGGATCTTACCATGAGGTTGACTCATCAGAAATGGCATTTAAGATTGCCGGTTCTATGGCATTCAAAGATGCTGCTAAAAAGGCTTCTCCTGTTATCCTTGAGCCGATGATGAAGGTTGTAGTTATCGTTCCTGAAGAATACATGGGCGATGTTATCGGCGACCTTAACTCTCGTCGTGGTCAAATTCAGGGTATGGAAGACCGCACAGGTGCTAAGCAAATCAATGCAAGAGTACCTCTTTCGGAAATGTTTGGTTATGTAAACGACCTTCGTTCTAAGACACAGGGCCGTGGTCAATACACTATGGAGCCGGACGGCTATGACCAAGTTCCGAAGTCAATTTCTGAGTCTATCATCAGCGAACGCTCAAAGAAAGACTAAGATTTTTAATAAAGTACTTGATATTTTGTACTCTTTTTGATAAAATATCATTGACAATTTTACTATTGTAAATTTTAAGGAGGAAATTCCAATGGCAAAAGAACATTTTAATCGTACCAAACCACATGTAAACATTGGTACAATCGGTCACGTTGACCACGGTAAGACTACTCTTACAGCTGCTATCACAAAGTATCTTGCAAACAAAGGTTATGCTAAGTTTGAGGACTATGCTGATATCGATAAGGCTCCTGAAGAGAGAGAGCGTGGTATCACAATCAACACTGCTCACGTAGAGTACGAGACAGACAAGCGTCACTATGCTCACGTTGACTGCCCGGGTCACGCTGACTATATCAAAAACATGATTACAGGTGCTGCTCAGATGGACGGCGCTATCCTTGTAATCGCTGCAACAGACGGTCCTATGGCTCAAACTAAGGAGCACTTGCTTCTTGCTCGCCAGGTAGGTGTACCGGCAATCGTTGTATTCCTTAACAAGACTGACCAAGTTGACGATGAAGAGCTCCTTGAACTCGTAGAAATGGAAGTTCGTGAGACTCTTGCTGAGTATGGCTTTGATGAGGATTGCCCGATTATCAAGGGTTCAGCTCTTAAGGCTCTTGAGGCTTCTTCAAACGATGATCCTGCTTGCGCTTGCATCGCAGAGCTTATGGACGCAGTTGATAATTATATTCCTACTCCTGACCGTAAGGCAGACCTTCCTTTCCTTATGCCTGTTGAGGACGTATTCACAATCACAGGTCGT
>DPVM01000011.1:99752-115823 GCA_003526845.1 Oscillospiraceae bacterium
GGTACAGTTGCTACAGGTAGAGTTGAAAGAGGTCAGTTGAAAACAAACGATACAGTTGAAATCGTTGGTCTTGAGGAAGAAAAGAAGTCAACAGTTTGCACAGGTATCGAAATGTTCAGAAAGATTCTTGACTATGCTGAGGCTGGTGACAACATCGGTTGTCTTCTCCGTGGCGTTCAGAGAACTGACGTAAAGAGAGGTCAGGTTCTTTCTGCTCCTGGTTCAATCCACCCACACACAAAGTTCACAGGCCAAGTTTATGTTCTTTCAAAGGATGAAGGCGGCCGTCACACTCCTTTCTTCAACAACTATCGTCCTCAGTTCTATTTCAGAACAACTGACGTAACAGGCGTTATCACTCTTCCTGAGGGAACAGAGATGTGCATGCCTGGCGATAATGTAGATATGAACGTTGAGCTCATCACTCCTATCGCTATTGAAGAAGGCCTTCGTTTCGCTATCCGTGAAGGTGGCAGAACTGTAGGTTCAGGCGTTGTTACATCAATCAACGAGTAATCTTTGATTATTATTTTATTATCATAAAGAGTACATCTTCGGATGTACTCTTTTTTGTGTATCTGTTGTTTTTGAAATTCAAGAGAGAATCTATATTAACTTAAAAAAACCGCCTCAACGCTAATTTGAGGCGGTTTTGCTGTATTGATTGATAACTTTAATTTCTAATACATTTATTCAATTTCAATGCCGCGTGCGGCGCGCTGTTCGGCAAGCTCTTTTTCCATTTGTTCACGGTATTTTCCGTTGATTTTGTAGAAGAACATCGGGATAATGCAAAGCAAAAGCGAAATTGCGGGAATTAGGCTTATAACGCTGAATATGCCGGTTCTGACAGATGCATCCATTTCAAGCGGATTTGCCGTAACTTTAGCCGAAATTGTCGAAACATCAAGGTCAACAATTATATACATCAATATGATTGCAGAGGTTGCAATGGCGTTGCCGAATTTTGTTACAAAACTTTGAATTGCCGAGCCCATTCCCGTGAGCCTTACGCCTGTTTTGAGTTCCATATAGTCGAGGCAGTCGCCAACCATTGCAAATGCGCAAACATTGATTGTGCCGCATGGTATTGTCGAAATTAAAAGCAACGGCACACAAACCCAGAAATTGTCATATCCGACAAACCACATTGCAAGCGATGAGGCTGCACCGATTAATGCGGATACAATGATGATTTGCTTGTATGAAAATCGCTTTATAAGCGGTGTGACGGCAATCATTGCACCAAACATTCCGATTGCGCTTGCAACGGACATAATTGTTGAAACAGAAGAAATGTTTGATTGCAGAGCCGCCTCAAGCTCTTTACCGGTAAGTCCCGACGGCTCCTTTCCAATGTAGAACGAATATCTCGCAACATGTACTGCGCCTGCCTGAAACATATACCGTGCGGCTGAGAGTATTCCCATTGCTGCTGTCAACATAAGCGGCTTGCATGTGAATATTAATTTCAGCGAGCCGGGCTGACCTTTTTCACGCTTTTTCGGAATAGGAATGTTAACTCTTTCTTTCGTTTTAAAATACACTCTTACGAATAGTATGTTGCCGATTACGGAGCACACAAACGCCATGACCGTGTATTTTGTTTTTTCAAGCTCCGTGCCTGAGAGATTGAGCTTAGGCAAAATAAAACCGAGCGCCATAAACATTGCCATAGGTATCGCAGAGCCTACACCGTTAAATGTTCTTGCCTTTGATATAATCGAGCCGCGCTCGTCGGCATTTGGCGTCATTGCGTTTGGCAGGCTCCAAAACGGAACATCCGACGAAGTGTAAATCATACCCCACGCAACATAAGTAACACCGGCGTATATCATTTTTTGTGTTGTTGATAAATCAGGTGCGTAAAAAAGAAAAAATGTGAGTATCGCAACCGGTATCGGCGTGAAAAGCAAATATGTTCGCATTTTGCCGTGTTTCGGGTTGGCGTGGTCCATAATGTAACCCATAATCGGGTCATTGATTGCGTCCCAAATTCGCGCCAAAAGCATAAGCATAAGCACAAAAATAGGCGTTACCTTTAATACATTAAGATAAAAGTCCGAAATATATGAGCTCATAATTCCGTAAACCATACCTTGACCGAGTGCGCCGACAGCATACGCCATCCACTCGTTCTTCTTTACATAGTTTCGCGACTCCATTAAAAAACCTCCGTATTTCCTGTTGATTAATAACAAAAAACATTTTATAATACTAAGGTAACATATTTTTATAGATTAAGTCAATAAAATATGTTATAATAATACAAAAAATTATTATATAATTAACAACAAATTATCGAATATGTATAAAAGGAGGAGCAAATATGGCAAAACGAAAAAAATATGCCCTGATAATTTTGGCAGTGATTGTCATGCTTGCCTTTTCCTTTGTCGGCTTTTTCGCTCTCAATAATCAAAGCGATTCGCCTGAAAACACTTTCAAATCGGATTTGCAGTCAATTGCCTCCGAGTATGACACTGCCGATAAGTTCAATAACAAAGATAAGTTTGCGCTTTGCCGTCTTATTGTTTCTGATTATAACGGTGACACCTTCGGCGCTGTGAAATCAGCCGTAGACAGCAAGCATAATATTGCCGTTTTGCAGTATGAAACGCAAACAGACGCAAAAAATGCGTATAATAAAATAAAAAAAGCAGGGCTTACCGTTGACGCCGATTGCCCGGTTGAGCTTGACGAAACTCAATCGTATGATAAGTGCGAAATTTCTCCTGCCGCGTCGCAAAAGGTCGGCTTTAATACATATTTAAACAATTTCAAAATGAATAAAGAGGATGTCCTTGTTGCTGTCATTGATTCAAGTGTTATGACCACCCACCCTGCTTTAAGCGGCAGATTTTATAATGACGGCTACGATTTTTCGGCGGACGGATACGAAAATGCCGTTTTTCGCAATTCGTTTACCGCCGATAAATATTTTCATTCAACATTCGTTTCGGGAATTATTGCCAATAATACCGCCGACAATGTAAAAATCGTGCCGTACAAGGTGTTCACCGAGGCTACGGGTTACGCAACTGCGTCAAATGTAATCGCCGCCATAAACGATGCGGTCGATTTGGGCGTTGATGTAATCAATCTTTCACTTACCTCAACAGACAGCGCAAGCGCATATTATAAGGCTGTTCAAAATGCAATCGGTGCAGGCGTTTGTGTTTGCGCAAGCGCAGGCAACAACGCGGTTGATGCCTCAAAATATTATCCTGCCGCAACCGACGGCACAATTACTGTCAGCGCGCTTAACAGCAAATTTGAAAAAATTGCCTCGTATTCCAATTACGGCGACTGTGTTGATTTTTGCGCTCCCGGCTCAAAAATTATGTCCTCCGTTGTGCTTGACGACGGCACGGCAGGCTATGAACAATACAGCGGCACCTCCGCGGCTTGCCCGTATATTGCTGCTGCGTGCGCAGATATAAAAAGTATGAACAAATTGCTCTCACGCGACGATGTGTATAAAATTTTAAACGATTTCAGCGTCGATTACGGCGACGAGGGTTTCGATATTTACTACGGCAACGGTTTGCCTGATATTTCAAAAATCGTTTATACAGATAACGAATGTTATTCTTATTCCTTGCCGCAGGGCGAGCTGACTCTCACCAAGGGCGTTGATTATACACAGTCAAACCGCCCGTGGAGGCTGTTCGACAGCAAAATTATCTCCGTCAATGTCGAAAAATCGGTTTCGTCAATCGGCGATTGGACTTTTTACAATATGTCAAATGCCGATTTTACTTTCGCCGGCGATTATATCTCTGTCGGCGAGAGTGCATTTTTAGGTTGTTCGCGCCTTGACTCGTTCACATTCGGCGATAACATTTCATATATCGGCGAGGACGCTTTTGTCGATACCGCGAACGGCTTTGTCATTAACGGCTATAGAAATACCGCGGCGGAAAGCTACGCCGCTATTGAAAATATCAAATTCAATATTATCGGCTGTAAGCACAATTATCTCGCCGAAATAATCGAGCCTACCGATTCATCGCCCGGCAGTACGCTTTATACCTGCTCTGTCTGCGGCGACAGCTACAGCGGTGACTATATCAAAACAATGGTTGTTTCAAGCGGCAAATGCGGCGACGGTATGACATATTCGCTTAATAATATCGGCACGCTCACATTGAGCGGAGCAGGGGAAATGTATGATTATTCGTCATCTTTGCCGCCATGGCAAGTCTATTCCAAGCAAATCAAAATTCTTGCCGTTTCAAGCGGAATAACAAAAATTTCGCCGTTCGCATTTTACGGTTGTGAGTCGCTGAGTGAAATCAAGTCATCGTCCGAAAACCTTAAAGCGATTAACAAAAGCCTTTATGATTCAACCGGCAGTGAGTTGATTTTGGCGGTTAAGGACACACCCGGATGTTACACAATGCCGCAAGGAGTGAAAAAACTCAATTCAACCGCGTTTTTGGCACTCGGCAGTTTTACTCTTATTCCAAATGACAATTTCACTGTCGCATCGTCCGTTGTTTATGACAAATCGGGCAATATCGTTGCGGCTTTGCCGTCGTACAAAACGCAGGTTTTGACAGTAAGCGACAATATTTCAATCAATGATTACGCCTTTATTCTCAGCGAATATCCGCAAACGGTGCGCAATTATTGCGACACGCTTTCCGTCGGCAAATATTCGCTCGGATACTCGTTTAACGGCGCATTTCAAAAAAATGATTTCACATATTACGGCTATGTCGATGCCCCTGCATATACTTATTGTGTTGAAAACGGCTTTGCAGTCAATCTTTTGAATGCAGGCAACTGCGGCGAGAACGCAAAATGGTATTTCAACACTCAAACAAAGTCACTCAAAATCAGCGGCAGCGGCGATATGACCGTTTATAAAAATGCCGCTTTTGTTCCGTGGCATGATTATATCGGCGAAATTATTTCCCTGGAAATCGATGATGACATTACTGCGCTTTCACCTTATGCATTTTATGGCGCGTCGGCAATGAAAAGTCTCAAAATGCCGCTTTCAATTGCAGCACCCACATCAAACACCGTTTGGTATTCCTGCAACGCAATAGAAAGTATTGAGCTGACTCTCGGCAGCGGAACGATGCCTGACTACGGCGCATACAATTCATCAAAAATTTATACATATTCGCCTTGGTACATCAGCCGCGAAAGCATAAAATCGTTTTCGATTGATAAAAATGTCGCTAAAATCGGCAGCTACGCCTTTAGAGGGTGCGACGGCATTACCTCCGTCACGCTTGACAAGTGCGACAATATCGGAAAATATGCGTTTTATGATTGTAAAAATCTGACCGATTTTACAATAACTTCAAAAACAACAACAATTTTCTCCAATGCGGTTTTTGCTTATTCCTCTGCTGCACCCGAAAACATATGTCTTTATGCATACAGTGATTCAACAGCCGCCGATTATGCCAAAAAAATGAAATTGAATTTTTCATCTCTCGGCTGTGACCACACAAGGGGATATGTTGCCGAGGGCGTGCGCGCCTCCTGCTGTTACGATTGTGATGTTTCGTATTATTGCAAGGATTGCAACGCGCTTATTTATAAGGAATTTATAAAAGCCGCCTTAAACGGTCACCATGTCAAGGGCAGAGTTGTAACCACCGAGGGCAAGGCGATTTATGACGCGCTTGTTTATGTTGACGGCTCGCTTGCCGCCGTTACAAATCATTTCGGCTATTTTGTGCTCGACAATGTTTTGTGCGAGGTTGAGCACACTGTCGAAATCAAAAAGCACGACAAAACGATTGCCTCAACAGTTGTGAATACAAATAAGCACAACAGAAGCGGCACGATTGTCATTAAATACGGCAATTTTCTTGATGATAACATTGTCAACGGCAAGGATTTTGCACTTGCCCTTCATTCCGGCTATACCGATACCGAACTTATCGACCTCGGCTATATCAGCGGCGAAAAATTCGATATTAAAAACGGCTACGATGTTCAGGTTGTTCCGAATGTTATGAATTCCGATAATGAGCCTAAAGCGGATTCCGACTATTCGCGAACATTCACCTCACAGGTTTATCTCGGCAGGGAATATACCGTCACCGAGTGCGGCTTTATCTACGGCAAAAATATGGACAGTGATATGCTCACTCTCGAAAATGTCGGCAAAACAAACTCCGGCGGCTATGTTGTTAAATGCAATTCGCAAAGTATGCAGGGCGTTTACGACACACGCTTTACGGCATATTTCAACTACGGCTCGTCCTCTAAAACAGGCACAGTGTCGGCAAAGTTTTATATCAAATACACAAACGGCGTCAAAACATATGTTTCATACGGCGACGCCTCAAGCTATACATATTGATTTAAGGAGAAAAAGTGGTTAACATTTTAGTCAGTGCCTGTCTTTTAGGTGTAAATTGCAAATATAACGGCAATAATAATTACAACGAAGATGTGTTGAAACTGAAAAAATATTTCAATATCATTCCCGTTTGCCCCGAGGTTTTCGGCGGACTGCCGACTCCGCGCACACCGTCCGAAATTTGCGGCGACCGAGTTGTTTCAAAAGACGGAGTTGATGTCACCACCGCTTTTACCGACGGTGCGGAAAAAACACTCTATATCGCTCGGGAGAAAAATTGCCCCGCCGCTCTTTTAAAGGAACGCTCGCCGTCCTGCGGATGCGGCAAAATTTATGACGGCTCGTTCACCTCAAATCTTGTTGACGGCAACGGAATCACAGCCGAATTGTTGATAAATAACGATATTTGCGTTTTCGGCGAGGGTCAAATCAATAAATTGCTTCAACTATATTCCGATGTTTATTGACTTTGAGTGCCTGTTGAATTATAATATCTTTATATTTCGACTTATCGAAAGGGTTATTTTATGAAAAAGGTTTTAGCATTAATTTTCACATGCTGCGTCATTGTCGGTGTTTTCACCGCTTGCTCCTCAAAATCGGATAAAGGGAATACAACTTCATCAACTGCACCTGCCTCAACGGTCACAACTATTCCTACCAAGCAGGCAAAGGTTAATGATTCCGACGCAATAAGCCTAATTCAAAGCTATTCTCGAAAAGAGCTTGGCTTGACTAAGGACGAATACGATAAATGCACATTTATGGTGAATTCATCGGGCAAAACAGTTTCGGGCAAAAAAGGCTACTATATTCTCGTTACGGCAGGCATCAAAAAATCCGCAGGCAAAAACGATAAGGGTCAGCAACTCACGACAATCGACGCTGTCGGCAATTACTATATCAGCTTTGACGGCAAGGAAATTTTGCGCGAGGTTATCGACAAAAACGGCAACGCTTCATATAAAAATATGGATGTTAAAAAAGTTCCAACCTCAAAAACGGCAAACCATGTCCACGAGGACGAAACAACAAAAAAATAATTTAAGCCGCACGCTTTATCCGTGCGGCATTTTTCTCGCTTTGGCTTATTAAACGGTGTGTTATGATTCAAAATATTAATGCAAAATTTGACAATCAATTTAAAAATGTATCTCCGCGCGGCGATGATTATGCGCTTTGCTTTAATTCGCGCCGCGTTTTGCTTTCACTTTATGACAACACAATTTCACTGCCCACGGTCAATCAGACCGACGGTGTGATTGTCTATCTTTTTTCGCTCGGCGGCAAAAATTATTTTTTGTGCAAATCAAGCGAGCGCGGCGACTTTAAATATTGTGATTACAAAGTCCTGCGCACCGCCCGACCGAAAGAACTTGCATTCGCCGCGGTGACTGCGTTTCACCTTAACAATTGGTATAATGACAATCGCTTTTGCGGCAGATGCGGCGCGGCAATGCGTTTGAGCCCGACAGAGCGCGCAATGGTATGCGATTGCGGCAATATCGTCTATCCGCGCATTTCTCCTGCCGTTATCGTTGCGATAATTTCGCACGGCAAAATTTGCCTTACAAAATACAATCGTCCCGGTGCGCATTGGGCGCTTGTTGCCGGTTTTTGCGAAATCGGCGAAACTGCGGAGCAAACCGTTCACCGCGAGGTTTTTGAAGAAACGGGGCTTAAAGTCAAAAATTTGAGATACTACAAATCACAGCCGTGGGGCTTCACCTCAACGCTCCTGTACGGCTTTTATTGCGAGGTTGACGGCGACGATACTGTAAATGTCGACAATTTTGAGCTTAAAGAGGGCAAATGGTTTTTACCTGACGAAATCACATTCGACGATGACGATTTGTCGCTTACACGCGAAATGATAGACAATTTTAAACGCGGAAAAATCAATATGTAATTTTACAAATCAAAACGGCGCAGTGCTTTACTGTGCCGTTTATTGTTGTATTATTGTTTGCTGTTGTGTTATTTATTTGTTCTTGCTTTTATTTCGTTTACAACTTTGTTCAGCTTTTTTGACGTTGTCAGCCCCAAATCAATCGTTGTTGTGTTGCCGTCCGTTGTTTCAATATATATGTGCGAAAATCTGTCGATAAAATTCTTTTTGAAACTTACAGAGTTGTCTTTTTCGCCTTTGACGGATTTTATTTCGTCATATTTGAAAGTGCCGTTTTCGTCAATCGCCGTAAATTCAAATTCGTTTTCGCCGAATTTCACACCGTTTGATATTACCTCGCGGCTCACAAAAAAGCAAATCACAAGCGAGATTATTTCAATTATCACAAACGATACAGTGTAAAAATTTGCAACCTCAATGATTTTTTTCACCGCCGTTATGCCGAATGCAACCACGCCGATGTCAAGCAAAAGCACAACACAAAATGTTATCGGCGATATTATCCTTATAAATTTGTTTTTCATCAGTATTTTTTCTCCGTAAACAGTTTTTCTATTTTGCAGTTTTGTATTTCAAACTCTTTTTGGTTAAGATAATTTAAAATGCCTGCGTCGGTCGAAAAATCAAATTTAAGCTTGTATGAATAAAGCTCCTGCTTAAATCTGCCGTGTGTGTCGCCGTATTTGCCGTCGTTGAGCAGGGGATGCCCGATTGACGCAAGGTGCGCCCTGATTTGGTGCGTTCTGCCTGTCAAAAGTTCAACTTCGACAAGGCTCACATCGGGATAGTAGCCGAGCACCGTGTATTTTGTCGCGATTTCTTTTGCGCCGTCAATCGGCTTGTCAAAAACCTTAACTATGTTTTTGCGCTCGTCCTTTTTTAAATATCCTTTTAAAATATCGCACTGCTTTTCAAACTTTCCGCACGCCACAGTCAAATAAAACTTCTTGATTTCGCGGCTTTTGATTTTTTCGTTGAGTATTTTAAGCGCTTGATAATTTTTTGCGCCGATAACTATTCCGCCAGTGTTTCTGTCTATTCTGTTTGCAAGCGAGGGAGTAAACGAGTTTTCCTCCTCGGGCGACCATTCGCCCTTTTCGTATAAATATCGCTTCAGCGACGCTATAAGAGTGTTGACATATTCCTTGCCGTCGGGGTGGCAAAGTTCGCCCTGCTTTTTGTTTAAAAGGATTATGTTTTCATCCTCGTATATTATGCTCAACTCTTTGGGAGCATTCAAAAAGTCGTAGTGCTTTTTCTTTTCAACAAGCATATCGTCGTTCAAATAAAGGTCGATTACATCACCCTCGCACAGTATCTGCTCGGGTGTGCAACGCTTTTTGTTGACCTTGATATTCTTTTTTCTGATTTGCTTAAACATCATCGACTTGGGCAAGGTTTCAAATGTTTTTAATAACAGCTTGTCAACTCTTTGCCCTGCGTCGTTGCTTTTTACGGTTATACTTTTCATAAAATTTATTATATATTAGAGGGCGCGATATGTCAAAGATTTTGTGATTGCGTGTTGAATTTATTTGATAAATATTATATAATAATATGATTGATCTATTTAAGGAATTTTGTTCTATGGACAGATTTGAACTTGTAAGCAAATTTAAGCCGACCGGTGACCAGCCGCAAGCCATTGACGCCTTGGCAAAGGGCGTTTCGGCAGGCTATAAGGAACAGGTTTTGATGGGCGTAACAGGCTCGGGCAAAACCTTTACCATGGCTAATATTATCGAAAAAGTCAATAAACCGACTCTTGTTTTGGCACACAACAAAACTCTTGCCGCACAGCTTTGCTCGGAGTTTAAGGAGTTTTTCCCAAACAACGCGGTTGAATATTTTGTGTCATACTATGACTATTATCAGCCGGAGGCGTATGTCCCCACAACCGACACATATATTGAAAAGGACTCCGCAATAAATGACGAAATCGATAAGCTTCGCCACTCAGCAACGGCAGCACTGTCGGAGCGCAGGGATGTCATCATCGTTGCGTCCGTTTCGTGCATCTATTCCATCGGCGATCCGGTTGATTATAAAAATATGGTCATTTCTCTCCGTCAGGGTATGCAAAAGGACAGAGATGAGCTTATAAACAAACTTGTCGAGATTCAGTATGAGCGAAACGATATTAATTTTGTCCGCAATAAATTCAGAGTCCGCGGCGACACTGTCGAAATTTTTCCGGCAGGCAGCAGCGGCTCGGCTATCCGTGTCGAGTTTTTCGGCGACGAAATTGACAGAATTACAGAGATAAATCACCTCACCGGCAAGGTTGAAAGTGTTTTGAGCCATGTTTGCATTTATCCTGCGTCGCACTATGTTGTCAGCCGTGAAAAGCTCGACAAGGCGCTTAAGGAAATATATGACGAAATGGTTGAGCGTGTTGCTTATTTTGAGGAAAAAGGCAAGCTCCTTGAGGCACAGCGTATTAAAGAGCGCACGATGAACGATATTGAAATGCTCCAGGAAACGGGCTTTTGCAAGGGAATCGAAAACTATTCGCGCATTATGAGCAACCGCAAACCGGGTGAGGCTCCGTTTACGCTTATTGATTATTTTCCCGATGATTTTCTCCTTTTTGTTGATGAAAGCCATGTTATGTTGCCGCAGGTAAGGGGAATGTACGGCGGCGACCGCTCACGCAAGCAAAGCCTTATTGATTATGGTTTCAGACTTCCGTCGGCGTATGATAACAGACCGCTCACATTTGACGAATTTTATTCAAAAATCAATCAGGTTATCTTCACTTCGGCAACGCCCGGTCAGTTTGAAAAGGAAAGAGCGGCGCAAATTGTTGAGCAGGTTATCCGCCCGACAGGTCTTCTCGACCCGGAAATCACCGTTAAACCCACTGAGGACCAAATGGACGACCTCGTGTCGGAAATCAATATCAGGATTGAGCGAGGCGAAAGAGTTCTTGTCACAACGCTCACCAAAAAAATGGCAGAGGATTTGACCGCTTACCTTGAGGGCTTTGATATTAAGGTGCGCTATATGCACCATGATGTCGATACAATCGAGCGTATGGAGATAATCCGCGATTTGCGACTCGGCGCGTTTGATGTCCTTGTCGGCATCAACCTTTTGCGTGAGGGACTTGATATTCCCGAGGTGTCGCTCGTTGCGATACTCGACGCCGACAAGGAGGGCTTTTTGCGCAGTGAAACATCACTCGTTCAAACAATCGGCAGAGCAGCAAGAAACGAGCACGGCGAGGTTATTATGTACGCCGACTGCGTTACTCCGTCAATGGAGCGCGCAATTACAGAAACCTTGCGCCGCCGTAAAATACAGCAGGCATACAACGAGGCGCACGGCATAACGCCGAAAACAATCAAAAAGGCTGTTCGCGATGTTATCGAAATTTCGTCAAAGGATATTACGGGCGAAAACAATGTCAAACTCACAAAACGAGAGCGAATGGTTATGATAGACAAGCTTACGCGCGAAATGAAAGAGGCGGCAAAACTGCTTGAATTTGAGCACGCCGCATTCCTGCGCGATAAAATCAAAGAACTTTCAGATGATGAATAATTATTTGAGGTGAATTATGAATAAAAACATTGTAGTTAAGGGTGCGAGAGAGCACAATTTAAAAAATATAGATATTGAAATTCCGCGCGACAAGCTCGTCGTTTTCACAGGCTTGTCAGGCTCGGGCAAATCAAGCCTTGCGTTTGATACAATCTATGCCGAGGGTCAGCGCCGCTATGTCGAATCGCTTTCGTCATATGCAAGGATGTTCCTCGGTCAGATGGACAAGCCTGATGTCGATTATATCGAGGGGCTTTCTCCCGCAATTTCAATCGACCAAAAAACGACAAGCAAAAATCCGCGTTCAACAGTCGGCACCGTTACGGAGATTTATGACTATCTGCGTCTGCTTTGGGCAAGAATCGGTATTCCGCATTGCCCCGTCTGCGGCAGGGAAATTTCGTCGCAAACGGTTGACCAAATCGTTGACAAGGTTATGCTCCTCCCGGAAAGGGCAAAAATTCAAATTTTGGCTCCGATTGCAAAAGGTAAAAAAGGCGAGTTTGTCAAGGAACTTCAGGACATTCAAAAACAGGGCTTTGTCCGCGTGAGAATTGACGGCGAAATCCTCGATTTGTCGGATGAAATCAAGCTGAAAAAAACTCAAAAGCATAATATCGAGGTTATTATCGACCGCCTTGTTATCAAACCCGAAATCAAATCGCGCCTTGCCGACAGTATTGAAACCGCAACAAAAATCGGCAACGGCGTTGTAATTGTCGATATAGTCGGCGGCGTCGACGAGCCGCACGAGGAACTGTTTTCGCTCAATTATTCCTGCCCCGAGCACGGAATTTCGATTGAGGAAATGAGTCCGCGTATGTTCTCGTTCAACAATCCTTACGGCGCCTGCCCAAAGTGCGACGGCTTGGGCACATTCAAGGAGATTGACGAGGAACTTGTTATCCCCGACAAAAAACTTTCAATTAATCAGGGCGCAGTCAAGGCAAGCGGCTGGAATGTTTCCGAGGGCGGCAGTATCGCCAAAATGTATATGGAGGCGCTTGCCAAGGAATACAATTTCTCTCTCGATATGCCGGTCGAAATGCTTTCCGACGAGGCAATTGATGTCATTCTCTACGGCACAAGGGGTAAAAAAATCAAAATGACCCGAGTTACCTCCTACGGCTCGGGAACATATATGAACGATTTTGAGGGCGTTATTAACAATCTCAAAAGAAGATACAAGGAAACAACCTCCGATTGGGCGCGCGCAGATATTGAGTCTGTTATGCGCGACTGCAAGTGCAGTGCATGCAAGGGCGCAAGGCTCAAGCCGGAGCCGCTTGCCGTAACTGTCGGCGGTAAAAATATTTATGAGTTCACCGCTATGTCAATCAGTGAAGAACTTGAGTTTATCGAAAATCTCAAACTCACCGAAAAAGAGCAGATGATAGGCAATCTTATCGTGCGTGAAATCAAGGAGCGACTGACATTTTTAAATTCCGTCGGTCTTGATTATCTTTCGCTTTCACGCGACAGCGGCACATTGTCGGGCGGCGAGGCACAGCGTATTCGCCTTGCAACGCAAATCGGCTCATCGCTTATGGGCGTCTTGTATATCCTTGACGAGCCGAGCATTGGCTTGCACCAAAGGGATAATGAAAAACTGCTCGGCACTCTTCGCCATCTTCAGCAACTCGGCAACACGCTTATTGTTGTTGAACACGATGAGGATACGATGCGCGCCGCCGATTTTCTTGTTGATATAGGACCGGGCGCAGGCGTTCACGGCGGCGAGCTTATCGCGGCAGGTACTCCCGAGGAGGTTATGGCGTGCGAGCGTTCAATCACCGGTCAGTATTTAAGCGGCAAGCGTTCTATCCCCGTTCCGACTCACAGACGAAAGGGCAACGGCAAAAAAATCACCGTTTTCGGCGCACAGGAAAACAATCTTAAAAATATTGATGTCGAGTTTCCGCTCGGCAAATTCATCGCCGTTACAGGCGTTTCCGGCAGCGGCAAATCATCGCTTGTAAACGAGATTTTGTATAAAAATCTTGCCAACCGCCTTAACCATGCCAAAAAGCATACCGGCAAGTTCTCCTCAATGAAAGGGCTTGACGCGCTTGATAAGGTAATCAATATCGACCAGTCGCCGATTGGCAGAACTCCGCGTTCAAATCCGGCAACATATACGGGCGTTTTCAACGATATTCGCGACCTTTTTGCCACCACAACCGAGGCGAAGAAAAAAGGCTACAAGGCAAACCGCTTTTCGTTTAATGTCAAGGGCGGCAGATGCGAGGCGTGTCAGGGCGACGGTATCGTTAAAATCGAAATGCACTTTTTGGCTGATGTTTATGTTCCGTGCGAGGTTTGCGGCGGCAAAAGATACAACCGTGAAACGCTTGATGTCAAATTCAAGGGCAAGAGCATTTATGATGTCCTTGAAATGACTGTTGACGAGGCGCTTGAGTTTTTTGACACTCACACAAAAATCACTCGCAAGCTTGAAGCACTCTCAAATGTAGGACTCGGCTATATCAAACTCGGTCAGCCTGCCACAACGCTTTCGGGCGGTGAGGCACAGCGTGTCAAACTCGCAACAGAGCTTGCGCGCCGTTCAACGGGCAAGACAATTTATATTCTCGACGAGCCTACAACAGGTCTTCATACCGCTGATGTTTCACAGCTTTTGAGCGTTCTCGGCAAACTTGTAGATTCGGGCAATACCGTTGTTGTTATAGAGCATAATCTCGATGTTATTAAAACAGCCGATTATATTATCGACCTCGGTCCCGAGGGCGGCAAGGGCGGCGGCAAAATAGTTGCCACCGGCACTCCCGAGGAGGTTGCAAAGGTCAAAAAGTCATACACGGGTCAATATCTTGCAAAAATGCTCAACAAATAATTCGTGCAGTTGACAAAACGGTTAAACCGCGTCTGTTTTTCAATTGATTAATGAGAAACAAATTTTTCCTTTGCTTTTACTTTTTCTTTCCTACTTCTTTATTTTTTGATGATATTATATATTCATCGGAGGGATAGTGTGAAAAATCACACTATCCAAATTATATTGCCCTCAAAATTTGCCGGTGACATAATTTTGAGATGGCTGAAATCACCATTTACGCCTGTTCAGGCAACGCAGGTCAATCAGGTGATTTTTAATAAACTATTTGTTGCCTGAAAGGCTATGGCGATTAATATGAGTAACAAAGAAAAAGTAAACGGCGTTTCTGTAAATAAGGGTCAAAAAATCAAGGTGTGCATAATCGTGCTTGTTTCGGTTATGATAACCGCAGGTTTTATTGCATTCTTTTTTTCATTTTTTTACTTGCCAAACCAACAAATGTATTATGATAAAATCAACAGTGTTGTCTTGCTGGATGACGCACAGGTTTTGTCAACAACAGTTGAGCGTTCCGATGTTTACGGCGACCATGTCTGCGCGGAAAAGGTTATCGGCACAAAAATGGATTATGACGAGCTTGACGATTTTTTGCAAAAAAATAACAGTGGCAAACTGTACGAATACATCGGTCTTTTCAGTATCAAAAAATACGGCGACGGTTATATTTCCGAATGGGACGATTATTGCAGCGAGCCTAATGTTATAATCGGCAATGAAAAGGACGGATATTTTTATTATATCGTATCCTGCAACACACCTTATTGCTCACTTGATTATAATTAGTTTAATATAAAAATCACGGCACCGTGTTTTTATCGGCGCCGTGATTTTTTTGTTTACAATTATGTTACTTTTATTGATAACTATTGGTTGATTTGTTATTATTATAAGGATGTATAAGTGTGTCGTATTGTGTCGCACGAAAATTGCGCACAATGCAACTGAAACACGGCGAAATTTTGCACGGCTACGGCAAAGTTTCAATTAAAAATAAGTAGTCTGAAAGGTTAATGGTGATTTAATGGAAAGAAAAGTAGTGATTTTTGATCATCCGCTTATCCAACACAAGCTCAGCATTTTGCGTGATGCCAATACAAGCACGAAGGATTTCCGCGAGCTTGTAAATGAAATTGCAATGCTTATGACCTATGAGGCAACAAGAGATTTACCGACAGAGGACATTAAGGTTAAAACTCCGTGCGGCGTTGCAAACTGCAAGCATATTGCCGGCAGAAAAATGGCGTTCGTTCCGATTCTTCGTGCAGGTCTCGGTATGGTTGACGGCTGTCTTAAACTTGTTCCTGCCGCTCGTGTAGGCCATATCGGCTTATACAGAGACGAAACAACCCATACTCCGGTTGAGTATTATTGCAAGCTCCCCAAGGATATCGAGGAGAGGGAAGTTTTCGTTGTTGACCCGATGCT
>DPVM01000011.1:116019-116333 GCA_003526845.1 Oscillospiraceae bacterium
AGTTTTCGTTGTTGACCCGATGCTTGCAACAGGCGGCTCGGCTATCGACGCCATCACTCAAATCAAATTGAGAAATCCGAGAAAGATTATCTTTATGTGCCTTATCGCCGCTCCGGAAGGACTTAAGGCTCTTGAAGAGGCTCATCCCGATGTTGATATTTATTGTGCCGCTCTCGACGACAAGCTTAACAAGGATTGCTACATTATCCCCGGCCTCGGCGACGCAGGCGACAGAATTTTCGGTACAAAATAATCCTTTTCACAATTATTCTCGCTTGCTAAATTATATGGAGGAAAAACAATGGCAAAAAAAT
>DPVM01000011.1:116541-116669 GCA_003526845.1 Oscillospiraceae bacterium
GAAAAACAATGGCAAAAAAATCAAAATCAAAAATAAAAATCGGCAAGGATGGCATTTATGACGCTCGCCAGCTCGGCACCGGCAAAATGGTTGTGCTCGGCTTTCAGCATATGTTTGCTATGTTCGGC
>DPVM01000003.1 GCA_003526845.1 Oscillospiraceae bacterium
GTTTAATTTTCAAGGTCCTTGTCGCCGTTTTGTGAGGTTTTGTAGTGGCCTCTCTCTCGACGGCTTAGCCATAATACCAAATTCAACACCAAAAGTCAACACTTTTTTTCAAAAAACTTTTATGTTCTTTATACCTTGCCGTGCGTTCCTTGCCTTTTTACCTGCACATATAGTATAGTTATGCTTAATATGCGCTCAATAATACACTATATATGCTATTCAAGCCAATATTCTGCCTTTTTAAAACTTTATATTGTAATTGAGAATTTATCTATGTCTTTTTTAATTTTCTCTATTTTATTTTGAATCTTTTTATATTGAATTGTCATATCAAATATTCTAATAATATCATTATCTATATATAATATGTTCGCATTGTCATAGCCGAGTGAACTCGTATTATAGTATGCAACGGTCACTCCTGCGGTGAGAGCAATCGACGAAATAATTAATATACAAATAACTTTTTTCATATCCTTAATAATAAACTCCTTATTTAACAACATATTTTTCATTCAAAAGCTCGCCGAGAGCCTTGCCGAACAATCTGGCGGAGTAGCATGCCTCGTCAAGCGTATTTCCGTCCGAGCCGATTTCAAGCAAAAAGGACGAATGAGTTTCATACATATTATATTTTCGCTCGGAGAAAAGAATCGGCCGCATCAAACCTTTGTAGCTCGACGCCATTTTTTGCTGAACCGCCAAATCAAAGCGCAAGTTATCCTCCCAATCCGGGAAATTTTCGACCCTGCCGTATTCACAGCCGGATATGATCATCATTCGCGCCGCTTTTTTGCCGTTGATTTTTGCCGTCGGCTTAACCTTTGTTTTGTTTGAATATGTAATGCTATCGCGGTGGACATCTATCGTAACCTCAATTGAGGGATATTTTTCAAGATATTTTTCGATTACCGCGCGTGACGAATCGTAGCTTGAATTGTAATCGGTATCGTGAATTGCTTTGTCGTGGATAACAACAAAACCTGCTTTTTCGAGATATTTGACGAGCTCATCGCCGACACGCACCATATTGCGATTAATATCGTTTGAGCGCGAGTCGGCTTCTGTATAATAACCCGTATCGAGAAGCGAATAGGATTCCGTAGTGTGCGAATGATAAATCAAAATTGTCGGCTTTGATTTATCTTTAATTTTTAAATCCGCTCCCTGCGAAAGTAATTTTTTAATATTCGGCTTGTAAAACGAGGACGGAATTTTGTTTTGAATTTCAACGCCGTTATACGAAATTATTGTTCCGCCGCCCTGATAAGCACCCTCCGAGGTTTTGCCGAGTTTTTTCGCCTTAGAGTAGCTCTTTTTTGCCTTTTTCATAAGTTTTGCTATATCCGCCGGTGTTTCGGTTATGTCGCAATCGTCATCGCTATCCTTTGAGCCTATCGCATTCATAGCCGGCACCGTTTTTTCAACACGGGTAGTAGTATTGTTTGACTGATCGTCATTAATATAATCGGAAATTTTTGACTTTGCGTTATCAATCGAGTCACCGGGATTTGCAAGACCGACAACAGATGAGCTGAACGATGATATTTCGTTTTTAAAATAAGGGGAAACATTTGTGACTATTCCCACGCAACCGAAAATTATAACAACATTTGAAATAAACGCGATAATTTGCTTTTTCATTTTGCACCCATATATAAGTATATTAATATATAAATATAACTACAATTTATACAATTAAATATATATGCGTTATAATTCGCGGTTATCCCACAAGCGCCGACAAATCGGAAACGGAAAGACTTTTTTGAAGGCACACATTGATGCCCATACCGATAAGCTTTGCGCCCTGTTCGGTAATTCTGTCGATTTCACGCGGTGTCACAAACGCCGTGTCGCTGCCGTCGCCGCTTATAACGCCAGTGCTCACAACAGTAGGTATCCCAATCGCAATAACGGGAACACCGACCGTTGTGCTCGATATTTCGTCTCGATGATTGCCTACGCCCGAACCGGGAGAGATGCCCGAGTCCGAAAACTGAATGGTTGTGCCGAGCCTTTCGGCAGACGATGCCGCAAGCGCATCAACAGCGATAACGCAGTCGGGTGAAATTTGACGAACGATGCCTTTTACAATTTCGGCTGTTTCTATCCCCGTTTCGCCGAGTACACCCGTTGTAAGCGTGGCGACATTAAACAAATCATCGGCAGCAAGCGATTTTTGCAAATCGGGCAAAATGTGACGCGTTGCCAAAACATAATCGTTTGTTTTCGGCCCGAGGGAATCAGCAGTGATATTTTCGTTTCCAACGCCGACAACAAGAACGGAGGCGGCATTTTTCGGCAGGACGGTTTTCAAAACGCTTGAAAATTCATTCAGCCGTTCGTCGAAAACATTCGTGTCGGTAACAAACGATTGAACATTCAGCGTGACATATTTGCCTTTCGGTTTGCCGAGCGCGAGCGCACCGTTTTCGTTTGTGACCTCAACGGTGGTTACGGCATTATTCTCTCTCACAATCACTCCGTCGAGTTTAGTCTTTTCGGCTGATTCAAAGCATTCTAGTGCCAAATCTGTGCGATTTTCCATAAAAATCACCTTAATTTGAGTTATTTTCAATAAAAGTATGCCCAAAAATAAAAAAATGCTTGCATTTTATTTAAACTTGTGCTAATATATTCAAGCATTAAACAGAAATTAGGCAGTACTATATTTTCTGCCCTTATATCCATCTTTCTCGTTAAAGGAGTGAAAAAAATGGCAAACATCAAATCAGCAAAGAAAAGAGTTCTCGTAAACGAAACAAAGGCTGCAAACAATAAGGCAAGAAATTCTGCTCTTAAAACAGCAATCAAAAAAGCTAATGCAGCAATCGAGGCTAACGCAGACGACAAGGAAGCAGTTGTTAACGATGCAATCAAAAAGATTGACCAGGCTGCAAGCAAAAACCTCATCCACAAAAACTGCGCAGCAAGAAAGAAGAGCAACCTTGCTAATAAGCTTAACAAGGACTAATTGTTTTAGACAAAGCAACTCCTGTGTAACACAGGAGTTTTGTTTTTTCTCTTGACTTTATTTAGCTTTGTATATATAATATTATTAGCAATATAAGGAGGTCTGTATAATGGACTTTAAAAAAATACTTAAAGTAGTCAGTGCTATCGCTGCTTTGGTCGCTCTTGCAGCTGCCGCTTATGTAGCAATTAAGAAGCTCACCGCTAAAGACGAGCCGGAATATTTCGATGATAACGATTTCTTTGAATGCGACAATGAAATTGAGGTTGTCGAGGTTAAGGATGAACCTGA
This sequence comes from Oscillospiraceae bacterium, assembly GCA_003526845.1. Classification (GTDB taxonomy): domain Bacteria; phylum Bacillota; class Clostridia; order Oscillospirales; family Acutalibacteraceae; genus Eubacterium_R. Next base: position 3,269 of record DPVM01000003.1, read on the forward strand.
ACAGCCTGCCGAGGAAGAAAAGGCAGAGCCAAAGAAAAAAGCTGCACCAAAAAAGAAGAAACCCGCCAAAAAGGCTGAATAAATTTTGATTAAAAAAAGAAAAAAGACGACATCAGTCGTCTTTTTTTAGATATAAGGATGTGAAACCATGTATAGTTGCGGACTTGTGCTTGAGGGCGGCGGCAACCGCTCCATTTATACAAGCGGCGTGCTTGACGCTTTTATTGAAAACAATATCACCTTTCCCTATGTTATCGGCGTTTCGGCAGGCTCTTGCAATGGCGCATCGTTTTTGGGCAAAATGTTGCACCGTCAGCACGACATTATGCTCAACTACGCAAACGATAAAAGATATATGGGTGTCGGCAATATGCTCAAGAACGGCGAGTTTTTAAACGCCGATTGGATTTTTAACGAGTTGAGCTACGATATTTATCCGCTGAACCAGAATAATTTTGAAAATTCGGGCGCAGTTTTCTGCTGTGTTGTAACGAATGCGACAACCGGCAAGCCGGAATATCTTTATCCTAAATCACTGCGCAAAAGAGGCTGTGAGGAAATTAGGGCAAGCTGTTCGCTCCCGGGAGCAACAAAGGGGTGCAAAATCGGTGACACGCTTTATTTTGACGGCGGTCTTGCGGATTCGATTCCGCTTGAGCGTGCACTTGATGACGGCTGTCAAAAAGCGGTTGTCATATTAACGCAGTACAAAGGATATGTTAAACAGGCGGCACCGCATAAGCTGAAAAAGATGTTCAAAAAATATCCGCTCATCGGCGAGGACATTACCAACCGCCATGTTATGTATAACGAGGAGTTGCAATATGTCCACGAATGTGAAAAAGACGGCACTGCGCTCGTAATTCAACCGAGCGCTCCGCTGAATTGTCCAACGCTCGAAAAGGACAAGGCAAAACTTGAAAGCATTTACCGCCTCGGCTATCAAAACGGACTTGAAAATATCGAAAAAGTAAAAGAATTTTTAAAATAAACAAAGCGATTACAGATTAACACTCAATCTGCAATCGCTTTATTTTTCGTTAATTAACATTAAAAGGATTATTATTTTCTTTTGTCTGAGTATAAGAAAGAAGTTCCATAACAATATTCACATCGTCATCATTCACTATGCCATCCTTATTAATATCATAATACTTTAAATCAATAGAAGTATCGGCTCCCTGCTGTGCGTGTAAAAACTTTGAAAAATCCTTTCCGTTAATATACCCATCTTTAACCCAATCACCATTAACCATACTTATAGATGTCGGCACAATTATCGGTGCATTTTTAATAGACACAGTAAGTGTTCTCTTATACCCATATTCATAATCTGCAACGAATTGAAAATAACCGTTTTCTAAAGAAAATACAACAAAATATCCATTTTCATCCGTTACCGCATTAACCAAATCTTCACTTTTAATTTTGACTTCGCTTATTGGATAATTATGGTCGTTTTTATCTGATTTCTTTTCTCTCGTTACGATATTACCGCACAAAAATGCACCTGCTTTAAATGGAATATTGTTTTTATTAGCAAACAATTCAACGTAACTGTTTTTGTTTCCTGCAATAGTAAGGTTTGTCGATTTATCAAAAGCGTTATCATGAATATTTTTTACGCTGTCCGATACATATACTGCTTGCAAAGTAGGACATTTTAAAAATGCACCTTCATTAATGGTTGTTCCACCGTTAATTATTACCGCTTCTAAATATGGGCAATCATAAAATTCATATGCTGAAACATCATTATTTGCCGGCAACGCAACCGTTCTTACATGAGAACCAGAAAATTCAATTACATCAAGGTTCTCACATAATGACAAATCTATATTACCATCCACATCACAGCCTGCGAATCGACAATCTAAAAGTTTGTATTCTTTTGAAGCAGAATCATAAATCCAGTCAACCTCGCCCCAACTGCCGGGAAGATCCAAATCCCAATTTAGTACGCTTTGATTTTCTCTTTGTGTTGCGAAATTGCAAAGGGCAAGATAGTCTCTTTCGTTAAACTTTGAAATATCTTTATTAATTACTTGGTGCCGATATTTCAAAATATACCCTGATTTGCATTCAATATATTTTATAATATCATCAGAAAAAATATTTATATCTAAATGATTATTTTCACATTCTAAAGCATACAAAGTTGAGTTTTCAGTTTCAACTATTTGCGGAAAAACTAAACTCTCAAGTTCCGAATTTGAACAATATAATTCCTGAAGTTCATTGCATCCGGCTAAATTAAGACCTGTAATTTTTGTATCAGTGCATTTGAGCACCTTCAACTTATCAAATTGTGAAAGATCGAGAATTCCTCTAACATCAATTCCGCTTATATCAATGGTAACGACTCTGTACTTTTCACCATCAAAAGCAAGCATCACATTATTTTGTAGTTTTTCAAATGAAATTTCTCCATTATCATCAAGCCAATTTAAAATATCATTATTATCTTCAGCAAAATCTTTAAGCAACTGTATCTCATCCTTATCAACAACAGCATTCGCTGGTAGTTTTTGTTGATAATAATTTGTATATGCACCGTTATTCTTGTTATAATTTGAAAGCTGTGTATATAACACACTGCCATCGTGAACATCCAAATAATTATAAATACAGTTAATGTATTTTAGTTTTTCGTTATTTTCAAGATTTAATGATATTAAATCGTTAAAAGAACAGGAAAGTTTCTCCAAATTCGTTAATGCTGATACATCAATTGTGTCCAAATTGCATCCGTCACAATAAAATTCTTTCAATTTAGTACAATTACTTAAATCGATACTTTCTGAATTCAAATCATTATAACTACAAATAAAAGATGATAGAATCGAACATCCTGAGATGTCAATTTTATCAAACAAATCAGCATATAAATTCAATGTTTCCAGTGAACAAAATCCAGAAAAATCAGCGGTTCCTGTTAACCATTTGTATGAAAAATCTATATTTTTAACATGTCCGTCAGAACTCCAAGTAACGCCATCCCAAGTTGACGGATTATCTAAATCCCAGTTTAATTCATCATTATTATTCTCATAATTTGCAATTGCTTTTAGTTTTGAAATTTCGTTACTATTGTATTCTTTTATTTCACCTTCCGTATTTTCTGAATAAGTTTTAATCTCTGCGCTTAATGTCTGCACTTCATTTATTGCATCATTATACGAATAATATGTAAACAATTTGTCGCCATATCCTTCTGTAACACCATCGCCATTTATAAATTTATCATAAGTATCATAATGATGCGATTCTTTTATTGTACCCAAATTAGATATTGCAAAATACAACAGCGGTTTTAATTGGGGCATTTTGACAGCGTCATTGATTGCTTTAACACCAAATAATTTTGTTGAGACAGAGTTTGTCATAAAATATGTTGCCGTATAAAGAAAATCATATAAACTAACATAATCAAGCGATGGAACTATCGAAGAAGACAACATTAAAAATTTTTTGTTATAGTAATCTTCAACTGTTGACCATTGAGAAAAAGCATTTGACAATTCATTTTTTATGTTCGCATTAAGGTTTCCAAAAACATACAGAGAAAAATACTTTTTTTCAATATCAAAAGACCATTTTTCTAACGATGTAATGTCCATAGTGTAACAACTTCCATATTTCCAATAATTCCATCCATCTATTGGAGATGTCAACGGAACAGTCGGAACGATATCGGTGTTAAACCAATAATTATAAATATTAGTATATGATTTCATCGATTCATTGTATTTTGCAACATTTGGGCAGGCAAAAGTATAAGCAGTTACAGTATCAAATTTTGGTATATTTGATAATTCACTTCCATTAGCTACATCGGTTGCTTCTTTCGCATAGAGATTAGACACTGCTGCACCTCTGCTATGACCTGTGATTATCAAATTAATCTTCTCATATTTTCCTTGATACTTTTTGTAATAGTCTGATATATCATTTTTTAACGAATCTTTCGCTTTATTGAAATTATCATGCGTTGTAACAGAAGAATCATATTTATCGCCTGTAATTTGAGTGTTTCCCTGCCATTCGTCCCAAAGAGTCCCTCTAATCACAACAAATATATCAATTGAATTTCCATTTGCTCGATTTAATATTGCAAATGAAACATTGTCTGGACTTGTGTCACTTGTATTTTTTGCATAAACATCGTTTTTATTAAATTTAGACAAATCAAAAATTGGACTATTAATCAATAGTGCATTCTTGACATTTCCAGTATCCTCTGTTCCATACATTTGCTTTGAAAAAAACATGCACAGTTCCATATCTTTTTCACTATATGACAAAAACTTATTATATGAATTATCGACAGTACCATTAAGAGGGAAATCTTGGCTATAAATCAGCATTCCTCCACCGCCATCACCTACGGCACGCCCTTCATACGGAAACACAGTAATCGTAAACACTGCATCATAGCTTGTAAAAAGCCATTTATATTTAAATGAAAAATTACATATATAGTAACTTGAATATAATGTAATTTTTCCGGAAATATTTGTATCTATAGATATTATCATATCTGAATCGTCTATTTTAACATGACCGGTAAATGTATTTTCGTTATAATTTACAGAATAAATGTCAAAAACGAATGGCACATTAGAATCATAATTACCAGAATAAGTAGCTGAAATAGAATCACTGACAGTTTCGGCATCAGCTCTCTCGCAAACACAAATTAGCGAAAGAATAATATTTAAAGACAAAAATATAGATACAAAACTTTTAAAAAATCTCATTGTTATTGCTCCCCTTCTTATTTTTTAGTTATGCTATTTCAAAAAACCACATTGAACACTTTGATTTATATTCTTTTTTATCAACGGAAGATTGCAAAAATGTCGCAGTAACCCTATCGTCAAGATTCAGACGGCTTTTCAGCTTTTGAGTCATTGCTTTTTCGTCAACAGACGGATTTAGCAAATCCACGGTTTCATCATAATAATAAACACTCAAAATATAATTGCTTTTTGCGCTGTGTGAATAGTTGTTTAAAAAATCATTTATATCATTTTTTGAAACTGTATAATCATAATCTTTTCCGCAATTATTCATATAATTCAGCAATTCTTCATCCGACAGCTGGACACCGATTATGCTTTTGTCAACATTGCTTTGGAGCCATTCGGTGCACCACAATTCTATATCGTCGAGCTGATAATCGTCGAAAAATTTGCCGTTACAACGGTTGACATAAAAGTTTTTGCCGTTGTATTCAAACTCAAACGCAAAATCTTTCCATGCCAAATGTTGAAAAAACTCGTCCTTTGAGGCGTCCCAATATGCGCCTGCGTTGCGATGATCAACAAGCTTAAATTCGCTTTTATCCGCATCGTATTTATCGCACAAATATTCAACGGCTTTTGCTTTGGCACATGGATAAATCACCTTGTCAGCCGATACCCCAATGCCGATGCACAGTACAGCCGCAATCACAATAATAATTGCCGCCGCAACCCTCTTTTTCATACATCACCCCTCCATACCGAAAATCAACAAAAATTTCCGCAATAATTTATTATTCAGTTTGATTATATAACATAATCATTATTTTGTAAATACCAAAGCATAAAAAAGCACCGCAGGCGATATGGCTGCGGTGTTTTTAAATAGGACTTGTTTATTTGATTTTAACCGTTTTTGCCTGAACGAATGTGTCGGCATCTTTATCAAATGTAACGGTTACGGTGTTACCCTTTTCAACAAGGAGAACATCCATACACTCGGTAGCGGTAATATAATAATATTTGCCGTTGACCTTGAGATAAAATACCGTATTGCCGTTGTTAACGGTTGTTTTAATATCAGTTACCTCACCTGTGACAGTTGTTGCGCCGCTTGTTGATGAAGAAGTATTATCACCGGTTGACGGCTGTGTTGTTGCTTCGTTTGACGATGAATTTGACGATGAATCGTCATCATCCGTTACGGTTTGACCTTTCTTGGTGAGAGCCGCCTCGTAGTTTTCCTTCGCTTTTTTAAGGCAGGCGTTCTTTTTGCTGTATTCGCCCTCCATTACGCAATAGCCGACAATGGTTTTATCGTTAAGGCTGACATACGCATAGCCTTTAACCGTAAAATCATCACCGTAAAGCGACATAAAGTATGTTGGCTTGCCGCCGATGTTAAGCAGTATCGGGAAGGTCGGGCTGTAACCGTAGTTTTGAACAGCGTCTTTTGCGGAGCCCTGTGCAGAGCTTTCCTTTGCACCGCCGTTTTTATAATAGCGTGTTTCCTTTGTACGCTGGTTACAAAGAATGAAACCGAAGTTTGAGGTGTCGGATTTAAGCGAGGTTATGCCTGTGTAAACCCAAACGTCACCGTTAAGTGCAATATAACCGTTGCCGTCAGATGCAACATTTGCATCGTCCTGGAAGAAAATTGAGTTCCAAAAACCACCCGAAAGCTTGCCGTGATAGTTATACTGCTGAACGATGAGGTTTTCGCTGTAAACAACATCAATCCAGTTGAATTGCTTGTCTGATTTGATTTTATCAATATCGTGATATTCGCTCTTACCGTTCAAAGCGTCGGTAATGATTACGCCCTTGACATCTGTGCCGCCGAACAAACCGATTGTTTTGTCGAGCACCGGAGTAATCCAATACGGATGGCCGCTGTCGTCAAGTTCGAAATTAGGAGTATCCATAATAGCGCTCGGATACTGAAAACGAAGGTGACGAACAAGTTTTTCGTTGAAAAGCTCGGACGGAGAATATGTGATTCCCGAGCCGAACTGCTTTGCGCAGTCAACGGCATATGCAGTTTGGTTGACAACATCAATAACCATATACGCCGGGATACCGTGCTTTGTGTTGTTGAGCCACTTAAACGCATCGGCATATTCAAGATACGCAACCCTTACCGGACTGTCCTTATCAAATTTGACTGTTCTGCCGTCGCCTGCGTTGACGATTTGACCGGAGAAGTTGATTTGAGTTGAAACAGATGATACAACATACTGGCTCATATATTCATCGAGAGAGCCAAGTTCCTGATCGGCAAGCGCCTCTGCCGTTGCACTGTCAAGCTGAGGAACCTCGTCATATTTAATATCCTTGAAATCTTCAGAGAAATTGCTGTTCTTAACTTGCATAATATTGCTGTAATCGGTTGCTCTGAACAATGTGCAGCCGACAACAAAGCCGACACCCATAACAACAAGCAACACGCCGACAATAATCAAAGGTATGATAGATTTTTTCTTTGCATACTCTCTGCGCTCAATCTTTTTGCGTGCACCGATAACAATTGCAAAAGATGCGCAAAAAACAGCAATGAGAATAAGCAAAAATACATAAAAATCGGTTGATTTGAAATTGAGTGCAGGAATCATCATATAATACACACCGAAGCCGACAATCGCTGTGATTAAAAATGAAATCAAGATTTTAAGCGGAAGTTTCGGAGGCGTTACAACAACCTCAACATCCGTTGATTTTGTGGGCCATTTGAATTTTGACTTGAAGTTTTCGATAACCTCGTCGGCATCATAGTCCATATTTGGAATTTTATCGCTCATAGAAATACTCCGTTCTTTAATAGTGAAACAATTATACTATATAGCGCGTGCTTTGGCAATAATATTTTAATTTTGTTCACAATTATATATTTTGGTAAAAATCTAATTTGACAAAAAACAAAGCCGTTCGACAGAACGGCTTTGAAATTATTAAATCAATTATTTAAGTTTGATTTGCTTTGATTTGTAAATATAATCAGCTGATGCAGGATAGTGGTTTTTGTAAGTGATGTCAAGAGTAGCGTTCTTATTTCTGATAACGGTTACATTTGCGTGTGAAACGGCAACCTTAACATTCATTTGATAATCAGCCTCAACGATTTCCTTTGTTGAAGTGTTAATCTTGATTGTACCCGTACCGCCTTTGTAGTTAACCTTTACGTTATCCTTAGCGTCGCCTTCTGCCCATGTAAGAAGAGTAATTTGGCTTACTGCGCCGCCGATATCACCGAGAACTTCAAAGAATCTGCCCTGTGAGTCATCACCACGCATTGACATTTCAGCTGCCTTAGGCTGAATTGTAAGGGTGATTGTGCCGTCTTTGTTATCCTTTACATTTGATGCAAGAATATCATCGCCTGTGAGAGTTGATGTTCTGTAGTCATGCGCATTCTTTTCCTTACCTTCTTTAACACCCTCGCTGTTGTTGTCGAGCTTAGGATCTCTGTTGTTACAAGGAACAAGGCCGTAAACGCCTGCTTTAAACAAGCCGTTAACAATACCCGGAACAAGGCTGTTAATAGTTGAGTTTTTCTGACCGTCAACAAGAATATTATCGACTTTCAAATCCTCATCGCCGAGCAATTTGTAGAAAGTGCAATCCTTGCCGTCCTTATCAACATAAGTAGCTGTTAATGTCTTAGTATAGTTATAAGCTTCTACATAATACTTAGCAACATCATCGTTTGTCTTGAAGTCAACGCCGCCGTATGTACCTGCTTTAAGCTCGTCGATAACCGGCTTATCCTCGTCAGCGCCCTCTTCCTCTTTTGTTTGATTCCAAGTGCCTGCCTTAATCTCGTTGATAGCTCCGATGGTTGCGTTAGTAACATAGTTCATTTTTGCACAACCTGCAAATGCTGCGCAAATTGCTGCAACTAATACTACACACAAAATCTTTTTAACTGTTTTTTTCATTATTGGGGTTCCCCTTTCACGATATATATGTTCTCATAAATGAAAATAACACAAATCGAAAACATTACATATTAAATTTATTATAAATCGGACAAAAAGTCAATAGTAAAATTCAAAATAAATTAAAAACTTTCAAAAAATTGTAACATTTTTCAGTTGTTTATGAATTTATTATATGTTATAATTCAAAAAAGACAGTTTTTTATACAATTATACATAATATATACCACTATCATGATACAGCGAGGGATTTTTATGAGATGCAGAAACTGCGGATGTGAAAATGACGACAATTTATATATATGCCAAAACTGCGGTTCACCGCTTTATGACGAGGGTGAAGGACCGATAACAGACGAACCTTCGCACGAACAGCAGAACAACACCGCAAATCAAACGCAGGTGTTTGACATTAATTCGGCAAGTGCGCCGGGCGGAGAATACCAAAATTACTCCCAAAGTGCTCAAAATCAAGGTGAATATTCTGCAAATCCTGCACAAAACACAAGTTCACCGGCTCCTAACGGCGATGATGAGCAGGAAAAGAAGAAAAAGCAGCAAACAATTATAATAATAGCCGTTTTATCGGTTGTTTTGGTTGCCGTAATCGTGGGCACGATTTTTGCCGTTGCACACAAAAAGAGCAGCAACACTCCGAGTGAAAGCTCATCGTTCTCGACATCACAAACCGAAAGCACATCTTCGACGAGAGCATATTCGTCAACAACAAAATTTACTACGGAAAGCACGACGGCTTCAACAACCGCACCTACACAAACCACAACCACCACTACCGCACCGGTGACATACACAGTATCGGTCAGCGTTGACGGCGAGGGCGGCGGCTCTGTCAGCGGCGGCGGAAGCTACAAAAGCGGCAAGCGTGTAACGGTTGTTGCCGCACCCGATGAAGGATATGAATTTAAGGGCTGGTATTCGGGCGATTCCCTTATGTCCACAAGCCGTGCTTATTCGTTCCAAGCGTCACAAAACATTGATTTGACAGCAAAATTCGCACCGTCACAGACAAGCGGCAATATTCCGAATGCAGACGGAGGCGAGGATTAATGACACGCGGCGAAAAAGCAAAAGAATATTTTTTGCAGGGGTATAATTGCTCACAGTCGGTGGCAATGGCTTTTTCCGATTTAATCGGCATGGACGAGGCGCAAATTGCAAGGGCTGTTTGCGGATTCGGCGGCGGAATCGGCAGAATGAGAGAGGTTTGCGGCACAATTTCGGGCGCAACATTTGTGCTCTCAATGCTTTACGGATACAACGACCCAAAGGATTTTGCCAATAAAAAAAGCATTTATTGCGATGTTCAGAGCGTTGCAAATAAATTCAAGGAAGCAAACGGCTCAATCATTTGCCGCGAGCTTTTAGGGCTTGACAAGGCGGCAAAAACACCGCCAACTCCCGAAAAACGAACTCAGCAGTATTACAAAAAGCGCCCGTGTGCAGATCTTTGCTCAGACTGTGCAGGATTTCTCGAGGAATACATCGCTCAAAAGCAAAATATTGCTCAACAAGCATAAAAATCGGGCAATAATTTAACAATACGCTCAATCGAAACACATTTTCATCATATAATAATCAAATAATAATCAAAAAACGCTTGCATTTTGCTCTGTAATATGTTATAGTATTTGAGCAAAAGCGATGAGCGATTGCATATGCGCCGGTAGCTCAGCTGGATAGAGTGACTGGCTACGAACCAGTAGGTCGGGGGTTCGAGTCCCTTCCGGCGTACCAAAATAACCGTTAGGATTTATTCCTGACGGTTATTTTATTATTTTGGGTTGTAGGGACTCGAACACCATATACAAAAACTGACGCACCACCGTACGGCAGTTTTTGAGAGGAGAAGCATATGAAGTGATTGTTAATGATTGCTTTAGCAATTATTTTAATCACGGAATATGTTTGGACGAAGCGTACCAAAAAAAGCGAAGTAGATATTTATCTGCTTCGCTATTTTTATTATTTCGGGTTGTAGGGACTCGAACCTTAGAGGGTGTGCGCAGCACACCATATACAAAAACTGACGCACCACCGTACGGCAGTTTTTGAGAGGAGAAACATACGAAGTGTTTGTTACGATTTTGCTCTGCAAAATTGTTTAAACACGGAGTGTGTTTCGACGAAAGAATCACGCTATATGCGCAATATTAATCAAAAGTACCCATGACAAACCATAATATATAACAACTGCCACTAAATCATTTACGGTTGTAATAAGCGGCCCGGACGCAACTGCCGGGTCGATTTTTATTTTTTTGAAAAACATCGGTACAAGCGTTCCGACAAGGCTTGATATTATCATTGCAAGCAGGAGTGACACACCGACACAAAACGAAATCAAAAATGCGTGAGCGACATCATATCCTTTAAACAAATGGATATAACCCCCGAGAGATACAACCGCGAGTATACCCAAAAGCAGTCCGTTTGCAATTCCGACCTTTGTTTCTTTAAACACCAATTTGATTTTTTCCTTTGCTCCGAGTTCTTCATCCATAAGCACACGAATTGTAACGGCGAGCGACTGAGTGCCGACATTGCCTGCCATATCAAGAACCAACGACTGAAAACAAATGACTATCGGAAGAATTGCAACAACGCCCTCGAAAACACCGACAACGCTTGAAACAGCCATTCCCAAAACCAGCAAAATAATAAGCCACGGCAAGCGCTTTCTTATGCTTTGTCTTGTTGTTTCGTTCAAATCTTCTTCTGCGGTCAAACCGGCAAGTTTTGCATAATCTTCGCCCATTTCATCGTCAACCGCCTCAACAACATCCTGCGCTGTAATGATGCCGATTATTTCGTTGTTGCCATTCAAAACCGGGAGCGAATCCTCGGCATAATCCTTTATTTCTTCAATACAGTCGGATATTTTTTCATCGGCAAGAAGATACGGATATGAATATGTAATAAGCGAATCAAGCGAATCGTTTTGCCTTGCGATAATCAAATCCTTTAAATCAATTGCGCCGCTGAATTTGCCGTTTTCATCAGTGACATAAATCGTTGAAATATTATCGTTGTCGCCTGCCTGACGAATAAGTTCGTGCATTGCACAACGAATATCGAGTGTTTTTGAAATGCAGATATAATTTGTTGTAATCAAACTGCCGATTTCGTCCTCATCATACGAACTGATAAGCTGAATATCCGCCTTGACATCATCGTCAAGATTCGGGCGCAATTTTTCCTTAATGCGCTCGTCAACTTTTTCAAGCAAATCTGCCGCATCGTCGGAGTCCATTTCATTAATAATATCGGCGAGTTTTTTAACACCAAGCTCATCGATATACTGCTCCGGCTCCTCGACATAAGCCAAAATATCTGACACCCACTCATCGCCCAAAATATCATAAAGCGACAAACGCTCCTGTTTAGTCAAATACTCTAAGCTTTGAGCGATATCGTTTTCGTGGTAGTCATTAAGCTTTTCAATCAGTTCATCTTTATCTAAATTGCTCCTTATTACGGATATGATTTCGTCCGTAACATTAGGAGCTTTTAATACTTTGTTTTCCATTTCAGCCTCCGTTTCCGCCAAAAAAGGGCATAAAAAAACCATCGTGTAAAGCACACAATCAAAACAATAGTTGTGATATTCTTTGTCTACGATGGATAAGGCCAAAAAAATATTAATTAAAGCGAGTAAATACAGACACTTGCAATCCTCATCGGCTCCTGCCCATCGCCAAAGATACTTCGATTATCACAACTGTCCATATAAATTCGCCTCCTGTCTTTCAAAATCAGCAAAATTATATCACTCAAAAAAACTTTTGTCTACAGTAAAAATAAACAAAAATTTTTTTAACGAAAAGGGAAAAGCAAGGTATTGGCTTGTCAAAAAAAATTAAATTCCAAACATATTTTTGCAAATTTCTTTGCCGACGGCAGTTTTAAAGATTTTGTCATATGCATTTTGAACAGCTGATTTTGAAACACCGTTTTCAAACATATTAACAAGGAAATCCGCTTCAACAATAATTTGCCAATCGATTTTGTCTATATTATCATATGTGTGGTGATGCGCTATCAAAAATTGCACTCTCTCGGACACTTTATCATCAAATTTCAATTTTTTAAGCAGGTTTTTAGCTATTGCAGGGCCTTCCTTTTCCTGCAGTTTTCCGTCGCAGTTGCCATATTTTTTCTCACAAAAATGAATTCCTATATCATGTGTGAGCGCCGCCGCCTCAATTATAAATAAAGTTTTGTCATCAACCTTTTCCGCCTCGGCTATCAGCTTTGCATAGCTGTGCACCTTGCAAAAATGCTGTATCCTTTTTGCGTCTGCGCCGTATAAATCTATCATTGCTAAATGTAACCTGTTTATCATTTCCATACCTCCAAACCGTATTTTTCACTTTTAAATATTCAAAGTTTTCATTTTATCGCCTTTGAATATACCGTCACTGTATATCTTAGTACATATGAAGCAAATAATCAAACAAAATATGCGTTTGGAAACTTTCTTGACAAATCGTTTCCGTTATGCCCGTAGGTTATTTTCACGCCAATACTTTCGCCTTGCACTGAGCACTTTTATTTTTCCGAAGCTTTTTATCCCAAATGGTTGAATCGGAAATTTATTTTTTCACCTATAAGACAACAAAAAAGATGTGTTCCTTACGGAGCACATCTTTTTGCTTTTTTTGTTTATGCCTCAAGCGACTGAGGAGCGGATTGTGACTTTTTCTTTTCGATTACCATTCCGATTGCGGTAATTATTACAAATACTGCGAGGAATACGATAAGAACAAGTGCATTTTTGCCTGCCCAACTGCCTGCCGTGCCGCTGATAGCCTCTTTAAAGAGCTGTGTTGAATATGTCATCGGGAGGAATTTATTGATGACGATAAAGAATTTTGATTGAGTTTCAATCGGGAATGTACCTGCGCACGATGTAAGCTGAAGAATCAGCAAGAAGAGTGCGACAAATTTTCCTATATTACCGGTGAACATCAGGAAGAACTGAATTATCGCCATAAATGTCAGCGAAACAAGAATACACGATGCAATCAAAAGCGCAAAGTTATTAACAACAATTCCGAGTGCAAACTTGATAATCAATGCAAGAGCTATGCCCTGAGCGGCACTGATTACGATGAATGCAAGACCGCGACGAACAGGGTACTTGCTGTCCTTTGAAAGTGACGGAATTTTTCTCTTATAGTCAAGATAAATACCGAAGAAAATCATTAATCCGCCAACCCAAAGTGAAAGACACATAAAGTACGGAGCAAATGCCGAGCCGTAGTTTTCAACCGGCTGAACATACTCTGTTTCGGTTGTAACCGGTTCATCACCTACATAATCGGCAAGTCCGTCGAGAGCTTTGAGCTGCTCGTTTGTATCTGCAACGGAGTCATCCACGCCGTCTTTTGCGGTTTTAACGCCGTCTTTAAGTTTTTCTGCGCCCGAATCAAGTGATGAGGTGCCGTTTTTGAGAGTAACAATACCATTGAACAAATCAACTGCGCCTCCGGCAACCTGCGATGCTCCCGAAGTTAATGCGGTTGAGCCTGTTTTAAGCTGTGTTGCGCCGTTTGCAAGCTGTCCTATACCCGACATCAATGTCGGAACATTTGCATTAAGCGTATTGGTGCCTGCGCTGAGCTGTGATGCTCCGTCTGCAACTTGTGATGCGCCGGAATTGAGTGCGTTATTGTTCGCCGCAAGCTGTCCCAAACCTGCCGAAAGTGTTGCCGCGCCTGTGTTGAGTGTGTCATTATTTGATGTCAAAACAGACAATCCTGCCGAAAGATTATATGCGCCGTAAAGAACGGTGTCCTTTTTCTTTTCTGTGCCGAAGCCTGCCTGAGCCTGTTGTAATCCTGCATAAAGCGTTTGTGTTTCTGATTTAACCGTGCGCAAGCCTTCTGTAACAAGAGTTACAACGTCGTTGACTTCGCCTGCGCCGCTTGAAAGAGCGGTAATATTTTTAGAAATTGTATCAATTCCCTTTTCTGCAGCCGCAAGGTATTGCTCGTTACCGGTTTTACCGTATGCGATAAGTGCCTGCTTAATGTCTGCCATGCTTGTATCATATGCCGAATCAAGATTTTTAAGTCCGTCTGATACTTTCGCTGAGCCGCTTTCAAGCTGTTTAAGCTTTTTCTCAGATGCGGTGTCATTAAGCTTTGAGATGGAGTCTTTAACATTTGATGTAATTAAATCAACACCGCCGCTGACCTTTTTTACACCCTTATAAAGGTCGCTTGCACCCTGCGATGCAGTCGCTGCGTTTGTTGTGTAAGCCAAAATGCCCTGTTGAACGGTTGCAGAGCCTGCGCTTGCCTTTGATACATTTGATGTATATTCGCTGACACCCGATTTAAGCGATGCGGCGCCGTTGCTGAGCTTTGACGCGCCGAGATTGAGAACACTGACGCCCTGCGCCAATGTAGGAGCCGCCGCACTCAGTGTATCCGTGCCGTTTTTAAGTCTTGAAATACCCGAATCAAGGTTTGTTGAGCCGTCAGAAACCTGTGAGGCACCGTCTGAAAGAGTTTTTGAGCCGTCTTTCAAATCGGTTGCACCCGAATCAAGCTTTTTCGTTCCGTCCTTAAGTGTTGACGAGCCGTCATAAAGCTGATTCAAACCATCCTGCAGCTCGCCCATTTGGTCGGGCACGCTGTTTAATTTATCTGAAAGAGTTTGAATAATTTCCTTGTCGATACTTGAATTTACGGTGTCTTTGATAGTTGGCATTGCATTTTCAAGTATTTGCGCGGCAAGATAATTTTTCTTTTGGTTTGCCGAATAAATTATTTTTGAGTGCAATTTTTCTGTATTTTCAGATGCGGTTGAAATATTACTCGAAAAATCGGCCGGTATTGTGATTGACGCATAATATTTTTGATTTAATACGCCGTCCTTTGCCGTGTCGGCATCGGTAAAATCGAATTTGAGTGAGCCGTCCTCTTTGAGATTATCGCAGATTTCTTCGCCGACATTTCGTGTTTTGCCGTTAATGGTTGCGCCTTTATCGAGATTAACCACTGCAACCGGCACACTGTCGAGCCGAGCATAAGGGTCCCAAAAGGCTTCAAGATAAAAGTAGCTGTATAAAAGCGGAATTACAAGAACACCGATTATGACAGCCGCCTTTCCGATTGAAAAGGCTTTTTTCTTTTTTGATTTTGACATAATCATCACCTCATCAAAAACTATTTGTATAATTCGTTTTTACTAATTGTAAATCATCGATATAAAAAAGTAATCATACAAACATATACACTTGTCGCAAAAATGACTTTTCGCCGACATTGTATAAATTTTGACAAGAGGCTTTTATTGTTGATTGGATATTGTATAATCTGATAAAGTATTAATATAAGGGTGAGGGATTTAGAGGCCAAAATAAAAAAATATGCCAATACTTGCGTATTGGCATATTTTTATTTGCCCCAATTATCTATTACATCCTGTATCATATCGGGGTTGTGGGTAGTGATATTATCCGGCTTGTTGATAAGAGCGCGCTTTATTTGGCGCTCGGTATCAACTGTCCAAACCGAAAGTTTGTAACCGTTTTTGTGGAGAAGATTTGAAAGTGTGCGTGATGCATAGGTGTATTTGCAATTTACGCCGATTGCGCCTGTTTTTTGGAGCATAGCAATCAGCTTTTTTTGATAATCGTCGTCAAAAATTCTGATTCTGCTCGGTGTGCAATTGATATAATAATCAATATTCGGGCAATTTGCCTTTACTGCATCAACCTGTGACTGCTCAATTCCGGTCAAAAAGACACGGTCGGTCATTGAATACTGAATAATCAAATCATAAAGCGGCTTTAGCGCTTTTGTTTCTTTAATATCGAGATTGAGGCGGATATTTGTCGGTTTAAGCAATTCAAACGCCTCGGTGAGCTGAACGCCGTCGTTATTTGTGACTATAATATCGTGGCCCATAACAACCGTTCCGCTCGGGCGCAAGCGAATATCAATCTCAAACACCTGAACATTGTTTTTTATCGCCGCCTTGACGGAATCGAGCGAATTATCCGCAGTGGAGAATGCGCCGGTGTGCGCGGTTATGGTAAATCCGTCCATAAAAGACAAATTCCTTTCCTCATAAGACTTTGTGATTGCATAATTGCCGACACCGACAATCAGCGCCACCGAAATGATAAACGATGCGACCTGATAAGAAAAGTGCTTTGCCCATGTCGGCGTCATATTTCGTTTTAAAAATCGCTTAAATCTCTGCCAACGGGTGAGTTTTTCTGCCATACCGAATCGCTCCGAAAATCATAACGGAGCGGACTGAACGATAACAAAAGAATTTGAAAATCCTGAATCGACAACAATCCGCTCCGAAAAAATTATTATTTATTGCCTGAATAGTTTGGTGCTTCCTTAGTGATGTAAACATCGTGCGGATGGCTTTCAATAAGACCTGCGCCTGTAATTCTGATGAACTGTGCCTTGTCGCGAAGCTCAGCGATTGTGTGACAGCCGACATAACCCATACCCGAGCGCAAACCGCCCATCATCTGGAATACGGTGTCGGAAAGAGATCCCTTGTAAGGAACACGGCCCTCTACGCCTTCGGGAACAAATTTCTTCGAGCCTTTTTGGAAATATCTGTCAGCCGAGCCGTGGTTCATTGCGCCGAGGGAGCCCATTCCGCGATAAACTTTGAACTGTCTGCCCTGCCAAATTTCTGTTTCGCCGGGTGCCTCGTCACAGCCTGCAACAAGCGAGCCGACCATAACTACGCTGCCGCCTGCGGCAAGAGCCTTAACGATTTCGCCCGAATATTTGATACCGCCGTCGGCGATAACCGGAATACCGTATTTGTCTGCTCTTTCGGCAGAATCATATATAGCCGTGATTTGCGGAACACCGATGCCGGCAACAACACGTGTTGTGCAAATTGAGCCGGGACCGATACCGATTTTTACAGCGTCTGCGCCTGCCTTGATGAGTGCCTCTGTTGCGTCTGCTGTTGCAACATTGCCTGCAATAAGCTCAACATCGGGGAATGCGTTTTTAACTTTTGAAACATTTGCGAGGATATTTTTTGAATGGCCGTGAGCAGAGTCGAGAACGAATGCATCAACACCTGCATCATAAAGAGCCTTTGCTCTGTCAAGAACATCTGCCGTTACACCGAGAGCTGCGGCACAAAGCAAACGGTCTTTTGAGTCACGGGCAGTGTTTGGATATTTAACAGCCTTTTCAATGTCCTTGATTGTAACAAGACCGGTAAGCTTTCCGTTCTTATCAACAAGAGGGAGCTTTTCGATTTTTGATTTCATAAGGATTTTTTTGGCATCATCGAGAGTTGTGCCTGCCATAGCCGTAACAAGCTCCGATTTCGGAGTCATAACATCGGCGATTTTAGCGCTGAAATCAGTCATAAAACGAAGGTCACGGTTTGTAAGAATACCTACAAGAGTGCCGTCGGCTTCACAAATCGGCACACCGCTGATTTTGTATTTGCCCATAAGTTTGTCGGCATCTTCGACTGTGTGATTCGGTGAAAGATAAAACGGATTTGTGATAACGCCGTTTTCGGATCTTTTAACCTTATCAACCTCTGTTGCCTGCTCTTCGATTGTCATATTCTTGTGAATAACGCCGATGCCGCCCTCACGCGCGATGGCAATTGCCATCTCCGACTCGGTAACGGTATCCATTGCGGCAGTCATAAGAGGAATGTTCAATGTGATTTTATTTGTGAGCTTTGTTTGCAACTTAACCATATCGGGTGTAACATCGCTCTCCGCCGGAATCAAAAGAACATCGTCAAATGTAAGTCCTTCTTTTACAAATTTTTCGTTGTAAGCCTTCATATACTATCCTCCGTATTAAAAATTTTAATATATAAAAATATTTTTACTATAATACCACTTTGGGCACGGCATATCAAGAGTTTTTTGCGCGCGGCGCAGATTATTTGACAGTGATTGCCTTTTTACTGCTCCAAGAACCGTAGCGTGTGCGGCTTTTGCCCGATGCGTCCTTATATGTTTTATATGCACGAACTCTGAAATAATACTTTTTGCCCTTTTTGAGCGAAGATATTTTTTTGGAAAGCGTTTTTTTGTTGGTGTAGGTGTTTTTAGCTTTTTTCATTGAGCTTGAGGTTGAATATTGCACCTGATAGCCCGATGAAGCAACCTTTTTCCACTTGACCGTAACTGATTTTTTTGAAGTTGAAAGCGACGAGAGTGTAACTCCTGTCGGGCGTGTTGTAGCAACAAATCCCGAGCTTAGTCCCGGTGCAATATTGCGGCGGTTGACCCTCTTGTACGGCTTGATTTTGAAGCTGTAGGTTGTAGCCGCCGAGAGTTTCGGCACCTCGTACTGAAGTGTTGACGGGTTCGAAATTGTTTTAATCCAAGTCCACGCGCCGTTTTTGTATTGATAAATCCAATAGCCTGTGCAACCGCTCTTCGGCTTTGACCATTTGAGCGTGATTGATGACGCGCTTGTTGCCGCCTCTGTCGGAGCGGACATTGCAGACGGATTAATATAAAAATTGCGCACTACCGACGAGCCGGCATATTTTCCCACACCTGTGATTTTGACGCTTGCCAAGCCGGTTGCTTTATTATTTGAATACGAAACGGTGTAATCGGTGCCCTTTTGGAGCGTTTGCGACGATGTTTTAACCGTTACGCCCGGTGTAACATTGTTGCCGGTGTATGAATATGACTTTGACGAAACATAGGCAATTGCCGTTGAAAGAACACCCGATGCCGACGGATTATATTCCTCGGTTGCAAAATATTTTTCATAATTCGTTTTGAAATATGAGTTGTTGTAATATGTCGGGTCAAGCAAATGCTCATCGTTGCTTGTGTCATAATAGCGAATACCCTTGTATGTTGTGAGAAACAAATCGTCGCCGTAACTTGAGCTGTCATCCCATGTGCAGTCGACAAAATAGAACTTGCCGTCGAGCTTAACTATATTCCACGCATGACAGCCCTCTGACGGGTCGGACGAAACGAAACGGCAGTCAAATCCGAGTTCCTTTGCAAGTCGATAGAAAGCGAGCGCATAGCCTTGGCAAACAGCCTTGCCCCTGCAAAAAATTCCGTATGCCGAAAAAGCATATGCATACCTATTGCTCCACTGGAGTGTTACGCTGTTGTTGACAGCCGCATAGTCATACTGTGCATTGTCGCAAATATAGTTGCGGATTTTTACCATAATATCAAAATCGCTGAGCTTTTTGGTGTCAACGGAGTTTACAAATTTTGCAACCTCCTTGTCTACCATTTCCTCCTGCGCCTTTGATGCATTATAGTAAAGCTTAAACTTAATGCGATAGCAGTATTTGCCACCGCTCTTATTATATGTAATATCATTAACGGAGAATCCGTAAAGATTCCAATAAGCATAGTCGCCGTCGGTTGTTGTTTTTGAAATGCGTGCGTCGCAGGCGTTGAACATTGTGTTTTTGAGCGTATTTTTAATCTTTGTATCGCCCAACTTGCCGTCTGCAAGATAATATAAGGTAACATTTTCATCTCTGTTATCAATATTAACACGCATTCTGTTATAAAGCTGATAACCGTCGGAATAATAATATGTTCCTTTGTATTTAACCGATTTTGAATTTTGCAAAACGGTAGGATCTGCCGAATTGCGAAGCTTATGGTCAAAATAGGCAGTAAGCACATTGCCGTCGGACGAACTTTGCGACATAAAGTCATAAAGTCCGCCGCCCCGAGTCTGCTCCGACGCATATGCGCCGAACGAAACGGACATTGCAGAAAATGCCATAATTACGGATAATACCACACTTAATATTCTTTTCATAAGAATACCTCCCCAAAAGTAATTATATTTTTGACATAGCCGCCATAATTTCGCTGACGGTTTGTTCAACCGTGTTTCTGTCGCAATAAATCACCTTGTCGGCGTATTTATTATAAAGCGGCAGTCTTTCGTTATACATATCAAGAAGTGACGAGCCGTTTTTAAGCACGATACCCCTTGTTGTAACATTTTTTATTCTTTCGCACATTGTTTCGTAGCTTAGGTGAAGATAAATCACCGTGCCCATTGATTTTAAATGCCGCATTGCGCTTTCGGAATAGACAACCGAGCCTCCCGTGGCAATAACCGTTGCATCTATGTTGAGTGAAAGAATTGCATTTTCCTCCGCCTGCAAAAAATAATCAATACCGTCGTTATCAATTATATCCTGAAGTCTTTTTTTCTCAAGCCCTTGGATAAGCAGGTCAGTATCGTAAAAATTTTTAAGCAAGCCCTTTGCCGCAAGAACACCGCAGGTCGATTTGCCGCTGCCGGGCATACCTATCAAAATTATATTTGTTTTATCCATTATTTAACTCCCGTTTTTTTGCAAATTTCCGTCATAGGGCAAATATCGCATTTCGGCTTTCTTGCAGGGCAAACATCTCTGCCGAAAAGCACTATTCTGTGGCAAAAATCGCTGCCCTCCTCGCTCGGAATGATTTTTTTGAGCGCAAGTTCTATCTTGTAAGGGTCCTTTTCACTGACAAGACCGAGCCTGTTTGAAATGCGAATCATATGCGTGTCGACAACGATTGACTCCTTGCCGTAAACATCGCCGACAATAAGATTTGCCGTTTTTCTGCCGACGCCGGGAAGAGTCACCAAATCGTCGATATTATCGGGCACTTTGCCGCCGAACTCGTCGCGTATTTTTTGCGCCATTCCGATTATGGACAACGCCTTGTTTTTATAAAATCCGCACGACTTGATGATATTTTCAACATCCGCAACATCTGCCGAGGCATAATCGTCGAGCGTTTTGTATTTTGCAAACAACGCAGGGGTGACAAGATTGACGCGTGCATCGGTGCATTGCGCCGAAAGGCGAACGGCAACCAAAAGCTCAAACGGATTTGAAGCGTTGAGCGAGCACAGCGCGTCGGGATAGCGCTGTTTCAATATTTCAACAGCCGCAAGGGCTCTTTGTTTTTTAGTCATATGTAATCCTGTTTATTTTCTGTTTTTTATCTTATCCCAATAAGCTTTGCTTGCCTGCTCGTTCTTATTCGGTCCGAACTCATAATAATGCGCGTTTTTAATCGCGTCGGGCAGGTATTGCTGATATGTCCAATGATTGGGATAATCGTGTGGATAAATATAGTGCTGGCCCTTAACTTCGGCATCGTCGCCGTCATAATGCTTGTTTTGGAGCTGACGCGGAATAGGTCCGAACTTGCCCGCCTTGACATCAGCCATTGCGGCGCCTATTGCCGCATCGCCGCTGTTTGATTTTGGGCTTGTCGCAACAAGTATAACGGCGTCGGCAAGGGGTATTCTCGCCTCGGGCAAACCGACCATTTGAGCCGCATCGACAGCCGCCTTAACAATCGGAATTATCTGCGGATAGGCAAGCCCGACATCCTCGCAGGCGCAGACCATAAGCCGTCTGCACGCGCTCGGCAAATCGCCCGCCTCAAGGAGTCTGGCAAGATAGTGAAGTGCAGCGTCAGGGTCGGAACCGCGCATACTTTTTTGATAAGCCGAAACAATATCGTAATGCTCGTCGCCGTCTCTGTCATATCGCAGGGCTGATTTTTGCGTAAGCTCGCGTGCCGTTTCGGGTGTGATAATCTTTTTTCCGTCGGCAAGGCGTGTTGCAAGATAGCAATTTTCAACGCTGTTGAGTGCCTTGCGCACATCGCCGCCGCAACCCGATGCAATCAAGCCGCAAACCTCATCGGGAACATCAATTTCGACCTTATTTTCATCGGCAAGAATGTCAAATCCGCGTTTAACGGCAGGAATAATATCGTCGGTTTCTATGCTTTTAAACTCAAAAACGGTCGAGCGCGAAAGAATTGCGCTGTAAACATAAAAATAAGGATTTTCCGTTGTGGAGGCAATAAGCGTGATTTTTCCGTTTTCTATATATTCCAAAAGGCTTTGCTGTTGGCGCTTGTTGAAATACTGAATCTCGTCAAGATAGAGCAAAATGCCGTTCGGCGCGGTAAAGGTATCAATTTCTGCAACAATGTCGCGTATATCCTGCGTGGAGGCGCTTGTGCCGTTTAGTTTGCGCAGGGCACGGTTCGTTTTGCCGGCAATTATCGACGCAACCGTTGTTTTTCCGACACCCGAAGGTCCGTAGAAAATGAGATTCGGCACTTCGCCGTTTTCTATCATATTATAAAGCGGCTTGCCGGGGGATAGCAAATGCCTTTGACCGACAACCTCGCTAAGCTCGGTCGGTCTGATTCTGTCCGCAAGCGGTTTGTTCAATTTTATTCCCCCTTAATCATCAATTTTGTGATTTTGAAAAGACGCAGCCGCAGAAATTTTGCCTGTAAAGGTCATATTCTCTGCTCAATTCGATTGAGCGTTTGTAGCCCTCACGCTTTTTAAAATCCGACGGCAACCATTTAACGCCGTATTTTTCGGCAACATCAAAGCCGATTTCGTTTATTTTTTGGGAATTTTTGAGCGGAGAGATTGAAAGCGTTGTGCAAAAATAATCAAATCCGTTTTGCTTTGCAAGCTCCGCTGTTTTTTCAAGCCTCATTCTGTAGCAACGAAAACAACGCTCACCGCCCTCGGGCACTGATTCATAACCGCGCGCAATATTCAAAAATTCATCGTAATTATAGTCGCCGCAAATGAGCGAAATTTTATTTTCCGACGGCAGAGTTTCGATAAGCCGCTTTTGCTCGGCAAATCGCTTGTCGAACTCCGCTTTCGGCGAAATATTTGGGTTGAAATAGAACACTGTGATTGAAAAATACCTTGAAAGATATTCGAGCGTGTAGCTTGAGCACGGCGCACAACAGCTGTGTAAAAGCAATGTAGGCACAGTGCCGTTCAAAGACTCAATCACACTGTCCGTTTCCTTTTGATAATTGATTTTGTTCATAAAATATATCGAATAATATTATTTTGCAAGATAATTTTTAGGGTTGACCTTTGAGCCGTTAACAATCATTTCAAAATGGCAGTGCGGACCGGTTGAGTTGCCGGTTGAACCGCTTCGTGCAATAGTTTGGCCCTTTTTAACGGTTTGACCCGGGCTGACAAGAATTGACGAATTGTGCGCATAAAGCGTAACGATTTTTCTTCCGCGCGAATCGGTGCCGTGGTAAACCATAATATAATAACCGTATGAATAATTAAGCCGCTTAACAGTGATGACAATACCCTTTTGTGCGGCAACGATTTTTGAGCCTTTCGGGCAAGGGAAATCAATGCCGGTGTGCGCCTTGCCGTTTCTGTAATGACCGAAATTTTGCGAAACCGCATAATGCGACGGCGCAGGATATGTCAAATTGAGCACCGCATCACTGCGGCTGTAAAGCTCGCTTTTATCGCTTGATGAGCTTGATGGCTTATAATCTTTATTCGAGGTGTCGACTGTTGTTATCTCCTCGGGTGATTTAAGCCCGCCAAGCAAATCGGCGATTTCCTTATCAACTTTGTCGATAAGCGCCTGGTCCTCATTTCTGTACTCGGTATACATTTGAGTTTGCTCGGTATATTTTGCAAGCAGAGCGTCACTTTCAGCCCTCTCCTCGGAGAGAGTAACCTTTTTCTTTGCAATTTCAGCCTGATTGCTTTCAATTGTTTTTTGTTGCTTGTCATAGTCGGCTTTTTTCGCGTCAAGCTTTGACTTTGCATCGTTAACCTGCTGCTTTTTCTCGTTAAGTCCGTCCTGCTGAGTCAAAATTTCTTTCATCTTTGAGTCAACCTCACGCATAAGGTCGGCGTCGCTTTTTGAAACTGCTTTGACCATTTCGTAGCGGCTTAAAAACTGTGAAATATCGTTTGATGTGAGCAACGCCTCCACAAAACTTTGGTTACCGCTGACATACATTGCCTTGAGGCGCATACAATACATATCATATGTAGTCTGGAAATCGTCCTGAAGCTTATCAAACTTCTTTTGATAAACCGAAAAATCCTTTTCGAGTTTGTCAAGCTCCTTTTGAAGAGGGTCGATTTGCTTTTTCAGCTCATCTGCCTTCTTCTGAGCCGTCGCAATTTGGTTGTCAAGGACTGTAAGTTCCTCGTTCATATAGCCGATTTTTTCGTCGAGCGCATCTATGTATTCCTCGGTTTCCTTAGCGTCACCCGAGAATGATTTTAGTTTCTTTTCGCTTTGAGCAAGCTTTTTTTCAAGCTCACTGCGTTGCTGTTCAAGCGTTTTTTGCGCCTGCTCGGTGCTTACGGCGGTTGTTGTTTCGCCCGCCGTGGTAGTTTCCTTTTTTTCGTCTTCGGCATAAGCGGAAAACGAAAACGCAGTGCAAATAACAATAACCGACATCAATAATGCCAAAGCTTTTTTGAAATTTTTAAATTTCAAGTGTAGGACCTCTTTTTGTGGAATTAATAATTAAAAGTGTGAAAAATCAATCGCTTTTTCTTTGCCGATTTTTCGCAGGTGTTACGATAATGCGTTAAGGCAAATATCTTGCCGGGTTTACCGCATGCGATTGACTTGAGCCGCCGATACGAAGCTCAAAATGGCAGTGCGGACCGGTTGAATTGCCCGTTGTGCCGCTGTATGCGATTTGCTGGCCCTTTGAAACATGCTGTCCCTCGGACACGATAATATCGTTATTATGTGCATAAAGCGTATAGGCAATTTTGCCGTCTTTTGTCGTTTTATCGTGACGAATAACTATATAGTGACCGTAACTGCGTTCAAGCAGTTTGACGAGAATTACCGTTCCCGATTCTGCGGCAACGATTTTTTGATTCTCGTGACCGTACGTTGAAAAATCGCATCCCGAATGGCCCGAATATGCGCCGAATGCACATGTGATTTTTGTATAGCGTGGACACGGATAAGTCAGGCTTAAATACTTCGATGACGGAGCAGTTGTTGTTTTTTTGGTTGTTGTTGTATGTTTTTTCGTCGTAGTATGCTTTTTCGTTGTAGTATGCTTTGTCGTTGTAGTATGCTTTTTTGTTGTAGTCGGCTTTTGTGTGGTGGATTTTTTCGTTGTGGTTGTCGTCGTTGTCGGCTTGATGGGATATTTTTTATCTGCCTCGGCGATATCGGCGTCGATTTCGTCAAGTTCCTTTTGTGTAATATCCCTAAACTCGCCGAATTCTTTCGATTTTGAATCAAGGTCGATAAGAAGGGCGTTTGCCTCCTTTTGCTGCGTCTTGATCTCTTTATCCTGACCCTCAAGGCTCTCCTGCTTTTTGAGCAAATCCACCTTTTCCGTTTTAAGACTCGCCTTGTCGCCGTTCAATTTTTTGACCGACGCATCAAGTTTCGTTTGCTTTTCTTTAAGCAAATTTGATGTTGAAATGATTTGGTCGCACTGTGTCTTTACTTCCTTCATGAGCGCACCGTCGCACTTTGAAACAGAAGCAATCATTTCATATCGTGTAAAAAGCTGTGCAAGCCCGTCGCTTGAAAGCAAAAATGACAATGTGCCCGTGCCGTTTCCGCTGATATACAGCGCGCGCATACGCTGACAAAATTCGTCATAAGTGTCCTCAAAATCCTTGTTGAGCTTGTCTATTTTCTTTTTTGCATAGTCGATTTGAATATTGATATTGCCGATTTCCATATTGCTCGTGTCAATGCTTTTTTCAAGCGAATCGACCTTATTTTCAATATCGGAAATTTCGGTTTTGGTCAAATTGTATTGCTCGTTGAGATAGCCGATTTTTTCGTCAAGCACTGCAAGGTATTCCTTTGTTTCCTTGCTTTCGCTGTTTAAAGAGTTGATTTTTTTATCAATATCGGCAAGCTTTTTTTGAAGGTCGGCACGCTCTGTGCTCAATGAAGATTTTTGTGATGCGGCATCGGCAGTGTAAGGCATACTTGTTGTCGCAAAAGAAAAAATCATTAAAAACAAAATGCAAAGCTTTGAAAACCTTTTCACAAAAACTTCCCCCTTTTAGAAATACTTTCAGTTATATTTAATTGTAACATATTTATTATTATAAGTAAAATAAAATTTATTACCAAATTTTAAATTTTGCATAAAAAGCGGCTCCCACACGATGCATTATCGTGCGGGAGCCTGAGGAATTATGTTGTTTGTATATTATTTAAGTATTTTGATTGCCCTCAAACGATTATTTTGAGAGAAGTGGAGTTGAAAGGTATCTGTCGCCCGAATCAGGAAGAAGCGCTACGATATTCTTGCCCTTATTTTCAGGTCTTTTAGCAAGTTGGATTGCACCCCAAAGTGCTGCGCCCGATGAAATACCAACAAGTGCGCCTTCAAGGCCGGGGAATTCGCCGCCAACCTCAAATGCAGCCTCGTTCGGTACTGTAAGTACCTCGTCATAAATCTTTGTATCGAGCGTATCCGGCACAAAACCTGCACCGATACCCTGAATTTTGTGTGCGCCTGCCTTACCCTCTGAAAGAACGGGTGAGGTTTCAGGCTCAAGAGCTACAATTTTAACATCGGGATTTTGTTCTTTGAGATATTTACCTACGCCCGACACTGTTCCGCCGGTGCCTACACCTGCAACAAAAATGTCTACCTTGCCCTCTGTATCTTTCCAGATTTCCGGACCTGTTGTTTCATAATGAACTTTCGGGTTAACAGGGTTTACAAACTGACCTGCAACGATTGAATCGGGGTTTTGCGCGTGAAGCTCTTCAGCCTTTGCGATTGCGCCCTTCATACCCTTTGCGGCATCTGTGAGAACAAGCTCTGCACCGTATGCTTTCATAAGATTTCTTCTTTCAACGCTCATTGACTCGGGCATTGTAATGACAACCTTAAAGCCCTTTGTAGCCGCATATGCCGCAATGCCTATGCCGGTGTTGCCCGATGTCGGCTCGATGATTGTTGAGCCCTCCTTAAGTTTGCCGGTTGCAACAGCGTCATCAATTATACCTTTTGCGATTCTGTCTTTAACCGAGCCTGCCGGATTGAAATATTCAAGCTTTGCAAAAACATTTGCCTCAAGGCCGTAATGCTTTTCAAAATTTTTAACTCGAACGAGCGGTGTGTTGCCGATTGTGTCTGAAACTGATTGATATAAAGCCATTTTAATTTACCTCGCTTAAAATTTTTAGGGCTGCGGTGCTGCAAATTGTTGTGTTTGCGCTTGCCTTGCTCTTTGTTATGGTCTAATAATATCACTCATTACCTACAAAGTCAATAGGTTTTGTGGATTTTTTTAAAAATTTTTTTCGCGCCGTTTAAACTCCTCAAAAATTCAGCGGATATACTATGTATATAATACTTAAAAAAGCGCACTGTTTACATTTGAATTGCCGTTGTCGGTCTCGGTTGCGCAATCGTTTGCAACCGCGATTGTTGCAAGCGAATCGCCGAGTTGTGTAAAGAACGCTGACAAGAGCGAAAGCTCCTGCTGAGATTTGCCCCTTGCAATCGCGCAGGCAATGGCACTGATGCTTAAATTAAGCTCACACGGTGTCATAAAACAGCCCCCTTTTCGTAAATAATAATTTAGTTTTCGCTATGATTGAGCGAGTTTAAGCGAGCATTTGCGAGCAATATGAATTTATTTTAATTTCACTATTGACTATTTTTACCCTCTGTGTTATTATATTCCGGCAATGAAAAATAGATTTTCAAAAAATTAATCGGAGGAAATTGATTATGTCAACATTTATGCCAAAAGCTGACGACATCGAACGCAAGTGGTATGTTATTGACGCAGCAGACAAGCCGCTCGGCCGTGTTGCTGCAGAGGCTGCTACTCTTCTCAGAGGCAAGCAAAAGCCAATTTTCACACCAAATGTAGATTGCGGCGATTTCGTTATTATCATCAACACAGACAAAGCAGTTCTTACAGGCGATAAGCTCAACAAAAAGCTTTATCAGCACCACACAGGCTACATCGGTAACCTTAAGGAAGTTAAGTACGGCACACTTATGAAAGAAAAGAGCGATTTTGCTATGCAGCTTGCCGTAAAGGGAATGATTCCTGATACAACTCTCGGCAGAAAGCAGCTCACAAGATGCAAAATCTATAAAAACGCAGACCACAAGCACGAGGCTCAAAAGCCTGAGACTTGGGAAATGTAAGGGAGGTTTTAATTAATGTACGAATCAAATCCTTATTTCTACGGAACAGGCAGAAGAAAAGAATCAGTAGCTCGTGTACGCGTTTATGCAGGCACAGGTAAAATCACAATCAACGGCAGAGATATCGACGATTATTTCGGTCTTGATACACTCAAGCTCATCGTTCGTCAGCCTCTCGCTCTCACAGACACAGCTGAAAAGTTCGACATCGTATGTCGCGTAAACGGCGGCGGTGTTTCAGGTCAGGCAGGTGCTATCCGTCACGGCCTTTCAAGAGCACTTCTTCAGTATGACGAAAATCTTCGCCCTGCACTCAAGAAGGCAGGCTTCCTAACTCGTGACCCTCGTATGAAGGAAAGAAAGAAGTACGGTCTCAAAGCCGCTCGTCGTGCTCCACAGTTCTCAAAAAGATAA
>DPVM01000007.1 GCA_003526845.1 Oscillospiraceae bacterium
CAGCATATGTTTGCTATGTTCGGCGCAACAGTTACCGTTCCGCTTTTAACCGGTCTTTCAATTTCAACAACACTTTTGTTTGCGGGCTTGGGCACACTTTTGTTCCACCTTCTCACAAAATTTAAGGTTCCGGCATTCCTCGGCTCGTCATTCGCTTTCATAGGCGGCTATCTCGCAGTAGCACCTATGGTTAAGGATGCAAGCGGCAAAATGGTCGGAAATAAAGAGCTTTTACCGTATGCGTGCCTCGGCGTTGCATGTGCAGGTCTCTTGTATTTGGTTGTTGCCGCCCTCGTTAAAATCGTTGGCGTTAACAAGGTTATGAAACTTTTCCCACCGGTTGTAACAGGTCCTATTATTATGGCTATCGGTCTCGGTCTTGCACCGTCTGCTGTTACAAACTGCAAAACAAACTGGTGGCTCGCCCTCGTTGCTCTCGGTCTTGTAATCGTGTTCAACATTTTCGGTAAGGGTATGATTAAAATTGTTCCTATCCTTTTGGGCGTAATCGGCGCATATCTCGTTGCTGTGATTGTCGGCAACGGCTTCGGCGTTGAGTCATTCAAAATCGACTTCTCCGGCGTAAGAGATGCCGCTTGGATTGGCAACCCGATAGAATGGAGCTCAACCGTATTCGGCGGAGTTCACGATAGACCAAAGGCAATTTCGGCAATCATCGCAATCGTTCCTATCGCAATTGCAACAATGATGGAGCACATCGGTGATATTTCCGCTATTTCCGCTACATGCAACAAAAACTATATCAATGACCCGGGCTTACACAGAACACTTCTCGGCGACGGTCTTGCAACATCACTTGCATCACTCTTCGGTGCTCCTGCAAACACTACATACGGCGAAAACACAGGCGTACTTGCTCTTTCAAAGGTTTATGACCCAAGAGTAATCAGAATCGCCGCTTACTTCGCAGTTTTCTTCAGCCTTTCACCAAAATTTGCTGCTCTCATCGAATCAATCCCGACAGCTGTTGTCGGCGGTATCTCATTCGTTCTCTACGGTATGATTTCCGCTATCGGCGTTCGTAATGTTGTTGAGGCAAAGGTTGACTTCTCAAAGGCTCGTAACACAATTATTGCGGCTGTTATCCTTGTTGTTGCTCTCGGCGTAACAGGCGGTATCACCTTTAATGTCGGCTCTGCAACAATCAACCTTTCTGCTCTTGCTTGCGCATCAATCGCAGGTATCGTGCTCAACCTCATCTTCCCTGAAAAGGATTTTGACCCCGAGCAGGCTTTCAAGGCTGATTCAGATTCAACGCAAATCAATCTCAAGTCGGATTACGGCAAGCAAAAACCCGAAGAAACTGCCGAATAATCAAATTTGAATAATAAAACAAAAGCTCCCTGCTCATAATAGAGTAGGGAGCTTTAATATTGCTACATATCATGCACAGTTGACAGCAGGCTCGGTGAATATCGCCGAATGTTCGCACTGTCGACTTTGCATAAAATCCGCTTTAAGCAGTTGTTTGCGCCGCGGATTTTTTCATTTATCTTGTAGGGAATGATATTGTGCAATATTTTAATAAGGTTGAAATCAGCGGAATAAACACCTCGCAAATCAAGGTGCTTTCGGATAAAGAAAGTCAGGAGCTTTTGCGCAAGGCTCGTGCAGGTGATATGAAAGCACGCGACGATTTGATTAAGGGCAACCTTCGCCTTGTTCTTTCCGTTGTTCAGCGTTTTGCCAACCGCGGCGAAAATTTCGACGATTTGTTTCAGGTCGGCGTTATCGGCTTGATTAAGGCGATTGATAATTTCAATTTGGACCTCGGCGTTCGCCTGTCAACCTATTGCGTTCCAATGTGCATCGGAGAGATAAGAAGATTTTTGCGTGACTCCGGAGCAATTCGCGTCAGCCGCTCAATGCGTGACACGGCATATAAGGCGATGCAGGTCAAAGAAAAACTGACAAATAAATACGGCAAGGAGCCGAGCGTCGAAGAAATCGCCAAACAGCTCAATATGAAAAAATCTGATGTGGTCATTGCGCTTGAGGCGATTGTCGACCCCGTGTCGCTCTATGAGCCGGTCTATAACGACGGCGGCGACACGATTTATGTTATGGACCAGGTCGGCGACAACAGCACCGACACCGATTGGATAGACGAAATAATGATTAAAGATAAGCTCAAAAACCTCGATTCGCGAGAGCACAGAATACTCTATATGCGCTTTATGCAAGGCAAAACACAAATGGAAACCGCCGAGGAAATCGGCATCTCCCAAGCCCAAGTTTCCCGCCTCGAAAAAAACGCCCTAAAGCGCATAAAAGGGGAATAACAAATATTGTTGAAAATATAAGCACGGCACTGTAAAGCATTAAAACCTTACGGTGCCGTGCCTTTATTATTCACCTATTGCTTTGTTGATTGTGTTCAAAACATGCTTTTTGTCAGCTGACCAAAGCGGCGCAATCAGGTCTTTTTTCGCGCCGTCACCGGTCAAACGGTGTATAACCACATTGTCGGGAATTATCTCAACACAGTGCTTAATTATGCTTGTGTATTCCTCTAATGAAAGTACATCTACTTTACACTCTCGGTACTCATCGGCAAGGTCGGTGCCCTCCAAAATATGAAGAAGTTGCAGTTTGATTCCGTCGGTCTTTTTGCAAACATACTCGACACTTTGCAAGATATCCTGCTCATTCTCACCGGGCAAGCCGATTATCAAATGAGTCACAACATTAATTCCGATTTTGTGCAGGTCGTCAACTGCTTTGTCATATACTTCGAGCGGATAGCCGCGGCGAATGTATTGTGCCGTGTTTTCGTGAATTGTTTGCAGACCGAGTTCGATAAACACAGGTTTGATTTTGTTCATTTCATCGAGCAGTTCAAGCACATCATCGCCTAAACAATCGGGGCGTGTGCCGATTGACAGCGCAACAATATCGGGATGATTTATCGCTTCGGTGTAAAGTGCTCTTAGCTTACAAAGGGGCGCATATGTGTTTGTGAACGCCTGAAAATATGCAATGTATTTGCCGTCTTTTATTTTCTTTTCAACGCGCTTTTTGCCGTCATCAATCTGCTGTGTTACGCTTTTTTCCTTGCTTTCGGCAAATTCACCGCTTCCGCCGCGTGAACAAAAAATACAGCCGCGTGTTCCGAGCGTTCCGTCGCGGTTTGGGCATGTAAAACCGCCATCGATGGCAAGTTTATACACTTTACACGCAAATCGCTTTTTCAAATATGAATTAAGACTTGTATATTTCATAAAATTCTTTCACATTCTTTTCGTTACCGCAACAGTAAGAGTTGAGTCCGTTTAAATCAAGTTCGTTGCCGTCAACCGTTGTAACCGTTCCGCCCGCTTCTTTTAAAATTACGGTTGCGCCTGCCCAATCCCACGGCCTGATAATCAACTCAAAATAAAGGTCGGCTTTGCCTGCGGCAACATAGCAAATGTCAAGCGCCGCCGAGCCGCTTCGTCTTACTTCAAGCGATTTGTAAAAAACTTTTTCTGCCGTTTCAAACGATTTTTTCGACAAATCGTGGTCATATGGGCAAGTGCCAAAAAGTACAAGGCTTCTGTCAAGCGAGCAGTCGCTGATATGAATCGGCTTTCCGTTTAAAAATGCGCCTTTTCCTTTTTCGGCATAATATATGTTGTTTAAATCCGGGTCAAGCACAACGCCGATTATCAGTTCTCTGTCCTTAGCAAGTCCGACACAGATTGCGCTGTGCTGAAAACCTTTTATAAAGTTTGTCGTTCCGTCTATCGGGTCAATGATAAAACAGTATCCGTCCGTAAGTTCTTTGTTGCCGTCGCCCTCTTCGTCAAGAAAATGTGCCGACGGAATAAGTTTTAAAAATTCGTCGGTCAAATAGTCCTGTATTGCTTTGTCATATTTTGTAACAAGGTCGAATTTTGAACTTTTTTCCGAAATGCCGAGGTCTTTGTCGGCATTTTTATAAATCTTTCCGGCGTTTTCAACAATTTTGATTATTTTTTCAAGCATAACAATTATCTCCCATATCTTGTTTTATATTAATTTTATCATATATTAAATTTTTTTCAATATAATTTAGTATGACATTTTTAACATTATTAATTGCAAAAACAGCGGCGGCAGTTCTCAATTTGCTCGGCAGGGGTGCAACTTCTCTGCCGGGCAGAATTGCCGTGTCGCTGAAACAAAATATTCTTTCCGTTCTTTCTCGTGGGGTGCGTATTATTTGCGTCACCGGCACAAACGGAAAAACCACAACCTGTGCATTGATTGAGCAAGGGCTGAAAAGCAACGGCAAATCGTATTTTGTCAACCGCGGCGGTGCAAATATGATCGGCGGCGTTGTTTCGGCATTCATTGCAAATTCTACCGCTTTCGGCAAATGCAAAAAGGATTTTGCTGTTTTAGAGTGCGACGAAAACAGCTTTCCGATTATCGCGCGGTATATTGACGCCGATTGCGTTGCAATCACAAACATTTTTCGCGACCAGCTCGACAGATACGGCGAGGTCAGTACAACACTCTCGAAAATTCTAACCGCCGTTGAGATGATGCCGAATGCAACGCTATGCCTCAACGCCGATTGTCCGCTTACTTATTCGCTCTCACTGCATTGCAAAAACAAAATGGTAACATACGGTGTCAACGCCGATTTAAAAAACAATACAATTGTGGACAGTCGCACCTGCCCGAAATGCGGTAATGCGCTTGAGTATCGCTCGGTTGTCTATTCCCGGCTCGGCGATTATGTCTGCCGCAGTTGCGGCTATTCGCGCCCAACCCCCGATTATTGCATAACCGATATTATGGAGCTTAATGAGCTTGGCTCTCGTTTTATGATAAATTCACACCTTGTCAGGCTTTCACTCGGCGGTGTATATAATGTATATAATTTTTGCGCTGCCGTCTGCGTTCTCGGCGTGTTCGGTATAAATGATGTCAGTGCCGTTTGCGATTACGGCGGAGCGTTCGGCAGAATGGAGCATTTCAAATGCGATTCGCGCGATGTACTTTTGATGCTTGTCAAAAATCCCGTCGGGTTGTCATCCTGCATAAATTATGTTTCAAAAATGCAGGGCAATCCCGCAATTGTATTTGCTCTTAACGACAATGCCGCCGACGGTCGCGATGTCAGTTGGATTTGGGACTCGTCTTTCTATCCCTTGTCCGATTTCGACGAGTTTTACACGGTCGGTAAACGGTCGCTTGATATGGCTGTCCGCCTCAAATATGACGGCATTCGCTGTGCCGCGCTAAACGGCGAGTGTTACGGAAAGTTGACAGATATAATCAAATCTTCTGATAAAAATTTTGTCATTATGTCAACATACACCTCAATGATGAATATGCGCCCCGATTTTGTGAGCAATTTCGGCGGCAGGGAGTTTTGGAAATGAAAAAAATCAAAATAGTCCACCTCTATCCCGACGAAATGAACTTGTACGGCGACAGCGGCAATGTCCTTTGCCTTTACAATCGCCTTGCGCGCCGCAGTTATAAAAGCGAGATTGTCCGCGTCGGCATCGGCGATAAAATACCAAATTTTGATATTATGTTCATCGGTGGCGGTCAGGACAGGGAAATGCAAATCATCAAGCGCGATTTAAAACGAAAATCGGCAACGCTTTCGTATTATGTCGAGCAGGGCAAAACCGTCCTCGCAATCTGCGGCGGCTATCAAATTCTCGGCGATTATTACAAGACCACCTCGGGAGAAATTGTTTCGCTTTCGTCCTGCCTGCCGTTTCATACAGTGTCGGGCGAGGAAAGAATGGTCGGCAATACCGTCTTTTCAACTCCGTTCGGCACCGTTGTCGGGTTTGAAAATCACGCCGGCAAAACATATCTTTCCGACAAACTCAAACCGCTCGGCACCGTCGTTTCGGGCTTCGGCAATAACGGCGAGGATAAAACGGAGGGTCTGCTTTACAAAAATACATTCTGCACTTATGCGCACGGACCGGTCCTACCAAAAAATCCCGCTCTTGCCGACGAAATTTTAAAGCGCGCGCTTAAAACCGACCTTCAGCCGATTGACGATAAATTTGAAAATCTTTGCCATGACAGCCTTGTTAAAAAATTCGGCTGAATAATTGCCTTGGAATCAAATAAAATACTTGATTTTTCCTTTCTTTTCTGTTATACTATTTCCGCATTCGTAGAGATACATGCGAATTCGCACATAATTGAGTGAGCCCAAGGTTATTGATTCGGGGCTTATGCCGACTCAATTATGGAGGATTAACCTTAAAGGAGGAAATTATAATGGCAAATGTAGTTTCAATGAAACAACTCTTAGAAGCAGGTGTTCATTTCGGACACCAAACAAGAAGATGGAACCCTAAAATGGCAGAATACATCTTCACAGAGCGTAACGGCATCTATATTATCGACCTTCAGAAAACAGTTAAGAAGCTCGATGAGGCTTATATGTTCGTTCGCGATCTCGCTGCAGACGGCGGTGAAATCATTTTCGTAGGCACAAAGAAGCAAGCACAGGATTCAGTTAAGGAAGAGGCTACTCGTTGCGGTATGCCTTATGTTAACGCAAGATGGCTTGGCGGTATGCTTACAAACTTCAAAACAATCAGAGGCAGAGTTGCCCGTCTTGCACAGCTTAAGGCTATGCAGGAGGACGGCACTTTTGATCTCCTTCCTAAAAAAGAGGTTGCAGGCCTTGAGCTTGAAATCGAAAAGCTTGAAAAATATCTCGGCGGTATCACAGAGATGAAGAAAATCCCGCAGGCAATGTTCATTGTTGACCCTCGCAAGGAAAGAATCGCCGTATCAGAGGCTACAAAGCTTGGTTTGCCGATCGTTGCTATCGTTGATACAAACTGCGACCCTGATGAAATCGACTATGTTATCCCGGGTAACGACGATGCTATCCGTGCCGTAAAGCTTATCGCAGGCGCAATGGCTGACGCTGTTATCGAGGGCAGAGACGGCGCAGATTCAGCAGAAGCTGCTGAGGAAGCAACAGACGCTGAGTAATTCTCGATATAATTTCAAATTTCAATCAGGAGGATAAAGTAATGGGTATTTCAGCAAAAGATGTAAAAGCGCTTCGTGAAAAAACAGGCGTTGGTATGATGGAATGTAAAAAAGCTCTCGTTGAAGCAGAAGGCGATATGGACAAAGCTATCGACTTCCTTCGCGAAAGAGGACTTGCAGCTGCACAGAAAAAGGCTACAAGAATTGCCGCAGAGGGCGTAGTTCTTCCTTACTATGACAGCGAGTCAAAGAAGGGTGTTGTTCTCGAGGTTAACTCGGAGACAGACTTCGTTGCTAAAAACGAAAAGTTTATGAACTTCGTTGAGGGCGTTGCAAAGACAATCATCGCTACCGACCCGGCTGATGTAGAAGCTCTTAAAGAAGAAAAGTTCAACGGCACAGACAGAACCGTTACAGAAACTCTTAACGACCTTGTTCTTTCAATCGGTGAGAATATGAAAGTTCGCCGTTTTGACAGAATGGAAGGTATCGTTTCAACATATATCCACGCAGGCGGCTCTGTAGGCGTTATGGTTGGATTCGATGTTGCCGATGAATCAAAGGCAGCTACAGACGAGTTCAACGCTATGGGCAAGAATGTTGCAATGCAAATCGCAGCTATGAACCCTGAATATTTGAGCAGTGCAGACATTTCGGCTGATGAGATGGACAAAATGCACTCAATCACTGTTGACAGCGCACTCAATATGCCTGCATCACTTCCTATTCCGATTCTCAGCAAGCTCATCGATGAGGCTATGAACGAGAAAAAGTGGAGTGATGACGACACCACTGTTTATCAGGGACTTGATCAAAAGCAAAGAAAGAACTTTGCAAACTTCATTTCTAAAGAAGCTATGGAAACTCTTGCAGAAATCGCTGTTTCTCACAAGGATGAGATTTGCGACAACAAGATTTTCGTAGGTCTTGTTAAGGGCAGACTTTCAAAGCAAATCAAAGAGATTTGCCTTCTTGAGCAGGATTTCGTTCGTTCAGACCTTTTCCAAGGCTCTGTAGGCGGCTACATTGAAAGCGTAGCAAAAGCTCTCGGCACAGAAATCAAGGCAAACGGCTTCATCCGTATGATGAAGGGCGACGGCCTCGAGAAGAGAGAAGAAAACTTCGCAGAAGAAATCGCAAAGCAAATCAACGGCTAATTAAACATTTAAGAGCATCTCGAAAGAGATGCTCTTTTTTTCAAATATTTTATAACAGAGGTGTTTTATGAAAAGCTATTCAACCACTCTTTTTAATCTTGACGGGACCCTCACCGATTCATCGCAGGTTCAAATATTGATACTACTCGCTCAAAAAAGCGGAAGTAATTGAATATTCGCTTAGTTAATGTAATATCAAGGACAAATCCAAAGATATATTTCTATATCTTTTATCCTACGCATTTGTTTGTCATCGGCTTGATTAATTATTATGGTTAAAAAGCCTGAAAACACAGGTGAAGTATTAACAAATTGATTCATTTTAATTTAATGCAAAACACTCATTTGTTCCACACAGGTGAAACAAATGAGTGTTTTTTGGATTAATTGATTTTGAATTTATAGCCGCAGTTTTGACAAATGCCTACGGTTTGATTTTTAATTTTTGTTTTGCTTGTGCCTTTGTGCTTTCCGACAAGCAACCAAAGTCCGCAGGTTCAAATAATAAGAAGCGTTCTTCCCATTTTCCAAAGGCAACCATTGCCTTTGGAACTTGTTTTTGCGTTAACCTGTTCACTGACAACGTTTACATTATTGCTGCCGCATTTTGGACATACCATTATAATATTCTCCTTTCCTGATGATAATACAATTATAGCATACTGTAATTATGAGTGCAAGACAAATGTAGTGCAGATAATCAATACTGTAATGGGTACAATTGTATTGGTGATTATTATGAAAAAGTTTGAAATACCGTCGATTCCGCCGACAACAAGCAAAAGCATTCGATTTCCAAACGATTTGATAGAGAAAGTCGAAAACGCAATATCGGGCACAACCTGCGCTTTTACTGCTTTTGTTATTGAGGCTGTCAGGGTTGCGCTTGAAAACCTTGAAGAGGACGAAACGGACAGTAAATAACAGCCTCTTACCTTGAAATGCATTATTTACTGTGCTATACTGAACGCAGAGGTATTTATGCCTTGTGTTTGTATTAATTTTATTTGAAAAGGAGATATTTTTATGGCTAACAAATATTCGGGCACTCAAACCGAAAAGAATCTTATGGAGGCATTTTCGGGCGAGTCGCAGGCAAGAAACAAATATACATATTTTGCATCTAAGGCTAAAAAAGAAGGATTTGAGCAGATTTCGGCTCTTTTTCTTAAAACCGCAGATAATGAAAAGGAACATGCAAAAATGTGGTTCAAGGAGCTTTCGGGCATCGGAAACACTGCCGAAAACCTTGCCGCTGCCGCAGACGGCGAAAATTACGAGTGGACTGATATGTACGAGGGCTTTGCCAAAACCGCCGAGGCGGAGGGTTTCCCGGAGCTTGCCGCAAAATTCCGTATGGTCGGCGAAATCGAGAAAAAGCACGAGGAACGCTACCGTGCGTTACTTCATAATGTCGAGGCGCAGGAAGTTTTTGCAAAGAGCGAGGTCAAGGTTTGGGAGTGCCGCAACTGCGGTCACATTGTTGTAGGCACAAGCGCACCCGAGGTTTGCCCGGTTTGTGCACATCCGCAGTCGTATTTTGAGGTACACGCAGAAAATTATTAATTTAAAATCTTTTTGCACAGCGCAGGACAAATGCCGACAATCGGCGTTGTTCCGCGCTGTGTGCTTTTCGGCACAGAGTGTTTGTCTGTGCCGTTTTCTTTTGTGCTTTGTATAATTATGTTAAGCGGCGGCTAAACTGTTAACAGTTTGTTCGGTTGACTTTGTTTTTTTGTTATGATACAATTTAATGAATGATTTATCCGAGTTAGGAGATGCAGAATGAAACTTTCTTTGGTTGTCCCTTGCTATAACGAAGAGGGAAATGTTGAAAGATTTTTCAGCGAAACAAACAGAGTTTTTGCAAATAATGTTGATGATTATGAGTTCGTGTTCGTTGATGACGGCAGCACGGATTCAACATATTCAAAATTGGAATCAATCTATGTTTCAAATCCGCAAAGCGATATTCAGGTGCTTTCGTTCAGCCGAAATTTCGGCAAGGAGGCGGCGCTTTTTGCAGGAATCAACAACGCAAAGGGCGATTGGGTTTGTCTTATCGACGCCGATTTGCAACAGCGCCCCGAGGTCGTTTTGCAAATGCTTGATGTCATCAGACTCAACCCTGCCGTTGACTGCGTAACCGCCTATCAGGAGGTCAGAAACGAGGGCAAAATGATGACCGCCTGCAAGTCGCTTTTTTATAAAACAATCAACAAATTATCCGATACAGAGTTTATAAACGGCGCATCGGATTTTCGCCTGATGAACAGAAAAATGGTCGATGCGATTAAGCAAATCGGCGAGTATCATCGCTTTTCAAAGGGCATTTTCGGCTATGTCGGATTTAACACGGAATATATCCCTTATACTGTTGCCGAACGCGAAAGCGGCGAAACAAAATGGGGGCTTAAAAAGCTGATGAAATATGCGTTTGACGGTATTTTATCCTTTTCTGCGTTTCCGCTTAAAATCTCCACCTATGTCGGCAGTGTTGCGTCGATAATTTCGGTAATTTATATTATAATTGTGCTTATCGAAAAGTTGTTTTTCGGCATACCGACCCCGGGCTATGCGACCATCGTCATATTGATTTTATTCCTCGGCGGAGTTCAGCTTTTTTGTCTCGGTATGATTGGCGAATATCTTTCAAAAATATATATTCAGGTTAAAAACAGACCTATTTATATCTTAAAAAAGCATCTCAAAAAGGACAAAAAAGATGATTAAAAAACTGCTTGCCAAATATAAGGAAATAATAACATATGTCCTTTTCGGCGTGCTTTCTACAATCGTCAATTTCGGCGCATTTTATATTTTTAATTTGATTTTAGGCTCGTCGTTTTATCTTGCAACAAATATAATTGCGTGGTTTTTTGCCGTTGCGTTTGCTTATGTCACAAATAAACTGTGGGTTTTCGAGTCAAAAAGCTGGGCGGCAAAAGTTGTTGTCAAGGAGGTTTTGGGCTTTGCCGCGGCAAGGCTTTTCAGCCTCGGAGTTGAGGAAGTCGGGCTGATTGTCTTTGTCGAACTTCTTAATTTCAAAAGCATTTCGTTCAGCGTTTTCGGCTTTGATTTGACAGGCACACTGATTGCAAAGGTCATTTTGGCTGTGATTGTCGTTATTTTAAACTACTTTTTCAGCAAATTTGTCATTTTTAAAAAGAAAAATAAATAGCAAAAGTCTATAAATTATTGTTTATAGACTTTTTTGTTTTGGTAGTGTATAATAATTTATAGTGTATAGTCTATAACGAATGTATCGAGGTGATATTTTGGAAACTAAATTGCATTCACTCGACTCAATCGGCAAGGCGCTCGAGCATGAGCTTGATTTCAATTTCAGCGTCAGTGAAAACAAAATCAATACGCTTGAAGATTTTAATTCTATGCTCAAAGAGCCGTTTTATAATTCAAAACGAAAAATTTTTTATCGAGGTGAGCGCATCAATTCTCCCGAACGCCGCCTTATTCCGACCCTGCTCAGAAAAAACGACAACATCTTTCGTCAGGGCGAGTCGATAGTTAATATCGACTATGATTTTTTGTTGAATTATTACCGCGAAAAGGGAGCTTATCTTGATTTTTATCGCTATGTTTTCGGCAAAGCGTCAAAGTACAGAATGTTTGAAATTTGTTCATTTTCGCAACATTATCTTGATGAATCGCCGTTTATTGATTTTACGAAATCGTTGTTTGTTGCGCTTTCTTTTGCACTGAAGGACAGGTCTGTTTTTGATGATGATATTGTTATCTATTCCGTTGAAATTGACGATGACGAGAATTATACCGACGATATTGTTACCGCCGAATGTTGGCTCCATGATTATAAGGTTACTGTCTTCAATTCGCCTGAAAAAATTATGAAACAGGCGCTCGGCACTATCAAACCTTTTAAATCAAAGGAATTTTTGGAGGCGGCAAACGAGCGTGCAAAAAGTACATCGCCTACTGCCAAGTTTATTGATATTCCGACAAACGATTTGATAAAATTTCAGCAGGGCGTGTTCCTTTTGCTGACTGATTTTACAATGTTTTACAATTCGTATCTTACAAAAAGTATCCGCGATAATTTCAAAATCGTAAAATATGTTATAAACCGCGATATTTGCCCTGATTTGCTCGATGTTATATCAAATGAGGCACCGTGGTACCAATACGATTCGATTTATGATATAAATAAGGCTATCACCAAAGTTTCTCAAACAGACAACCATTATTCTATTTTGAAGAAACGGCTTAAAGACAAAAAATATTGATTTTTACCGAGAAGAGGAGTATATATGGATAAAATCGCTGTCCTTGTGCCTTGCTACAACGAGGCGCAGACAATCAAAAAGGTTGTTGAGGACTTTAAAAGGGTTCTGCCAGAGGCTGTCATTTATGTTTACAACAACAATTCAACCGACGATACGGCAAAAATCGCCGCCGAGGCAGGCGCAATTGTTCGCAACGAGTATAAGCAGGGCAAGGGCAATGTCATTCGCCGTATGTTCCGCGAGATTGACGCCGAGTGCTATATTATGACAGACGGTGACGATACTTATCCCGCAGAATTTGCGCCGCAAATGGCCGATATGGTGCTCAATAAAAATTGCGATATGGTTGTCGGAGACAGGCTTTCGTCTACATATTTTCAAGAGAATAAGCGCCCGTTTCACAATTTCGGCAACGATATTGTCAGAAAAAGCATCAACTTCCTTTTTAAAAGCAAA
Organism: Oscillospiraceae bacterium; assembly: GCA_003526845.1. Classification (GTDB taxonomy): domain Bacteria; phylum Bacillota; class Clostridia; order Oscillospirales; family Acutalibacteraceae; genus Eubacterium_R. The sequence goes on from DPVM01000007.1 coordinate 12,848, forward strand.
ATCAAGGATATTATGACGGGCTTTCGTGCGTTTTCATATCAGTTTGTCAAAACATTCCCGGTGCTTTCAACCGGATTTGAGATTGAAACGGAAATGACAATCCACGCTGTTGACAAAAATATGGCTGTAGGCAATGTTGTTATCGACTATCGCGACAGGCAGGAGGGCAGTGAGTCAAAACTCAACACCTTTTCCGACGGCTTTAAGGTCATCAAAACGATTATCCGTCTGTTTAAGGCGTATAAGCCGATTTGGTTTTACGGTTTGGTTGCACTTATTCTTGCCATAATTTCAATAGGATTTTTCATTCCGATTCTTGTTATTTACGGCGAAACGGGTCTTGTACCAAAGTTTCCGACCCTCATTATGTGCTGTTTTGTAATGACCGTTGCGATTCTTTCGTTCTTCTCCGGCTCAATTCTCCAATCGCTCCGCCAAAAGGAAAAACAGGATTTTGAGTTGCATCTCAATCAGGTTTATTTCAATTTTATGCAGCTTAAAAATAAATAAATCGATAAAGCGAAATTTAAAACCGCAGTGTTTTTTCACTGCGGTTTTGTTTGCGTTTGCTTGATTGATTCATTTTGTTAGAACAACCTTTGCGGTATAAATTCCGTTCTCGGCGGTTGCGTCATATGTTCCGTTGTATTTCTTTGCTATTTCGCTTATTATTCCGATTCCGTTGCCGTGTTCTTTTGATTTTCTGCGCTTTTTGCCGTATTCCTCGTTAGGAATTTCGTTTTTGGTTATAACCGCAAAATGTTCCTTGTCAATTTCAATTAATACGCGCGATTTTTTCGCGTTTGTTTCCGCCGCGGCACTGATTGAATTGTCGATAATGTTGCCGAGCAGGCGGCATAAATCATAATCGTCGATTTTAAGTGCAAATGTTTCGTCAACATCAATGTCAAGCGAAACTCCGCTGTTGAGTGCCTGCTTTCGTTTGAGATAAAGCACCGTATTTATCGTGTCGTTTGAACACGGACTGTACTGCGATATTCCGCTTATGTCATAGCTTGCCTTTGACAGTATTTCTGCCGATTTTTCCGGCTTGCCTATTTCTATAAAGCCTTTCGCTGTTGTGATAATGTTTGCATAGTCATGCTTAAGTTTGCGAAATTCCTGTTTTTCGCTGTTATACATCATAATTTGCTCGTAATCAAGCTTTGCTTTGAGCAAACTCTTTTCACTTTCAATGTTCTTTTCTTCGCGCTTTTGGTTTTTGTCTATTATAAATATCAAAACAATGTCTGCAATCATGCAAAGCGCGGTGAATGTCAAAAGACTTGCGTCAAGCGGAATGCCTTTTTTGTCCATCGCCCTGTAAACGCTGTCGGGAATGTTTTGCAACAGCGACGCTATAAACATAAAGCAGAAAAGGTGCGTTATCGGATAAATAAAATATAGTGTGTATTTGAAATTGTAATTAAATCCGTTCGTTTTTTTGCCGATGAGTTTTATTATAAAAACAAATACAAACGAGCTGCAAAACATAAAACCGTTATATGTTAAATACAGTTCAAGAGGCATTGTAAACGTTGTGGCAAATTGCAATGTGTTGTCGGTCAGTGCCGTCAGTATAGTAACAAATACCGTTGCCGACAGCTCCCATGCAATAAGCGGAAGTATTGACGCAAACAGCTTGTTGAAAAGCTTGCCTTCGGTCATAAATATTGAAAATACAAATACAATCACATAATATAAAGCCATCAGCAAAAATTCGGATATATGCAGTTTTGAAAATGCTGATGTTACCGATATGTATGAATAAAAGACGGTAATTGCCAAAAACAGCATACCGCTTAAAAAAGTGTTTTTCTTTTCCTTAACAATTGTGCGCAAAATGATGTAAGTGAAAAGCGCCCTTACAATGTGCGTTATCATTGTAAAAGGGAAAAATTGTGTCAAATCTACCTGATACATTGATTTCTCCTTAAAACCAGAAAAGCCGTAATTCAATAATTGCATAAATCACGCAAAAACGGTCCTTTGCCACGCAGAAAATCAATAATCCTTATTTTATTGCTGTAACAGACCGTTTATGCACGATTTTGCACACTTAGAATATCAATATAACAGATATTTTTTGCGTTGTATTGTATTTAGTAAATAACTTTATTTATGTTTGAAATTTTTGCCTTAATTTATTGCTCTTACCTTGTATTTGATAAAAAAATATGCTATATTTGTGATGTATAAAGAAAATTCTGCGATTTTATGTTCGCATTTTGGGTGATATTATGGAAAGAAAGGTTAAAACAAAAAATGTTACACTGAAACGCTTGCTGTCATTTTTCATGAGCCTTGTGCTTATGCTGACGGTGATTTTTTCAGTCGGAGTAAGCCCCGTTTCAGCCGCAACATCGGGCAAGTGGGGCGACGCTACATGGAAATATAACGCCGCAACATCAACGCTCACGCTCAGCGGAACAGGCGCCAGTAAGGACTGCGGTGCGTTGATTAACAGGGCTCCGTGGACAAGCTATAAGGAAAAAATTACAACTCTTGTTGTTGAGGAGGGCATTACCTCGCTCGGCTATTATTCGTTTTATAATATGACAAAATTAACAAAGGTTTCGCTTCCGTCAACGCTTACAAAAATCGGCGGTTTGGGAACTGTTGTCAGTGATGAGGGTAGTTACGGCTGTTTTCAGAATTGCACCGCTCTTGAAGAAATCACACTGCCGAAAAATCTCACAACAATAAACGGCTGTGCGTTCAGAGGATGCACTGCGCTCAAATCAATCACAATTCCGGACAGCGTAACCACAATCGGCAATGGTGTTTTTGCCGAATGCACAAGCCTTGCCGATGTCACATACGGCTCCGGACTCACAGAAACCGGCGATTATGCATTTTGGAATGCCGGCGTAAAGCGTGTTACTTGGGGCAAAAATATTGCAAATCTCACCCAATACACATTCTTCGGCTGTCAAATGACGGAGATTGAAATTCCCGAAAGTGTTACTTCAATCGGTTTTCGCTCGCTTGCAAACTGCGATTTCCTTAAAAAAATCACTGTATCAAACGCAAATGCAAAGTTCACCGGCGACCCGTGTGCAGACTCTTCTCAGACGGTTACTGTTTACGGTCACTCTGCATCAACAGCCGAAACATACGCAAAAAATAAAGGTTATCAATTTGTTTCAATCGATTCATGTCCGCATGAGTCCACACATGATGAAGTCACAAAGGCTGCCACCTGCACCGAAAAAGGCTCAAAAAATACCGTTTGCGACAAGTGCGGTGCCATAACCTCAACAACCGAAATTCCGGCTCTCGGTCACAACTTTGTTGTAAACGACACTGTCGACAATCATTTGATTGACGGCCATATTTATACAAGTTATAAATGCTCTCGTGAGGGTTGCACGGAAACTAAGGAAACAATTGAACATTATCGCCTTACCAACGGTGAAACAAGGTATCTTTGGTGTAATGGGTTTTACGAGCATACAAATACAGCAACTTGCCAAAAAACAGGAATTGAAACTTTCAAATGTACTGTCGAAGGCTGTAATGCTTTTGAAAGCCATATTTCTCAAAAAACAGGCCACAGCATTCAGGATTACGAGATTGTTACGCCTGCAACCTGTACGACCGACGGCAAGAAAAAGGGCCATTGCTCGGTTTGCAACCAGGATGTCGAGGAAACCATTCCTGCAACCGGTCATCAATACAGCAGTGCCGAAGGTTCTCCCGATCTTGTAAAAAAAATCGACAATACGGCTGAGGACGGCCATATCCACGAGATTTATGCCTGCCGTGTCTGCGGTGAGCAGATAGATGTCCCCGTCCATGTCGCTTGGGTTGACGGAGCATATACATCAAATACAATTACTGAAGTTACATGTCGTGTTGACGGCATGCGTGTTGATTCCTGTACGATTTGCAATGAAAAGCGCACGGTTATAACACCGTCAAACGGCGAGCATAAATATGTCGCAACAGGCAACTCCACTGCGGCAACCTGCACAACACGCGGCTTTGTCGAGTATAAGTGTTCTGTTTGCGGCAGAATAACAAAAGAGTATTCCGATGCCCTCGGTCACGATTATGTAAAGTCCGACGCCGACAGCAAAGCTCCCACTTGCACAGAAGACGGCTATGATTATTATAAATGTTCCCGTTGTTCACAAACAAAGAAAGAAACTGTTGCGGCTCTCGGCCACAATGCTGACGAATCTCAGACAAAAATTATTGATGAACCGAGTTGCGAGGAAGCCGGCAAGGCTGTTTCCGTCTGCACAAGATGTTCAAAAGAATTTGAACTTACTCTTGCCGCTCTCGGTCATGATTATCAGGACGTAGTAAAAGACCTTGCGAATGAAAATAAGCCCGGACATTCACTTGTCACACCGACATGCTCGCGCTGCGGTCGAACAAAGACGGCTTCCATTCGTCACGATGAATGGATTGACGGTTATTATACAAATGTGGATACAATGGCGTCGACATGCACTGTTCAGGGATACACAACAGATACCTGCACAATTTGCAATACCACAAGAAAAAACCTCAAAAATGCGCTTGGTCACAATTTTAATATGACCGGAAACGTCACCTCGGAGGGAATTCAATACAGATGTACGCATTGCCTGCGAACAACATATATTGCCGGTGAACTTTTGATGAGCTATTGGTCAAATGATTTGCTCAATTCAAAGGATATTCACAGAACGGCTGTTGACAACACAAGTTATCTTGACACAAACGGTGACGGCGTTATCAACGGCAAGGATTTTGCGGCTATTCTTCACTCGTATGCGGTTTATAGGCAAAAAGTGAAGGAGGAACAAAGTTCGTCCGGCGGTGGCTCGGGAACTGATACCGGCACCGATTCGGGTAGTGATTCGGGTACAGACTCAAAAAATACCGAATCTTCGGATACAAATGCATAAATAATTTTTACGGCGGCAGGCCCATCGGGTTTGCCGCCTTTTTGATTTTGCGGTGCAGTTGACAAGCGTTTTCGGCGAATATTTATAAAAGTCGACATTTTGTTTACTGTTTTGTAACAACTTTTTTTGCCGATAATACTTTACTTTGTTCATATTTTATATTATTATTAATAAAAGATTAGTTTACCATTCTCGGAGGTGTATTATGAGCATTGCTTATAAGAGAATTTTGTTAAAACTCAGCGGTGAGGTCCTTGCAGGTGAGGCAGGCAAGGGCATTGATAATGACACCGTGTTGAAAATATGCAAAAGCGTCAAAAAGGTTGCCGATATGGGCGTTGAAGTTGCCATTGTTGTCGGCGGCGGAAACTTTTGGCGCGGCAGAACATCGGAACATATGGACAGAACAAGAGCCGACCACATCGGCATGCTTGCAACTGCCATGAACTCGCTCGCTCTCTGCGACGCGCTCGAACAGCTCGGCGCAAATGTGCGCGTTCAAACCGCTATCGAAATGCGCCAAATCGCAGAGCCGTATATCCGCAACAAGGCTATTCGCCATTTTGAAAAGGGCAGAATCGTTATTTTCGGTTGCGGCACAGGCTCACCGTTTTTCTCAACAGATACGGCGGCTGCTCTTCGCAGTGTCGAAATCAATGCCGACGCTTTGTTCAAGGCAACAAATGTTGACGGCGTTTACGATAAGGACCCGAATAAGTATCCCGACGCCGTTAAATTTGACACCGTTTCTTTCCAAGAGGTTATCACCCGCGATTTGAAGGTAATGGATTCAACCGCATTTTCACTTTGCAAAGATAACGATATGCCGATTATCGTATTCAATCTTAACGACCCGGAAAATATCGTTAAGGCTGTCAGCGGCGAAAAAATCGGTACAACGGTAACAAATTCGTAATCACAGAAATTAAAAGAGAGGTTTAATATATGGACAGAGTATTTGAAAAAACAACCGAAAGAATGGAAAAGGCTCTTGACGCACTTGAGAGAGATTTTTCAACAATCAGAGCAGGCAGAGCAAACCCGAATGTTCTCAACAATGTTGTAGTTGAGTATTACGGCACTCCGACACCGCTTAACCAAATGGCGGCTGTTTCGGTTCCCGAGCCGAGGATGCTTGTAATTCAGCCGTGGGACGCTTCAACACTCAAGGATATTGAAAAAGCAATTAATGTTGCCGAAATCGGTATCAACCCTCAAAACGACGGCAAGGTTATCCGCCTCACATTCCCACAGCTCACCGAGGAGCACAGAAAAGCTCTTGTTAAGGATGTTTCAAAGCGCGGAGAAGAGGCAAAGGTTGCAATCAGAAATGTACGCCGTGATTCAATGGACGATTTGAAAAAGCTTAAAAAGGATAATGAAATCACCGAGGACGACCAAAAAGACGGTGAAAAGAAACTTCAAGACATTACCGATAAATATATTAAAAATGTTGAAGAAATGACAAAGAAAAAGGAAACCGAAATTCTTTCTATCTGACATTGATTTATTTCTGGGCGTTGCATTTATGCTGCGCCCTAAAACTCTTTTTAAGGAGTAACAAAAATGGCTATTTTTTCAAAGAAAAACACATCAAACGATACCGTCGCTCCCGATAGCTTTGAGGTTTTGCCAAAACACCTCGGCATTATTATGGACGGCAACGGCAGATGGGCAAAAAAGCGTGCGTTGCCTCGCTCTGCAGGTCACAAGGCAGGCGCAGAGGTCTTTCGTTCAATTTCAAAGGAATGTTCGCGCCTCGGCATAGAATATGTCACTTTTTATGCCTTTTCGACAGAGAATTGGAAACGCCCCAAAGAGGAAGTTGACGCCATTATGGCTCTTTTTAAAAGCTATCTTCTGGAGGCAAAGTCGGATATTGAGCAATCAGGCACTATGAGACTTAAGTTTATCGGCGAGCGTGACGGAATCAGCAAGGATTTGCTCGACCTTATGGACGAAGCGGAGACTGATACCGCGTCACACACCGGCACAACGGTTTATCTTGCGATAAATTACGGCGGCAGGCTCGAAATCACACAGGCTGTCAACAAACTTATCGCAGAGGGCAAAACGAAAATCACCGAGGACGATATTTCAAAAAATATTTATACATATCCCGAGTGTGATTTGATTATTCGACCGTCGGGTGAGCAAAGGCTTTCAAATTTCCTTTTGTGGCAGGCGGCATACAGCGAGTTTTGGTACAGCGATGTTCTTTGGCCCGATTTTAAAAATGAGGATTTGTATCAGGCTCTCCGCGAGTTCGAAAAAAGAAACCGTCGCTTCGGCGGATAAGCAGTTTTGCTTTTTTATTTTTAATTGAATTTTATTCGGCTGTTTGGACTAAATCAAAAATCCTACAGCCCGAAAGATGAATGGTGGATTATATGAAACAACGAGTTATAACAGCCGTCGTACTGCTTGCGTTGCTTGCAGTCGTTGTATGGCAGATTTATACACCGCTTTTCGTTATCGTTATTGCCTTTTTCTCGGCGGTTGCGGCAAACGAAATTATGAAATGCGCAAAGGTCAGCAACAAATTTATTTTGTGCGCAGGCACTGCATTTGCCTTTTGCGTTCCGTTTTTTGCAAGCGCTCATATTCTCGAGCCGCTTGTTTCAACGCCACAGTGGGCGCTTGTGATTAATAAAGTGCCGAATATCGTGTTCGTCATTGTGTTGACTCTTGCTTTTTTCCTTGCAATGCTGAAGGAATATTCGCACACAAAGTTTGAAGATGTTGCCGTTTCGTTTATCGCAAGCGTTGTCGTTCCTTACGGTTTTTCGATTTTCGTAAGGCTCCGCGATATTGACGGTTACAAAACGCAAATCGGCGTTTATCTCATTTTATTCGGTCTTATTTCCGCATTGGGAACAGATACCGGCGCACAACTCGGAGGTATGGCGTTCGGAAAGCATAAAATGTCGCCGAATATTTCGCCGAAAAAGACTGTTGAGGGTGCCGTTTGCGGTGTAATTACAGGCTTTGCACTTAATCTTATCGCAATGCTCCTTTACAATCGCTTTGCCGATTCACCGCTCACCCAAACGCAGGCAATCGTGCTTATGTGCGTTGAGCCGCTTATCGGAGTAATGAGTATGATGGGCGACTTGAGCGCCTCCGTTCTCAAAAGAAATTTCGGCGTTAAGGATTTCGGCAAGATTTTCCCCGGTCACGGCGGAGTTATGGACAGATTTGATTCTTCACTTTTCACATTGCCGCTTACATATTGCGTCGCAATGATGGTTTTATAATTTTCGGAGCTGATAGATATGACAAAAAATATTTCTCTTCTCGGCTCAACCGGCTCAATCGGTACACAGTCGCTTGATGTCGCAAGAATGCAGGGCTACAATATCAAATGCCTTACGGCAAATTCAAATGTTGCCGTTATCGAAAACCAAGTCAGAGAATTTAAGCCCGATATGGTTTGTATGATGCAGGATAGCGCGGCAAAGGAACTTAAAGCAAAAATCGCCGACACACCCACAAAGGTTGTCAGCGGTATGGACGGACTCATTGAGTGCGCAACATATGACAGTGCAGATACAGTGCTCAATTCCGTTGTCGGTATGGTCGGACTTCAGCCGACGCTCGAGGCTATCAAGGCAAAAAAGACAATTGCCCTTGCGAACAAGGAAACACTTGTCGCAGGCGGTCACCTTGTCACAAACCTTGCAAAACAGGAAGGCGTTTCAATTCTCCCCGTAGACAGCGAGCATTCCGCAATATTCCAAGCAATGCAAGGTTCGCCGCGAAAAGAGGCTGTCAAAAAAATCATTTTAACTGCATCTGGCGGTCCTTTCTTCGGCAAAACGCTTGCCGAGCTTGAAAATGTCAAGCCTGCCGACGCATTAAAGCATCCAAATTGGAATATGGGTGCAAAAATCACCATTGATTCTGCTACAATGATGAACAAAGGTCTTGAATTTATCGAAGCAAAGTGGCTTTTCGATATGCCGAATGACGATATTGAAATCGTTGTTCACAGGGAGTCGGTTGTTCACTCTGCAATTGTTTATCGCGACAATTCGGTTATCGCTCAACTCGGCGTGCCCGATATGAGAATACCTATTCAGTATGCGCTCACATATCCCGAAAGAGTGCCGAGTCCCGTTGACGAGCTTTCTCTCACAGATTACGGCAAACTCACTTTCTTTGAGCCTGATTACGATACATTCAAATGCATCAATGTCTGCAAAGATGCAATCAATCTCGGCGGACTTCACCCGGCGGCTGCAAACGGCGCAAACGAGGAAAGCGTAAAATTATTCTTAAACGGTAAAATTAAATTTACCGACATTGCATATCTTAATAACAAGGCAATGAAAAATGCCCCTGAAATTTCGGATTTCACACTGCAGGATGTGCTCGATGCAGACCGTGCGGCTCGTGATTTCGTTTTGGAGACGGTTAATTGTTAGCAAATATTTGGAATACGGTTTATCCCATATTGATTGCGATTCTGTTTTTTGAACTTATCATCATAATTCACGAAGGCGGTCACTTTGTCGCCGCAAGGCTTATGAAAATCAAGGTCAACGAGTTTTCAATCGGTATGGGACCCAAGCTGATTCAGTTTAAAAAGGGCGACACAAAATACACTCTTCGCTTGATTCTTTTCGGCGGTTATTGCGCCATGGAGGGCGAGAGCGAAGACAGCGACGATGAAAATTCTTTTGCAAAGAAAAAAGTTTGGCAAAGATTTTTTGTTGTTGTCGCAGGCGCTCTTATGAATTTGATTTTGGGATTTCTCGTCATCGTCATTATGCTTTCAAGCGGAAGCCTCATCGGCACAACCGAAATTGCAAAGTTTGACGATAAGGCGGTCAGCTCTGCAACCTTGAAACAGGGCGATATTATCAAGTCGATTGACGGAATGAGGGTTTATACCTCCACCGATGTCACAACGGGTCTTTCGCGCTCGGGTGACGATACTCTCGATATGACTGTTTTGCGCGACGGCAAAACTCTTGACCTCAAGGTCAAATTCAATATGGAAAAATACGAGGGCAGAAATTTCATTAATATGGATTTTTGGCTCGTTGGAAATAAAAAAACAGTCGGCGGCGTTATCAAAGAATCGTTTAAAGAATGGGTTTCTTTTACGCGAATGGTTTTCCTCTCCGTTCACGATATGATTGTCGGCAAATACGGTCTGTCCGACCTTGCCGGTCCTGTCGGAACGGTCAGCGTTGTTTCAACCGCCGTCAAAACAAGTGCATATTCGATGTTGCGTATTATGGCACTGCTTACTATAAATGTCGGGCTGTTCAATCTGTTCCCGATTCCCGCACTTGACGGCTGGCGACTTTTCCTCCTCATCTTTGAGGGTATATTTAAGAGAAAACTCCCCGATAAATGGGATTGGGCAATCAACGCCGTCGGTCTTGTTTTACTCCTCGGTTTGATGTGCGTCATCACATTTTCGGATATAACAAAATTATTATAGCGTATGGTCAGAGCGTATTTCACCGCCTTTGAATTTACGCATCAAATGTCGCAATGCTCGGCTACACATTGCGACTGGCTGATTATCGTAGCCGGAAAGAATATGTGGTTTTATGACTCGTAAATCTAAAAAAATCAAAATCGGAAATACCTTTATCGGCGGCGATTCGCCGATACTTGTTCAAAGTATGCTCAATGTCCCGGCAGAGGATATTGAAGGCTCTGTCAAGCAGGCTGTCGAGCTTGAAAAGGCAGGTTGTCAAATTATCAGATTTGCAATCCCGAATAAGGACGCGCTTGCGCTTGTCGAGCCGATTAAAAACGCGGTCAGCGTTCCGCTTGTTGCCGATATTCATTTTGACTATAAACTTGCTCTCGGTGCCGCCGAAAGGGGAATTGACAAAATCCGTATCAACCCCGGCAATATCGGCTCCGAGGACAGAGTTAAAGCCGTTGCCGATATTTGCAACCAAAAAGGCTTGCCTATAAGAATCGGTGTGAATTCAGGCTCGCTCGAAAAACATATTCTCGCAAAATACGGTGCGCCGACACCCGAGGCAATGGTCGAGTCGGCTATGTATCACGCATCGCTTCTTGAAAAATTCGATTTTGACAATATCGTTATTTCAATCAAATCTTCAAATGTCAACACTATGATTAAAGCGTATGAACTTGCCGCTCAGGAGTGCTCATATCCGTTGCACCTCGGCGTTACCGAGGCAGGCACGGAGCGTATGGGTATCATCAAGTCGGCGGTCGGCATCGGCTCGCTTTTGACTCACAATATCGGCGACACAATCCGTGTCAGTCTTACCGACAACCCCGTTAAAGAGGTTTACGCCGCATTTGATATTTTAAAGGCAATCGGGTTAAAAACGGATTGCCCTTATCTCATTTCCTGCCCAACCTGCGGCAGAACGAAGATTGACCTTGTCGGTCTTGCAAAACAGGTTGAGGAGAGGCTTCGCGACTGCAAAAAGCCGATTAAGGTTGCCGTTATGGGCTGTATAGTCAACGGACCCGGCGAGGCAAAAGAGGCGGATATAGGCATTGCAGGCGGTGACGGTTGCGGCCTCATTTTCAAAAAAGGCGAAATTTTAAGAAAAGTTCCCGAAGATGAGCTTTTAAACGAATTGATGAAAGAGATAGATAAATTATAATGTCACAGGTTTACCAATATTTCACAGGCTACATAGATGAGGAGGATTTGGCGTTTGTCGGTTATGCCGAAATATCGTCAATCGCTATCTCGCGCAAAATGCGCTCTATGGAGCTTGGCATCGTGTGCGACAGCGTCCTTGATTATCGCGTTATCGAAAGCGCACAAAACTCACTTAAGGAAAAACTTATGCTCAAAAAGGCAACCCTTCGTCCGCATTATAACAAGGGACTTTTTGAGCTTGATAATATAGAAAAAATTATTTCCCCCATTCGCTTACACAACACCGTTGTCAACGGATTTTTTGATGGCGTTGAAGCGGAGCTTGAGGACGATACCTTGACCCTTTGCCTTAAAAACGGCGGCAAAGATATGCTCGAGGCTCAAAAAATCGACAGCGAAATATCAAAGCTCATTTATGACGAGTTTGGCATCGACCTTGTTGTTTCGTTTATGGAGGTTCAGGCGTTTGATATTGATAAGGCTGTGGCCGAGGCCGTTAAGGTTAAGCAGGAGGAAAAGCAAAAGCAAATCGAAGAGGCGGAGAAAAACACCGTTCACGAAATGCTCGGCGATACACCGCTTTATGCCGATACAAGAAAGATTATCTATGGCAGAGCAATCCGCGAACTGCCAAAGCCCATTAAGGATGTCGAAACCGATGACGGCTTTATAACCGTTTGGGGCAAACCGTTCGGTATGGATTGCAGAGATACAAAGAGGGGAGATAAAAAAATATTCTCCTTCAATGTCACCGATTATACCTCGTCTGTCAGCATCAAACTTTTTGAACCGGCACAGGTTGTCGAGCCGATTATAAAAGCTATCAACGAGGGTGCGCCGCTTATTTTAAACGGCAGCTACGATCGTGATAAATATACAAACGAGTTTGTTCTTTTTCCGCGCAATATCGAGCGCACGAAAATGAAAGAAAAAACAGACGACGCCGAGGAAAAGCGCGTCGAACTTCATATGCATACCTCGATGTCCGAAATGGACGCAATGACCCCTGCCAAGGAGCTTGTTAAGTGCGCCGCAAAATGGGGCCACAGAGCTGTTGCAATCACCGACCACGGCGTTGTTCAGGCACTGCCGGAGGCTTATGCCGCCGCAAAGGCAAACGGCATCAAGCTTATTCTCGGAATGGAGGGCTATTTGGTTGACGACAGCCTTTATCCCGATTTTATGAATATGAAATTAAAGGAATTTCGCCGCCACCACATTATTCTCCTTGTTAAAGAGGACACCTCGCTTGACGAGGGTATTCCGAAAGACGAGCGCAAGTACGGCAGAAAAAACCTTTACGAAATGATTTCACATTCAAATGTTAAAACATTCAAATCCCGTCCACTTATTCCGAAATCGTTGCTTGCCGAAAAAAGAGCCGGTATTCTTGTCGGCTCGGCGTGTGAGCAGGGCGAAATTATTCAGGCTATTCTCCGTGGTGAGCCGCAGGAGGAAATCGAGCGCCTTGCCGAATTTTACGATTATCTCGAAATTCAGCCGAACGGCAACAATGCGTTTATGATTCGCTCCGAAAGAGAACTTCACCAAAATATCAATTCCGAGCAGGATCTTATAAATATCAACCGCCGTGTTATCGACATTGCGGACAAACAGGGCAAACTTGTCGTTGCCACCGGTGATGTCCATTTCTTGGATAAAAAGGACGCTCAAATCAGAGCGATTATTATGGCGTCAAAGGGCTTTGACGATGCCGATATGCAACCTCCGCTTTATTTCAAAACAACTGCGGAAATGATGGAGGACTTCGCTTGGGCAGGTGACAGAGCAAAGGAATTTGTTGTTGACAATCCAAACAAAATCGCCGATATGATTCAGGATAATATTCCGCCGATTCCGCCCGGAACTTTCCAGCCGTATATCGAGGGCGCCGATGATGAGCTTACAAACAAATGCTGGACAATGGCAAAAGAGCTTTACGGCGACCCTGTTCCCGAGTATGTGGCAAACCGACTTGAAAGGGAACTTGATTCAATCATTTCAAACGGCTACGGCGTGCTTTATGTTATCGCAAAACGACTTGTTGAGGAGAGCGAACGCCGCGGCTATCTTGTAGGCTCGCGTGGTTCGGTCGGCTCATCGCTTGCCGCTCATTTCGGCGGTATTTCCGAGGTTAATCCGCTTGCGCCGCACTATTATTGCAAAAAATGCAAGCACAGCGAGTTTATTCTCGATGGCTCGGTAGGTTCGGGCTTTGACCTTCCCGCAAAGGATTGCCCGAATTGCCATATTCCTATGAAGCGTGACGGTCACGAAATTCCGTTTGAAACTTTCCTCGGTTTTGAGGGAGACAAAGAGCCTGATATTGACCTTAACTTCTCGGGCGAAGTACAGGGTCAAATCCACAAATTCACCGAAACATTGTTCGGTAAGGAATATGTGTTCAAGGCAGGAACAATGGCAACCGTTGCCGAAAAAACGGCTTACGGCTATGTTGCAAAATATCTTGACGAACGCGGACTTTTTTCAACAACCCCGAGGGCAGAAATCGACCGTCTGACCGAAGAGATATTCAAATCAAAAATCAAGCGCACAACAGGTCAGCACCCCGGCGGTATGGTTGTTGTGCCAGATAAATATACGGTCGAGGATTTCACACCTATTCAATATCCGTCAAACGATGAAAAGAAAGGTACATACACAACTCACTTCGACTTCAAAAATTCACTTCACGATACATTGCTTAAACTTGACGAGCTCGGACACGATAATCCGACCTTGTATAAGTATCTTGAGGATTCAACCGGCATTCCGGTAATGGATGTCGATTTGAGCGACCCGAAACTTTATGAATTGATTACCTCAACTGCGCCGCTCGGCGTTTCTCCCGAGGATATTGATAACCCGACAGGTACGCTTGCAATCCCCGAAATGGGCACGCCGTTCGTTGTCGGTATGCTTATGGACGCAAAGCCTAAAACATTTGCCGACCTGCTCCAAATTTCCGGTTTGTCGCACGGTACCGATGTTTGGCTCGGCAATGCGCAAGAGCTTATCGAAAACGGAATATGCACAATTTCCGATGTTATCGGCTGTCGTGACGATATTATGACTCACCTTATCCATGTCGCCGAAAATTACGAAAAGCGCACAGGCAAAAAATCGCCGCTTTCAAAAAAGGATTGCTTCAAAATTATGGAATATACCCGTAAGGGTAAGGCTCCTAAAGAGTTGCCGCCGTATGAGGACGCAATGAAAACCATCGGCGTTGAGCAGTGGTATATCGACTCCTGCTATAAAATCAAATACATGTTCCCTAAAGCGCACGCCGCGGCTTATGTTATCGCCGCACTTCGTATCGCTTGGTACAAAATATATTATCCGCTTCAGTTTTACAGTGCGTTCTTCACCGTTCGCGGCGGCGCAATTGATGCCGTTGCCGCTGTTCAGGGCAAAGCCGCCGTAAAAAAGAAAATGAACGAAATCAAACTTAAGGGCAATGATGCCACCGCAAAAGAGGATTCGCAGTACACTGTTTTGCAGATTGTTATTGAAATGCTTGCGCGCGGCTACGAATTTTTGCCCGTCGATTTGATTAAATCCGATTGGCGTATTTATAAAATCGAGGACGGAAAAATCAGACTTCCGTTTTCCGCTATCGACGGTATCGGCGAAACCGCTGCAATCGCAATTGCCGACGCTGTTAAGCGCAATCCGGAGGGCTTCACCGCTGCCGATGATTTGGCAAACGAGCCGGGTGTCGGCAAAAGCGTTGTTGACGCGCTCCGCGAGGCAGGCGCTTTGGGCGATTTGCCCGAAACACGCCAAATTTCACTTTTCGGTTTTTAACATTATATATAATATGCAACACTTGATATTGACAATAACGCTTTATTATGGTAGCATATTAGCGCGCTAAAGTGAACAAACTACAGAAAAGGATTTTTCGCGTATATGAAAAGATATTCAAAAATAACCCCCGAAGGCTCAAGAGATTTTCTGTTTGAGGAGTGCGACGACAGACGCAAGGTCGAGCACATACTCGCAGATTTGTTTAAGGAAAACAGTTATCGCAAGGTTATAACACCCGCAATCGAGTTTTTCGATGTTTTCGACAGCGATAATATGGGTATCGAGCCGGAGGAGATGTATAAGCTCAGCGACTCAAAGGGCAGAACAACCGTTCTTCGTCCGGACAACACAATGCCGATTGCGCGTATGGTTGCAACAAGGTTGAGCGAAGAGGATTTTCCCGTTCGTCTTTATTACAGCCAAAATGTTTATGTCCGCTCAAAGGATTTAAACGGCAGAAGTAACGAAATTGCACAAAGCGGCGTCGAGTTTATAGGCGACGCCTCGACAAAAGCCGATTTGGAGGTTATCTCCATGGCGATTGAGAGCCTTAAGCGATGTGAGCTTAATTCGTTTAAAATAGAAATCGGCAATGCCGCATTCTTTAATTCAATACTCGATAAAATGCAAATTACATCAACCCAAAAGGCTGATATTTGCAAGCTTATCGAGGGCAAAAACTATGCTGCACTCGGCGATTTGCTCGAGCGTATCGGCGACACAAAGGAAACAAGAGTTATAAGAAAACTTCCGCGCCTTTTCGGCGATGTTGAGGTTATTGACGAGGCAAAGGCTCTTTATGACGAGCCGAAAGCGCTCGAGGCTCTCGATTATCTTAAAAGCGTTTATTGCGCTCTTTGCGATGCAGGGCTTAAAAAGTATATTATGCTTGATTTGGGTCTTGTCAACAGGAGCAATTATTATACAGGCGTTATCTTCCACGGCTATGCGGAAGGTTCGGGCTTGACCGTCCTTTCAGGCGGCAGATACGATAATCTTCTCGGCGAGTTCGGAATGCCTGCTCCGGCTATCGGCTTCGGCGTTGAGGTCACAGCCGTTTGCGAAGCAATGCGCGAGGTTATTAATGTTGAGCGACCGCTCAGAATTGCTCTTACAAAGGGCAGACTTGAAAAATCGTCGGTTTCTCTTTTCCAAAAAATGGGGCTTGATACAACTCAACTTGAAAATAAAGGCAGACGCCTGATTTTGCCGGTCGATAAATACGAGGCTGTGCTTTCAAAGGCTCCGGATGTTATTACATATGTCGAACACGGCGTTTGTGATATAGGCATCGTCGGCAAGGACACGATTGTTGAGCACGGCTCGTCATTCTACGAGGTGCTCGACCTTAATATCGGCAAATGTAAATTTGCTCTTGCCTGTCCGAAGGATACGGATTTCTTCTCGGGCTATAAGCGAAAAACCGTTGCATCAAAATACCCGAAAGTTGCAAAGGAATTTTTTGAATCAAAGGGTATGGATGTCGCTGTGATTAAAATTGAGGGCAGTGTAGAGCTTGCTCCGCTCCTCGGTTTGGCAGACGGTATCGTCGATATTGTCGAAACAGGCTCAACCCTTAAGGAAAACGGACTTGAGGTTGTTGAAGAAATATTCCCGATTTCGGCAAGGGTCATTGTCAATATGGCGTCAATGAAATTGAGAAAAGATGAAATAGAGGGCTTCCTTTCCTGTTTGGAAAAGGCTTGCTCGGAATAGGGTGAGAAAAGATGAAAATTACAAAAGCAAACGGCAAGGCTGAATATGCGCTTATCGAAAATCTTAAAAAGCGCGCAGGCGAAACCGATGAAAAGATTGTTGAAATAGTTACCACAATTCTTAACGAGGTTAAGAAAAACGGTGACGATGCCGTAAGAGAATATACAGTTCGCTTTGACGGCGGTCTGCCGAAAAAATCGGTTATCGAAAAGGACGAGCTTCAGTCTTATCTTGATAAGGTCGATGATGATTTTAAAAACGCAATTGTCAATGCAAAAAACAATATTTATGATTTCCACCTCCGTCAGGCACAACAGTCGTGGATGACTACTAAGGACAGCGGAGTTATTATGGGTCAGCGCATCAGAGGACTCCATAGGGTTGGCATTTATGTTCCGGGCGGAACAGCCGCTTATCCGTCATCTGTTTTGATGAACGCAATCCCGGCAAAAATCGCAGGCGTTAAGGAAATTATTATGGTTACCCCTCCGGGAAAAGACGGAAACCCAAATCCCAATATTATGGCTGCCGCCGCTGTTGCAGGCGTTGACAAGGTGTTCCTTGTAGGCGGCGCACAGGCTGTTGCCGCTCTTGCATACGGCACCGAAAAAATCCCAAAGGTTGATAAAATTGTAGGTCCCGGCAATATTTTTGTCGCAACCGCAAAAAAGCTTCTTTACGGCATTGTCGATATTGATATGGTTGCAGGTCCGTCCGAAATCCTTATCGTTGCCGACAAAACGGCAGACCCGGCATTCCTTGCCGCAGACCTTATGAGCCAGGCAGAACATGATAAAATGGCTTCCGCAATTTTGCTCACAACTTCGCTTGAACTTGCAAAAGCAACTCTTCACGAGATTGATAAACAGCTAAAATACCTTGAAAGACAGGTTATTATCGAAGAATCGCTCGAAAACTACGGCGAAATTATCGTTTGTGAGGATTTGACTCAGGCAATCGACTTTGCAAATGAGCTTGCACCGGAGCATCTCGAGTTATGTGTTGCCGAGCCGCTTAAATATATCGGCAAGGTTGACAACGCAGGCTCTGTTTTCCTCGGAAATTGGTCACCCGAGCCGCTCGGCGATTATTATGCAGGACCAAACCATGTTTTGCCGACATCGGGCACGGCAAAATTTTTCTCACCTCTCTCGGTTGACAGCTTTATAAAAAAATCATCGTTCATTTATTACACACCCGACGAATTGCGCAAGGCAAAGGACGATATTATCAAGCTTGCCGACACAGAGGGTCTTACCGCTCACGCAAATTCAATCAAGGTTCGTTTTGAATAAAGGATATTTATATGAGAACATCTATTGTTGAAAGAAATACAAAGGAAACACAAATTAAGGTCGAACTTTGCCTTGACGGCGGCACTGTCGAGGCTTCGACGGGCATCGGCTTTTTTGACCATATGCTCACGGCGTTCGGCGTTCACGGCGGCTTCGGTCTCAAGGTCACCGTTAAGGGCGATTTGGAGGTCGATACTCACCACACCGTTGAGGATACGGGTATCGCGCTCGGTATGGCGTTTAAGCAGGCGCTCGGCGATATGAGCGGCATCGAGAGATACGGCACTTTTTTCATTCCTATGGACGAAAGCCTTGTTCAAGCCTCGCTCGACATTTCAAACAGACCGTTTCTTGTTTTCAAGGCTGATTTTAAGCAGGAGAAGTGCGGCGATTACGAAAATTGTTGCACCGAGGAGTTTTGGCGCGCCTTTGCAATGAATGCAGGCATTACGCTCCACATCATTGTCCTTTACGGCGCAAATGCTCATCACGAAATCGAGGGCATTTTCAAATCTGTTGCCCATGCGCTTAAAATCGCAGTTAAAAGAAATGCCGACGGCACCGTTCTTTCCACAAAGGGTGTATTATAATAAAGGATATTAAAATATATGATTATTTTTCCCGCAATTGATATTATAGGCGGCAAACCCGTCAGATTGTTTAAGGGCGATTTTTCAACCGCCGAGCAGGTGGCAGACGATGCGCTTGAAACGGCTGAAAACTTTGTCAAAGCAGGCGCACAATGGATTCATATGGTTGACCTTGACGGCTCGCTCAAAAAGGAGCGTGTCAACAGCGAAACATTTGTTTCCGTCGCAAATCAAACACCGCTTAAAGTCGAAATCGGCGGCGGCATACGCACCATGCAGGATATTGATTATTATGCAAATCACAATATCAGCCGCGTAATTCTCGGCTCCGTTGCTTTGAAAAATCCCGAGCTTGTCCGTCAGGCTGTTAAGGAGTTCGGCTCGCTTATCGCCGTCGGAATAGACGCAAAGCACGGCTTTGTCGCAACAGAAGGCTGGACAGAGGGCAGTGATACCCATTTTATCGACCTTGCAAAACAAATGGAGCAAATTGGCGTTGAAACTGTTATTTATACAGATATTTCAAAAGACGGCACGCTCAGCGGTCCGAATGTTGAACAACTTGTCGAGCTTAACAATGCCGTTTCGTGCAATATAACTGCCTCCGGAGGAGTTACGAATATCGACGATATTACAACACTTCGCGACAAAGAACTTTACGGCGCAATCTGCGGCAAATCAATATATCAGGGCACATTGAGCCTTAAAGATGCAATTGATGTTTGCAAATAATTTGAAGGAATATTATAATGGATTTAGATAAATATTTTAAAAAAGGCGATTTAATCCCGGCAATCATTCAGGAGGACTCAACGGGCGAGGTTTTGATGCTTGCTTATATGAACAGAGACTCTATGCAAAAAACGCTTGAAACGGGGTACACCTGGTTTTGGTCGCGTTCTCGCCGGGAGCTTTGGAACAAGGGCGCAACTTCGGGTCATCTCCAAAAAATAGTTGATATTAAAGGCGATTGCGACGATGATACATTGCTTATCAGAGTTATTCAAACGGGTGCGGCTTGTCACACAGGCAACCATTCGTGCTTTTTCAATAATATAGATTTTAGCAAAGCTAAATAATTTCGGAGAATATTTATGGATTATATCAGAAACGATTATGAAACTATCCTTGCGCGTAAGGACGCTAAGGAGGAAGGCTCATACACTTGCTACCTTTTTGAGCAGGGAATTGACAAAATTTTGAAAAAAGTCGGTGAGGAATCGACCGAAATGGTTATCGCCGCAAAAAACGGAGTTAAGGAAGAAACAGTCGGCGAAATTTGCGACCTTCTTTATCATACGCTTGTTATGATGGTCGATCAGGGAATTTCAATTGAGGATGTCGAGGCAGTGCTCCAAAAGCGCGCCGAAAAGGCAGGCAATTTAAAGAAATTTCATAAGGTAGACAAAAACTCATAATGGCGCACAAAAAATGGATAATCAGGCAGGCTGATAAGGAACGGGCATCTGCCGTGAGCGAAAAATTTAATATTGACGCTTTCGTGGCATTCTTGCTTGTCAGCCGCGGAATAACGGACGATGCGGATATTGCCGCCTTTTTGTCCGACAGCTATATGCTTGCCTCACCGTTTGATTTTGTCGATATGGAGGAGGCGTCGTTCGTTATCGGCGATGCAATTGACAACGGCGACAAAATCTGCATTTACGGCGACTATGATTGCGACGGCGTAACCTCAACAGCACTTTTGTATTCTTATTTAAGAAATGAGGGTGCTGATGTTTGCTATTACATACCAAGCAGGGAATCCGAGGGCTACGGACTTAATAACAGCGCCATAGATAAAATTGCCGCAGACGGTGTAAATCTTATCATCACTGTTGATAACGGCATAAGCGCAATTGAGCAGGCAAATCATATCTATGACTTGGGTATGCAACTTGTTATAACGGACCACCACCAAATCGGCAGTGAGTTGCCGCGTGCGGAGGCGATTGTCAATCCGCACCGCCCCGAAAATAATCTTAAATTCAGAGAATACTGCGGCGTCGGTGTTGCATTCAAACTCGTTTGCGCAATGTATGACGGCGACGCTGAGGACATTTTAAACGAATATGCCGATTTTGCGGCGATAGGCACAATTGCCGATATTATGCCGCTTACAGATGAAAACCGTTCGCTTGTCCGTGCAGGACTTGAAAAAATAAATAACAATCCGCGTCCGTCAATAAAAGCGTTTGCCGAGTCGAATTCAAAGAAAAGCTATACAGCAAACGATATTGCGTTTCAGCTTTGCCCTCGCATCAACGCCATGGGCAGAATGGGCGACGCGTCGAGAGCGGTTGAGTTTTTAATCAGCGAAAATCTTGACGATTGCCGCGAAAAATGCAATCGGCTTAATCTTGAAAATACAAACCGTCAGGAAACAGAAAAAAATATTCTCGACGATATTGAGAAAAAAATCGAGGCAAATCCGTCGCTTGTCAAGGGCAGAGTTATCGTTATCGACGGCGAGGGATACCACCATGGTGTTATCGGTATTGTCGCAAGCCATCTTGTCGATAAATACGGCAAGCCGTCATTTGTTATCGGTGTTGATGAAAACGGCATTGCACGCGGCTCGGCTCGCTCAATAGACGGTTTCAATATTTATGACGCAATCAGTGCTTGCGGCGACGATTTGGTTCAGTTCGGCGGCCATCCGCTTGCCGCAGGAATTACTCTCAATCAGGATAAAATAAACGATTTCAGGGAGCATATCAACGCATACGCCAAGGAAAAATATCCCACAATGCCCCCGCTTTCGCTTACTCTCGATTATAAAATTTCACCCTTTTATTTAACAATTGACCTTGCAAATGCGCTCCAATCGCTCGAGCCGTACGGCGCAGGAAATCCGCAGGCTGTTTTCGGTGTGTTTAATATGAATTTGCGCGCTGTTACTCCCCTTAAAGAGGGCAAGCATCTCAAACTCGAACTTGAGAAAAAAGGTAAAAAAATATGGGCAATAAAATTCGGTCAGAATGCGGAGAGTTTTCCCTACAAACCGGGCGATGTGATTGACCTTGCCGTTAAAATTTCGCTTAATCATTACAACGGCAAACTTTATCTTTCAACGCATATTGTCGATGTCAGGCTTTCGACAACCGATGACGATGCCTATTTTAAAGAACTTAACGATTATAATTTGTTTTTGCTCAACGGCAATGGTGACCCCTCGCTTTATCCCGACAGGCAGGTGTGCAAAATCGTCTATTCTTATTTAAAGCAAAACGGCGGATGGAATTACTCGCTCGACGATTTGTATTTCAGATTGCAGGGCAGGGTAAACTATTCTCAGCTTATGTTTTCACTCAAAGCGTTTATGCAGTCGGGATTGATTACATTCGATTCAAAAATATCATTAAACAATGTTCAAAATAAAGTGAATTTAGAGGATACAAAAATACTAAAAACCATTAAGGAGCGACTTATCAGTGGATAACGGCACAACCGAAAAATATAACGACCATTTTTATGAGTTTTTCGAGCAAATAAAGGCAAATCCCCAATATGACAGTGCAAAAATCGAAAAAGCATATCTCCTCGCACACGATGCGCATAAAAACCAATTCAGGCGTTCCGGCGAGCCGTATATTATGCACCCGGTTGCCGTAGCGAAAATTCTTTTTGAACTCGGTATGGATAATGAAAGCATCATCGGCGCACTGCTTCACGATGTTGTCGAGGACACGGAATACAATTTGGACTATATCCGCAAGGAATTCGGCGACGATGTTGCTCTTCTTGTCGACGGCGTCACAAAACTCGGTCAAATTCCGCTTTCAACAAGGGAAGAGGTGCAGGCAGAGAACATAAGAAAAATGTTTATCGCGATGAATCAGGATGTCAGGGTTATTATCATCAAGCTTGCCGACAGACTTCATAATATGCGCACCCTCGAACATATGCCGCCGTATAAGCAGCGCGAAAAATCGCTTGAAACGCTCGAAATTTATGCCCCAATCGCTCACCGTTTAGGTATCCGTGCCTTTAAGGAAGAGCTTGAGGACCTCGCAATCCGCTATCTTGACCCGATTGCCTATAAGGAGATTGAAAACAATCTTTCTATGAAAAAGGAGGAGGGCGAAAAGTTCCTCGAGGATATAAAGTCACAGATAAATGCAAAAATCACGCCGATTATGGCACATTCTCAAATCACCTCGCGTGTAAAATCCGTTCACGGCATTTTCCGCAAGGTTTATATCAAGGGCAAAAATTTTGAGGAAATTTACGATATTTATGCCGTTCGTATAATCGTTGACACGCTTATTGACTGCTACAATGCGCTCGGCATAGTTCACGATATGTTTACTCCGCTCCCCGGCAGATTTAAGGATTATATTTCAACACCGAAGCCCAATATGTATCAGTCGCTTCACACAACACTGCTTTATCACGGTGTTCCGTTTGAGGTGCAAATCCGCACATGGGATATGCATAAAACGGCTGAATTCGGTATCGCCGCACACTGGAAATACAAACTCGGCACGGGCGGCAAAGACAATTTTGATTCCTCATTGCAATGGATTCATCAGGTGCTCGAAAGCGGCGAAAGTGCCGACAACCCGGAGGAAATGGTTTCTTCAATCAAGGGCGACCTTGCCATTGACGAAATATTTGTTTTCACTCCAAAGGGTGATGTTAAATCACTGCCAAAAGGCTCAACCGTTATCGATTTTGCCTATGTGATTCACTCCGCTGTCGGCAACCGTATGGTCGGTGCGAAACTCGACGGCAGAATTGTTCCGCTCGACACTGTAATCAAAACAGGTCAAATTTGCGAAATTATCACATCAAACGCACAGGGCAAGGGTCCGTCGAGGGATTGGCTCAAAATCGTGCGCACTGGTGAGGCAAGAGCAAAAATTCGCGCTTGGTTTAAAAAAGAACGCCGCGACGAAAATATTCTTGAAGGTAAAAATCAGCTTGAGCACGAATTTAAGCGAAACTACCTCCGTTTCGACGGCGACAAACTCTCCGAGTTTGTCAAAAAAATTGCCGAGCGTCAGCGTTTTTCAAGCGTGGAGGATTTTTATGCCGCTATCGGCTACGGCGGTGTCCAAATCAGTCGCCTAATGCCCGGTATTAAGGACGAATATAACAGAAATTGGAAAATCAAAGAGGAAACTGCCGCTCCTGTTGTCAATAAGGTTGAGCAGGTTAACCGTGAACCGAAATCCTCGGGCGGTGTTGTTGTCGAGGGCATCGACAATTGCCTTATCAATATGGCGCGCTGCTGCAATCCTCTTCCCGGCGAAAATATCATCGGATTCATCACTCGCGGGCACGGTTTGACAATTCACCGTCGCGACTGCAAAAATGTTCCGGTTGATATTGCCTCATCACCCGAGCCGGAGCGTTGGATTAACGCCCATTGGGACAACAGCATTAAGGTCGAGGCTCGCTCAACGCTCAATGTTTACGCTATCGACCGTGACGGCGTTGTTCTTGATATTACAACGACTATGGCAGGTGCTCATGTCAAAATTCACTCAATCAATGCCCGCCCGATTAATGACGGAAATTGCCTCACAACAATGACAATCAGCGTAAACGGCAAGGAGCATCTTGAGTCTATTATAAAAATGCTCAACAAAATCGACGGCGTTTATTTGATTGAGCGAACAGAACTTTAATTTTCGGAGATGTTATGAAAGCAGTTATTCAAAGAGTTAAATATTCAAATGTTAAAATAGACGGCGAAATTGTCGGCAAATGTGAAAACGGATTTATGATTTTGCTCGGCGTTTGGCAGGGCGATACAAAAGCGGATGCCGACAAACTCGTCAAAAAAATTCCGAATTTGAGAATTTTCGAGGATGAAAACGGCAAAATGAATTTGTCCTGCCTTGATATTGGCGGCGAAATTCTCGTTATATCACAGTTCACACTCTGTGCCGATTGCTCGCACGGCAGGCGACCGTCTTTTACAAATTCCGCACCGCCAGACGAGGCAAACTCGCTTTATGAATACTTCGTTTCCGAGCTTAAAAACTCGGGTGTCAAAAGCGTTCAAACGGGCAGATTCGGCGCCGATATGCAGGTTGAGCTTGTCAATGACGGACCTGTTACAATAATTCTCGATTCCAAGGAGCTTCACTGATGATTGTTAAAAATGCCACATTCGGCAATATTCAAAACAACTGCTATTTGGTTGTTGACGAAAAAACAAACTGTTCCGCGCTTGTTGATTGCACGGAGTGCTCACAAAAAATGCTCGATTTTATCGGCGAGACCGATTTAAAATACATTTTTCTCACACACGGTCACTTCGACCATATTACCGGTGTAAAAGGCGTCAAGGAAAAATACGGCGCACGCGTTGTAATTTCGCACGAGGACGCACCTATGCTTTCGTCTGCAAAACTGTCGCTTGCGGCATTCTGCGGCGGCGAGCAAAATATTGTTGAACCGGATATTCTTGTGGCCGACGGCGATGTTGTCAAACTCAACGATATTGAGTTCAAGGTTATTTCGACACCAGGTCACACAAAGGGCGGCGTTTGCTATCTTGTCGGCGATTATATTTTTACGGGCGACACGCTGTTTTTCTGCTCCTGCGGAAGAACTGATTTCCCCGGCGGCTCGTCACAGGAAATTATTGCGTCACTCAAAAAAATTGCCGCTCTCGACGGCGATTTAAAGGTTATGCCCGGACACGACAGACTTTCAAATCTCAATTTTGAAAGAGAAAACAATCCTTATATGAAAATGTAGCTTATGATTTTAAAAAATATCAACCACGATTACGGCTATCACACTCAAAAAATCGCCACAATGTTTTTCGCGCTCGAGAAAATCAAAGTCGATTGCGACGGCGATGATGATATAGTTGTCGAAACAATAAAAAACGGCGATGAGATAACAGTAAACGCAAGGGTTTATTCCAAATACATATCAAAATCTTCAAATATCGGTGACGACGACGGTGCACACGCGTTGTCACTTTTGCTTTATGATACTCTTTGTGAGGTAACTTGTTTCAATGTTCCGTGGGGAATACTCTACGGCGTTCGCCCTGCAAGGCTTATGCACGCCACAGCCGAAAAAATAGGTGACAGCGCGGCTTATCAAAAATTCATTTCCGACAGGGTGGAGCCGTCAAAAGCACAGCTTGCGCTCAATGTTATGCACAGCGAAAACAAAATTATTGCGCTTTCGACGGCGCGTTCTTTTTCGCTTTATGTTTCAGTTCCGTTTTGCCCGACAAGGTGCTCGTATTGCTCGTTTGTTTCGCACAGCATAGCAAATGCGGCGGACCTTATTTCGCCTTATGTCGACTTGCTTTGTCGCGAGATTGCGGAAAACGGCAAAATCGCCGCTAAACTCGGTTTGCATCTTGAAACAATCTATTTCGGCGGCGGCACACCGACAACGCTTTCTGCCGAGCAACTCGATAAAATCCTCACTGCGGTTGAAAATGCATTTGATTTGTCAACACTGCGTGAGTACACTGTTGAGGCAGGCAGACCCGATACCGTGACCGAGCAAAAACTCAACACTCTTTTTGCCCACAATGTCGGCAGAATCAGCATCAATCCCCAAACATTTAATGATGCGGTGCGTGCCAATGTCGGCAGGCGCCATACTACGGAGCAGACAATCGCCGCCTATAATCTTGCGCGCAAGGTCGGCTTTGAAAATATCAATATGGATTTTATAGCAGGGCTCAACGGCGATACGCTCGATTCGTTTAAAAACAGCATCGACACTGCCGTTGATATGGGTGCCGATTCCGTCACCGTTCACAATCTCGCCCTCAAAAGCGGTGCATATCTCGTAACCGAGAAAGAATATTTCGACCTCTCACAGCGCAACACCGCCTACAATATGATTGATTATTCCGCACAAAAACTTTCCCAAAGCGGTTATTATCCTTACTATATGTACCGTCAAAGTAAATCACTCGGCAACCTTGAAAATGTCGGCTGGTGCAAGACTAACAAGGACTGCTTATATAATGTTTTTATGATGGATGAAACGCATACTGTTCTTGCGGCAGGTGCAGGAGCGGTCACAAAACTGAAAAATCCCCAAACATCGCATATCGAAAGAATATACAATTTTAAATATCCGTATGAATATATCAACGATTTTCAAGTGTTAATAGACAGAAAATTCCAAATAGTCGATTTTTATAATAAATAATCACTTTTAGTATTGCAAAACTGTACTTATTGTAATATAATGAAAGTATAAAAGAGGTGTTAATTATGGGTATTTTTGATGATGTTTTAAACAGTGCAAAAACAGGTAATTTTGAAGAGGTTTTAACTAAAACCAAAACCTATGCCGAGGACGCTGCAAAAAAGAGCGCAGAAAGGCTTGAGATTTCAAAAAAGAAGATTGAATTGCTTGATTCAAAAACAAAACTTGTCAAGGCTTACGAAAATTACGGCAGATTGCAGTATGCTCTTGTCGAAGGCGATGAGGTTTCACCCGAGGAGCTTAAGTCGTTAGAGGAGGAAATTCAACTTCAGAAGAACAGAACTGAATATCTTGATGCCGAGGTTGAAGAACTTCGCCAAAAATTCCTTGACAGCCTTTCAAGAAAAAACCAAAAAATATACGAGCGTGAAACTCGCCGCAGTGAAAAAGAGGCTGTTCGTCAAGCTCGCCGCGACGCAAGGCATCCGTCACCCGACATCAGTATTGATGCCGAGGAGAATGACGAATAATTTGCCGGTGTAATATTTTTAAAAACCCAATAATATAAATTTAAAGCAATGCATATGCGTTGCTTTATTTTTTTATTTGGTGATTTTGTGAACAATAGGTCAAAATATATTTCCTCCGCATTGCTTCTTGTTATAACCTCGATTTGCATTAAGGTTATCGGCGCAATCTATAAAATTCCTCTAACTGCATATATAGGCGCGGTCGGCAGGGGATATTTTGCCGCGGCTTACACAGTTTGTTTGCCTGTTCATGCGCTCACTATGGGATGTCTGCCTGTTGCGCTCTCGCGCCTTGTCAGCAAATATAATGCAAATTCAAATAAAACCGCTATCGTTGGTCTTAAGTTCGCATCGTCAAAGCTGTTTTGCGTTGTCGGTTTTGTCGGTATGTGTGTTGTGCTCATCGTTGCATATCCTTATTCCGTTTTTATCGCCGACGCGCCGAAAAGCGTTTATACAATTGTCGCCCTTGCACCGAGCGTGTTTTTTTCATGTCTCGCCGCCTCCTACCGCGGATATTATGAGGGCTTTCAAAATATGGTGCCCACCTCCGTATCGCAGTTTATCGAAGCGGTGTCAAAAATGATTTTGGGCATTGCGTTTGCAAAGCTTTCCGTGCTTTATATGTTTTCGCAGTACAGCCAAACCGGCAAAATCTTTTCCAACGCCGTTTTAAGCGACAGGCAAGCCTTTTCTGTTATATATCCGTATGCCGCCGCTGCCGCTATGCTCGGCGTAACCATTGGCGCAATTTTAAGCTGGCTTTATACCGCGGTTTATTATGCAATAAACGATAAAATAAAAATCAAGCCGCAAAAGGCGCAGGTGAAGTATGCAAAAAGCGAGCTAATATCTTTTGCAATGCCGATTATGATAAGTTGTGCCGTTCAAAGCGTTTTTCAGTTTTTGGATACCGCAACAATCCAAAAGGCTCTTTCCCTGATTGATAAAGATGCGCTTCGCTTAGCTTATTCCGACACTCTTTCCGTTGCCGATATTCAAGACTCCGAGCTTTCGACATTTCTTTACGGTGTTTATAATGCCGCACTCGATTTTAAAAATCTTGTTCCCGGCATAACAATGGCGCTCGGTGTTGCCTCCGTTCCGGCAATAAGTGCTGCGTGCGAAAAGGAGGATAACGCCCACCTTTCATATCTCGTTAATTCGATTTATAAATACTCGTCGCTTGCCTCAATGCTCGGCGGTCTTTTGCTCATTATTTGCGGCGATGACGCGCTGTCCGTTTTCTACTCGTCATCCTCGCCCGAGCTTGTCACGGCGTGCTCTCCGCTTGTCAAATTGTTTGGCTTGGTTGTGCCCGTTTTCTCACTCGTCGGCACTGTTGTATTCTCCGTGCAGGCTATCGGTTGCCCGGAAAAATCAATTAAATCGTATGTTGTCGCAGGTGTTATTCGCGTTGCGCTCAATATAATTCTTGTTATGAACCGCCATCTTGTTCTTGCCGGCGCAATTCTGTCCGATACGGCAGGTTATACAGTTATGCTGATAATGAACTGCGCCGTTATGAAAAAACAAAGGAATATAAAATTTGATTTCGTAACAGTGATTTTAAAGCCGCTTTTGGCATTCGGCGTTTCGTATTATCTTTCAATTTATGTTATTTCACATATCAAATATGTGTTTTCTCCGCTGCCCGGTATGATTGTCAAGGCGATAATTCCCACCGCTGTGTTCTGTATATTGTGCTTTTCGTTAAAATTACTAAATTTTGACAATAAAATTTTAACTCGAAAACCTAAAAAAACGGCTTAAATACTTGCATTTTTGGGCAAAATATAGTAACATTATGTTAATCGCGCAAGCGACATTTTATTTAAGGGTATAGGTTATGTCAGCAGAATTTGAAATTAAAGACAAATATACTATTGAGGATTTGGTTTCTATCGTTAAAGTTCTGCGTGCCCCCGGCGGTTGCCCGTGGGACCGTGCCCAAACTCATGACTCAATTAAAAAGAATTTCATTGAGGAAACCTATGAGGTTGTAGAGGCGATAAATAAGCAGGATACAGGCGGTTTAAAAGAAGAACTCGGCGATATTTTGCTTCAGGTTGCCCTCCATTCCGAGATGGAAAGCGAAAAGGGAAACTTCGATTTTAACGATGTTGCAAATGATATTGTTAAAAAGCTCGTTTTCAGACACCCACATGTTTTCGGCTCTGCTCAGGCGGACGATGTCGATTCTGCTCTCAACAGCTGGGACAGCGCAAAACAGGTCGAAAAAAGCATCAAATCCCAGACGGACTCAATGCTCCGTGTGCCGAGAGAGCTGCCTGCGCTTATGCGTGCGCAGAAAGTTCAGCACAAGGCGGCAAAAGTCGGTTTCGATTGGGATGATGTCAGCGGTGCAGTGGACAAACTTTACGAAGAAATTAATGAGTTAAAAACAGCCGTGTCCGATAATGTCAAATCGGAAATTGAGGACGAATTCGGCGATGTTTTGTTCTCCTGTGTTAATATTGCACGCTTTTTGGATGTTGACAGTGAGGAGGCGCTCACCGGCGCCACCGACAAATTTGTTTCAAGATTTTCAACTGTCGAGCAACTTGCACGGGAGCGCGGAATTGATATGAATTCAGCCGGTATTGACGAACTTGACAAGTTATGGGACGAGGCTAAGAAAATAAATAAAGCCGAATAATCGGCAAACGGAGGAATTTTTTATGAATAAAACAGAACTCGTAGCAGCAGTTGCTGCAAAGGCAGAACTTTCAAAGAAAGATGCAGACGCAGCAGTATCAGCAGTAGTTGACGCTATTACAGAAGCACTTGCAGATGGCGACAAAGTATCTCTCGTAGGTTTCGGTACATTCGCAGTTAAAGAGCGCGCAGCTCGTACAGGCATCAATCCGCGTACAGGCGAAAGCGTAGAAATCGCTGCATCAAAGGCTCCTGCATTTAAGGCAGGCAAGGCTCTCAAGGACGCTGTAAATAAGTAATCTTTGATCTTTTACCGGAGCTGTCGCAAGATGGCTCCGATTTTTTATTCTCGCTCGGGTGATGAAATATATCGAACAGCTTCACTTGTATGCAAACGGCTGTTAACCGACAGATAACATTCAATCGAAAGGCAGTTTTTATGCGACTTGACAAATATTTAAAGGTTTCGCGCATCATCAAGCGTCGCACTGTTGCCAATGAGGCATGCGACGCCGGCAGGGTAGAGGTCAACGGCAAAGCCGCCAGGGCATCATATGATGTTAAGGTCGGCGATGTTATCAAACTCACTCTCGGTGACAATGAACGCTCGTTTCGCGTTGAAGAAATCAATGAGCATGCGCTCAAAGAAGATGCGTCAAAAATGTATAAAATTTTATAATTTCAAACCGTAAAAAAGCCTTGCACATTTGATTTGTGCAAGGCTTTTTAATCGTTTTTATTGCTGTATTATGTTGTCAAAATCCTGCTTTGCGACAGTCTCAAGATCTTTCGGCGTTTTGATTACCGTCTTGTCATATACATATGACATTGCCTGAACCAAGCCGATAACAATCATCATCATTATTATCTGCTTTGGCGAGTTGAAAATATAGTCGCTCAAGCCGAATACGAAAAATCCGACAAAACTTGTCACAACCGCAAATGTCAGCGTTATTTTGAGCTTGTTGTTTGAGTTGATTTCGAGAAGCTTGCCGATTGTGATTGCAATTACAATAAACAGCAAAATCAAGCCCACAATGCCAAGCTCCATCCAAATTTCAAGCACAAAATTGTGCGCGTGCGGTTTGTTGAGCCCGTATTCACTGAACAAAATCTTGCCCGTTTCTTCCATTCCGAAACCGTTACCGACAATCAGCGTATTTATATGGTTTGAAATGTAGTCGATAATGTTTCTCCAAATGTTGAAATGTGCTTCTGACGATTGAAGTGCCTCAACTCCGTTGAGCATTTGATTGTTCTGCCAATATTGCATATTTGCACTCGTCAAAACGGTAATTTTGCCGTATCTCGTGAGCAGTGCAAGCACCGTGCATATTCCGGTCGGAATTGCGGACAAAGCAAGTTTTTTGCCGTTCTTTTTGATATGAATAACGAACAAAATTGCCCACTCAATCAACATTATTATACTGCCCGCTCTTGTAAGCGTCGATGCCATACCGGCCGCAATGCAAGTGATAGCCGAGAAATAAATAACACTTGTTCTTTTTGTGCTTGCGTTTAAAAACAGATATATTGCAAGAGGAAATGCAACAACCATCATCGTTGCCAGCAAATTCGGGTTTGAGAAAAATCCGCTCGCCCTTGAGCTCCACATATTTGTTGAAATTTCAAACGGAAGGAGGTCATAAATAAATGCGTCGAGATTGCGATAATACGGTGTTGTGAGCACAGCCGATTGACTTAGCTTGCCGTTTATCCAAAGTGCATACGAGCCAATTTGAATTGCCCCTACAAGGCCGTTCAAAGCTGCCGATGCTACAAACGCCGTGATAACTTTTTTGATTCTTTCCTTAGTTCTTGCAAGGTTGTAAATCATGATTTGCATCAGTATCACTGCCCACCAAAGCCCTGCACAGCCCAGTGTGTCAAGCTTGTTCGGCGACCATAAAACACTTATCAGCATATACGCCATAAATATCATTTCAACTTTGCCGACTGTTCCGACTTTGGCGAGCCTGCCCTCGCGTGTCCACTGCCTTTTAAAGATAATGTACGCCGCAAAAAGGATAAACGGGCTTATGTATTCCGGCAAAAGGAAAAATAAAAATACCGTTCCCAAAAGCCAATACCAAGCCGGGTTGTCAAAAAATTTAAGCCGTGCTTTACCGAGCAGATAATCTGCGCGGTTAACATACCATTTAAGTCTTTCTTTCATATAAAAATCCCCATAGATTATAATTTATATAACATATCTACTCTATACTACAATAATTTGCATCGTTTTGCAAGTAGTATATTTATCCTTTTTGATATTTTATTACCGATTTGTTTAGAAAAATTTAATTGATTTTTTACCGTTTATAAACAATAACCGCCTTTTGCGGTGTTGCAATATTTTGTTTTATATTGTATAATGGATGCTATATTATTAATTTAAAATTATGGAAGTGCTTCTTATGAAAGAAAACAACACAAACGAATTTGAAAATAATCAAGATGAAATCAAAGCAACCGATACTGCCGATACAGGCAGCTCGGCGGATACTGTCAATAATGCCGCGAGCGACTCAAACTACGAGCAAAATGACAATTGGGAGTTTGAGGCAGAGGCTCCGACCGTCAGCGGCAGTGTGATTGACGGCGGCGATTTTGAAATCGAACTCCCTGCAGAGAAACCGAAAAAGGTTGAAAAATCGGCAGACAAAAAATCAGCCGAGCCGAAAAAGAAAAAAGACCGCGACAGCGCAAATACAACAAAATTCCTTTTAATCGCAATTTTTCTTGTTATTGTTGCTACCGTTTGCGGCTTCTTCGGCAATCAATATTATAATCAGCCCAATATTTCCGAAAAGAAAAATCCCGGCAATGTTGTAATGAAAATCGGCGACGAAGAAGTCACCGTCGGTATGTATAATTTCTATTATACTCAAATCGTCAATCAGTACACAACATATGCCTCATCATTCGGTCTTGACACCACAAAGGATTATTCAAAGCAAACCGTAACCGACGATGACGGCAAGCAAACCACTTGGGACAAGGTGTTTGTTGACCAAACAGTCAGTCAGCTTCAAAGAACGCTCTCACTTTATCAGGATGCTGTAAAAGCAAATATGACACTCACCTCCGACCAAAAGGATGAGATTAAATCCGAGCTTAAGAATTATTCCGACTCGGCAAAAAAGAGTAACCTCAGCGTTGACGATTATATCAGCCAAACTTGCGGCGATTACTGCGGCTATGAAACACTCAAATCTGTTTACGAGCAAAGCTATCTTGCCGAGAATTATTATTACAAAACATATGTAAACACAACCGCAACCGATGATGAAATCAATGCTTATTTCAAGAAAAGCGGTAAGAATAATTGCTACAATACCGGCTTTTCATATGTTTCGGTTTCTTACACTAACGACGATAAAAGCAACTACTCGTCCGGTGAGGTAAGAACAAAGGCCGAGGCTCAAAAGCTTGCCAAGGAGTGCCAGCACAAAATTGCTTCGGAAAAGGATTTGAAGGCAAAAACAAACCGTGTTCACTCACTCGTAAAAGAGGTTATGAAGGCAGAGGCAAAGAGCTATTTCACCTCCGGCTATTTTGACAGTATAGCTGACGCAACCGATTATCTCGTAAGTGCAAGCGACAGAACAGCCACAAGAAGCGACACGACACTTATCAACGATGCAAAGAATTGGCTTTTCAGCGAGGATACAAAGATTGGCGACAGCAAGGTGTTCGTTGACACGGAAAATTCATTTGCATATGTTCTCCTCAAAACTTCAAATGAAAAGCTGATGGAGGACGAGGTTTTCAGCGTAAGACATATCCTCATTCAGGCTCAAAACGGTAATTCGTCAACAGGCAAAATTTCAGATGCTGATATTAAAACCGCTAAACAAACCGCAGATAAGGTGCTTAAAATGTATAATTCGGGCGACAAGTCCGAGGTTTCGTTTGCTCTCCTTGCTGAGGATTATTCAAGCGACACTTCTACAACATCGAGCGGTCAAAACGGCCTTTTCGGCGGAATTTACGAGGGCTTCAAGGCAGGTTCGTCAACAGGTCCTTTTGATAAATGGGTAACCGATAAATCAAGAAAAGCAGGCGATGTCGGCGAGGTTTATGTAAA
Source organism: Oscillospiraceae bacterium (assembly GCA_003526845.1). Lineage (GTDB taxonomy): Bacteria > Bacillota > Clostridia > Oscillospirales > Acutalibacteraceae > Eubacterium_R. Next base: position 47,205 of record DPVM01000007.1, read on the forward strand.
CGATTATTACACCGGTTATCACCTCATTTACTACAAGGGTAAAATGCCGGAGTGGAAATATATTTGCCAAAAAGCGATTGTTCAGGATAAGCAAAAAACAATTATCGACGATTCTATCAAGAGCAAAACACTTGTTAAATACGACCGTATTATGAAAAAGACAAAGGTTGCAAAGCCTGAAAAGTCGTCATCAGACGATTCATCAAGCTCTACCGAGTCCACAACGGCAAAACAAAACAAAACCGAGGCTCAAAGCACAACCGAGGCAGCAACCAAATCAAAATCAGAAAGCACAACCAAATAACTTCCCGAAAGGATGGTTATATGCAGGAAAACAACAACACCTCACCCGATCTCGAAATACAGCAGGTGAGCGTTGATGACGGCGATGATATTGTAGCACAGGATATAGTTGGCGAAAAAGCTGATATTAAGCCTAAACCGTTTTATAAAATGCCGAAATTTATTATCGGCGTTGTCATTGTCGTTGCCGTGCTTGCGGCGATAATCGCCTTTGCCGTTTCAAGTTCAAATTCCGACAACGGCAAAAAAGCAACCGCAAATTCGGGTACTGCCGATGTTGTCACGAATGATGACGGCAAAAATGCCCTAAAAATCGGCAACACGGAAATTTCCGTCGGAATGTATAATTGTTATTACAGTCAGGTTGTCAGCCAATATCTCTATTATGCCGACAAGGGCTATTATACAATAGATAAGACAAAGGATTATTCACAGCAAAAAACAACCGATTCAAAGGGCAACGAAACTACTTGGGCTGATTTGTTCGTGCAGGACACAATCACTCAGCTAAAACGCACCGTCGCGCTCTATGAGGCGGCTCAAAAATCGGGGCTGACGATAACAGATTCACAGCAAAAACTTATTGACCGGACGCTTGCCGATATTAAATCCGCGGCAGAGAAGGAGGGCGTTGACCTCTCAACATATATTCAAAACAATTATGGTGAGGGTTGCACCTATTCCGTTTTGAATGAGGTTTATAAGCAAAATTATTTAGCCGAGGCTTATTACGAACGCCTTGTTATAGGCACTTCGTCAACCGATGACGAGATTGAAAAATATTTTTCAAGCCACAAGGACGAATGTACCGGTGTTGATTTAAGCTATATTCAAATAGGTTTTGAAAGTGATTCGACCGATGCAGAAAATTCGGCTCAAAAGTGTGTTGAAAAAATCAATTCTCAAAAATCACTCGATGAAAAAAAGTCAAAGCTTAAATCTCTTATCCCCGATGTGTGCTCCAAAAGCATTAAAAACTATGTTTCGTCGGGCTATTTTAAAACAGAAAAGGATGCCGAGCGGTATATCGTCAATTCTGCCGATACCTCACTTAAAAAGACAGATAAAACACTCGTGTCTGACGGTATAAATTGGCTGTTTTCAAGCGATACCGAAGTCGGCTCGTGCAAGTATTTTGTCGATAAAGATAATTCTGTCGTGTTCGTTATTTTGAAAACGGGCAAGGCTGAAGTTTTGAACGATACAGTCTATTCCGTTCGCCATATGCTCTTCAAAGCAGAGAGCAAAAGCGACTCGAATACCGTCACAAAAAAAGCGATTAACGCTGCAGAAAAGCGTGCCGATTCCGTTCTTTCTCAATTTGAGTCAACCGATAAAAACGAGCTTTCGTTCGCAATTTTGGCAGACGAAAATTCCGACGATGAAAAAACAATTTCGTCCGGCTCATACGGCGTTTTCGGCGGACTTTTGGGCGGTATCAAAAAGGGTGAATATCCTGCCGAGTTTGACGAATGGGTGACAGATTCATCACGCAAAAAAGGCGATGTCGCAAAAGTTTATGTCAAAAATTCCTATACCGGATATCACTTGATTTATTTTATCGGCTCGCAAAAGGAATATCAATTCATTTGTGCGGATGCCTTGAATAACGAAAAAGTCACCTCAAAAATGAACACTCTCGTTGACGGCGCAAAAACGATTAACTATCAAAACGGTATGAATAATACTCAAACCGCTAAGCCGGAATCAACAACTGCCGCAACGCAATCAACTACAAACAATAAGGCAAATTAAACAAAATGACACGCCTTGTTTTGTTCAATATTAACACTATTAAAATAATACTTGTAATATTTACAAAAGTAGTGTAAAATATTAAACAGTTTAAAAACCATTAAAAAGGATGAATAAGATGGCTAAAGATAACGAAAAAGAAATTCTTGAAGAAAATCTTGAGGATAAGGATACCGAAGTATCCCCCAAGGAGGCAAAAAAGCTTGCCAAGTTAGAGGCAAAGCAAAAAAAGGCTGATGACAAAATCGATGAGCTTTCAGACCAAATTGACAAGCTCAGAGAGGATATTAAAAATCAGCCCGACCAAAAGGCTAAAAACAAGCTTCGTAAACAGCGCGACGAATTGATTGCTCAGCGCGAGGGCATTTACACAAGCAAAGACGGAATGACAATCCCGATGTCAAAGAAAAACAAAAATATCATCAAATCGGTTATTGCAATCGTTCTTATTGCTGTTCTTCTCTGCGTTTACATAGTAACAGGTGCCGCTCGTCACGGCTTGCTCAGCTATTTCGGAGTGCCGCAGGATACTCTCACCGCTTATACCATCACAGACGGCGACGGCAATTCACACAATATCAAAGTCAGCACATACAACTATTATTTTGCTGTTGAATACAATAATCTTCGCCAAAAGAAATCAACATATTCACAGTACAGCGCACAGTACGGTCTTGACCTTTCGTCAATGAAACTTGATGTTGATTTTGAAAAAAAGCTTTCAAAGCAAACAACCACTAACGACGACGGCAAAACCGTTACTTGGGCACAGTATATCGACGACGAGGTTAAGGATAATATAAAATCAACCTACTCATATTACTACGAGGCTGTTAAAGCAAACAACGGTAAAGAGCCTTCAATCACAGATGACCAAAAGAAAGAGCTTCAGGAAACCCTTGATAAATACGAGTCATCGGCTAAAGAGGCAGGTTATGCTCTTGACGGCTATCTAAAGGCTGCAATGGGTAAGGGCGTTGATTCAGCTCTCGTTAAAAGAGAAATGACAATTGCTTACATTTCAGATAACTACAAAAACGGCTTGACCGACGAGTATGCCGAAAAGGGATATTCCGAGGATGTGTATAATACATATAAGAAAGAGCATAAGTCCGACCTTTTGGCTGTCGATGTAAAATATTTTGAGTGCTCATCTGCCGACGATGCCAAAAAATTCAAAAAGGCATTAAAAGCTGACGGTTCAAACTTTGCAGAGCTTGCATCAAAATATTCATCATCCGATTGGGATAAAACAGCAAACAAAGATGCTGTCGAAACAACATATTATGATATGACACGCTCTACACTCAAGGGCTTGAGCGCTGCTATCGCTTCTGCCGATTCCGAAAAGGATAAGGATGGAAACAAAACTTATTCAAACCTTGATTGGCTCTATTCAAGCGACAGAAAAGCAGGCGACATAAACACAAATCAGGATATTACCTCTGTTGTTTATATCATCAAGCCGGCTCACTATCCTACAACAAACACAGTAAATATTCGTCACATTCTCGTAACTCCTTATTATACCGAAAAGGACAGTGACGATTCTTCATCGTCAAAAAAGGATGCAACCGAGGCTACAGCCGATCAGTGGAAAGCTGCATACAAGCAGGCACAAACTATCCTTAAGGAATATCAAAAAGGCAAAAAGACTGCCGCTTCTTTCGGCGAACTTGCTAAAAAATACAGCGAGGACAACAATGCAAGCAAGGGTGGCGTTTACGAAAATGTCACTCCAAACCAAATGGTTTCAACATTTGACGCATGGTGCTTCGACTCTGCAAGAAAAGCAGGCGATGTCGAAATTGTTAAAACAAAATTCGGCTACCATGTAATGTATTTTGAAAAGAAAAACGATATGCCTACTTGGAAGTATAATGCACAGCAGGCTATGGCAGGGGAGGACAGTAAGTCCGCTTCCGACAAGATTGATTCAAAATACACCTCAAAAACAAACTCGTTCGGTAAATATTTCTTCGAGATTGATACCGATATCGATTCATAATTGTTCTAAATTTCACAGAGGCTGCATTATTGCAGCCTCGCGGTTTTTCTAAATGTAAAGGTGAATATATGCCGATTATTCAAAAAAACAACGAAATTCAGCAAGAGATTGAAAAACTCAAAAAAGAAAATGCCCGCCTCAAAGCCGCACTCTCCGAGTCGGAATTTGAGTGTCAGCGCCTTGTTATTATCAATTCAAACCTTGAAACACAGCTTAATGAGGCAAATCGCGAGCTTGGCAAAAACATTCAGGTTTTGCAAAGCCTTAAAGGCGAGATTGAAGAGCTTGTAGACAATCTAAAAAATACAAAACAATAAAGTTATAAATCCCTCTGTTCGGTCATAACCTATACAGAGGGATTTTATTATGAATGATACTGTTTCAAAAAAACAACACACTTTGTCGCTCCAAAACAGAGAAAAACTCGATATAACCGGCGTCAGCGATGTCCCTGCCTTTAATTCGGACGAAATCACAGCGCGTTGCGATTGGGGTACGCTGATTATTAAAGGCTCGAATCTTCATATGGAAACGCTCGAGCTTGAAAGCGGCGTTTTAAAGGTTTCCGGCCGCATTGTCGCCTTGATTTATAACGAAAATTCACCGCAAAAGGGATTTTTTAAGAGGGTGTTTTCATAGCCTCGGGATTAGTTGCCTTTGCACTTCTAGGCTTTGCATTCGGTGCGTTGTTCGATTTGACGGAGTTTTTAAATGCGCTTTTCGGCATAAAATTTGTTTTGGATTTTTTGATGATGTGCGTCTTCGGCGTTGCTTTTTTCGTTTTTTTGCTTGCCTATAATAACGGCGAAATTCGCTGGTATTATTTTGCCGTCAATCTTGCCGCATTTTTGACTTATTATTACACCTTGCATAAGTTTTTCGGCAATAGATTGTGCGCTCTTGCCAAAAATATCAACAATTCGGTTAAAAACAGTGCAAAAAAATTAAAAATCGGTAAAAAAAGTTTCAAAAAACTATTGCATTTATATAAATAACTATATTATAATGTATATATCTTGCAGAAAGGCAGTGCATTATGAAAAAGTTATTTAAAAAGCAGCTTGATAAAAAAACTATCATAAAAGCAGTCGGCACATTTGCGTTTGTCGCTTTAATTGTTTATTGCTCAATCGCATTTCTTAACAACACAGCCGATATAAGCCGCCTTAATGCAAAAGCCGCCGAGTGCGACGCTCAATATCAACAACAGATTAAGGAGAATGACGAAATTAAGGCAATCGTCAACTCCGATAATAAGGATGATTATATTGAGCAAAAGGCACGCGAAAAAGGCTATGCTAAAGAGGGAGAAACCGTTTATTACGATATTTCCTCAAGCAAATAAATTTTGAGTGTTATGAGTTGCCGCACGGCAACTCTTATTTTTTGAAAAGGATTTTTAGTTTATGAATATGCAAATGGTTGCAACATGCCTGCTCGGCGTTGAGGGTCTTGTTGCGGACGAGCTTCGCAATATGAATGCCGAAAATGTCAGCGCGCAAAACGGCAGAGTGTTTTTTGAGGGCGACGAGACAATACTTGCCCGTGCAAATATCTGGTCACGCTTCAGCGAAAGAATTTTGATTGTTGTCGATACTTTCAGGGCTTATACTTTTGACGACCTTTTTGAGCGTGTCAAAACTCTTCCTTGGGCAGAGTTCATCGGCAGTACCGACACTTTCCCGGTCAAGGGCTATTCAATTGCGTCTGTTTTGCACTCCGTTCCCGATTGCCAAAGCATCATCAAAAAAGCGATTGTCGAAAGCCTTAAGGAGGATTACAATATCTCTTGGTTTGAGGAGAGCGGACCCATTCATCAGGTGCAGTTTTCCATTATGAAAGACGAGGTCACAATTATGCTCGACACCTCGGGCAAAGGCTTGCACAAAAGGGGATACCGCCCGGTCGGCAACGATGCTCCGATTCGCGAAACGCTTGCCGCTGCTATGTGCAGTCTTTCAAGGCTTCGCCACTACCACACTATGTATGACCCCTGTTGCGGAAGCGGTACGGTGTTGATTGAGGGCGCGTTGCTTGCAAACAATATCGCCCCGGGAATCAATCGAAATTTTGATGTCGACAGATGGGGCTTCATTCCCGAAAGCGTTTGGATGAGCGAGCGCGAGAGATGCCGCGACCTTATCAAAACTGATACAGACTTTGTGGCGTTCGGCACCGATATTGACCCCAAAGCAATTGAACTTACGCTTAAAAATGCCAAAAATATCGGAGTCGACAAGTTTATCCGTGCTTCGGTTGCAGATATTAAAAATTTCGACCCGACTACCGAGCGAGGCACGCTTATCACAAATCCGCCGTACGGCGAGCGTATGCTTGATGTCCGCGAGGCAGAAAAGATTTATCGCATTATGGGCGACAAATTCGTTGCAAAGCACGGTTGGAGCTATGGCATCATTTCACCCGACGAGGAGTTTGAAAAATGCTTCGGCAGAAAGGCTGACAAGCGCCGCAAACTTTACAACGGCATGATAAAATGCCAATATTATATGTATTTTAAATAATTTCAAATGTCATTGCATATAAAATGTATGTAATGGCATTTTTTATCTATATTTTGTGAAATATTTGTAAACGCTATTGACAAATGAAAAAAAGATGCTAAAATATAGTTAGCACTCGAGATAAGAGAGTGCTAACAAACAGAAAATTAATTCAGAGGTGACATACAATGACAATCAAACCACTTGCAGACAGAGTTTTATTAAAATCTGTCGAGGCAGAGGAAACAACACAATCAGGAATCATCCTTGCGGCTTCCGCACAGGAAAAACCCGAAATGTCAGAAGTAGTAGCAGTAGGACCCGGCACAGACGAGCATCCTATGACTGTTTCTGTCGGTGATAAGGTTATTATCAGCAAATACTCGGGTACTCAGGTTAAACTTGACGGCACCGAATACACAATCAGCGAGGTTAAGGATATTCTCGCAGTAGTAGAATAATTTTGAGGTGATTTATAATGGCTAAGGATATTATTTACGGCGAAGACGCAAGAAAAGCGCTTCAGGCAGGTATTGATAAGCTTGCAAACACAGTTAAAATTACATTAGGTCCAAAGGGCAGAAATGTTGTTCTCGACAAAAAATACGGCTCACCGCTCATCACTAACGACGGTGTAACAATCGCAAAGGAAATTGAGCTTGAGGATTCTTTCGAGAATATGGGCGCTCAGCTTGTTAAAGAAGTTTCGTCAAAGACAAACGATGACGCAGGCGACGGCACTACAACAGCAACACTTCTTGCACAGGCACTCGTTCGCGAGGGTATGAAGAATGTTGCCGCAGGCGCAAATCCGATGACGGTTAAAAACGGTATCAAGAGCGCAGTTGATGTTGCAGTTAAGTCTGTTAAGGCAAATTCCGTTGCAGTTAAGGACAATGACGATATTGCCCGTGTAGCAACTGTTTCTGCGGCAGATGAGTATGTCGGCAAACTTATTGCCGAGGCTATGGAAAAAGTTTCTGCCGACGGCGTTATCACGATCGAGGAGTCAAAAACAGCCGACACAACTTGTGAGGTTGTAGAGGGCATGCAGTTTGACCGCGGCTATATCTCACCTTATATGGTAACCGATACAGACAAAATGGAAGCTGTTATCGACGACGCAATGCTCCTTATCACAGATAAGAAAATCAGCACCGTTCAGGATATTCTTCCTCTTCTTGAGTCTGTTCTCAAAGCAGGCAAAAAGCTTGTTATCGTTGCAGAGGATGTTGAGGGCGAGGCTCTTCAAACAATCCTCCTCAATAAACTTCGCGGCACATTCACATGCGTTTGCGTGAAAGCTCCGGGCTTCGGCGACAGAAGAAAGGATATGCTTCAGGACATCGCAACACTTACCGGCGGTCAGGTTATCACTTCCGACCTCGGACTCGAGCTTAAAGACACAACAATGGATATGCTCGGCCAGGCTCGCCAGGTTAAGGTTACAAAGGAAAATACAATCATCGTTGACGGCGCAGGCGACAGCGACGCTATCAAGGCTCGTGTAGGTCAAATCAAGTCTGCTATCGAGGCTTCAACATCAGATTTCGACAGAGAAAAGCTCCACGAAAGACTTGCCAAAATGGCAGGCGGCGTAGCAGTTGTTAAAGTCGGTGCCGCAACCGAAACAGAAATGAAAGAAAAGAAACTCCGCATCGAGGATGCTCTCGCAGCCACAAAGGCAGCAGTAGAGGAGGGCATAGTTGCAGGCGGCGGCGTTGCTCTTATCAACGCTATTCCCGAGGTTGAAAAGCTCCTTGACACAGAGGATGCCGATTTCAAGACCGGTGTTAAAATCGTTCTTAAAGCACTTGAGGAGCCTGTTCGCCAAATCGCAGCAAATGCAGGTCTCGAAGGCTCTGTTATCGTTGACAAAATCAAGAACAGCGAGGACGGCTACGGTCTTAACTTCGCTACAAACGAGTATGTCGATATGATTAAGGCAGGCATTGTTGACCCGGCAAAGGTTACTCGTTCGGCTCTCCAAAATGCCGCATCTGTTGCCGCAATGGTTCTCACAACCGAATCACTTGTAACAGATATTAAAGACCCACAGGCAGATGCCGCACAAGCAGCCGCAATGGCAGCCGCATCACAAGGCGGAATGTATTAATTTAATGCATTAATACAAATATACAAATCTAAAGCCGCACGCTTTTGCGTGCGGCTTTTTTCTGTCTGTCTTTATTTGTTCGGCTTCATCTTGTCGCTTATTCCCAAAATATAATCGGTGCTCACATCATAATATTTTGCAAGTTTAATCAATATCTCTGTCGGAATGTCAAGGTCGCCGCGCTCGTAATTGCTGTAAACGCGTTGTGAGCAGTTCAGGATTTTTGCAATCTCGCGTTGCTTTAAATCATTGTCCTCTCTCAATTCATAAATCCTTTTATACATTTGTACCACCCCGATTTTTTCAGTATGGTATTAGTATATTATAGCGGATATTCCGCTATTGACATTTAGCGGATATTCCGCTATACTTTTTCTGTAATTTGTAATAAAGGAGATTATTTATGAAAAGAGTATTCAGCTTTATGCTGTCTTTGATTATGGCTGTATCATGCATTTTCGGCTTGAATTTCAGCGCAGAGGCGAGCGAAAATTCATCAATTGCCGTCGGTGATTATATCACACTCGGCACATATTACGGCGCTCCGATTAAATGGCGCTGTGTTGCTATTGATGAAAACGGTCCGCTTATGTTGAGCGATAAAATATTGTGCTTTAAAGCGTTTGACGCAGCCGGTAATGATGAAGAATATCACAAGGATGATTGGGGATATATTAGAAAAAGTCATGGTTCTAATTGTTGGAGTGATTCGAGCATTAGACAGTGGTTAAATACATCCGGTGAAGTTAAATATACTCATTGTCCTCCAAACAAAGACAATGTTTATCAAGGTTATAATCCGTATGACACAGAATCGGGCTTTTTAACAGGGTTTTCGTCCGTAGATTTTACGTGTATTAAAACAGTAACACAACGTGCATATCTTAATGATTATGATCATTACGGAAGAAATGGCTACTGTGATGGTGGTAACGCTGAACTTGTTTATAGTATAAATACATCAAATACTTCTGTTGATTATAGTAAATATTATTATCAAAATGTAACTGATAAATTTTTTCTTCTCGGTCCGGAACAAATTGATGCTTCATGTAAGAATTTAGGTAAAGATTATATATTGAATACTTATCCAACAGAAGCCGCTGTTAATAATAGTACTTATAAAAATAGTAACTTATCGCCTGATAAAGTTTGGGAATCGTATCTAGGTGTTCCGAGAAATGAGGGGGCTTCATTTGAAAATCAAACTATTACGTGTCGGGTTGGTGGAAGTTGTTTTGGATCTCATAACATTAGTGTATATAATGGACAATTTGGAATTCGCCCTGCTTTTTATTTGAATACTGAAAATTATAACGATTATAACAAAACAATCGAAAACATGCTCGGCAATATTGATTTGGGTCCGTATGCGATAAACGGCGCGACTATTGATATTGCAGGTCATAAAATACCGCTCGTCAAATTGGAAGCCGGTATCAAAATGAGCATCGGCGATTTCAAAATTATTGACGATCAAAAAAATAATACCGTTCAAGTCCTTTTGGGATATGATCAAAAAGCATCCGCAAATATAGACGGGTCGATGAACAGCGGTTATTGGTCGGACTCGTATCGCGAAGTAAAAAGCATGTATCAAGAGCTGACCGGCAAAAAGGTTGACACAACGCGATTGTGGAACAAATATTCCGCCATGCGAGGGAAACTCAAAAAGGTCGGGTGCAATCTTGTTGTCGGAGTCGATGCCACATTTACAGGCTTTCTCGAGTTTAAAAAAGTAAACGGCGGTCTTGAATATTCCGACGGCGGCATGATGGCAGAGTTTAATGCCTCCGGCTCATTTCGTCATTATACCGGACCTGCTTATGCAACACTCGGCATAGGTCTCGGAGCAAAGGGCAAACTTTATTTTAAAAACGAAAACAACAAAATTAATCCTGCAATAAGCGTTGACCCGTCAATTTCATTGAGTGTGGGCGGCGGCATCGGCACACGAAATACATATGCCGAAATTGTCGGTTACGGCACGCTCGGCGCAAATATTTCCACTGCCGCAGAAACTCCGTTCAAGGCTTATCTCGACCTCGGCGTTAAATGGGGCGGCTATGTTTTGGGCAAAAAGATTGAAAAAATTTCAGGTGAGCGTTCCTTTGCCAAGGTGGAACTTTATCCGAATTTCGGCGCAGATGCATCTGCTCGTGCCAAATCTTTTGCCCTTACCAAAGGTGTCACGGTGCTCAACAAAAGCGGATATGACAGCCTGATTGATTCGGCTAAATATATCAACAGAGATTATCTTAAAAAATCCGATTCGTCAGCCAGAAAATCAAGGTCGAAAATCGCCGCTCAATCGGCTGATAACGGCTCACTGTCCAAATTTGAAAAAACAAATGCCTATCCGCTGAGTCAGCCCTCACTTGTCAGCTTTAATGATGATACGGCTCTTTTGGTTTGGATAGATGACAACGGCGAAAAGAGCGATGCCAATAAAGCCTCGCTGTATTATTCTTATTACAACGGCGCATCATGGTCGACACCTCAAACACTTTTTGAGGACGGAACAAACAACGATATGCCGAGTGTTTATTCCGACGGCGAAAGAGCGTATATAGTTTGGCAAAGGGCGTCAAAGGTGTTTGATGACGCTGCCGATATGTCGGAAATGATAAAATACTATAATTTATACGAAACAACATTCACCGCCTCAAGCGGCGAGTTCAGCGACCCGATTTGCATTAATTCAAGCGACAATACTGCCTTTGAGTTTAATCCTGTTGTTTACGGCAGTGACGGCGCATTTTCAGTTTCGTGGATGGAAAATTCGGACAACAATGTTTATCAGGAAAGCGGAAATAACACTTTATATTTGGCAAAATATGATTCTGCCGGTGCACAAACCGAGCTTAACTCTGTTGTTTCAACTACCGACATTATCACAAAATTTGATGTGGCAGGCACATGCTTGTACTATTCCGTCCAAAGTGATGAAGCAAATTCGCTATATTATTATTCCTCGGGCAGTTCAACAAAGCTCGTTGATTCCGTAATTGATTTTTCCGGTTTTGACAATAGGGTTTATTACATAGACAATGACAGTGTGTTGAAAGATAAACATAAGCTTCAATATCCTTCAACATGGTGTTCTACAACATACTCCGAAATCTCCGGTTTACAAGATATTAAAATTGCTTATGACAGTCAAAAAAGTAATATTTATCTTTTTACAACTGCTGTAAATGAGGATTATACAAAGGATTTGTATTACTGCAAGATCGAATCGGAAACGTGCACTCCTCTTGAAAAATATTCTCAAAGCCATGCGTTTATCAGAAATTATTCGCCTGTAGTATTATCTGACGGCACACCGTATGTTGCGTATAACAATATTGATTTGTCATCATCAACAGATTATGAGCAGTCAACACTCCTTGTCGATGGAAAAACCGAGTCTGTAGACACGCAGTTAAACTATGTCGATTTTGACAATTCACAGTTAAACTCAGACTCAATTGATTTAAAATGTGAAATTCAAAATAACAGCTCCGTAAATGTCAATAAATTCAACTTCACTGTGTCCAACAGCAAGGGCGATATTTTATCGTTGGGTGAGCTTAATTGCTCGGTCAACGCTTTTGCCTCATCGGTTGCGACAATCAATATCCCAACACCGCAGGAAAAAAAGGATAAAATCACAGTTACGGTTTTACCCTCCGGTTATGATGATCATAACAAAGAAAACAACACGGTCGCAACAACGCTTGAATGTGCTCACTCCTATGACGAAACGGTTGTTTTGCCTACCTGCGACGCCCCGGGCAAAATAACACATGTCTGCAAATATTGCTCCGATGAATACGAAACCACTTTGGCACAGCTTGACGGTTCTGCACTTCAATCGGCACTTGAAAAAGCAAAAAATATGATTGACTCCAAGGCTCAATATTCGTCAATGATTGAGGATGTCGAAACGCTTTACAACACATATTCATCCGCTTATCACGATTATCATTATCAAGATGATATTGACAATGCTGCTACGAAGCTTCTTTCGGCTATCTCACTTACAGAAAATTTTGTGATTAAAACCGTTTCGCTTTCGCTTCAAAGCAGTATAACGATGAATTTCAAGGTTTTGAAGTCCGCTGTATCGGAATTTGGAAATCCTTATGTTTCGTTTACATGCGGCGGCAAAACAACAATTGCAAATACTTATACCGAACAGGGCGATTATTATATTTATTCATACACGGGGATTTCGCCGCAGCTTATGAATGACAATGTATCCGCTGTTCTTCACGGCGAATATTGCGGCAAGGAATACACAAGCCCTGCAAAGACTATGAGTGTTTCGGAATATGCCTACACAATGCTTGAAAGATACAATTCCGATAGCAATGCAAAACTGCGCACGCTGCTTGTAAATTTGCTTGATTACGGTGCAGCTGCACAAAATTATATCGGCTATCAAACCGACAACCTCGCAAATGCAAAAATCACCGACGAGCAGAGAAAATGGGCAACGAGTGAATCAAGTTTCAATAATGTCAGAGATTATAATTACAAAACGATAGATTCGCCGACCGCAAGCTGGATGACCTGTGGCTTACAGTTGAATAATTCCGTTACCGTCAAGGCTAAGTTCTCCGCAACCGATATTAAAAACAAAACAGTTGTTATCACTTGCGGAAATGCTAAATTCAAGTATTCGCAGAATGACTTTGTCAAGGATTCCGACAATACCTACTATGTCTATTGCGACGAAATTTTTGCAAACGAAATGAGCGAAAATTTGTACTTTACAATATACGATAACGGCGTTCAGTGCAGTAACACAATGCTTTTTACCATTGAATCATATGCCAAACTTGTTCATGATAATTATGCCGATACAAATCTCGACAAACTTACTACGGCTATGATGCGCTACGGCAATGCCGCAAAAGCATACGGCTCATAAGCAATAATAACGCGAGCGAATTTTATCACTGATTTTCGTTTGCTTATTCAAAACGGAATAAATAATGAAAGGAGATTACGCTGTGAAAGAAAAATATATCAAGCCACAGTCTAATGTCGAAATTTTCAACTCACAAGATGTTGTAACAACTTCGGGATATGATGAAGGCAAGAGAGACCCGATTGAATTGCCGGATCTTTAAATCTCGACTATAATAAAAATCGTGCAAGTTATGCTTGCACGATTTTTTATGTTGCTTATAAATGTTTTACTTAAAGCTCGCTTACAATCTCAAAAAACTCATTCTTACTCATCATATTGTTGATGCAGGAGAGGAGGGAGGAGGTTGAGAGAAATTCCGGCAGGTCAAGCTTTTTGAGCAGTGCTTTTTTCCTTTCTTTTGCATTCGGCGTGCCGGATAAGCCTGCCTCGTACAAATCGAAATTAGTCAACGGGTCGGGATTTGCCGTTGCCTCACAGGCAATGCCTGCTTTTTCAAAAGCGGCGAGCAAAACCTCCTTGCTCATACCTTCAACGCCGAGTTTGCCCTCTTTTGAGGCATGCTCCTTGCGGCGTTCCTTGCCCAAAATGTCGGGGATATAAACGTTCGTTATTCTGTCTTTCTGCACTCCCGACGAAATGTAATTTCTTATCATAAAGCCTGCATGGTCGGAGTCGGTCAAAACGATGATTCCGCGCTCTTTTGCAAGCTTTTTGATGAATTTCAGCTTTTCCTTGTCCTTGAACACGCCAAAGCCGTTCGTTTCGATTATAAACGCGTCAACAATGTTTGAAAGCTTGATTTTGTCATACTTTCCCTCAACGATTATTGCCTGCGTGATTTTCAGCCTTTCGTTCATCATTCGTTCCTCAGCATAAACAACTTTGCGACAGCCTCTTCAAGCAAAATTTTGCCGTCAACCGATGTCGACTTGAGCATTTCGTCAGTTTTTGAAAGTGTGTCAATCGACTCCCTCAAACTCTCGGTGCTTATGTTTCTGCAATTTCGCGCCGCATTTGAAATCAAAAATTCGCGACCTTTGTAGTTGAAATATTTTGCAATGTCGCTCTCGCTCTCTCCTGCCGATTTTGCGCACTTTGCACGGTACATATCAATATAGCATGACGAAAGCACCGCGAGTATTCCGACAGGCTCTTCCTTGTTGGCAAAAAGCGCGTTTAAAACGCCGTATGCGCCGTCGCTGTTGCCGGCAAGGATAAACTTCGATAAATCGTAAACGCGTGCCTGTAGGCTTTTTACCGCAATTTCGTCAATGTGCTCTTTTTTTATTTCGCCCTCGCCGATATAAAAGCAAAGCTTTTCCGTTTCGTTGAAAACTGTTTTTAAATCACTGCCTACAACGGAAATCAAATACCTTGCGTTTTTAGAGTCAATTGTGCATCCCCGCTTTTTTGCCGATGCCACAATCAGCCTTGCAATGTCGCCCTCGGTGCGCTTGTTCAGCTCTGCAACACTGCCTGCTTTTGCAAACGCCGTTATAAGCGACTTGAATTTGTCGTTCTTTTTTGTGTCGACCGCGAGTGAGTCGTACCAAAATACAAGCACGCAGGTGTCGGGCACATCTTTCAAAAATTCTTTTATTTCCTTGCAGTCGTTTACCGATTTGTCAAACGGATAATCGCGAACAAGAATAAAAGAATATTCCGCCATCATCGGCACGGTTTCTGCGTCCTGTAAAATGTCTGAAATCGAAATGTCCTTGCCGTCATATCTGTGATAATTAAAATCGGCAAACGCAGGGTCAACTACCGCGCTTGTGAGCTTGTTTACATAATGCTCTTTAAGATAAGACTCCTCGCCGTAAATAAAATAGACATTTGAAAACTGCCTGTTTTTAATTTGTGCCTTAAGCTCCGCTTCGTCTATTTTTGCCATGTGCCGATCCCCCTTGCCTTGTAGTTTTCGCCGTAAAATGTGTATATCACTCTTGTGTCGGAGTTTATTTCACCGTTGGCGTCGGTTATTTTGCCGTCGGTGATTTTTATATCGCAGTCACTGTCGTTTCGACCGCTGTAAATCTTAATGCCGTTGATTTGAATTTCAAACTCGGCTGAATTTCCTTCATCAAGATTATACTTTATATTGACACCGCTGGCAAGAGTGTTTTTGTATTCACTGCAAACGGTTATATCCTTGATTTGCCCATCTTCAAGCAGACTCGCGTCAAATGACGGCGTAATGTATGTGTTACAGCCGTATGCGTCTGCGATTTTCTTTGCATATTTGCAACTGTCGGAGTCAATCAAAATGTCAATATCGCCGTGGCTCATATTCAAAAATCCGTTTGCCGCAGAATATGCACTCTTGCTGTCAACGCCGAAAAGCACCGTCGTGTCCTTGCATCTCAAAACAATCGCACCGCTTCCGATATACATTTTCGGCAACTTTTGATTATAAAGTGTGTTTACGCATCCGCAAACTATCAGCAACGCTGTGTTGATAACTGCAGCGGTTTTGATTAGTCTTTTCCTGCCGAGAATAAACGGAATTGCAAAAATTATTAGAATTGCGGCAATAATCAGCCCGAAATATTCGCCGAAATTGAGCATTGCCGTGTCAAACGATGCAAACCACGCCGTTATTTTTAAAATGACAAAATTGAGCCAGCGGATTATGAATACCGCCGCACCCGAGAAAATGTTTATCTTTATTAAAAAATACCCTGCGAGCGACAGAATTACCGATAAGCTTCCGAGCGGAACAAGCACAATATTGCACAAAATTCCCGATAGGCTTGCGTAGCCGAAAAATGCGTAGCATACCGGCAGGGAATAAACCATTACGCTTGCGCCCACAAGTGCCGATGAGATTATTTTTGCAAATGGCGTTGCAACAACGGTTACAACAAGTCCGTCACACTCGCTTGTTGCATCTTTGTCAATCAGCTTTATCAAATACGGATACAGCGTAATCAGTGAAAGCACTGCAAGAACACTCAACATTGCACTTAAATCATACACAGCAAACGGATTTAGGCATATCAAGAATACCGCAAATCCAAGCGAGTTGAGCGCGTCGGAACGCCTCTTTATAATCCTGCCGCCGAGCATTACAAGAAGCATTATTCCTGCACGGATTACAGATTTGGAAAATCCTGCCACGCCTATATAGACGAGTACACAAATTGCCAAAATGAGTGCGCTTGCCTTGTCTTTTACTTTTATTCTTTTTAAAATCCATGCGAAAGCCGCTGTTATTACAGTAAGATGCAAGCCGCTGACAGCCATTAGGTGCGTTGCGCCGGCAAATACAAAGTCGGTGTATGCCTTGTCAGACAGCAGGCTGTTTTCACCGGTTAAAAATGCGGCAGAAAGCGCACCCTCATCGCCGCCGATTTGTGCATACAGCGCGTTGATTATGTCTTCGCGCAGTAAAAGTGTGTATTTCCACGGCGAATTTATTTTGTTTCCCGTGGCAGTAAATTTTGAGCCTTTAGCACTCAAAAATATCTTTTCTCCCCAATAACCGTATGATGATGACGCATTGTCGGCAATAGAATAAAATTTCAACTTGCCTTTGACTGTTTCGTAATAATCGGCATTGATTTTGCGTGTGGATTTTACACGGAGCTTTATGTTTTGCGGTGCTCCGTCACAATCTATTTTTGTTGTTTTGACGGTATAAACATAATTTCCGTCATCGTCGATTTTCGCAATGTCGGTTATATAAAATTCGGTGTCCGCCTCGGCGGAATCAAGCGAAAGTTGCGGCGCAACCGTTGCGTTGTATGTGCAAAGAAACACTCCGCAGGCAAAAACGCCGGATATAAGACATACAAATACCGCTTTTTCCTTGCCTTTAAAAATTACAAGGCTTGCCGCTGACAAAACGGCAAGCCCTAACATAATTAGGCTGATTGATTTTACGGGGAGTAGGTTTATCACAAGCAGTGTAACCGCTGTGCTGAAACCTATGTGCGTAAAAATTCGCTTCATTGATTATTCAATCGGCTCAACAAGAAATGACACACTGAGCTTTTCGCCCGATTTGAGCTTGTATTGCTCTCTTACATATGCTTGGCCCGGCATATCGCCGCCGATGCCTTGCTGTGTTGCGTCAACTGTTACGCAAATATTTCCGCTCCTGTCGACTTCATTCATGTGCTGGAATGAGTCAAGCTGTTGCGGCGTGTACGGAAGTGCCGAGAACATAATCGGCTTGTCGTAATATGCTGTAACTTTTATTCCGCAGTTCTTTTTGTTTGTAAGTGCAAATTCTCTTACATCGGCTCTCGTACTGCTTTCCTGTGGCCTCATATATGTGTATTCAAATTCGGATAACGGCATTTTGTATTTTCCGATTTTATAGCCTTTTTTTCTGTCGGTGTATGACGGAGCAGGACCTCTGCCGTACCATGACACATTGTTAAATTCGTTGCTCACGCCGAACATGCAGCCGAATCTGATAGGCGTTGCAGTCGGAATGCCGCTGTGATATACGGCGATTTTTCCGTCACCGTAAACCGTGTATGAAATGTATGCGCTTTTCATCATCGGGATGCTGAGCGCACATTTGATTTTAACCGCGCCGTTTTCGGTTGAAACGGTTGTTTTAAGCGCCTTTGCTTTTGTTGCCGCATTCTTCCATCTGTAATAGGGATGAAGCTTGATAACCGGCGGAACAAAGTTGAACGCGTCAATATCGTTATCGGTCAGCGCTCTGAAATAGTTTGGAGCGATTTTGTCGGTCAAAAGCTCCTTGCCGTTTGAAACAAAGCTTTCGATTGCGCCGTTGTTTACAACAACGCTGAAACCGTCGCCGTTTACAATTACACAGCTGCCCTTTTGGTCAAATTCAATGTGTTTTTCGCTTGGTTTGATGGTCGGCTTTGCTTCCTCAACAAGTACAAATTGGTCCCACGCAATCTCTGCGTTTGATTTAATATATCCGTTTTTGCGCTTTGTCACAAATGAAACTGTGAGTATGCATTCCTTGTCCTGCGGCAGTGCGCTGTAATCGTAAGGAATGTCGATGTATTCCTCCTGCATCGGTGCAACGCTGAATTTCTCAAGCTCGCCGCTTTCGATTTCCTCACCGCGGCACTCGATTTTCCACTTGCATTTGTATTTGTTTACATCTGTAAAGCGAAGTCTTGAGCGGACATTAAATCTGCCCTTTGTTATGTCAAACGCCGTTGTCACAATCGGTCTGTATCCGTGTTGAACCTCGAAATACTGCGGATGCGGATTTCTGTCTGCCGAGATAAGTCCGTTTGCGCAAAAATATGTGTTACTGCCTGTCATTGCGGTTGTGTTAATCGGGCTGTACCAATGCCTCGGCTCGTCCTTTTCAAAGTCGGTTCCGTAAAGCAGGTTGAAACCGTCGTAATCCTTGTTTACTCTCTTTTCGTCAATCGCTTGGTCAACCCAATCCCAAATAAAGCCGCCGCACATATTGTCATACTTCTCAAAATCGGCAATGTATTCCTCAAAGTTGCCGAGCGAGTTTTCCATGCTGTGCGCATATTCGCAAAGCAAAACCGGCTTTGTATACATTTCTGCAGCAATCGGCTTGCTGTCTGCGGCAAGCTGATTTGCAATGTTGTCATAAAGCGAAATCGTTATAGGTTCTTTTTCACCGAGTTTTCTCATCGTTTCCGCATCAGGGTACATTCTCGATATAACATCGCTCTTTGTCAAATCAAAGTCGCCCTCGTAGTGGAACGGCCTTGTATCGTCAAGTTTAAGCGCCGCCTTTTTCATTTCGGCAAAGTTTGAGCCGTCGCCTGCTTCGTTTCCGAGCGACCACATAAATATGCTCGGTCTGTTCCTGTCACGCAGCACCATTCGCTCCATTTTGTCAACAGCCGCACCGGTCCAAAGCGGATTGTTGCCCGGCACGCCCTTGCGCCTTACACCGTGGCTCTCAAGGTCGCATTCGTCCATTACATAAAATCCGAGTTCGTCGGTGTAATCATAAAAAATCTCGTCATCGGGGTAATGCGATGTCCTGATAGCATTGATGTTTGCGTTTTGAAGAAGCTCGAAATCTCTTTCATAGCTTTCCTTCGGCACAGCCCAGCCGTAGCGATAGTCAAAATCGTGTCTGTTGACGCCGAAAAGCATCAAATCCATTCCGTTGAGCAAAAGTTTTTCACCTTTGATTTCAACCTTCTTAAAACCTATATTGTATGTCTTTGCCGCAATAATCTCGTGATTCGAGCTGATAGCCATAACAAGTTTGTAAAGATTCGGTTGTTCTGCCGACCATTTCTTTGGATTTTTGATAAATTGCGAAAGCTTGATTGTTGCCGTTTCGCCCGGTGCAATCTCCGTTTCACCCTCGCCGATAGGCGTTTCTTTGCCTGTGTCAGAAAGAATAGATGCTTGAAATCTTACGGTCTTTTTCTCACTGTTATAGTTTTTTATGTATCCGTCAAGCGAAAGTTCGCTGTCCTTGTATTCTTCGTCCAAATCGGTTTTTACATAAAAATCGCGAAGACAGGTTTTCGGCTCGGCATAGAGAAATACTTCTCTGTAAATGCCGCAAAGCCACCACATGTCCTGATCCTCGAGATAGCTTGTTGCCGCAAAGCGGTAAACCTTTGCACAAACAAGGTTTTCGCCCGATTTGAGATATTTTGTAACATCAAATTCGTGCGGAGTCATCGAGCCGGTTGAAAAGCCGACATATTCGCCGTTTACCCAAACTTCAAGTGCGGCTTTGCACGCAGAAAAGGTCAGAAAAATTTCTCTGCCGTCCCATGTTTCCGGCAGAGTAAAACTCCTGCGATAAAATCCGATTTCCTGCATCGTCGAGTCAATTTTCGGAATTTGCGATTTAACTCTGCTGAGTGCTCTCGGAAATGTGCTTGCATAATAATAAGGCACGCTGTATCCCTCCGTCTGCCAAACAGACGGAACTTTGATTTCGCCCCACTTCGAATCGTCGAAGTTTGGACTTTGAAAATCGCTCGGCTGGTTTTCCATACCGCGTTGCCAATAAAATTTCCATTGACCGTTTAGGCTTTGCTTATATTGCGATTCTTCGCCGCTCATTGCCTGCTCAATGCTGTCAAACGGCATTGAAAAGGTGTGCCCGTCCTCTTTGTTTATCTTGAAGGTACGCGGGTCCTCCCAAATGTATTTGTAAGCCATAATTTTACCCCTTTGCTTTACATAAATTTACAGTTTAATAATATAGTAAAATTGCCCAAAAGTCAACCGATATTGCGTTTATTTAATACTTTCTCGTTTTAATATTGCGGCAGTAAATAAATTGTGATATAATACCAACAATAATATGGAATTGCCGAAATTCCGAACTTTAGGGGATATTGTAATGATTGAAAGAGTTAACGAAAGCAATCTTCAAGAATATGAAAACTTTATAAAATCACATCCAAAGGGACTTTTTCAGCATTCTTCCAAGTGGGCAAAAGTTAAGTCCGCCTGGAAATGGGAGGCTGTAATGCTTAAAGAGGACGGTGAAATCAAGGGCGCGGCGGCTGCTCTTATCCGTTCAATCCCTGTTATAAAAAATTCGCTTATGTACGTTTGCCGCGGCTTTACCGCAGACGAAAACGATTTTGACACATTCGACAAACTTTTTGATGCATTAAAGCAAATCGGCAAGGAGTACAAGGCTTATTGCATCAAAATCGACCCCGAAATACTCATTTCAAATACTGCATACAAACAGCATTTGCTCGACAAGGGTTTTGTTGAGCTTAATCCCGGTTGCATGGATTTTGAAAATGTTCAGCCGCGCTTCGTTTATTGTTTTGATTATAACGGTATGAACGAGGACGAGCTTATGCTCACCTTTAAAAGCGATTACAGAAACAGAATTCGCAAATCATACCGCAAGGGTGTAGAAGTTAAAATCTGCGGCAAAGAGGCTCTTGACGATTTCGTTAGGATTATGGGCGAAACAGGGGAGAGAGATAATTTTTCAACAAGACCCAAATGGTATTTTGAAAAAATCCTCGACTGTATGACAGATGATGCAAGGCTCTATATGGCTTATTACGAGGGCAAGGCTATTGCCGGCACAATCGCCATTAAATGGGGTCAAAATGTTATGAAATATCAATACGGCGCCTCGTCAAACGCCCACCGCAATGTTTACCCAAACTATGCTCTCCAGTGGGAGATGATTAAGTGGGGTCTTGAATGCGGCTCAAAAACATACGACTTCGGCGGAATCAGCGGCGACTGCCAAAATCCCGAAAATTCACACTACGGCTTGTGGAGATTTAAGCACGGCTTCGGCGGCGAAATGAGAGAGTTTGTCGGCGAGTTTGACTATGTAATCAATAAACCGGTTTATAATTTGTATAATTTTGCGTTAAAGGTATTGAAAAAAATCAGATAATGAGCAGATATGTTATAAATAGAAAAGACCTCGATGAAAATATCGAGATAATCAAGAAAAAAGCAGGCGTGCCGCTCATCGGCGTTGTCAAGGGCAACGGCTACGGATTCGGAATAAAGGAGCTTACCTCCGTTCTTCTTCAGCACGGTATTAAAACCTTTGCCGTTACCGAGGTTACGGATATTCCGGAGCTTAAGGAAATTTTGCTCGATGAGGATATCCTCGTTATGCGCTCTACCTGCCTTGAAAACGAGGCTGAAATTGTTGCCAAAAACGGTGCGATTGCCACAATTGGCTCACTGCGCGCCGCACAGGTGATGAATGCCGTTTCCGAGGAGCTCGGAGTTGTCACAAAATGCCATCTAAAAATTGATACCGGTATGGGCAGATATGGTTTTATGCCGTCGCAGGTTGCTGACGCCGTTAAATGTTATTCGCTCCCGAATTTGAAATTTATCGGCGCTTATACTCATTTCTCGTCGGCGTTTCGCAATAAGGAGCTTACAAAGGCACAGCTTGTAATGTTTAAGGATACTATGGCTCAAATTCAAAAAGAGGTCGGCGATGTCGGTATTCTTCACTGCGCAAATTCACCGGCACTTTTGAATGTCGACAATGTTTCACTCGATACTGTCAGAATCGGTTCGGCTTTCACCGGAAGGGTTATCACGCGTAGTAAAAGCGGTCTGCACCGCCTCGGCTCGCTTCAGGCAGAGGTTGTCGAAACAAAAACCGTTCCCAAGGGATATTCAATCGGATATAACGGATTGTATAAAACTAAGCACGAAACAGAGGTTGCCATCGTCCCAATCGGTCACTATGACGGCTTCGGACTTACAAAAGAAAAGGAATTTTACGATTTCCGTTATGTATTAAGTGTGTTTAAACGCTTTTTAAAAAAACAGCAAATGTATGTCAAAATCAACGGCAGAATGTATCATGTTATCGGCGAAATCGGCTTGAGCCACTGCGCTGTCGATGTCACCGGCGGCGGAGTTAAGGTCGGCGATACTGCAAGTGTCGATATTTCGCCCCTTATGGTCAATCCCCGCCTTGAACGAGTATTTGAATAATCGCCGTTTAAATTCTAAAATCAAATAATAATTAAAAGCCTCCCGTTGGAGCACACTGAACAAAATCAGTTTGCCCGATGGGAGGCTTTTTTGTCGCTGTATCTTGCTTTGTTACAATTTTTTGTTGCGCGATATATTTTCCTGTTTATTTAACTTTCAGCCACATTGCAAGCACGCCGAAAACTTCTCTTGCGTAAAACGGCGGTTTGGTGTAGTCTACCGTTTTTGACGGCACTGCCTTTGCGCTCAATCCGTGGCGTTTGCATATCATCAGCGCACGCCTTATATGATATTCCGATGTTGCAATTGCGATACTGTTTGAAAGTCCGTTTTTTTCAATTATTTTTTTGCAAAATTCAATGTTTTCGTCGGTCGAGGTCGATTTGTTTTCGATAAAAAGTCTGTTTTTATCAACACCGAATGATTGCATCAAATCATACATACATTCCGCCTCGCTTATATTTTCATCTGCGCCCTGACCGCCGGAGAGAATAGCAACGGCGCTCTCGTTTTTCTTCATATATTTCGCTGCGGCACGGCATCTTTCAACAAGTGCAAGGCTCGGTTTATCCCATTTCACTCTGCACCCCAAAACAATCAGCGTCGATTCGCTTTTTGCCGTCATTTTTGCGCCGCCGACAACATAAATCATCACCGCCGTAAATAAAATAATTCCGATTAAAAATACTCCGTTAATAATGATTGCCGCCATGTGATTTGCCTTGTTGTAAAGCGCTCCGTCAAGTATGACGAAAATGCCGACCGCCGCACCGAACGCATTGCCGATATTCGGCTTTGTTTCCCTAAGTGGCAGTGTATATTCAATTATTGTTAAAGCTCCGATTATTGCGGATAATATTGTTATTTCCATAGAATTCTCCTTTGTGTTGATAATATTTTACCATAAATCATAAAATAATAAAACATCAAAGCTAAAATATTGAACAATTTTACTATCGACTCGAACTCACTTTTATGATATAATAAATTTCGATTTTTAAAATCAAAAATCGAAAAAGAGAGGAAAAAGTTATGTCTTATGTTGACGAAGTATTAGAGTATGTAAACAAAAAAGACTACAACGAAAAAGAATTTTTGCAAGCAGTCGGTGAGGTTTTGAACTCACTCAGACCGGTAATCGACGCTAACGAGGAAAAATTCCGCAAGGTTGCTCTTCTTGAAAGATTGATTGAGCCGGAAAGAATTCTTCGCTTCCGTGTTCCGTGGATTGACGATAAAGGTCAGGTTCATGTAAACAGAGGCTACCGTGTTCAGTTCAACTCGGCAATCGGTCCTTACAAGGGCGGATTGAGACTTCACCCAAGCGTAAACCTCGGTATTGTTAAATTCCTCGGTTTTGAGCAAATTTTCAAAAACTCACTTACAGGACTTCCTATCGGCGGCGGTAAAGGCGGTTCGGATTTCGATCCCAAGGGCAAAAGTGACAGAGAAATTATGATGTTCTGTCAAAGCTTTATGACCGAGCTTTGCAAGGTAATCGGTGCCGACACCGATGTTCCGGCAGGTGATATTGGTACAGGTGCAAGAGAAATCGGCTATATGTTCGGTCAATACAAGAGAATCCGTGGCACATACGAAGGTGTTCTTACCGGTAAGGGTCTTTCGTACGGCGGTTCACTTGCAAGAACAGAAGCAACCGGCTATGGTCTCCTTTATTTCACAGAGGAAATGCTTAAATGCAACGGCATTGATATTAAGGGCAAAACAGTTTGTGTTTCAGGCTCCGGTAATGTTGCTATCTATGCTGTTGAAAAGGCAGAAATGCTCGGCGCAAATGTTGTAACCGTTTCCGATTCAACAGGTTGGATTTATGATAAGGACGGCATCGATGTTGCTCTCCTTAAGGAAGTCAAAGAGGTTAAGAGAGCTAGACTTACAGAGTATGCAGCTGCCCGTCCGTCTGCCGAATATCATGAGGGCAGAGGAGTATGGCAGATTAAGTGCGACATTGCTCTTCCTTGCGCAACTCAAAACGAGCTTCTTCTTGACGATGCAAAAATGCTCGTTGAAAACGGCTGCATTGCCGTTGCAGAGGGTGCAAATATGCCTACAACACTTGAGGCTACAAAGTATCTTCAGCAGAATGGCGTTATGTTCGCTCCCGGTAAGGCTGCAAATGCAGGCGGTGTTGCTACATCGGCACTCGAAATGAGCCAAAACAGCGAAAGAATTTCTTGGACATTTGAAAAGGTTGACAAAAAGCTTAAAGATATTATGGTTAATATTTATCATAATGTTGATGATGCTGCAAAGAAATACAGCCTTGACGGTGACTATGTATCAGGTGCAAACATTGCCGGCTTTGAAAAGGTTGCAGATGCTATGATGGCACAGGGCATTGTTTGATTTGAGTCTTTAATCAAATTCGCAAAAATTAAACGCATCGCGGTATTAACCGTGATGCGTTTTTTTGTGTTTATGCGTTTATGCGTTTGTGTGTTTGTATTATTGCATAATATCACATTGTTATTATCTTACTGCGCTGTTCCTCGCCGCATTTTTTCGGCGGTGCAAAACCAAGACTGTAAATGTCCGTCATTTCACATTCCTTTTCAAATGCGCGTTTAACTTCGTCGCTTTTGTCTGCAATATCGCCGTATTTGGCTATAATGGGCAAATTTGCGGCTTTTTTTATTTGCGGCAATAATAACTTGCCTCGCTCGCTAAACCCCAAAATATGCAAATATTGCGGCTCTTTGCTGTCGCTCTTGCTTATTCGGAGATATGCACGCAATATAACTCGCCTTATTCTTGCCATTGTGTAGCGCTTCGTTTTGACTTTTTCGTATATTTCATCAAGCGTTGTCGAACTTCTGACTGCCTCAACGATTCTGTTTTCAAGTCCCTCCGACACATCGTCGATTTGCGCAAAATCAGCCGCCGTCATTGTCCGCAGTTTGTAAAGCACTGCTCTTTCACAGTTCTTCAGTGTGCAGATTTCACTTTGCGGCAAGCGCTTGCGTATCTCACTTGCACTGTATTCCTCATCGTCGCTGTCATGTCCCTTGCCGATTCGTTTTATCACCGTCGGCTTAAGGCTCGTGTATGTCAAATATTCGATTGCCAAAATGTTGTTCGGTTTGTCGAGAATAGGGGAGCCTACGGCGTTTTTGCGTGCCGTCGGGTACGATACTCCTTTTGCAAGCTCCGCCTTGATTTGGGCGTCTTTTTCCTTGATTTTGTCGGCAACAGCTCTCAACTCGTCAACATTTTCGCATTCTGCGCCGAAAGCAATTGAATCGCAAATTCCCGTGCCCTCAAGAATTTTCACTCCTGCCTTGGCGTATCCCTGAGCCGACAGCGTGGAGCATACACCCGGTATCTCAATCACAATATCCGCGCCGTTTTCAACAGCCGTTTTTGCGCGAGTGTATTTGTCATACACCGCAAACTCACCGCGCTGAACAAAATTTCCGCTCATGGCGCATATTACAAAATCGTTTTCCTTTTTTACCGATTCTATCAAATACCGGTGTCCCTTGTGAAAAGGGTTGAATTCGCAAATTATACCGAAAATCATAAAAATATCCTTAATTTGAAGTTTTTCTCTTGACATTTGTATGTTATATACTATATTATATATTTTATAAAGTTATATTTCAAGTGTGGAGGGAATATTTTGAAAATTTTAGTTATAAACTGCGGCAGTTCATCGCTTAAATATCAGCTTATGGATATGTCCGACGAATCTGTTCTTTGCAAAGGCGCTATAGAAAGAATCGGCTTGCCGATTTCGGGCGGCGAGGAAAATGTAATCATCAAAGTAAACGGTGAAAAATATACATACGATAAAGAGCTTCCGACTCATGTCGACGCTTTCAACGAAGTTAAATACATTATTTCTGAGGGCGAACATAAGGTTGTTGACAGCTTTGATGAAATTGACGCCATTGGTCACAGAGTTGTGCAAGGCGGCTCAATTTTCCATAAATCTGTTCTTGTTGATGAGCAGGCTGCTGCCGGTGTTAAAAAGCTCGGTCCTTTGGCTCCGCTTCACAACCCCGCAAACCTTCAGGGCTATGAGGCTTGCCTTGCGGTTGTAGGCCCCGATGTTCCGCAGGTTTTCGTTTTCGACACCGCGTTTCATTCAACAATGCCGCCAAAGGCTTATATGTATGCTCTTCCTTATGAGTATTACGAAAAATATGCCGTTCGTCGTTACGGCTTCCACGGCACATCTCACAAGTTTGTTTCTCAAAGAGTTGCGGACAAAATGGGCAAAGATATTAAAGATTTGAAACTCATCACATGCCACCTCGGCAACGGCTCATCAATCGCCGCTATCGAATACGGCAAAGTTGTTGATACATCAATGGGCTTCACTCCTCTTGACGGCTTTATGATGGGTACACGCTCCGGCGGAGTTGACCCTTCGGCTGTAACATACATCATGAAACAGGAAAATCTCACTCCGGACGAGATGGATACAATCCTCAACAAAAAATCGGGTGTAAACGCTATTTCCGGTGTTTCGTCGGATGACAGAGATATTTGCGCTGCACAAAATGCCGGCAACGAAAGAGCAACACTTGCTCACGAAATGCAGGCTTACGAAATCGCAAAGTTCATCGGCTCATATGTTGCCGCAATGAACGGCGTTGACGCAATTGTTTTCACCGGAGGTATCGGCGAAAACGGCTTCTGGCTCAGGTCAAAGGTTTGCTCATATCTCGGATTCCTCGGCGTTCATATCAATGAGTCGCTCAACCAGCAAACCGTTAAAGGCGCAGAGGCAGAGCTTACCGATCCAGAAGACAGAGTAAGAGTATTTATCCTTGCAACAGATGAGGAACTTATGATTGCCAAGGATACCGAAAAAATCGTTATGTCTTTAAATAAGTAATTATTTTAAATAAAATCTACAAAGGAGGATAAAACAATGCCGGAAATTAAGTATGAAATCACAGAACATTTGGGAGTTATTTCCGAAACAGCAAGAGGCTGGACACGCGAAGTAAATATGATTTCATGGAATGGTCGTGAGCCAAAGGTTGACATCAGAGATTGGTCACCGGAGCATGACAAAATGAGCAAGGGCTTGACTTTCACTAAGGATGAATTGGTTGAGCTCACCAAAATTGTTGAAAAGCTATAATTCTTTATACTATTCATAAGGGCAGCTTATCAAGTTGCCCTTGCAATTTTGTATAGCATTAATTAAATTGATTACATTTTGCGCATAATATGTGCAGAATTGAGGTATATAAAATGGAATGGACATCATTAAACGATTTGAGAGAAAAATATCTTTCATTCTTTGAAAGCAAAGGGCATCTTCGCTTGCCTTCATTCTCTCTTGTGCCTAACGGAGATAAAAGTTTGCTTCTTATCAACTCCGGTATGGCACCGATGAAAAAATATTTTACCGGCGAGGTTACTCCGCCGCGTACAAGGGTTACAACATGCCAAAAGTGTATTCGTACACCCGATATTGAGCAGGTCGGCAAAACCGACCGCCACGGCACATTTTTTGAAATGCTCGGCAACTTCTCGTTCGGCGATTATTTCAAAAAAGAGGCAACAGCTTGGGCGTGGGAGTTTTGCACAAAAACTCTCGAACTTCCTGTAGACAAGCTCTATGTCACAATTTATGAAAACGATGACGAGGCATTTGATATTTGGACAAAGCAAAACGGCGTTGACCCGTCGCACATTGTCCGCCTCGGCAAAGAGGATAACTTCTGGGAGCACGGCTCGGGTCCTTGCGGTCCCTGCTCGGAGATTTATTTTGACCGCGGCGAAAAATACGGCTGCGGCTCTCCCGATTGCGGTCCCGGTTGCGAGTGCGACAGATATGTTGAGTTTTGGAACAATGTTTTCAGCCAATTCAATAATGACGGCAACGGCAATTATACCGAACTTGCTCAAAAGAATATCGACACAGGTATGGGCCTTGAAAGGCTTGCTTGCATTATGCAGGGTGTAGATAATATTTTCGAGGTTGATACCGTTCAAAACATTATGAAAAAAGTCAGCGAGATTTCGGGTGCAAAATATCACGAAAACGATAAGCACGATGTTTCGCTCCGCGTTATTACAGACCATGTTCGTTCCGCAACATTTATGATCGGCGACGGTGTTATTCCGTCAAACAACGGCAGAGGCTATGTTCTTCGCCGCCTTATCAGACGCGCTTGCCGTCACGGCAGACTTTTGGGTGTCAACGAGCCGTTCCTTTACAAGGTTTGCGACACTGTTATTCACGAAAATCATGTTGCTTATCCCGAACTTGCCGATAAGGCAGAGCTTATTAAAAAGGTTATCCACTCCGAGGAGGAGTCTTTCGGAAAAACAATCGACGCAGGTCTTGCTCTTCTTGACGAATATATCGCCAACACAAATGGCTCTGTTTTCTCGGGTGAGGATGCGTTTAAGCTCAACGATACTTACGGCTTTCCGCTTGATTTGACAAAGGATGTCCTTGAGGAAAAGGGTATGACCGTTGACGAAGAGGAATTCAATAAACTCCTTGCAAATCAAAAGGCAACCGCACGCGCAGCCCGCAAGGATGCCGGTGCAGACGCTTGGAAGGGCAATTCAGTAAAAATCAAAACCGATGCAACAGAGTTCCTCGGCTACACCGATTTCACATGTAACGCTGTTGTAAAGGCGATTGTTAATAATGACGGCGAGCTTGTTGATATGCTCGGCGCAGGCGAGCAGGGAACAGTCGTTCTCGACAAAACGGTCTTTTATGCAATGTCGGGCGGTCAGGTAGGCGATACCGGCGTCATCACCTCGGGCGATGATAATTCGTTCGCAGTTGCCGATACTGCTAAAAATGACGATAAAATTTATCTCCACAGAGGTTCCGTTTCAAATGGTGTAATTTCGGTAGGGGACAAGGTTGTCGCAAAAATTGATGCCGACAGGCGTAAATCAATTATGCGCAACCATACTGGTGCTCACCTTCTTCAAGCCGCACTGCGCGATGTTCTCGGCACTCATGTCGAGCAGGCAGGCCAGCTTGTCAACGAAAGCGAAATTCGTTTCGACTTCACTCATTTTAACGCTCTCACCGCTGAAGAAATCGCAAAGGTTGAATCACTCGTCAACGATTTCATCATGAGCGCGTCACCTGTTACAATGCAGGAAATGCCGATTGAAGAGGCTAAAAAAATGGGCGCAATGATGCTTTTCGGCGAAAAATACGGCGATATTGTCCGCGTTGTTAAAGCAGGCGACTTTTCGACCGAATTTTGCGGCGGTACTCATGTTTCAAACAGCGGTCAGCTCGGCTTGTTTAAAATCACAAGCGAGGCTTCCGTTGCTTCGGGTGTAAGAAGAATTACAGCCGTAACGGGCAGCAACCTTCTTGCTCTTGCCAATGATAACGAAAAACTTATCAAGGGTCTTGCCGCAACACTCAAAACAGGCGAGAATGAACTTGAATCAAAGGTTGACGCTCTCGTTGCAAAAGATAGGTCAAACGAAAAAGAAATTGTTGCGCTTAATGCAGAAATCACAAAGCTTAAGAGCGCAGATATGTTCAAAACACCCGAAAAAATCGGCGATATTGAGGTGTTCACTGCAAGGGTTGATGGCTCTACTCCCGATGCTTTGCGCTCAATGGGCGATGATTTAAAGGCATCAAACGATAATGCGGTTGCAGTTATCGCCGGTGCAAACGGCGCAAAGGCTACAATCGTTGCAATCTGCGGTAAAAATGCAATTGCCGCCGGTGTCAAAGCGGGTGATGTTGTCCGCGAAGTTGCAAAACTTGCAGGCGGTGGCGGCGGCGGTCGTCCCGATTCCGCTATGGCAGGTGCAAAGGATGTTTCTAAGCTTGACGATGCTCTCTCTGCAGTGAGCGGCATTGTTAAAAATATTATCGGCTGATATTCAGAGAAAGGATAAAACAATGTGCGTTTTTTGTGAAATCATAAACGGCAACATCCCCTCAACAAAGGTTTACGAGGATGATATGATGGTTGCTTTTAAGGACTTGAATCCCGTTGCTCCCGTTCACATTCTCTGTGTTCCCAAGGAGCATATTGAGTCTGCAAACGCAATCACCGCAGAAAACAGTAAATATGTTGCTCATATTTTTGAAACAATTCCTGAAATTGCAAAATCTCAAAATGTTGAGTCATACAGAATTATCAACAACTGCGGTGAGGATGCGGGTCAAACCGTAAAGCATCTTCATTTCCATCTTATCGGTGGCGTAAATATGGGAGAAAAATTATTATGAGCGAAAAAGAATATTACGAATTGCACATTGCGGGCTTAACCCGTAAACTTCAAAAATTCTCGGTAAGCGACAGCCTCGATATTGCCGCATTCATCCTTTTTGGTGATGTTGAACTGACAGAGCATTGCGCAAGCGAGCTTTTGAAAAAAGTGCCGGAGTTTGATTATATCGTCACTCCCGAGGCTAAATCAATTCCGCTTGCATATGAAATGAGCAGACTTTCGGGCAAAAAATATGTCGTTGCGCGCAAGGGCGTAAAGGTTTATATGGACAATCCTGTTAAGGTTACAGAAACTTCAATCACAACCCAAAAGGAGCAAACGCTTTATCTCGGTCATGAAGACGGCGATTTGCTCGACGGCAAAAGAGTTCTTATTGTCGATGATGTTATTTCAACGGGTGAAAGCCTCAAGGCTGTTCAAAAGCTTGTTAAAGCGTTCAACGGCAACATTGTCGCATCGTGCGCACCTCTTGCAGAGGGCGACAGTGCAGAGCGTGAAGATATTGTTTTCCTTGAAAAGTTGCCACTGTTTTTCAAGTAATACATAAATTTTCAATAACTGCATAATATAAGCAAGTGTGAATATTTCAATTTGCTTGTGTTTATAAATTCAAAGTATTTTTATTTAACGAAAGGTTGTGAACTCTATGAAAAAATACGATCAGCGTAAGGTAGTTCTTGTCGGTTGCGGTATGGTCGGTATGAGCTATGCTTATTCCGTACTTAACCAAAATATCTGCGATGAGCTTGTATTGATTGATGTCAACAAAAAGCGCGCAAGAGGTGAAGCCAACGACTTGGCTCAAGGCTTGCCGTTTGCACCGTCGTCAATGAAAATCAGCTCGGGCGAATATTCCGATTGTTCTGATGCCGATTTGGTTGTTATCTGTGCAGGTGCAGCTCAGCACCCCGGCGAAAGCAGAAGAGATTTGCTCCAAAAGAATTACAAGGTTTTCAAATCAATAGTAAATCCTGTTGTTGAAAGCGGATTTAACGGTGTTTTCCTTGTTGCGTCAAACCCGGTCGATGTTATGACTCAAATTGTTTATGAGCTTTCCGGTTTCCCTGCCGGCAGGGTAGTAGGTTCCGGCACATCACTCGACTCTGCAAGGCTTCGCCATATGATGAGTGATTATTTCAATCTTAATCCGCGTAATGTTCACGCCTATGTTATCGGCGAGCATGGCGACAGCGAGTTTGTTCCGTGGTCACAGTCAAGCGTTTCCGTAATGCCTCTTAACGAAATGAAGGAGAATTACCCGGACCTTGATGAAAATATGGCTACAATCGAGGAAAAAGTTCGCAACAGCGCATATGAAATCATCAATGATAAAGGCGCAACCTATTATGCAATCGGTATGGTCCTTGCAAGGCTTACACGCGCTATTTTGTTTGATGAAAACAGCATTTTCACCGTTTCTTCACTCCTTAAGGGTGAATACGGCGAAAAGGGTATCTATATCGGTGTTCCGAGTGTTGTCAACAGAAACGGCGTGCGTCAGATTGTTGAAATCGAGATGACAGACGAGGAGAAAGAAAAATTCAATCGCTCCTGCGCGGTAATCCGTCAGATGCTCAAGGAAATTGATTTATAAAATTTAATTGCAATAATGCAAAACAAAAGGGATACTGCTTGGCAGTATCCCTATTTTTTATTCAGTTTGACTGTTTCGGCAAAATTTTCTCAATAAATTCGCCGACCTTTTCCTTGTCCTCGCTGTTAAGCTGGCGGTATTTCATTATAATTAACTTTTCATTGTTTTGGAGTTTGCTCAAATATCGGTCGCCGTAAACATCTTCATTATATTTGTTGCCGTTTGCTACGGAAAAACGGTTGTCGCCTGACCTTGCAGTGTTGCCCATTAATGTGTCAAGGCTGATATTATACATTTGCGCAATTCTCACGAGCATATCCGGTTTTGGACTGCTCCTGCCGGTTTCCCACGAGCGATATGTGCTCGAATCATACAGACCGAGCGCCTTCGCAACATCCT
Source organism: Oscillospiraceae bacterium (assembly GCA_003526845.1). GTDB lineage: Bacteria > Bacillota > Clostridia > Oscillospirales > Acutalibacteraceae > Eubacterium_R. Next base: position 80,427 of record DPVM01000007.1, read on the forward strand.
GTTGGCGCAAATCGTTTTTCTTTCTGTATGCAATAAGCATATCTTTGACTGTGTCTTTGACACTTGTTTTGTAATCCATATAAATCCCTCTCTTAATCGGTGAAAATTGTTAACACCTTTATGTGACAATTATACACTTATTACACCAAAATTTCAAGCAATATTTTCTTTTTTGACAACATAAATTATTACAATTTATACTGTTAAATTGACAAAAGTATTAAAAAATGGTATCATTGCTTAGTAGATTTAAGACACTTTAGGTAACAAACGGTGATTAACTTATGAAAAACAGATTATATAAAAAAATACTTTGTGTGCTGCTTTCAATTGCACTCATTGTCTGCTCCGGCGCGGCATTTTCAATGTCAATCGAGGCGGCGAATTATACCGAACAGTTAAAGGCAAAGGGCTTTCCCGACAGCTATGTCGGTTATCTTGTCAAGCTTCACGATAAATATCCTAATTGGGATTTTGAGCCATTCAAAACAAATCTCAATTGGTCCGACGCTGTGGCAGGCGAACGAAAGCCTCATTCAAAACAACTTATTCAAAAACAGTCGAGCCTTTCAAATGCCTATTATTGCACATGTTCTTCGTGTTATAAAAACGGCAAATTCGTTGTTCAGGAGGGTTCAAGCTGGTATTCGGCATCCGAAAAGGCGGTTAAATACTATATGGACCCGCGCAATTGGCTGACAGAAAAATATATTTTCCAGTTTGAGTCAACCGATTATGACAGTTCTCAAACTCAGTCTGGCGTTGAGTCGATAATTTCGTCGACATGGATGCACAATTCAAACATTAAATATGTTGACGGCAACGGAACAAGCCACACACTTAATAAAAAATATTCTGCCGCTATTCTCGAAGCCGCTAAGTCAAGCGGAATGAGCGCATACTATCTCGCATCAAAAATTGTGCAGGAGGTCGGCAGTACAACAAATACATATGCCTCCGGCTCAAACGGTAAAAAATCGCCGTTCTTGGGCATTTATAACTATTATAATATCGGTGCATATTCAGGCGGTATGGAAGGACTTGAATGGGCGTCAGGCTATCTCAAGGCTAATGAAAAAACTACGCTTTATTCATCCTATAACAGCAGTAAAGGCACTGTCGGCGGTACAAAAACTACTGTTTCAAAAGGGCAGTATATGACCTATATCGGCACATACGGCAAATATTATAAGGTCCAGCTTTACTCCGGCAGCGGCAACAGCTTTTCAACAAACGGTAAGGTTGGCTATATTATAAATTCAAACGATGTTTTGAGAAAAAAATATTTCAACTATGATAGACCGTGGACAAACCCTTACAAATCAATTATCGGTGGCGCGCCGTATATCGCAAAGGGCTTTTCAAAGTATCAAAATACAGGCTATTTGCAAAAATTCAATGTCAATAAAAACTCAGGCAATCTTTATAACCACGAGTATATGGCAAATGTTCAGGCGGCATCGGCAGAGTCCGTAACAACATATAAGGCATATCAAAACGCAGGTATTTTGAAATCATCAAAGGTATTTTATATCCCTGTTTACAACAAAATGCCGTCATCGCCGTGCACAATGAGCAGTTCAAACACAAATAATACCACCACAACAACTAATTCAACAACTGTTAAAAATCTTAAGCTTACAGGCACAGCTCCAACCTCGCTTTCGGTTAAATGGGACGCCGTAAGCAAGGCTTCAAAGTATTATATCAAAATTACTAACAATACTAAGGGAACTTCGTTCTCAAAAACAGTTACTACAAATCACGCAAAACTCAACAATCTCACTTTGGGCAATCAGTATTCCGTCAAGGTGTGTGCATATGTTTCGGGTAAGTGGGGAGCTTATTCTAATAAAATCACTGCCAAAACGGCAAAGCCGAAACCGCCTGCAACATCATCTTCGTCTCTTAAAGCACCAAGCGGATTGAAAACAACCGTTGTCTACACCGCTACCGCAAAACTTGCTTGGAATAAAGTTTCGGGCGCTTCGGGATATTATGTTTACAAGTACTCCGGCGGCAAATACAAAAAGGCTTATACGATAAAGGGAAAATCAACAACGAATTGCACCGTTAAGGGGCTTTCACCCGGCACAAAATATTATTATTGCGTTGCCGCGTATAATTCGTCAAAGACCGGCTCGAGAAGTTCAAGTCTTTCATTTGTGACTAAACCGAATGGCACAAAAATTACTTCATCGTCAAGTCCGTCAAAAACAAAAATTAAGATTAATTGGCAAAAGCCGTCGCGTGCATACAACGGCTATCAAATCGTTTATTCGCGAAAGAGCAATTTCTCTAAGCTTGTCGCAACAAAGAATATCAGCAGTAAAAATACAACAACCTACACGGGCAAAAACTTCACTAAGGGTGTAACATATTATATCCGTGTCCGTTCGTACAGAACTGTTGACAGCAAAAAGTATTACAGCGTATGGAGCAATACCGTTAAGGTAAAAAGCAAGTAAACAAATATAATAAAGGCGCAATCCATATCAAATGGGTTGCGCCTTTATGCTGTCGATAATGAAAAAGCGCAGTAAACATCGAGTTTACTGCGCTTTTGGCGTTTTTCGTTTTTTGCTCACAAGCAATAAACAAGGCTTCCAAAAAATTAAACGATTTTTTGGAAAGAGGAAAAACATATGCAGTATAATTACAAAACTTTGTTTTGTTCTATACGAAATATGTTTTGACGAGTTACAGGAAAGTTCGCAAGAAAACGAAATTCAGAATCTTTCTCAACAGCCTACAGCTTGTTGATAATTATTTTCCGTTGTCCATATATGCGCCTGATGCGGTGCAAAGTATTGAAGTGTCGCCGAATTTGTAGTATCTTTTCAGCCCCGGAACAACAGAGCCAACATCACTTACAACAAAATTGCTTTTGTCGATTCGCCTTACATTGCTTGAATTACAACAAACATATATGTATTCATTATCTTGCGAAACAAATTCGGGATTGACAAAGGTTTCCGCATTTGCAGAGCCTATGCGTATGTCAATCTTTGCGTTTTCCGCCGTGTATCTGATAACGCAGTTTTGCTCCTTACAGCACGCCCAAAAATATTCGCCGTCGGCTGCAAGACCGTTTACAATGCTGTCGTTGTATTTCAGCGTGCCGTTCCACTTTATTTCGCCGTCGGAGTCAAACACGCCTGCCTGACCGTTGGGGAAAACAACAAGCACATTTTTGCTCGGCAAAATCATACTCTCGCACTCGGCATAGTTGTTTACCGCCGCAATAATGCTTTCGTATGACGAGCCGAATTTTATCATTAAATAAGCATTTTTTGTGATAACCTCTTTATCACCGCTGTTTAAATCAATGACAAAATAGTTTGGCTTGTATGATGAAAAATCACCAAGCAACACCTTTTCAACAATAATTACCTTATCATCGGAATATTTAACAACATCAATTATTTCTTTGTTGCTTATTCTCAGCAAAGCTAATCATTCCTTTGTTAAATTATTTTTTTCTTTTGCGTTTGTAAGAAAACTCAGAGTCATCAGACTGTCGGTCAAATGAACGTTTTCAACCAAAGCCTCAGGGTGAGCCATTGCAATATCATAGTTGGAAAAATTCCAAAAGCTTTTGATACCGAGTCTGCAAAGCAAATCGGTCAGCTCTTTCATATCGTTTGCGGGTATGCAGATTACGGCACATACAGGCTCGTTATCTCTGCAAAAATTCTCAAGATAATCAATATGTCTTACCGGAATACCGTGAATTATTTTGCCTGAAACAGCCTCGTTTTTGTCAAAAATGCCGACAAGTTTAAAACCGCTTTGTCTTGTGAAAATTTTTGACGCAACAGCCTTGCCGAGATTTCCCGCACCGATAAGTATTGCCTTAACATCGTTGTTTACGCATAAAATTTCGCCGATTTTGTTGTATAATTCGGGAACATTATATCCGTATCCCTGCTGACCGAAACCGCCGAAACAGTTAAAATCGTGGCGGATTTGCGAGGCTGTAAGCCCCATTCTCTCAGCAAGTTCCTTTGAACTGATTCTCACAATTCCGTTCTCTTTCAGATTTTCAAGAAATCTGTAGTATCGCGGAAGTCTTTTGATAACAGATATTGAAATGTCGTTTTTCTCCATTTGGAATCACCACCGTATTATTGTTCGGGGCAAAGCCCCGATGCAATTATTCTGCCATTTTAGTAATTGTGTCCATTACATAGTCACCGAATTCGTCACAGGTGCAGCCTGTGTCTCTGCCGGTGATAACATATTTCTTTTCCTCAAACATACACTTGTCGAGCGCAGCCTCGAGAGCGTCGGCTTGCTTTTGATAGCCGATGTGAGAAAGAAGCATAACGGTTGCTCTGAGCATTGAACACGGGTCAGCATACTTGCCTCTGCCCTCGTTTATCATACGCGGTGCAGAGCCGTGAATAGCCTCAAACATAGCATATTTCTTGCCAATGTTAGCCGAGCCTGCTGTTCCTACGCCGCCTTGGAATTCTGCCGCCTCGTCGGTGATAATGTCGCCGTAAAGGTTAGGAAGAACAAATACCTTGAAGTCCTTGCGTCTTGCAGGGTCGATAAGTTTCGCGGTTGTAATGTCGATATACCAGTCATCTGTTACAATGTCCGGATATTCCTTGCCGATCCTTTGTGCGGTTTTAAGGAATTTGCCGTCCGTTGTCTTGATGATGTTTGCTTTTGTAATGATTGAAACCTTGCCCTTGTGGTTTTTCTCAGCATAATCATAAGCAAGCTTTGCGATTCTCTCACAACCCTCTTGTGTTGCAACGGTAAAGTCAACAGCAAGGTCATCTGTGATGTTGACACCGTGAGAGCCTACTGCGTAGCCGCCTTCTGTATTTTCACGGAAAAATGTCCAGTCGATGCCCTCCTCGGGAACCTTAACGGGGCGCATGTTTGCAAAAAGGTCAAGCTCTTTTCTCATTGCAACATTTGCGGATTCAACATTCGGCCACGGGTCGCCCTGGCGCGGAGTTGTAGTCGGGCCTTTAAGGATAACATTGCAAGCTTTAAGCTCTGCAAGTACATCATCAGGGATTGCCTTGTGGCATGCCGCACGGTTTTCGATTGTAAGGCCATCGATTACCTTAAATTCAACCTTGCCCGATTCAACCTCGTCCTTCAAAAGGAATTCGATTACTCTCTGACTTTCTTTTGTGATGATAGGACCTATGCCGTCGCCGCCGCAAATACCGATAACGATTTTGTCAAGCGACTGATAGTCTGTAAAATCCTTGTCTGCTTTGATTCTTTTAGCGCGGTCAAGCTGTGATTCCATAAGCTCACGGAATTTTGCAACTGCCTCGTCTATTGCTTTCTTTTCTTCGATTTCTGACATTTTGTCTGCCTCCTCGTTTTTATTTGTTCATTTCTCTTGTGTAATCAAGAAGTCCGCCGCAAAGGAGCATTGCTCTCTGACGGTCCGAAAGGTGAGAGGAGTCAAGCTTGTATTCCTCGCCCTTTGTGATATTTTTAAGTACAACCTCTTTGTGATTTTCAATGCAATCACGGATGTCTGCAAGCTCAAGTTCGTCCATTTGGTCTATTTTGTCATAGTCGCTCTCATCAGCGAATGTGAACGGAAGAATGCCTGCATTTACAAGGTTTGCAACATGGATTCTTGCAAAGCTCTTTGTGATAACAGCTTTAACGCCGAGATAAAGCGGAACGAGTGCGGCGTGCTCTCTTGATGAGCCTTGACCGTAGTTTGCACCGCCGATGATAAAGCCCTTGCCCTCCGCCTTGATTCTCTCAGGGAATGTTTCGTCACAAACGCCGAAACAGTATTGTGAAAGGTGAGGAATGTTTGAACGATAAGGAAGAATTTTTGCACCTGCCGGCATAATATGGTCGGTTGTGATGTTGTCGCCGACTTTAAGAACAGCCTTTGCTTTGATTTCTTCCGGAAGCGGCTCCGTTTTCGGGAACGGCTTGATGTTCGGTCCTCTGAGGACTTCAACATTCTTTGCCTCCTCGGGTGAAGCCGGAGGTTCAATCATATTGTCGTTGATAATAAACTTCTCGGGCATCTTGAATTCCGGCTCGTCGCCAAGCTCTCTCGGGTCGGTGAGATAGCCTGTGAGTGCCGATGCGGCGGCAACTTCGGGTGATACAAGATAAATCTTGCCGTCCTTTGTGCCGGAGCGACCCTCAAAGTTTCTGTTAAATGTACGGAGTGAAACACCGCCGCTGTTCGGGCTTTGTCCCATACCGATGCAAGGTCCGCAAGCCGATTCAAGGATTCTTGCGCCTGCGTCAATCATGTCGGAAAGCGCACCGTTGAGTGCAAGCATATTGAGTACCTGCTTTGAGCCGGGAGCAATGCAAAGAGATACCGACGGACAAACCGTTTTGCCTTTAAGGATTGCAGCAACCTTCATCATATCAACATACGATGAGTTTGTGCAAGAGCCGATTGCAACCTGGTCAACCTTAAGTTTGCCGATTTCGTCTGTTGTTTTAACATTGTCGGGCATATGAGGGCATGCAGCCATCGGAGTGAGCGAACAAAGGTCAATGTCGATTACTTCGTCATACTCTGCGTCGGAATCCGGCAAAATCTCTGTCCAATCTTTTTCTCTGCCCTGTGCCTTAAGAAATGCAAGTGTGATTTCGTCAGAAGGGAAGATAGAGGTTGTTGCGCCAAGCTCTGCGCCCATATTTGTGATTGTTGCACGCTCGGGAACGGAAAGTGTTTTAACACCCTCGCCGCCGTATTCGATTATTTTGCCAACGCCGCCCTTAACGCTCATTCTTCTGAGCACTTCAAGGATGACATCTTTTGCCGAAACCCAAGGCTTCAAATAGCCTGTGAGGTTGATTCTCGTCATCTTAGGCATTGGGATATAATATGTGCCGCCGCCCATTGCAACAGCAACATCAAGACCGCCTGCACCCATTGCAAGCATGCCGATACCGCCGCCTGTCGGCGTGTGGCTGTCCGAGCCGATTAATGTCTTGCCCGGGATACCGAATCTTTCAAGGTGAACTTGGTGGCAAATGCCGTTGCCCGGTCTTGAAAAATAGATGCCGTGTTTCTTTGTTACCGTTTGAATAAATCTATGGTCGTCCGCATTTTCAAATCCTGTTTGAAGCGTGTTGTGGTCGATGTAGGCAACAGAGCGCTCTGTTTTAACTCTGTCGACCCCCATTGCCTCAAATTCAAGATAAGCCATAGTTCCTGTCGCATCCTGTGTGAGGGTTTGGTCAATGCGAAGTCCGATTTCGGTGCCGACCTTCATCTCGCCCTCAACAAGGTGGGATTTAATGAGCTTTTGTGCTAATGTAAGACCCATTAGTTTTACCTCCTGTGTGTTTCCTACTATTTTTGCAAGCAAATAACTTGTTTATAAAAATAACAAAGTTATTGTAAATCATATCAATTAATTTGTCAATTAAATATAATTATTGTAACAGTTTTTTAATATTAATTTATTTATATGAGCACCGATACAATGCCGCCGTATTTCCTCGGCAATAATTACAGTCAAACAAAAACCGACATCATTTGATGTCGGTCAATGTGAATTTTGTTTATTCTATTTCTAATATATTGCTTGCCTCGGTTGATTCAAGCGACTCAACGGTGCGCAGCCTTTTTTGAATAATATCGTTTCTGTGGTCCGCCTCGTCAAGCACCTTGCCTGCCTCGTCAACCTTGCGTTTAGCCTTTTGCAACAAATCACCGAATTTTTCATACTGCGTTTTTGCCGCGCCCAAAACTTTCCAAACCTCGTTTGCCTTTTCGTTGATTGCGATTGAGCGAAATCCCATTGCAAGCGAGTTCAAAAGCGCCGTTATCGTGCTCGGTCCGGCAACCATAATGCCCTCGGTCTGGAGCCTTTCGGCAATTCCGTTTTTGCTCGACATAATTTCTGCATAAAGTCCCTCGGTCGCAAGATACATAATCGCAAACGGTGTTGTTTCGGGGCTTGATATGTATTGCTTTATCGTTTTGCCCTCGCTCAAAACCCTTTGTTCAAGCGCTTTCTTTGCCTTTTCAAGTGCGTCGACATCTCCGCTTTCAGACGCTGCGGAGAGCCTTGCATAGTCTTCCATCGGGAATTTTGAATCAACCGGAAGCCAAGTTATGCTGTCGTCCTCACTGCTTGGGATTTTAACGGCAAATTCAACCTGACCGTTGTATTTCGGGTTGGTTTTTACGTTCGTTTCATACATCCCCGGGATTGTTTGGTCAAGAATGTTTCCGAGTTGAACTTCTGCCCATGTTCCTCTTGATTTAACATTTGTCAAAACACGGTTAAGTCCTTTTACATTATCAGTCACTCCGGCGGAAAGCTCCTTCATTTCACCGAGCGATTTATATACATTTTGCAATTGCTCCGACACCGTTTTAAACGATGCGTTTAGCCTTGTGTTGAGTGTTTCCTCAAGTTTTTCGTCAACTGTTTTTCTCATTTGGTCAAGCTTTTTCTCGTTGCTTTCCTGCATCGACGAAATTGCCTTTGCGATTGCCTCGGTCTGTTTGTCCGCATTTTCGTTAAGCGTTTCCATCAACTTGATTTGCTGTTCGTAGTTTTTGCTTGTCAAATCGTGCATCTGTTTTGAAACTGACGAAAAATTTTCAACCATTTGGTGAGAAATGAGCTGCACACTCTCGCTGTTTTGCTTTGCCGCAAATTCAATCTTTTGCTCAAGCAATTTTGTGTCATCTTTGCTTTGCGATTGTTCGTCAATGCTTTTTTTGATTTTAATTATTGTCGCAAGCGAAATTATCACCGCGATAAGCGACATAATGCTCGCCGCAATATCAATATATTCCATATTCGTTACCTCCGAAGTATTTTCTATTTAATTTTATCATAAATTTTGATTGTTGCAACAAATTTTTTCGCAAAGTCCCGTTTTTGGCGTGTTGAGCGTCGACGATTTCTAATTTATATATTATTATATTGAAATTTGACCCGATTGATGTTAAAATATAATGTGAAGTTTTGGGCATAATTAAAACGAGGTGTTTTAATGTCCGAAACTAATGACGAAAACAAAGAAAAAAACAATGACTGCGGCGACGGCTCGTCTGCGTTTGAAACAGGCTCTATCACTGTTGAAAAAAGCGGTCATTTTATCCATTGTTTGACTATTATCGGTCAAATCGAGGGGCATTTTATTTTGCCCAGTCAAAACAAAACAACTAAATATGAGCATGTTATTCCGCAGCTTGTTGCTATTGAGGAAAGTAAGGAGATTGACGGTCTTTTGATTATCCTTAATACAGTCGGCGGTGATGTCGAGGCAGGGCTTGCTATTGCCGAACTGCTTTCCACAATGCAAACACCCACTGCATCGCTCGTTCTCGGCGGCGGTCATTCAATCGGCGTTCCGCTTGCCGTAAGTTGCAAAAAAAGCTTTATCGTTCCGAGCGCAACAATGACGGTTCACCCGGTGCGAATGAACGGCACCGTTCTCGGCGTTCCGCAAACGCTGTCGTATTTTGAAAAAATGCAGGACAGAATAGTTAATTTCGTCGAAAATAATTCAAAAATCGGTGCAGAGGATTTCAGACGGCTTATGATGAAAACAGGCGAGTTGATTATGGATGTCGGCACGGTGCTTGACGGTGAAGGTGCTGTCGAATGCGGCTTGATTGATGAATTGGGCGGCTTGAAGGATGCACTCGGCTTTCTTGAATCCTGTATCACGGAGGATAAATAATGCTCTATACAATTGTTTCGATTGACGATGTTTTAAATCAAAATCTGTGTGTTAAATGTGATGGGCGCGAGCGCTCGAGTAATCCATTCGACTATATAAGGACAGGTTATTTTATCGACAATGCAGCACTTTTCGGAGGGAGTAACAATGTCAGTTTTAAATGCAATATTCCAGGCAATAGCGCGTGCTCTCGCGTGGATTTTGCCGATAAGTGAATACGGTCACGCATCATTGCTCAATGCGTTTGCGGGCAAAACGGACGGCTCGGTGTCCACCGCCGCGGGTGCGGTACATATCGGCTTGGCTATCGGAATCGCCTTTGCGATATACGGCATCATTTCAAGAATGTTTAAGGAGTTTTTTGCCGCAGGTCGCGAGCTTGTGACAAAACAGCTTGATTTAAAAAATCCGTCGCCGGCGCGCAGTTTTATGTATATGACTCTTCTTTCCTTTGTGCCGCTCATTTTGTGGTGTATTCCGCTCGGAAAGGGCAGGGTCCTGTTTTCAGTTTTGCATAAAACAGGTTTTAACGGCGTTATTGTAGATGACGCGATTTTGTTCTTGATTACGGGCGCCATGGTTTTGCTGACCTCAATGCAAATGCGTTCCGCTAAAAGGAAAAAGGTTGATTTCAAACTTGCGCTTATAATCGGCTTTGCAGCGCTGTTTTTAGTTCCTGTTTCGGGTCTGTCGCTTGTCGCGGGCGTTTTTCTCATTTTGACTCTTTCGGGCATTTCGCGCAAAACGGCGTTCAATTATTCAATGATTTTAAGTGTGCCGATTTTGTTTGTCACCGGTGTTGTCGAACTTTGCACCGCCGATGTTTCATCGGGCGTTTTCGCAGCTTTCGTCGGCACATTGCTTGCCGTTGTCGCAGGGTTTACCGTTGCGCGTGTTTTCAAATTCACTGTCAAAAAAATGCTTTATAAATACTATGCTTACTATGATTTTGCAATAGGCGCGGTCGCTTTGATTGTCGGTATTGTATTTTTAATAAAAAGATAATCGGAAGGTTAATTGATGGCTACAAAAAAAACTTCTAAAAAATCAACTAAAACGAATCAGAAAAAAACAAAAAATGCTCCGAGAAAGCAAACGGCAAGGGACAGAGAGCTTGAGGCGCAGGTCCGTGAGGACGAACTTCGAGAAAAAGAGCAAAAACTGCGCATTTTCTCGGTATTTGTCTTTGCGTTTTCCGTCATATTGTTTTTTGTTGCAATTATCGACGGCGCAGGTATTTGGAATATAGTACATAATTTTTATATCGGCCTTTTCGGCAGATTTGCCGCAATTGCTTTGCCGATTCTCTGCCTTGTCTTTTCATTCCTTTTAACCGTTGTTAAGGGCAAAAATAATATTATTCCCGAAACAGTTTCGGTTTTGATTCTCATATTGCTTGTTTCGGCGTTTATTCATATCGTTTCGCCGTCAAATCAAACGGGCGATGATTTCGCCAATGCGGTCATCTCGGCTTATAAAAATGCGGTTAAATCCTTTAACGGCGGTCTTTTCGGCGCAGTTATCGGATGGCTTTTGCTAACAATGGGCAAGGCTCCGGCTATAATTGTCGATTTGGTGCTTGTTGTTTCAATTATCATTCTTTTGTCAAAGACAACCGTTAATCAGTTTTTCTCAAAACCGGTCAAAAAGGTTGTTGAAAAAGCGGCTCCGTATATCGAGGAGCAGCGCGAAAAAAGGCGCAACAGAAATATTGATGTCTATCTTGACGATGAGCCGCCGAAATCCGACGGCGAGGATGAAAAAACGGATGAAAATAAGCAGGATAAGTCCAAAAAGAAAACCAAAGCAAAGAAAAAAGACGATAATTTGGGCGACGATGCAATGGCTGACATTATCCGCGATATTAACGCAACGACCGCTAAAAACAAAGCAAGCCGTTCCGGCGAAAATGCCGATAAGGCTGAAAAGTCGATTGATGAAATCGTTAAGGATGCAAGCGAAACAGAACAGGCAAAGGCTGAAAATAAGAATAAATCCGATTCGGGCGCAGAGGAATTTGTTGTTTCAGACGATGATATGAACACAACCGTTGATGAATATAAAATGCCGTCAGTCGATATTCTCAAGGTCGCAGAGCAAAAGTCCACAAGCGATATAAGCAACGAACTTAAAGAAAATGCAACGCTCCTTGTCGATACTCTTTCATCGTTCGGAGTCAGTGCAACCGTTACCGATATTTCACGCGGACCGACTGTTACACGCTATGAGCTTAAGCCGGCGGCAGGCGTTCGTATTTCAAAAATCACCAATTTGTCCGACGATATTGCGCTCAATCTTGCCGCAACAAATGTCCGTATCGAAGCACCGATTCCGGGTAAAGCTGCAGTCGGTATTGAAATACCGAACACGGTTTCAAACATTGTTTCAATGCGTGAACTTATCGACACACCCGATTTCTCGGCTCAAAAATCCATTCTTTCGGCAGGACTCGGCAAGGATATTGCAGGCAACAATGTTTATTGCGACCTTGCAAAAATGCCGCACCTTCTCATCGCAGGTACTACCGGCTCGGGTAAATCGGTTTGTATGAACTCAATTATCGTTTCAATTCTTTACCGTGCCACACCGGAGCAGGTCAAGCTCCTTATGATTGACCCGAAAAAGGTTGAATTTTCAAAATATGAAAATATTCCGCATCTTCTCGTTCCCGTCGTAACCGACCCGCGCAAGGCTTCGGGTGCGCTCGGTTGGGCTGTTTCCGAAATGCTCAAACGCTATCAGGCGTTCAGTGACTACGGCGTTCGTGATATTGAGGGATACAACAAATATGTAGCAAAGCACGAGGATATGCAGCCTATGCCGAAAGTCGTTATCTGTATCGACGAGCTTGCCGATTTGATGATGGCTGCCCCCAAGGAGGTCGAGGACTCAATCTGCCGTCTTGCACAAATGGCGCGTGCGGCAGGTATGCACCTTGTCATCGCTACACAAAGACCGTCCGTTGATGTCATCACAGGTCTTATCAAAGCAAACATTTCCTCGCGTATCGCGCTCACTGTTTCGTCACAAATCGACTCGCGCACAATTCTCGATTCGGGCGGTGCGGAAAAACTCCTCGGTCACGGCGATATGCTTTATTCACCGATTGGCGCAAGCAAGCCGCTTCGTGTTCAGGGCTGTTTTATCAGCGATGAAGAAGTTGAAGAACTTTGCGATTTTATTAAGAATCAGGGCGAAAGCCAATACAGCGACGAAATTCAAAAAGAAATTGAGGATAAAGCCGCACAGGATAAAAATGCTTCGCCGTTTCTTGATTCCGGCGAGCAGGGCGAGGAGCTTGACGCGCTCTTTGACAAAGCTGTTGATGTCGTTCTCGACAGCGGCAGGGCTTCAACCTCGTTTCTTCAAAGAAAGCTCGGAGTAGGCTATTCGAGAGGCTCAAAGATTATGGACCAACTCGAAGAAAAGGGCATTATCGGCGCGCAGGACGGCTCAAAACCGCGTGAAATCAAGATTAATCGACAGCAGTGGATTCAAATGCAGGCAAATGCACCCGTTCCCGAGTTTACGGCAGAAAATACGGAGCAAATGTCTATTGACGATAATGTTATCGACAATCAGTATTTTTCACCTGCCGATGATGTTGACGAAAGTTAAATTTTAGGATAACTTATGAAAAATACTTTTTTACCTGTCAATAAAAAGGATATGTTTGCTCTCGGATGGGACAGACCCGATATTGTCTATATAACCGGTGATGCGTATGTCGACCACCCCTCTTTCGGTGCAAGTATAATTACAAGAGTGCTTCAGGCAAAGGGCTTCAAGGTTGCAGTTTTGAGTCAGCCTGATTGGAAATCAACTGCCGATTTTGAGCAGTTCGGAAAGCCGCGCCTTGCATATTTCATCACAAGCGGAAATATTGACTCTATGGTTGCGCACTATACGGTTGCAAAGCGTCCGCGCTCGCAGGATGCCTACACGGCAGGCGGCGCAATGGGAAAACGCCCCGACCGCGCCGTTATAGTTTATTCAAATATTGTAAAACGCCTTTTTCCCGATGTCCCCGTTGTTATCGGTGGGCTTGAGGCGTCGCTTCGTCGGTTTGCTCATTATGATTATTGGGATGATTCGGTCCGACCGAGCATTTTGCTCGATTCAAAGGCAGACCTTTTGATTTACGGCATGGGCGAAAATCAGTCAATCCAAATCGCCGAGAGGCTCGCCTCGGGCGAAAAAATCGACACCATGCACGATATTAAGGGCACTGTTTATTCGGTCGATGTCCGCGAAACACCGTATGTCGGCGTTGAGTGCCCGAGTTTTGAAAATGTTTCCTCGTCAAAAAAGGAATATGCCAAGGCGGCTCGTGTTCAGCAGGACGAGCAGGACCATATCCGCGGCAAAGTCATCAAGCAAAAGCATGGCAAAAAAATGGTTGTTCAAAATCAGCCTATGCCGCCGCTCACCACTCCCGAGCTTGATTGGGTGTATTCTTTGCCGTATGCGCGCGCATATCACCCTATGTACGAAAGTATGGGCGGCGTTCCGGGTATTCAGGAGGTTGAGTTTTCAATCACGCATAACCGCGGATGTTTCGGCGCGTGCAATTTCTGCTCAATTCAGTTTCATCAGGGCAGATATATTACAACGCGCAGTAAAAAAAGCATTATGGCAGAGGCTGAAAAACTTACGCATTTGCCTAATTTCAAGGGCTATATCCACGATATAGGCGGTCCTACTGCGAATTTTCGCCGCACCTCGTGCGATTTTCAGCTTGAACACGGCCTTTGCAAGGGAAAAAAGTGCCTTGCTCCAAAGCCTTGCCCGAATTTAGCGGTTGACCACAGCGAATATCTCGATATTCTTCGCTCCGTCAGAGAGTTACCGGGCGTTAAAAAGGTGTTTATCCGTTCGGGTATCAGATACGATTATCTCCTTGAGGATAAGGACGATTCGTTTTTCAGAGAGCTTGTTGAGCATCATGTCAGCGGTCAGCTTAAGGTTGCGCCCGAGCATTGCTCCGCAGCCGTTCTCGACAAAATGGGCAAGCCGCATATTGAGGCATATATAGAGTTTTCAAAACGCTATTTTCAATACACCGGCGAGGTTAATAAGGAGCAGTATCTTGTCCCTTACCTGATGTCGTCACATCCGGGCTCAACACTCGATGATGCAATCGAGCTTGCAGAGTTTTTAAAGAAAAATCACATTCGCCCCGAGCAAGTGCAGGATTTTTATCCCACCCCGGGCACAATTTCAACAACAATGTATTATACGGGGCTTGACCCTTATACTATGCAGGAGGTCTATTGTGCAAAAAATCCGCATGATAAGGCGCTCCAAAGGGCGTTGCTCCAATATTTCAATCCGAAAAATGCTGCGCTCGTCGAGGAGGCACTGCGCCGTGTGCACCGCTACGATTTAATCGGCACGGGCGAAAAATGCCTTGTCCGCGGTCAAACGCAAAACAATAAAAAGCAGCGTTCAGCTGCAAACGGCAAAAAATATCCGCACGGCAATTCCAGCGGATTGAACAATAAAAACAGAAACAAAAATCATAAAAAAGGTTCTTCAAACAGGGGGAGAAAACGATGAAATCAAGCCGTCAGTCTTTGTTGATGCTCGGCGTCGCATTGCTTGTTATAGCAGGCATAATGCTTTATATCGGGCTGTCACAGCCGCGTGTTTACAACGCGACAAATAAAACTTTGTCAACAACCGAGGCATATAGTCAGTCAACATCTCCTAAGGCAGGTAATGCGTATTATACAAAGTCGGCGCAAAGTTCAACTGCCGCACAAACAACGGGTGCAACTGCGCAATATACAAAGCAAAACGCATTCCCGATTAATTTGAATACAGCTACTGCGGATGAACTTACGAGGATTAGCGGAATAGGCGAAAAGCGTGCCGCTTCAATAATCGCATACAGAGAAAGTATCGGCGGCTATACTTCGGTTGACCAAATCAAAAATATAAGGGGAATCGGGGATGCAACCTATGCAAAAATCGCCCCTTATCTTACCGTTTGATGAAAAACGCAATTAAGCAACTTTCGTATGTCCTTTTTCCGCGCCGCTGTGAGCTTTGCGGAGAGGTTGTTCGTCCCGACGAAAAATATTGCCGTGATTGCAGACATGCCGAACGCATAAACGGCGAAATTTGCCTTAAATGTGCTCATTCAAAGACCGATTGTGCCTGCTCCAAAAAGGATAAAAAGCCTGCGTTCAACGGCGTTGTCGCTCCGTTTTATTTTCGTGACAGCGTTTCAAGGGCAGTTCATCGTTTCAAGTTTTACGGCTATACAGAGCTTGCCGATAATATGGCGCGCGAAATGACAAATAAAATAAATGAGAATTTTTGTGACATAGGTTTTGATTTCGTCACATTTGTTCTGCTCAGCAAAAGACGATACAGAAAAAGAGGGTATAATCAGGCGGAACTTTTGGCTCAAAAAATCGCCGACCGACTCAGTATTCCTTGCCTTAAATCGCTCAATAAAATCCGCGAAACCGAAACTCAACGCGGTGCGTCGGCAAAGGAAAGACGCGTCAATCTTTTCGGCGCATTTGATTTGGTTGACGGTTTCGATATTGACGGCAAAACGGTTTTGCTCGTCGATGATGTCAAAACAACAGGCAGTACACTCAACGAGTGCTCCGAGATACTGAAAGCTTACGGCGCAAAGGCTGTTTATTGCTCCGTTTTCGCCGTTACAAAGCGAAAAAAGAAAAATGATAAAAAATAGTCTTGCAATTTTCATCATTTAATGTTACAATACATACCGTTATGCACCTGTGGCGGAACTGGCAGACGCGTTAGATTTAGGATCTAATTTCGAGAGGAGTGCAGGTTCGATTCCTGTCAGGTGCACCATTAATGGCAGTTTGATATTTCGGGGTGTAGCGCAGGTGGTAGCGCACCAGACTGGGGGTCTGGGGGTCGCAAGTTCAAGTCTTGTCACTCCGACCAAAAAAATGAGGTCTTTCAAAGAAATTTGAAAGACCTCTAAATTTATCCAAACTGTTTATTTAAGCCAAAAATCAAAGCCGTTGAGAATTTTCAACGGCTTTTAATTATTGTGAAACTGCCTTGCTATTGCAGTCATTTCCAAAAAGCAATTTGGGATTAAATGCATCAATGATTTGATATTGTTGCTCTTTAAACAGACCGATAAAATGCAATATATATTGTCTTATCGCATTCGATGAACACCGTTGAGAAATACTCTGTTTTTAAATCCGCCGTTCTTTTTGCTTTTTTTGGAACGCATTTCTTCAAATTCTTTATAATCAATTTTCTTGTAATCCAAAACAGCGCTTATTACCTCAACAAGGTCGCACAACTCCAAAACATCATCGGATTCATTAAATTCGTTTAATTCTTCTGCAAGCTTTTTCTTTAATTCATTATAGTAATCGGCGGACTCAAGAATCACGAAATCCGGTTTATCTCCCGTTTTTTCAATTATATCGGGTATATTATCTCTTACGAGCTTGTTCATCTTTTCATACATAATAAAAATATCTCCTTTATCAAAATATTTCCTGTTCTATGCTTACTTAACTGAATATTATATTATCATTTTAAAATCGCAATTGCAATGTTTTCTCGAATAATCGTCGCGTATTTTTTATTGTAAGCAAGGGGGAGGGGCAGTCTAAAAAACAGTATAATTTTTTAAAAATTTCCCGATAATTTAAGCGTGAAGCGTGTCACAATTGCTGTTTGATTATTTTTGGTCAATTTATTGACTTTGTTATCGGCTGTATGATATATTGATAATGAAGGAACAATCGGTAATGACTATATATTTCTATATATTTCATCCGATGAATAAACAATAATAAATAAAAGGAGAAGGTTATGACACAAAAGCACTTTAGTACGAACTCAAAAATTACGGCACTTGTCTTGTCCTTATTATTGATTATAGGGATGATACCGCTTCAGGTTTCCGCCGCAGAACCTACAAAAAATACGATTTTGATGGAGGGTATAAACCCCACAGCCGAAGTTAAGGTTGCACAGTTTCCGAATTCGTCAACACAGTTGATGCTGTTAACCTGCGACAGCGGTGAAACTCCGACATTTGCGAGAGAACTTTACTACAGTATTTCTCGCGATGGCTTGTCATATTCGCGTCCTACGCGAGTAAAAAGTGACTTGACCAACGATTTATATCCGTTTAT
This sequence comes from Oscillospiraceae bacterium, assembly GCA_003526845.1. Taxonomy (GTDB): domain Bacteria; phylum Bacillota; class Clostridia; order Oscillospirales; family Acutalibacteraceae; genus Eubacterium_R. The sequence goes on from DPVM01000007.1 coordinate 98,258, forward strand.
ATATACACCTACCGGCAGTTCATCCCAAAACGACCTGATTTTCACTTGGACCGATGCCGACAAGGTGTTTGATACCGATATAACCCCCGAGGGTGCGGCAAACTCTATGAGAATCAGCATTGCCGTTATGAACAGCGAATCATTGTCATTTTCCGTCGAGCCATATACCTTCAGCGTGCATGAGTCAAACGATGTTTGTCATTACAAATCACGCATTACAAATATTGACGGCAAAATATTGGTCACTTGGGTAGTTTGCAGTGACATCAAACAAAATGACGGTTGCTTTTCAGTAGTGGGAATGTACTATAATCCCGCCACAAATACTTTTTCAACCGATGATAACCAAAAGGACAAAAACGGCAATTTGATTCCGATGACATTTGTTGACGGGCGCAATTATATTTCCGAGTATTCCGTTGCAAAACTCGCCGGCGGCGTTGCAATCCTTTTTGAGGAGAACACCGACGGCAAACGCATTACTGACGAAATCTACAGTTGCACCACCGATAATCGCTACAATTATCCGTATGATTTTAAAGAAACCAACAAAAACACAGAGCTTAATTTGGCAGTGTCGGGCAAAGTTACAAACCTTGCACCGTCGGGCGGATATGGCTCTGTTGTTGAGTCCGCTATGCCGTATCTCAGCTATTATTACAATAATAATCTTTATAATATTTCCGATGATAGTGCATCTCCCGATGGTTGGAGAACAGAGTCTGTTCTCGATGTTTCCGAAACAGGGAACACAAGATATTCGTTTATTACAAAAAACTCTACTGTGGAATATATTGCCGCAAGAGAGGACACTCCTATAAAAACCGATAAAACAGAAATCAATTTCAGAGGAATAAAATATACAAAATCAGCCGACGGAAAATGGCTCGATGATGACGGTAATTCCTGCTATATTTATCAGGAAAACATTCGTCTTTATTACCGAGAGCCGACGAAAAACAAACCGGTGCTTCTGCCGCTCGGTCTGATTGATAAGGACGAATTTATTTTCACTTCTTCACCAATGCCGTCGTTTTTTATTGACGATTCCGACAGGCTCAACTCCGTGTGGATAACAGGATACAAAAACTTTGAACGCGCCGGTGCCACACTATCAAGCGTAATTTATTCCCGTGAAAATTTGCTCAAGGCAAACTACAAAGCGGTTAAAGAGGCAATCACAAGGGCAAACGCTCTCAATCAAAGCGATTATTCAAATTATTCCAATGTGACCGACGCAATCAACGCAGTTGTTTATGACAAAGGCTATAAGGAACAATCAACAGTCAATGCCTATGCCACGGCTATTGAAAACGCAATCGATTCTCTGACACTGCGCGGCGCGAATTATACCGAGGTTGATGCCGCAATCGCAAAAGCCAATGCAATCAACGCCGATTTGTATAAAAATTATGCTGATGTCACCGCCGCCGTAAATGCCGTTGACAGAAGCAAAAATTTCAAGCAGCAGGCTGATGTTGACCTTATGGCAAATGCAATCAACGATGCAATTGCCGCACTTGAATATAAGGATGCCGATTATACCGCGGTTGACGAGGCAATTGCTCTCGCAAATTCGCTTAACAGTGACGATTATAAAAATTTCACATATGTTGAAACAGCAATAAACAATGTTGCTCGCGGCAAAAATATTACAGAGCAATCAAGCGTCGATTTGATGGCAAAGGCTATTAACGAGGCAATTTCGGGCTTGGTCTATAAGGACGCTGATTACAGCAAAGTCAATGCCGCAATTGCAAAAGCAAATGCTCTCGATAAAACAATATATAAAAACTATTTCTTGGTAGAAAATGCTTTGAATTCGGTTGCGTTCGGCAAAAGTATTACCGAACAGTCGGAGGTGGATACAATGGCACTCACTCTCGATAATGCTATCGCCGCACTTGAATATAAGAATGCCGATTACAGCAGGGTAGACGCCGCAATCGCAAAGGCGAACTCGCTTGACAGAAACGATTACAAAGATTTCACCGCAGTCGATGCAGCAGTCGCCGCAGTTGTCCGCGACAAAAATATCACCGAGCAGTCCGAGGTTGACGCTATGGCAACCGCAATTTTCAATGCCGTTTCCGACCTTGAATATAAGGACACAAATAATAATACTGAAAATAAGGATAACCATAATAAAAAATCAGCTTCCGCTCCGTCAACCGAATATAAAAAGAGTCCCCAAACCGGCACCGCCGATACAATGCTTTGGGCAGCTTTCCTTTTAATAAGCGGCGGCATAATAACAACCGTCACATCACACGCCAAAAGAAAAAAGAGATTGAAAATCAATAAATAACAAAATGAGTAAACGACCGTAATTGACAGTCAAAAAAACAAAGGCTCGATTCATTATTTTGAATCGAGCCTTTTATTTCATACTTGCAAGTTAAAGCTTGCTCACCTTTACTTTGATTTTTTCGATAACGCTTTCGTTTTTGTCCTTGATTTTTTCTTTTACTACTGATGTGAATTCTTTGAATTCCTCTTTGGTGAACGGCTCCTCGTTAAAGCGTTTGCGATATTCAACAATAAGGTGCGGTCTGAATTTCGGGTGCGAAATCTTAATGAGTGCTTTTGCTCTCTCTTTAAGCGTTTTGCCCTTGAGTTGAGCAATGCCGTATTCCGTCACAACATAGTTAACATCGTTTCGCGGTGTTGTTACAGCACTTCCCTCAGCGATAAGCGGCACAATTCGGCTTACGCTGCCTTTGCGCGCCGTTGACGGCATCGCAATAATCGACCTGCCGCCTTTCGACATTGTTGCACCTCTTACAAAGTCAACCTGACCTCCTACAGCGGAAAACTGGCTCAAACCTATTGTGTCCGATACAACCTGACCGAGCAGGTCAATCTGTATACACGAGTTTATCGAAACCATATTGTCGTTCTTTGCGATTTCAATGGGATTGTTTACATAGTCAATCGGGTGCAATTCAACTGACGGATTGTTATTTATGTAGTCATTGAGCTTTTTTGAGCCGAGAGCCGCGCCCAAAACCGTTCTGCCGTTGTTGCTTGTTTTCATCTTGTTGTTGATTACGCCCTCTTCAAGCAAATCTACAACACCGTCGCCGACAAGTTCGCTGTGCAGTCCCAAATCCTTTTTGTCGAAAAGCTGTTTGCATACTGCGTTCGGAATACCGCCGATGCCAAGCTGCAAGCAGTCGCCGTCTTTGATAAGCGACGCACAGTATTTGCCGATTTCCATTTCAACCGCAGATGCTTCTCCGGTTTTAACCTCCGGTAACGGTTCGTCAATTTCGACAAATGCCGTAAAATCGCGCACATGCTTAATGCTGTTACCGAATGTCCGGGGCATATATTTGTTGACCTGTGCAATTACAACTTCGCAATGGTCTGCTGTGCCCTTTGAATAGTCAACCGTCGTACCGAACGAAACATATCCGTGTTCATCGGGAGGGGATACCATTACTATCGAAACACGCGGACAAAGATAGTTTTTGATGATTTCGGGTATTTCATAAAAGTGGGAGGTGGTGAATTCACTTGTGCCGTTTGAAATTGATGCTCTGTTGGATTGAGAAGCAAAAAGACAGTTTAACTTAAAATGTCCCTTCATCTGCGGTTCGCACCACGGTGAATTTCCGAGGGTCAGCATATTAATTATTTCAATATCATTAAAATCTTTGTAGTGCGCTACAAGCGCTCTTTCAATTCCGAATGGCTCGCCGCATCCAAAGCCCACAACAACGCCGTCACCGTTATTAATCAGCTTTATTGCCTCTTCGGCTGTCATAAGCTTTTCGTTATATATTTCTTGCCATGTCATTTCACCAATTCCCCTTGTTTGTATAGAATTATTGCTACACAAAATAATACTATAAATAAGCACTTTCAGTCAAGAATACTTGAATTACTGTAATAAATTTGTTATCATATTTAAAATAATGTAAAGGGGCAGGCTATGGAACTTTATATCGACAAACTCGTTTCCGACTCGGTCAATGCTGACCACGCAGAGGTTCGGCATATCATTGAAAATGCAAAATCTGGCGATACTTTCGTTTTTTCAAAAAAAGAATATCATTTTTACAAGGAGTGCTCGCCCTCACGCATTGTCCATATGACAAATACCGACTCGTTCAAATTCCCCGAAAAATATTTCGGTATGCTTTTTGAAAATCTTGACGACATAGAAATTCAAGGCAACGGCGCAATCTTTGTTATCCACGGCGATATTTGCGCTATGGCATTTTTGAATTGTCACAATGTAAAAATGAGCGGTTTTACGGTTAAATACGCAAACCCGAATAATATCGAAATGCGCGTTCAAAACATAAACGGCAGAAAGGTCACTTTTGAATTTCCCGATTCGACCGAATGGCGCCTTGACGGAAAAGATTTTGTTTTCAGCGAGTCAAGTCCGTTTAACGGTGAAAAATATTGGCAGTTTAAAAATGACGAGAACAGCGACTGCGGCGTTTGCCACAGCGGCGATTCCGTTTACAGGACATCGCATGCTAAAGGCGTTTTTCATCTCATTAAAAAAGCGGAGCCGTGTGACAATTCTAATCGGGTATTGGTTACATATCGCTTTAAGCGCAATTTCAAAGTCGGCGATTGCTGCACAATCAGCCAAAATCATAACCGCAATACATGCGGCGTGTTTGTCAATTACTGTACAAATGTATCAGCCGAAAACATCACTGTCAATTACCTTGCCGGCTTTGGCTGGCTTAGTCAAATGTGCCGTGATATTTCGTTTAAAAATGTCAAATTTTTGCCCGAAAGCGGTCGCACCGTGTCGGGTTTTGCCGATTTGATTCATGTCTGTGGCTGTCGCGGTGATGTCAAAATCAACAATTGCTCCTTTGCTCATCCTCATGACGACGCAATCAATATACACGCTTCATTTTTGCGCTTTAAAAATAAGGTCGATGATTGCACGGCTGTTTTTGAGTTTGTTCACCGTCAGCAAGGCGGCTACAGAGCGTTTAATAATGGCGATAAGGTTGTATTTTATTATCGCACAAGTCTTCAATCACTCGGCGGCGAATATACCGTTGACAGTGCCGTTGACGATATAGTTAATAAAACAGTTACAGTTAAATTTACGGAAAAATTGCCGTCTGAGATTGAAAACCGCTATAAAAATCAAAGCAATGTTGTTGCCGAAAATATTACTTATTCTCCGAGCGTCGAGATTTCAAATTGCCGATTTAATGCGATTCCGACGCGAGGCATTCTTGTTACGGCGCGCGGCAAAATCCGTATTCACGATAACGAGTTTACAAATGTTGCAATGGCAAATGTCTTTATCAGCAACGATGCAAACGATTGGTACGAAAGCGGTCCCGTTCGCGATGTTGAGATTTATAACAATAAATTCATCGTTACCGAAAATAATTTGCCAAAATTCATTGATTGCTCGGCAATTCTTGTCCAACCCATCACATTTGGCGGCAAGGTCACCGCTCCCGTGCATAAAAACATTTACATCCATTCAAATAATTTTGATGTACGTCGCGACAGAGTTATTACCGCTCACGGTGTTGAAAATTTGCGGACAGAGGATAACGAATACAAAAACATTTCAACAGTTAAAATCAATTAGGAGGTATTTTGATGAATTTTGATTCTGTTTTAGAGGGCAGACGAAGTGTTCGCGCCTATGACGAAAACAAAAAGGTCACTTCTGAGCAGGTTGAGCAGCTCGTTCAATCGGCAATTTATGCGCCGTCATGGAAAAATTCTCAAACTGCAAGATATTATTGCGCAGTGTCGGAGCAGGGGATTGAAAAGGTGAAATCCTGTCTGCCGGAGTTTAATGTCAAAAACTCGCAGAATGCCGCGCTGATTGTCACAACATTTGTTTCAAACCGTTCGGGATTCAACCGTGACGGCTCACCCGACAACGAATGTGCAAACGGATGGGGCTACTACGATTTGGGACTTCATAATGAAAATCTCGTACTCAAAGCATACGAAATGGGACTTGGCTCGTTGATTATGGGCATCCGTGACGGTGATGCGCTCCGCTGTGTACTCAATATCCCCGATACCGAAACGGTTGTTTCCGTCATCGCAGTCGGCTATCCTGCCGCATCACCCGAGATGCCGAAACGCAAATCAACGTCCGACATTATCAGCTGGGTTGATTAATATACAATTATACAGAATAAGCGTTGACGCTTTCCAAAACAAAAAAAGCAACCAAATCAAATTTGGTTGCTTTTATATTTATCTTTTTGTCTGTATCAGCCGTTAAGAATTTCAAAATTCTTTTTGTTGCATTTATAAAGGTTTTGGAAAACGCGGAAGTTTTTGTCATAAACCTCTTTATTTGCCGGATTTGGATGATATGTAGTCTTAACCGGGATGAGTTTTTTAACATCCTCGATTGAAGGAATGAGACCCATACCTACCGCGATACAAGCCGCTGCACCTACTGCGCCGATATTTTGCGGTGATTCAACAACAACAACATCTCTCTGTAAAATATCTGCAAGGATTTGGCAAGTCGTTTCGCCGAGTGCGCCGCCGCCGCAGAAACGAACACTGTTGGAAGTTTTGTACTTGCTGATTTTTTGTTCCTGTCTTTCAAGCATCCATCTCATATGGAAACAAATGCCTTCAACTACCGAGCGAATAAGCTCTGTCTTGCCTGTGTCAAGGCGAATGTTAAAGAACATACCTGCGGCATTCGGGTCCTCAAACGGACATCTGTTGCCGTGCAACCACGGTGTGAAAATTACGCCGTTGCTGCCTGCCGGAATTGTGTCGATAACCTCTTCAAGATAATCGTACATATTAAATTCGACCTGCTCAAAGCTATCTGCCGCATTGCCGTATTTCTTGAGAAATACGCCGATTTCATCAAGTGCAAGGTGGTCTTTAACCCATCCTACGCATTTGTTGCTTGTTTCAAGCTCGCCGAAATAGTTAAATGTTTTCGGGTTAACGCCTACAATAGCCGCCATCATTGCGCCTGCGTCAACTACCTGCTCCGGAACAACCGTTCCTACCCAGCCTGATGTGCCCGAATAAATGTGAGTGTCGCCGACCTCAACTGCGCCTGCGCCTACGCCGATAAGAGATGCGTCACCGCCGCCGCCGTAAACAGCCGTGCCGGGAGCCAAACCAAGTTCTTTTGCGGCTTTTTCCGTAACTTCGCCGACTTTTTCGGTGCTCTTCTTAATCGGAGCAAGGTGTTCCATTTTAACTCCGACCATGTCGCATACAGGCTTACACCATCCCTCGTGACCCTTTCTTGTGTCGTAAAGGAGTGTGCCGAAAGCAGAGTCCTGAGTCATAACAAATTCGCCGCTTGCACGGAGAATGAGATATTCTTTAATGTCGAGCCATTTGTAAATCTTTTTGAAGTTCTCTGGCTCGTGAGCCTCAACCCATCTGTATTTCCAAATCGGGTCTTTAACCGATGAAGAAACGGCACCTGTGTATTTGAGGTATTTGAGGAGCTTTGTTACCTCTGCGCCTGCAATCTGAACACCGTGCGCCATGCCTTTTTTGAGCTCTTCTCTCGCACGCTGGTCCATATATGTCATAGGACGGCGAATGCAATTGCCCTCCTTGTCAACAAGAACAAGTCCTTGCATTGCAGAGCAAAAGCTGATACCTTCGATTTGCTCTTTTTTAACATTCGGCACCTTGTCAAAAACGGTCTTTGTAGTGATGCACATTGCCTCCCACCATTCGTCGGCGTCTTGCTCTGCGCCGCCTTTAACGCCGCCTGCTTCTTCGTCAACATAAAGACCGTACCCTGCTGTTGCGGAGCCGAGAATTTTCATCTCGTCGTCAATTTCAATCAAGCAGGTTTTGATTCCGGTTGTTCCGATGTCATAGGTTATTACATATTTGCACATATCATATCCTCCAAATGCCGCAAATTATTTTTCAAATGTAAATGCCGATTCAATGAATTTGAGAAGTTGTGTCACAACCTGCTCGTCATCAAGTTCGTCAACATTAATACCTGTGTATATCTCAAATCGCTCCCTGTAATAATCACAAGTGTATGAAAATTGAAGCGTTGTCAGCAAATTATCAAGGAAAAAAGCAAACATTCTCGGGTCAAGGTCCTGCCTTACATCGCCCTTTGCAAATGCTTGCGCAATGCAGGTGATGTATTTTTGACTTGTCGAGCCTTCAATCTCTCTTGCAAGCATCTTGACCATCTCTGTGCCTTTTTCACTCGATATTTCATTGTATAATTTAATATAATTTGCGTTTTTCTTCGAGTGCATGCAGGTTGTGCGAATCAATTTTTCGGCTTTGACAAGAATTTTGTCGTTGCTCCTCAAAATTTCGTCAACTGCATTGTCGAGTATTTGCATGCCCCTTTGAACGCAGGTAACAAACAAGTCTTCTTTCGTGCTGAAATATTTATACATCAGCCCGATGCTTATTCCTGAATTTTTCGCAATTACATTAATATTTGCGTTTTCATATCCCTTTGATGAGAATTCTTCGATTCCTACCTCAAGGATTTTCTCTTTTCTTTCATCCGAAGCCCTCTCAAAAGCTTCCTTGTATCTCTTTTCAATCATAGCCTATCTTTTGTCAAATTTGCACAATGTCGCAATTCCCGTATTGTGTAATGTCAACAAAACTCCTTCGGTGAGTAAAAATTCACGCTATTATATTAACATTAATTTAATCAATTTGCAATAAAAATTATACAAAAATGCCCAAATTTACACAACATTTTCATTGACAAATCGTGAAAAAGTGATATACTTAAAGTGTAAGTTAAGTGAGCGGTCGCTCACCAAACAGCGAGTGAGTCACCGCTCACCTCGACAACGATTATTTTTAAGGAGGATTATTATGGATACAAGATTCGCTATCACAGAGTATCCTAATGCTGCTGCTCTTACCGCACAGCTTGATGCACTCATCAAAAAACCTATCTATTCAATCAACAGAGCCGCTCTTAAGGAGTATGAACAAGAATACTTCGAGAAGAAGTGCGCTAAATCTAAAGAAATGATTACCGAAGCTAAGGAAGTTATCCCCGGCGGTGTTCAGCACAACCTCGCTTTCAACTATCCTTTCCCAATCGTAATGGTTAAAGCAAAGGGCAACAGACTTTGGGATATCGACGGCAACGAATACTTCGATTTCCTTCAGGCAGGCGGTCCTACAATCATCGGTTCAAACGACGATGTTGTTAAAGAAGAAGTCAAGAAACTTCTTGACGATTGCGGTCCTTCAACAGGTCTTTTCCACCCATATGAGTACAAGCTTGCTAAAAAAATCAGCGAGTGCGTTCCTTCAGTAGAAATGTTCCGTATGCTCGGTTCAGGTACTGAGGCTTGTATGTGTGCTGTTCGTGTTGCTCGTCTTGCAACAGGTCATAAGAATATAATTAAAATGGGCGGCGCTTACCACGGCTGGTCAGATCAGCTTGCTTGGGGTATGCGTGTTCCTGGTACACTTAACCTTCAGTCACACGGTGTTCCTATGTTTGTATTCAAGCACACACAGGAATTCTTCCCGAACGATCTTAAAGACCTCGAGAAGAAACTTAAAATCAACAAACTCCGCGGCGGCACAGCTGCTGTATTCATCGAGCCGTGCGGCCCTGAATCAGCTACCCGTCCGGTTGATAAGGACTTCCCGAAGGGTGTTCAGGCTCTTTGCCGTAAGTATGGCGCTCTTCTTGTATGCGATGAGGTTGTTACCGGCTTCCGTATCGGTCTTTCAGGTGCTCAAGGCTATTATGGTATTGACCCTGATATTACAATCTTCGGTAAGATTATCGCAGGCGGCTATCCGGGTGCAGGCGGCATCGGCGGCCACAGAGAAGTTATGAAATATCTCGGTGCAGGTCTTGATAAGGCTGAAGGCAAGAAGATTCACAAGGCAATGTGTGGCGGTACAATGGCTGCTACTCCGATTTCTTGTTGCGCAGGTTATACAGTAATTAACGAAATCGAAAAGAGAAATGCTTGCCAGGTTGCAGGTCAAATGGCTGACAGACTTGTTAAGGGTCTTAACGATTCTATCAAAAAGTATGATCTTCCTTTCGTTTGCTACAATGTCGGCTCAATTTGTCAGCTTCACACTGTTGCTACAATGCACTTCAGAATTAACTGGAAAAAGCCTTGGACAATTCCGTCGGTACTTAAAGAAACAGGCATCCGTCAAACAGAGATGCAGTACATGGGCGCTGCTTACATGGCAGAAGGTCTTGTTACACTTGCAGGCTCTCGTCTTTACACCTCAAGCGCTTATACCGAAGAGGATATTGATGAATGCATCAGAAGATTCGACAAGGTTCTTTCCAAGTGCGAAAAGATTGATTACTAATCAAATATAATTTAAGGGAGCGGGGCAACTCGCTCTCTTTAATGGCTTATATAGGAGAAAAATATGGCTTACGAAATTCAAGAAGCTAAAGAATTAGTTGTAAAAGCAGGAAAGGAACTTATCGAAAAGGGACTTATCGCTCGTACATGGGGCAACGTTTCGGCTCGTATTTCCGATACACAGTTTGTTATCACTCCGTCAGGCAGAGCATATGAGGACTTAACTCCCGATGAAATCGTTGTTGTTAATATCGACGATTGCTCATACGAGGGCGACATTAAGCCGTCATCGGAAAAGGGCGTTCACGCTGCCGCTTATCGTCATCATCCAACAGTTGATTTCGTTATTCATACTCACCAAAAGGCTGCAACAATCGTCAGCATCACAGGTATGACAGTAACAAATGTTTATGACGAGTTCAAGGGCATTCTCGGCGACACTGTTCCTTGCGCAAAATATGCAATGTCAACAACAGAGCCTCTTCGCAAAAATGTTGAAGAGTGCATTATAGAAAACCCAAGCGCTCGCGCAATTATGCTTATGCACCACGGCGCACTTGTTATGGGCGACGATTATGACCACGCTTTCGCTCTTGCCGAAAATCTTGAGGCTTGTTGCGATAAGGTTATTAAGGATAACTATCTCCGTCATTCTTGGGAAAAGACTTATTCCGACGACGCTAAGAGAGCATATTTCCTTGACAAAAAAGACGCAGGCAAAATGCCTGAGTCAATTTGTGACCTCGGCTCATCTGTAAGATGTGGAAACACTTTCACTCTTACAGTCGGCGACAAAACACTTGATGTCAGCACAGACAACGGCGTCGGTGTAAACGGTATCGCTCCTAAGGTTGAAAAAATTCACCGCGCTATTTATAACGCAACCGGTTGCACAATGATTAAGCATGTTACAACTCCCGATGTTGTCGCTGTTTCTTGCACCGGCGAAAATATGCGCCCGATGATTGATGACTTCGCTCAAATCGTTGGTCTTGATGTTAAAAATGAACCTTGGATTAACGGCGATACAGACGAATGTGCAAAGGCAATTGCTAAAGCCGCAAAGGGAAGAAACGCTGTTCTTATCGAGGGCAACGGCGCTCTTGTATTCGGTAATACAGAGGGCGACATTCAAGCCCTTGAGATTATTATGGATAAGGGCTGCGCCGCAGTTGTTGATTGCGACATCTTCAATCGTCCGCACTATGTTCCAAAGGCAGAATGCTTCCTTATGAGAACAGTTTATCTTGCAAAGTATTCAAAGCAAATTGATGAATAATTGAATAGATAAAATTTAAAAGTATAAATTACAAAAGGAGGTCATATGACCTCCTTTTTCTTATGTTCAAATATTGTTAATCAGTCAAACACAGTTTCCCAATTGTTGCTTTCGTGCGCCTCAAAACACATTTTGATTTGCTCCTCGTTATTCTTTTCGGTTGCAAGGGAGGGGAGAGAGTCAAGCGAAAAATAGTCAAAACCGACTGTTTCGGTGTTTTCTTTAAATTCACCGCCCGTTGCAGTGCATAAAACAAAAATTTTGCATACTTTGTAGGCGTATCGCGGTTTGTTGTGCTTTTCTCTGTCCTGCACGGCTATAATTTTATCCGCCGTGACATCAAGCCCCGATTCTTCCTTGACCTCTTTGATAGTGTTTTCTTTGACGGAACAGTTTACATCAACCCAGCCGCCGGGGAGCGACCATGTGCCGTTGTTTTCTTTGACAAGGAGTATTTTGTCTTCCTTGAAAATTGCCGCGCGTGTGTCGATTTTCGGCGTTTGATAACCGATTTCATTGCAGAACAGGGTCTTGACTTTTTCGCTGTCAAGACCGCTTTTGTTTGCAATTATTTCTGCCGAAATTTCACGGATTCGTTCATACCGCTCCAAATCAAATTTATCCTTGCCGTATGTCAGCCCCGCTTGCGCAAGACTTTGCAACTCAATCGCCCAGTCAAGCCAAATATCCTTTTCCATATAGTCCCATCCTTATAAAAATGCCTATGTAAGTACACTGCAATTTTACACAATGTACCGTCATAGGCATGCTTTTATTCGTCTAAAAGATTGTTTTCTTTCAGCATTGTAATGAATTTTTTTAAATCTTCCTCTGCGCGTGATTTTTCAACATCGTATTCGCTTGTGATTTTTTTAATCGCATCGTCAAATGTTGTGTCATTTTGCAAACAGTCCCAAAAGAACGAGCCGCTCTCGTTGAGAGTAATCATTCCGTTGAACTCGCTAGCCTCTTTGCCGACAGGTACAACAATGTATGAGCCGGCAATTTCGCGCTTTGCAAATCCGTTTTTAATCTTCATTATTTAACAAAATCCTCTGCTGTTTTAACAATGTTTTCTGCGCTTAAACCGAATTGCTTTAAAAGCTCCTTTGCCGGTCCCGAATGACCGAATTCATCGTTTACGCCGATTCTCTTAACCGGAGTAGGGCAGTTCTCGCTGAGCGCCACACAAACGGCCTCGCCTAATCCGCCGATAATGTTGTGCTCCTCAACAGTGATAACCTTGCCGGTTTTCTTTGCCGATTTAACAATAAGCTCCGTGTCAAGCGGCTTGATTGTCGCAATGTTGATTACCTCTGCGTCGATGCCTTTTGCCTCAAGCTCCTTTGCGGCTTCGATAGCCTCAGCTACCATAAGACCGTTTGCAATGATAGAAACATCGTTACCCTCTTTGATAACCTCACCCTTGCCGATTTCAAACTTGTAGCTGTCATCGTGGAATACAGGCACTGCAAGTCTGCCGAATCTGAGATAAACGGGTCCCTCATATTTGTATGCGGCTTTTACTGCCTGCTTTGCTTCAATATCGTCAGCAGGGCAGATAACAACCATTCCCGGGATAGAGCGCATCAAAGCGAAATCCTCACAGCATTGGTGGCTTGCGCCGTCTTCACCTACGGAAATACCTGCGTGTGTTGCACCGATTTTCACATTGAGGTGAGGGTATCCGATTGAGTTTCTTACCTGCTCAAAAGCTCTGCCTGCCGCAAACATGGCAAAACTTGATGCAAACGGAATAAGACCCATTGTCGAAAGTCCTGCCGCAACGCATACCATGTCTGCCTCTGCAATGCCGCAGTTGAAATGCTTTTCGGGATATTCCTTTTTGAAAATTCCTGTTTTTGTTGCCGCCGAAAGGTCTGCGTCAAGAACAACAAGCTTGTCGGCGCCCTCTGCTGCAAGTTCTTTTAACGCGTTACCGTAGCTGTCACGCGTTGCAATGTTTTTTACTTCAGCCATTTTTACGCCTCCAATTCTGCCATCTTGGCATTCAATTCTTTCATAGCAATGTTGTATTCTTCCTCGTTAGGAGCTTTTCCGTGCCATCCTACTTGGTTTTCCATGTAAGATACGCCAAGACCCTTAACCGTCTTCATAATGATGCCGAAAGGCTTGCCGCTGCCGCGATTAGCGTGGAATGCGTCAAATGCCTTGTCGATTTCGTCAAAATCGTTTCCGTTGATTGTCACATAATTAAGACCGAAAGCCTTGAGCTTCTCGTCAATCGGCTCTGCGCTCATAACATCCTTGCAAGCGCCGTCAATCTGAAGTCCGTTAACATCAATGATTACGCAAAGATTGTCGAGTTTGTATTGGCTTGCAAACATCATTGCTTCCCAAACCTGACCCTCTTCGATTTCGCCGTCGCCCAAAAGGGTATATACTCTGATTTCGTCTTTGCCGAGATATTTTGCACCTTTAGCCATGCCTGCCGCAACGCTGATGCCTTGACCGAGTGAGCCTGTGCTCATGTCAATGCCCGGCACGGTGTTCATATTCGGGTGACCCTGAAGGTATGAGCCGATATGACGGAGTGTTTTCAAATCCTCAACAGGGAAAAATCCCTTGTATGCAAGTGCACTGTAAAGACCCGGTGCACAGTGACCCTTTGAAAGTACAAATCTGTCTCTGTCGTCCCATTTCGGGTCCTTTGCGTTGTATCTCATCTCTTTGCCATAGAGGTATGCAAAAAGGTCTGCCGATGAAAGCGAACCGCCCGGATGACCGGCTTTTGCGTTATATGTGCCCTCGATAATGCCCATTCTTATTTGAGTGGCAAATATCTCAAGCTCCTTTTTAGTTTGATTGTCCATAGCCCAATCTCCTTTGTTTTTTATCACTATTATTGTAACAAATTAAACAGCTTTGTGCAATATCAATTTTGTAAATATAATATGTATTCTCATTATATATTATATACAATCTCAATAATATTCATAAAAAACAGCATAAATAAAAGCTCCGCGCGGTTGCCCGAACGGAGCCTTTTGTTTATAGGTAAGATGTTAATTATTTGCTTGCTTCTTCAACTGCAACTGCGCATGCAACTGTTGCACCAACCATCGGGTTGTTACCCATACCGATAAGTCCCATCATCTCAACGTGAGCCGGAACTGAAGATGAGCCTGCAAACTGTGCATCGCTGTGCATTCTGCCCATAGTATCTGTCATACCGTAAGAAGCAGGACCTGCAGCCATGTTATCAGGATGAAGTGTACGGCCTGTGCCGCCGCCTGATGCTACTGAGAAATATTTCTTGCCCTTTTCAACACATTCCTTCTTGTATGTGCCTGCAACAGGGTGTTGGAAACGAGTCGGGTTTGTTGAGTTACCTGTGATAGAAACATCAACGCCCTCTTTCCACATGATAGCAACGCCTTCTGTTACATCGTTAGCGCCGTAGCAGTTAACCTTTGCACGAAGACCGTCTGAATATGCCTTGCGGAATACTTCCTTAACCTCACCGGTGTAGTAATCCATCTCTGTTTCAACATATGTGAAACCGTTGATTCTTGCGATGATTTGAGCAGCGTCTTTGCCGAGACCGTTAAGAATAACTCTGAGAGGAGTCTTTCTTACTTTGTTAGCCTTTTCGGCAATACCGATTGCACCCTCTGCGGCAGCGAATGATTCGTGACCTGCAAGGAATGCGAAGCACTCTGTGTCCTCTTCAAGAAGCATCTTGCCGAGGTTACCGTGACCGAGACCAACTTTTCTCTGGTCAGCAACAGAACCCGGGATGCAGAAGCTTTGAAGACCCTCGCCGATTGCTGCAGCAGCGTCGGCAGCTCTTGTAGCGCCCTTCTTGAGAGCGATTGCGCAACCTACTGTGTAAGCCCACTTTGCGTTCTCAAAGCAGATTGGCTGAATGCCTTCAACGATTTTGTAAGGGTCAAATCCCTTAGCTTGGCAGATTTCTCTGCACTCTTCGATTGATTTAATGTCATATTTAGCGAGAACTTCAAGAATTTGCTTCTCTCTTCTCTCATAAGATTCAAATAAAGCCATTTTTGTGTCCTCCTTAATTATTCTTTTCTCGGGTCGATGATTTTAACTGCGTCATTAACTCTGCCGTATTGACCTTGAGCTTTTTCAAATGCAGTGTTTGCATCGTCGCCGCCTTTGATGAAGTCCATCATCTTGCCGAAGTTAACGAATTTGTAACCGATGATTTCGTTGTCCTCGTCAAGAGCAAGACCTGTTACATAACCATCTGTCATTTCAAGATAACGAGGGCCTTTTGCAAGTGTGCCATACATTGTACCAACCTGTGAACGAAGGCCTTTGCCGAGGTCCTCAAGTCCTGCACCGATTGTAAGACCGTCCTCTGAGAATGCAGATTGTGAACGACCGTAAACAATCTGGAGGAAAAGCTCTCTCATAGCTGTGTTGATAGCGTCACAAACAAGGTCTGTGTTGAGAGCCTCAAGTATTGTTCTGCCCGGGAGAATTTCAGCAGCCATGGCAGCCGAGTGAGTCATACCTGAGCATCCTACTGTTTCAACAAGAGCCTCTTGAATAACGCCCTCCTTGATGTTAAGGCTGAGCTTGCATGTACCCTGTTGAGGTGCGCACCAGCCGATACCGTGTGTGAAGCCGGAAATGTCTTTGATTTCCTTAGCCTTAACCCATTTTGCCTCTTCTGGGATTGGAGCAGCACCGTGAGCAACGCCCTGAGCTACAGGACACATTGTTTCAACTTCGTGTGAATAAGTCATTTTAATTAACTCCTTCCTTTTAATTCCGTTTCAGCCTGCAAAAACGCAGTCCGATAATAATTTCTAAAATTATCGTAAATATTATACCCAATTTGTCTTCTCTCTTCAAGTATTAATGTGAATTTTTGACATTATTTTATATATTTATTTTAACCTTTTGCAAAAATTGTTTATTTTTAACTAAAATTGTACCTTTATTGTGTTATTTGTGTTAATTGACAGCCGATTTTTACAGGGCTATAATGTATTTACAGTATCGCTTTAAGGAGAAACGGTGATGAGTACGAAAATTAATCTTAAGGATAAAAAACTGCCGCTCACCGCAATTTTTATTATTGTTTTCGGCTATGCATCGGAAAGACTGGCTGAAATTGCGAATTTCGAAAAAACAAAAGCGTTTGCCCTTGCTGTCGGCGGCATTATGACAGTGCTTTTCGTTTTGTCCGCAGCCTTGATTTATAAATCGAAAAATATCGCCTTTGCGCTTTTGGCGTCGCTTTTGGGGCTTAAAATGATGCCGCCCGGTGTTGCCATGCTCACGCAAGAAAGTCTTTGGGGCAGTGCCGCATATTTTATTGTTTGCAAGGTTGCTGTCGTTGTCTATGTTCTTTTGGCAATACGCTTTTATTATCTTCAGAAAAAGCCGCGTGAAGTCAAGTCGCTTCCGATTTTGTCGCTCATATTAGTTGTTCCGTTTTTCAACGAAATCGCATCTGCGTCATATGATTTTTTTCTTGCAAAAACAGGCAGTATGCTCGGCGGCTACCTCACTGACCTCGCGTGCTACGCTGTTGCGTCGGTTGTGATTTTGCTTGTCGCGTATAAAACAAATTATGCTTCAATGCATTTTGTCGCATCGTTTGAATTTATCGCGCTTGCAATCAATATTTTAAAGCGTTTCGGCGCAGTTTTGGCAAATGTTCCGTTTGGCAGGCATATAAGCAGAGTGTACTATTTGTGGATTATTCTCTATGCTGCTTTGATTTTGATTTTCGCCCTTGCAGACAGAAAAAAACGCAGTGAATCAAAATAATTTAACATTAAAGATTAAAGGCTGTTGCATTTTTGCGTGCAACAGCCTTTTTTGATAAATGTTTATTTTTCGCCGACCGCAGATACCCGAGAGGAGCAGCCGATATTAAAGGCACGCGGCATCGGTATCTCAAAGAAAATTCAGTAAATTTCGTTCAGTTTTTGTCCTTTGATTTTGTGATGAATGCAACCGCAAGCGCTGATAAAACCGTAATTGTAACACCGCCTGCACATGCACCCAATCCGCCTGTAACTATGCCTGATATACCGTCTTTTCTTATCGCTTCCTTGACTCCCTGTGCAAGCGCGTTGCCGAATCCTGTCAACGGAATTGTCGCTCCGGCACCGGCAAAATCAACAAGCTTTTGATATACGCCGATTCCGCCGAGAACTACGCCGAGGCAAACAAAAAGCACAAGTATTTTTGCAGGCGTCAGTTTTGTTTTGTCGATTAGAATTTGACCGATAACACAAATAATTCCGCCCACAACAAATGCTTTTATACACATAATTAACATAAAAAATCACCTGCTGATATTTTTTGCATCGGCAGGTGAATTATTCGTTTATTAATTTTTTGTTTGACTATTATCCTAAATCAATAGGTTTTTTGTTGTCATATTTAGCAGCTCTGCCGTATTTTTCCTCAAATCCCGGGTTGATATAGTCCTCAACAACCTTGCCGTCGCGAATTCTGATAACTCGCTCTGCTTCCTCGGCAATTTCGTTGTCATGGGTGATTACGATAACCGTTCTGCCCTCGTCCTTAAGGGTGTGCAAAATGTGCATAACATCCTTTGTTGAGCGTGTGTCAAGGTTACCTGTCGGCTCGTCGGCAAGGATAACAGGGGGAGCTGCGGCAATTGCTCTTGCAACAGCAACACGCTGTTGCTGACCGCCCGAAAGTGCTTTTGGCAAATGGTGCATTCTTTCTTTAAGTCCGACCTTTTCAAGTGCGGCTATCGAAATTTCGCGGCGCTCATCCTTTCTCATTCCTCTGTAAACAAGCGGCAACTCAACATTTTCAAGCGCCGTTAGTGATGAAATAAGGTTAAATCCTTGGAAAATAAATCCGATTTCCTTGTTCCTGATTTCGCTCATCTGGTCGTCGGTCAAATCGTCAACGAGCTGACCGTTTATGTAATAGTCGCCCTCTGTCGGTGTGTCAAGCAAGCCGAGCATATTCATAAGCGTTGATTTACCCGAGCCTGATTGACCGATGATTGCAACAAATTCACCCTCATCGATTGTAAGTGAAACGCCATCAAGCGCGTTTACTTGGTTTTCACCCGGATTGTATATTTTATATACATTTCTTACATCTATTAAATGCATATTCTTTACCTCTACTTTTAGTATAATGCAATTATACAAATAATAATGTGCCTTGTCAAGGAATTTAACGAATATTAACATTCGCGTTACAAATAATAATCGTACATAAGCCAATATTCATCATGCTTTGCTGAAAGGAGCAAAAAATATGAGCATTTCAAACAGCGATTATTCAAAAATGACCGATAAAGCAAGCCCGAATTCGCCGACAGTTTTGAATTGCGTCAAGGCATTTTTAATCGGCGGCGCAATTTGCACATTTGCACAGCTTTTGAATATTTTGTTTCAAAATATCGGTTTAAGCGAAAAAGATGTCAAAATCGCAACGCCCGGGGTAGTCATTGTGATTACCGCAATTTTGACCGGTATCGGCGTTTTTGACAAAATCGCACGCCACGCAGGCGCCGGCACGATTGTTCCTATTTCGGGTTTTGCCAATTCCGTTGTTTCGCCTGCACTCGAGTTTCAGCAGGAGGGTTTTGTCCTCGGCACTGCCGCACAAATGTTTTCAATCGCAGGTCCCGTTATTGTTTACGGTGTTGCGTCGAGTTTTGTCTACGGTTTGATAATTTATATTTTTAAATTATATTAATTTGCAAATGCGGTTGAATTTTATCTTGTTTGGATTTATAATATCCGTATGAAAGAAAAGAAGAAAATAAATACAATCAGAAAAATTGAATACAAAAACAAGGAATCTTTTTTCCTAATAATAAGAGGACTTGAGGTCGGTATCGTGGCAGGCTTAGTCGCCGTGTTCTACAGATTTTTGCTCGAATATGCCGAAAAATATCTCAATATTATTATTTCAACGGTTAAGGACAGTCCGTCAAAAATCGCCCTTTGGTTCATTGCACTTGCCGCACTCGGCGGTTTTGTCGCAATGCTCAATAAAATTGAGCCTATGTCGTCGGGTTCGGGTATTCCTCAGGTAGCCGGCGAAGTTAAAGGTGTCCTTACTCAAAATTGGTGGCGAGTGCTCCTTGCAAAAATCGTCGGCGGCACCGTTTGTGTGTTCTCGGGACTTTCTCTCGGCAGAGAGGGTCCGTCGGTTCAGCTCGGCGGTATGGCTGCAAAGGGCATTGCAAGGGCAACAAAGGCGGATAAAACAACGGAATTGCGGATGATAAGCTGCGGCGCAGGCGCAGGTATGGCGGCGGCGTTCAATGCTCCTCTTGCAGGCACAATGTTTGTTTTGGAGGAAATTCACCATTCGCTCGACAAAAATATTCTTTGTATGGGTATTGTCTCCACAATTACTGCCGATTATGTGTCAAAACTTTTCTTCGGTCAAAACACTATTTTTAATTACGAAACAGTCAACTTTCCGCTCGGATATTATTGGTTACTCGTTTTGATGGGCATTGTCACAGGACTCTGCGGCGTGTTTTACAATGTTGTTATGCTTAAAATGCAAAGCATTTACAAAAGCATCAAAAAAATCCCGAATTACATCAAAATGCCGCTTGTTTTCGTCATCAGCGGTGTTGTCGGCTTGCTTCTTCCGCAGGTGCTTTGCGGCGGTCACAGCATGGTCGCTCTGCTTATAAACGAGCATCCGTCAATTTCAATGATGCTGTTTTTACTTGCGGCAAAATTCCTATTCGGTGCATTTTGCTTTGCCTCGGGCGCACCGGGCGGCACGCTTTATCCGCTTTGTATTTTGGGTACATATATCGGCGCTGTTTTCGGCGCAGTTTCAATAAACGCTCTCGGGCTTGATTCGTCAATGTGGGAAGAATTTGTTGTTATCGGTATGGCAGGGCTTTTTGCCTCAATCGTCAGAGCGCCTATAACCGCAATTATCCTTGTTTATGAGCTTACCGGCAATATGAACAATATTTTGCCGCTCGCAACCGTTGCACTCATCAGCTATGCAACAGCAAATCTAATCGGCGTTCAGCCGTTTTATGAAACCTTGCTTTCAAATCTTACCCCGAGCGACTCGGAAAAGCCAAAACTTTTCAAACGCTCGGAAAAAATCATCAAATCGTATGTTATTCCGCTCGGCTCTCCGCTTGACGGTAAAAAAATCAAAGAGGTCGATTGGGGCAGGCATTCACTTATCATCACTGTTGAACGCGGCGAGGAGAGTATTACGCCAAACGGCGATGTTCTGCTCAGGGCAGGGGACGAAATTGTTTTCCTTGTCAGCCAGCGCAGATATGCCGCAAATATCAACAGGCTGGAAAATTTATTTGCAACAAATTAAAATTATTAAAGGGGTAATTTTTTATGCAAAGACATTGGTTTAAAGGTGATACACATCTGCACACGCTGAATTCCGATGGCCATCTCCATCAGTACGAGCTGATTGAAAGATGCAAAAAGCTTGGCCTTGATTACATAATAATAACCGACCATAATTACGATACCGTCGAAAAAAGCTATTCAAGCGACGGACTCCTTGTCATCAAAGGTCAGGAGGTTACGGGCGATAACGGTCATGTCAACATTTGGGGCGAGAATGTCGGGTTCAAGCCGCCGTACGATTTGTCAAACCTTGACGCTTACAAGAAAATCGCCGCAAAGGCAAAGGAAAACGGCGCAACAATCAGCGTCAATCATCCGTTTTGCTCAAACTGCGGCTTTTTGCTCGACCTTGACGATATGCCTATGGATTGCGTTGAGGTTTGGAACACTATTCAGCACAGCGATAATATCAAAAATCTCAATTGGTGGGTCGATAAGCTCAACCACGGCATAAAAATCGGCGCGGTCGGCGGCTCGGATTTCCACAGGGACTATGCAAAACTTGATATGCTTGCGCGACCGACAACGGTTACTCTTGCAAAAAGCAATACACCTGAGGATATTTTGGCGGCTCTTCGCGAGGGCAGGTCGGTTGTCACAAACCGCCCCGACACATCAATGATTTATCTTTCCGTCGAGGGCGCACAGCTCGGCGATACAATCAAATTAAACGATAATTCGTTTCTTGTCGGCGATTGCAGGGTTACAAAGCTTTTGCCCGGTCATACCCTCAAAATATTCAATAACAACGAGGTTGTTTACGAGCATAAGGCGTATTTCCCCGAAAAGGAGCATAATGCCGTTTTCGAAATCAGAAATAAGGGCTATATCAGAGCGCAGATTGATTATGATTTTACACCTGCACTCAAAAAGGTTTATACCGAGGTTGAAAAACGCTTCTTGAAAGGCAGCGGTGATGTGCCTACATTCTTCTGGGCATTCACAAACCCGATTTGGATTGATTAATCACATAACTTAATATAAAATAAAAACGCGGCAGAGATTTAATTTTCTCTGTCGCATTTTGCGTTAATATTCGACCTTTAAACCCTCTTCGGCTTCTGCAACCTTGAGCATTATTGCACATTCAATACGCTTTCTGTGCAGTTCACATCCGAATTCGTAAACACCATTTACACTGCCGGTTGTGTGGTATGCGTTTGCCGCGCATCCGCCCGAGCAGTAAAGCTTGGCAAAGCAGTCCTTACATTCCTTGTGCGAATAAACATTGCAAAGCTTGAATTGTTCAAGTATTTCCGGATTCGTCACGCCGTCATAAATGTTGCCGAGTTTGAATTTGTCATCGCCTACAAATTGATGGCAGGGGAATAAATCGCCGCTCGGTGTAACTGCCATATATTCAGTGCCCACGCCGCAACCGCTGACTCTTTTTACTATGCACGGTCCGTGGTCAAGGTCAATCATATAGTGATAAAATGTAAAACCGTTGCCGTTTCTGTAGCGTCTGAGCATTTCGTTTGCCAAAATTTCGTATTGTTCTTTGAGTTTCGGCAAATCCTCGTCTTTCAGTGCCCACGGCTCCTTTGGGTCGCATACAACCGGCTCAACCGAAAGCTCCTTAAAGCCGAGATTGGCCATATGTATCAAATCCTTTGAAAAATCGGTGTTGAAATGCGTGTATGTTCCGCGCATATAGTAGTCTTTTTGGTTGCGCGAGTCGGCAAATTTCTTGAATTTGTCAACAATCAAATCATAACTGCCCTTGCCGTTCGGCGTTTTGCGCAGATTGTCGTGCACACTCTTTCTGCCGTCAAGCGACAAAACAACATTGCCCATTTCCTTGTTGCAAAAATCAATAACTTCATTGTCAACAAGTACACCGTTTGTGGTGAGCGTGAATCTGAAATTTTTGTCAAACTTCTTTTCCTGCTCTCTGCCGTATTGCACAAGTTTTTTGCATACATCCCAATTGAGCAGCGGCTCGCCGCCGAAAAAGTCAACCTCAAGGTTGCGCCTTGTTCCGCTGTTTTCAATCAAAAAGTCAAGCGCCCTTTTGCCGACCTCAAAACTCATCAGCCCTTTGTCGGCACCACCGTATTCACCCTTGCCGGCAAAGCAGTATTCGCAGTTGAGGTTGCATCCGTGCGCAACATGCAGACAAATTGCCTTGATTACACCCTGGCGTTTTTTGAATTCAAGCGCGGTGTCTTCAAATGTGTCTTTCGCAAAAAGCCTGCCGTCGGCAATAAGACTTTCAATATCCTGAAAACAAAGGTCAATGTCTTCTTCGCAAACCTCGTCGTCATCCTTGTATTTTTCAAGTATGGCTTTTTTTATTTCCTCTTTCGGAGTTGTTTCATACATATTGATTATGTCGTATGTCGCCTCGTCAACGCTGTGAACACAGCCGCTGTTTTGGTCGAGGATAATATTGTAGCCATTCATTTTAAATGCGTGTATCATATCGTTGTTCCTTAATAAATAAAAGTAAGCATAGAAAAACGGCGGTAACGCTTACCGCCGTAAATTCTAAAACAAATTACTTCTTCAATTGCTCACACTTTTGGTTTGCAACAGAGCAAGAAGTTTTAGATGCTGACTGGCAAGATGTCTGGCATTCGCCGCAGCCGCCCTTCTTTGCTGATTCGCAAAGGTTTCTTGAGCTTAATGTGTTGATTCTCTTCATATAAGAACACCTCTTTGTTATTTATTAAGCTTTATTATAAATTATTATGCGCCTTTTGTCAATGTTTTATTGGGCAACAAGCCGCTGTCACTTACAATATTTACATTTGCCTTTAGAAGCGACTTGATATAGCCGAGCGTTTTTCTGTCAATTATCTCACCCGGCACAATAATAGGAATGTCCGGCGGATAAGCATATATAAACTCGTTTGCAATTTTTCCAAGCGATTCGTTGAGTGCCGTTTCTCTCGATTTTTCGGCGATTTCTATAATGTGCTCGCCCGACGCAATCGGCGGCTTGTCAATTAAATCGTTTGCCGTTTTAAATAGGGAGGAATCTATCTCACAAAGCGCCGTTTTCAAATGCTCCAGCGCGTCTCGGCTGTCGGCAACCGATGTCATCAGTATTATATAGTTCTTGCTCGCCATCTCCGGCTCAATGTTGTATTCTTTTCGCAATCTGTCGGCAAGAGCCGTGCCGTCAATATTCGCATTCGCGCAGGATATAACGATTTTTGAAATATCGTCGCTGTATTTCAGCCGCAGGCATTGAAGCTCAATATCGCGAAAATCCCAAAGATTTTTGATGTTTTCCTCAAAATCCTTTTTGTTGTTTTTGATATAGTCACAGCATTTTGCCGCGCTGTCCATTATTATATAACTCGGCGAGCTTGTTTCAAAAATGTCGATATATCGCTTGAATTTTTCAATGTATT
Source organism: Oscillospiraceae bacterium (assembly GCA_003526845.1). GTDB lineage: Bacteria > Bacillota > Clostridia > Oscillospirales > Acutalibacteraceae > Eubacterium_R. The sequence goes on from DPVM01000007.1 coordinate 122,562, forward strand.
CCTCGTTGAAAACATTTGCGACAGCCGCCTGTGTCAACGCCGGCAGCGTTTTGTGCAGACTCGAAATAACAATGTCGCCCGTCGGGTATTCACAAAATGTTGCTATCCCGAAATGCGCACCGTGTGCCGCGTCAATTATAATCGGAATATTTGCTTTTATTCTGCTTGTGTTGCCCTCGTATGTCGGCGAGGTGATGACTATTGCCTTTGCGTCCTCATTATCAGCCAAAACAGCGTTCACATCATCCTGTAATGTGTTTGTATAGTATCCGTCAACATAGTCAAACCGCGGTTCAACATAAACCACTTTCAGCCGCCTTATCATACATGCGTTGTAAACACTTTTGTGGCAGTTTCGTGCTATTATTATTTTGTCGCCCTCATTGCAAACCGCAAAAATCGCCGCCAAAATTCCGCCGGTCGAGCCGTTCGTCATCAAAAACGATTTTTTCGATTTGTAAATTTCAGCCAATGCGTTTTCAATTTCAAGTATGTTGCCGTGAGGGTCGTGCAAATTGTCCGCACTGTCGATTTCCGTTATGTCAATCTCACTGCCGACAATGCCGAATTTATCGCTCCTCTTGTGTCCCGGCATATGAAACGGGTATTTTTCAAGTTTTCTTAAATCATCTGAAAATTTCAACTTTATCACTCCTTGTGTTGATTACCGCAAGCATTATGTAACCCGCAAAAATCGGAACCGTTTCAATCAGTCCGGTTTCTTGATATATCAAAAGCAAAACAAAATCGCCGAGCAGTATCACCGCCGTTATTACTGTAAACGCCTTGAATATTTTTTCCTTTTTAAAATTCAATAAAAACAAAACGAATACAGTTATTCCCGTCACTGCAGAGAATATCAGCGACCCTGCGCAGTGAAGATAATATTGTACCTTTTCGTCAAAATCAAAGTCAAAGCAAAGCGTCATAATCATACCTGTTGCCGAAATAACGAGCAGGGGAATGTACGCTCTCGTTTTTGTGTATCTTTTGTATGCCAAGGTTATGTTAATGCAAAGCGCTGCAATCGTCAGCACACCCCAAATCACAAAATATCCGCGCCGCTCAAGGCCTATTGTCGACAGTGCACCCTCATTTTTGTATGCCGTGCCGAAATGCATATACCAAACGGTGTATATTGCCGCAACTATACAAGGCACAGTTGAAATGTATTTTTTCAATTCTATCACCGAAAAAATTTTACCATATTTTCAAAATAAAAACAACAGCGCAAATGCAGGAATACATTTGCGCTGTTTTGTTAAATATCAGACAGTTTGTGTATTGTAATAATCGAGTTCTTCCTCTTCGTCGGCTTGTGCCTCTGCGCGCTTTTGCTTTTTGAGTTTAACTCGTCTTACTTCGTATGTTATAGCAGTCAAAATCGAGCATACAATCGTTATTCCGAGCAATACAACAATGTCCTTCGTCAGTGAGTTTCCTGTCGATACGGTGCTCCTGAATGCGTCAACACCGTATGTGAACGGAACAAACGGATGAATGATTTGATAGAATTTCGGTGAAAGGTCTATCGGGTATGTTCCTGCCGAGCCGGAAAGGTTTAAGCAAAGCAATACAAGCAACAGGAACGAGCCTATACTGTCAAGCAGTGTGTTTAGGAAGTAGACTATCGCCATAAACGCGACGGATGTCAGTATCGCCATAAGGTAAGTGTTGAGTACATGTGCCGGTCTCATTCCGTCAATCACCATAATCAGCGTTACCATGATTATCGGTGCAACTACCGCAACAAAGCCTGCAATGCCTGCATGTGTAACAAATGTTTTTCTCTTTTGAAGCGATGTCTTAAACGGTGAGAACATAAGACAGAATGCAAGGCATGCAACCCAAAGTCCGGCACACATCATATATGCCGACATAGCCTCGCCGTTTGCGTTGATTGTGCGCTGAAATGTTTCCGTTGCGTCAACCGGCTGTGAGAACATATCTGCCGCATTGTCATCGGTGTTCGTGTTGCTGATTTGCTCCGCACCGTCCTCAAGAGAGGTTTGAAGCGTTTTTGAGCCGTCGGAAAGTTTGTCACATCCGTTACCGATTTGAACAGAGCCGTCATAAAGCTTTGACGAGCCGCCGACAAGCTGGCCTGCACCGTCATCAAGCTGTGTTGCGCCGCCGTTGAGTGCCGAATTGTTTGAAACAAGCTGACTTGTTCCGTTTTTGATTTGTTTAACGCCGGATTGAAGCTGATTTACTCCTGCTCCCAATTGGTCAGCGCCGCTGTCAACCTGCTCAACGCCGCCCGTATATGTTGTAACGCCTGCCTTGAGAGTTTGCATGCCCTCGATAAGTCCGATTTCGCCATCCTTAGCCTGTGTTTTGTCAAGTCCGTATTGAACATCCAAAAGTCCGTTTTTGAATTGCTCAAGCGTTTTGTTTGCCATTGTGAGCGCATAGCTGCCGCTGTTGACAAGTGTGTCAATTTGTTTGTTAACCTCTTCGTAATTGCTTACTATTGCATTTGCGTTATTGAGAAGTTTTTGTATGTCCTCCTTGCTGAATTTTTTTTCAAAATCCTGGAGTTTAATCATCTTTTCGGCAAAGTCTTTAAGACTTTTAAGAGTTTTCTTTGCCTCCGAGCCGATAGGCAGCTGCATAAGTCTGTCGATTGTGTTTACAACCTTGTGCCAGTCAACAGCATCATAGTTGATGATTTCGTATATCGTGTCAAACTCCTCTGAGTTAACGAATTTGTCAAGGTCGCTTGTAGTTTGCTTGATGCTTGCGATTGTTTCGTCGTCAAGCACTTTGTCGGCTTCTGTTTTAACATCGCCGACTTTTTGAATAACTCCGTTGAGCTGGTCAAGCCCTGCCTCAAGTGTTTTGAGGTCTGAAAGGTTTTGGTCTGTCAGCGACGATGCAAGCGAACTGCTCATATATTGCAAGCCGTCAAGAATTTGACCCGTGCCGTCGTTGAGCGTTTTGTTGTTTGATACAAGCTGTGTTGTGCCTGCCTTCAATGTGCCTACGCCGTCTTTTAATTGCGTCGTGCCGTTTGAAAGCTGTGAAACGCCGTTGTCAACCTGTGTTACACCGTTTGTGTATGTCTGTAAGCCGTCCTTAAGCGTTCCTGTGCCCTCTTTAAGCGTAAGGCATCCTGCCGAAAGAGTAGTCAAGCCGTCGGTGATTTGAATGTTGCCGTCTTTAAGCTGTCCGACACCGTTGTATATTTGGTGTGAGCCGTCTGCGGCAGCATTAAAACCGTCCTCAATTGTGTTTAGATTTGCATATACTGTTTGTGCATATGTTTTTATAACCGTTTTGTTGAGCGATTCTTTGATGGTTTTAACCGCCGATTCGCCGAATTTACTTGCAATGTAGTTTGTGCCGGGGTTGGTGTAGTATTGCATTTCCATTTTTTTCGGATTTTTTTGCGTCAGCGTTGTGGCGTTGCTTGAAAAATCGTGCGGAATTATCATTACCATATAATATGTTCCGTTTTCAAGTCCGTCAAGCGCAACCTTTTCGTCAACAAAGTTAAATTTTAACGAGTCGTTTTCTTTAAGATTGTCGCAAAGTTGTTCGCCGACATTGAGCGTCTTGCCGTTGTAAGATACCGCTTCGTCTTGGTTTACGATTGCAACCGGCAGACTGCCTGTGTTTCCGTACGGGTCCCACATCGAGCCGAGAAAAAGCACAGTGTAGATAGACGGTATAAGCATAATCGCTATCATTACAACAATCATAAAGTGCTCTTTGACAAATTTGTGAAATTTAGATTCTTTTTTTAATCTTTTTGCCATTTTCATCACCTTTTGAGTTTTACAATAAGTTTATAAGGTTGTTTATATCAATACTGTTTGTAAATTGTGCAAATACAAATAGTAATCACTTTTCGATAGTATTATATTACCCACCTTCGTAATTGTCAACAAAAAAAGATATTTTTAGCATAGTGTCAAATATTATTAAATTATTTGCATTGACTTTGTTAATAATAATCAATATAATTGATTAATAAGGGCGCAATGTATGCTTTTTTATGTTACCCGCTTGTTAATCTGTGGGGGGAATATTATTGAAAAAACTGCATTTTGTGCCGATATTTACTGTTTGCGCCTTTGTTTTGTGCACTTTGTCGTTTCCGCTCGGTGCCTCGGCAGGTGAAAACAGCATCACTGTCACTTCACCTAATAAAATGAATTTTTCCGTTTCGATTGAGTCCGACGATATTACTCACGCACTTAAGGCGGCGTTTAAATATTGCAAAAAAAATGCCTCGCCCGACAATCGCTGTAAAATTACCGTCGCAAAAGGAATATATAAGGTCAGCAAAACAATCACCTTTGTGTCTTATACAACATTGTCAGCCGACGGAGTGACATTGGTAAATACTCCCTCGTCTGGCAATATATTAAAATCGCCGACAGGCTCGGGATATTCCGCCTGCACCGATTTTTCAATGACAGGCGGCACGCTCACATATTCGCCCGATAACTTAAAAGGCTCGTGCCTTGTTCGCATCGGACATTCTCAAAATATAACATTTTCAAATGTCGAATTTTTGAATAATTATCAGTCGCATCATATGGAAATTGCCGCAAGCAAAAATGTTGTTGTCGATTCGTGCAAGTTTTCTTCACAGCGTGCGTCGCTCAACCGTACAAGCGCCGAGGCTCTGCAAATTGACATCCTCACCGAGTCTCATTTCCCGGGATACGAGCCGTATGATTTCACCATCAACGACGGCATTACCGTTAATTCCTGTCTGTTTGAAAATACAGTCCGAGGACTCGGCACTCATTCGCTTTTTGCAGGCGATTATCAAAAAAATATCAAAATCACAAACAATACTTTTCACAATGTTTCATCGACCGCCGTTTCGGCATTCGGCTGGGTTTCGTCGCTGATTGATTCAAATACAATCATTTCCTGCGGCGAGGGTATCAACTATTCGCTTATAAAAGCGGAGAACGAGGCTGAAACCGTTTCCGTTTCGCCAAACGCCGCCGATTTTTCGATTGACTGCAAAACCGTTATTTCAAACAATGTCATTTCCGTTGAAAAAACGGTCGCAGCGCGTGCGCCGTATGCAATTTCCATCTACGGCAGAGATTATTCGTCATCAAATAATATCTGCTTTAAGCGCGCCGATTATTCGGTATATAATATTGTAATTAAATTTAATAATTTAGCAACGCCGTGCGATTTTGTTCTGCTTTCGGGCGTGCGAAACGCGCGTGTTTATTTAAATAAAGTCCAAAACAACCGAAAAAGTGTGGTTTCGGTTTAACCTACGGAGGTATGCTATGCCATATATCAACACATCAACCAATATCAAAATCACCGATGAGAAAAGGGAACAGCTCAAGGCCCGTCTCGGCAGGGCAATCGAAAATCTCGGCAAAAGCGAAAGTTGGCTTATGCTCGGCTTTGATGATGAAAAGCCAATGTATTTTAAGGGTGATTCATCGTCACCGATGGCTTTTGTCGATATCAGCGTTTTCGGCAAATCAACCGATGATGGCTGTGAAAAAATGACAAAAGAGCTTTGTTCGATTTATAACGAAATTCTCGGAATCGCTCCCGATAAATTTTATGTCAAATATTCCGGCACAAATCAGTGGGGCTGGAATAATATGAATTTCTAAAAGGCGCAAATATGACTTTACAGCAAATTATCGATTCATCAAACAAAATAGTCTTTTTCGGCGGCGCCGGCGTTTCGACCGAAAGTGGAATACCCGATTTCAGAAGCACCGACGGTTTGTATAATCAAAAATACGATTTTCCGCCCGAGGAAATACTCAGCCATTCGTTTTTTTACGATAATACAGAGTATTTTTATAATTTTTACCGCGACAAAATGCTTGCTCTCCATGCAAAGCCCAATGCAGCTCATTATAAGCTTGCTGAACTTGAAAGTGCCGGCAAACTGATTGCGGTTGTTACACAAAATATTGACGGCTTGCATCAGGCGGCAGGCACTCACAATGTCCTTGAACTGCACGGCTCGGTACATAGAAACTATTGCACATCCTGCGGAAAGCCTTATTCCGCCGAGTTTATAAAAAATTCAAGCGGTGTTCCGCATTGCGATTGCGGCGGTGTGATTAAACCCGATGTCGTTTTGTACGAGGAGGGGCTTGACGATGATACCGTCAAAGCCGCACTTCTTGCCATCGGCAAGGCGGATTGTATGATTGTTGCCGGAACTTCGCTCAATGTTTATCCCGCCGCAGGATTTATCAAGTATTTCGGCGGCGAGCATTTTGTTCTTATCAACCGCGACCCGACCCCTGCCGATAATATGGCTGATCTTGTCATTCACGGCAATGTGGGCGAAATTCTGTCGCAAATCGAGGTGCGCTGATGGCTGTATCTGTTATGCTTAAGCCCTCGTCCTCTGCCTGCAACCTCAAATGTAAGTATTGTTTTTACAGCAATGTTTCAAGTGAGCGTGCAGAGTTTTTCAAGGGTATGATGAGTGACGAAACGGCTGAAAATGTCATTTCAAAGGCGCTCTCTTTCGCCGATTCGTCTCAGGTCTATTTCACTTTTCAGGGCGGCGAGCCTCTGCTACGCGGTGTTGATTTTTTTAAGCGCTTTGTGTCAAAAGTAAAAGCGCTTAATATAAAGAATTCAGCTGTCACGCTCTGTGTTCAAACAAACGGCACATTGATTGACGACGAGTGGTGCCGCTTTTTTAAGGATAATAATGTCCTTGTCGGCGTTTCGCTCGACGGCGATGAGGAACTTAATTCCTACCGCGTTTATCCCGACGGCAAAAATTCGTTTGACGATATTATGCGCGGAATCTCACTACTGGATAAATACGGTATTAATTACAATATATTATCTGTTCTTACATCACGCCTTGCGCAAAATGTTCGCCGTTCATATCGTTTTTTTAAACAGCACGGCTTTCGCTATCTTCAGTATATTCCGTGTTTGAAACCTTTTGATTGCGACGATGATGAATACGCAATGTCCGTCGACGATTACGCATCATATCTAAAAAGCTGTTATAAAATTTATTTTAACGATAATATGCGCGGCAATCTCGTTTCGATAAGGCAGTTTGATAATTACGCTCTGCTTGCCTCGGGCAAAAATGCAGAGCAGTGCGGAATGAACGGTCCCTGTTCGACACAGTTTGTTGTTGAGGGCGACGGCTCGGTTTATCCGTGCGATTTTTATTGCACCGATGAATGGCTGCTCGGGAATATTAATGAAAACGATTTTAACGAGCTGTTTAATTCAAAGCTCAGCGTCACTTTTCTAAAGGACTCCTTCAAAATCGGCGACGATTGCAAAAAATGCGATTATTTCACGCTCTGCCGCGGCGGCGGTTGTAAGCGCAATCGCCAAAATGCCGATTATTGCAAGGCGTATAAAGATTTTTTCGCAAGCTCATACAATATGATTTTGCAAATGAGCCGATAACCTCGGCAACGCACCGTGTTTTGACTGCAACTATGTGCGCTATATAATTACCGCGGTCGGAAAGGCTGATTTTATGAAAAAAATACTATCTGTTGTGCTTGCGATTTCTCTTGCCGCAACGCTTTTTTGCGCCTGCTCAAAGAGCAATTCGTCAAACGATACTCCCCAAACGGCTGACTTTTCACTGAAATATACATACGATACAGTTTATTATGATTACGATTCAAGTATTTTTCACGCTTATGAGGAAGTTTGCAAGGCTGTTATCAATCGCGATTCAGATGTCCGCGTAAATACCGGCTATTTTAATAAGGTACAACAGCTCCTTTATACCTCGTTTCCGCTAAATGCGCTTGTTCAAAAATATTCCGTTAAGGATGACGATTCGGGTATTTCGATTTCCTATAATTACGAGCAGGCGGAACATGTCGAAAAGGTAAATTTGTTCAACAAAAAAATTCTCGAGATTGAAAAGGCGTGCAATATTTCAACCGCTTCTAAGGAGGAGTATGTGATAAATGTCTATCATTATATTTCCTCGCATATTAAGCAATCAAAAAATGTCGCAATCAATTCGTTTGATACCGTGTTAAAAGGGGAAGGCTCCTCGTTTTCATACGCCAATGTGTTTGAATATCTCCTTTTGCAAAATGATATTGATGCTTATCATATAATCGGTGCCGACGCAAGCGATGTCAGCTGGGGCTTGAGTGCCGCTGCTCTCGACAATAAGGTTTATTATTTCGACCCGATGACGGAATTTTTAAACAACGGCGGCAAATCACTCTATTATTTCGGCATGACAGACGCTGATTTGAAGTCCGAGGGTATCAAGTCTGTCAAGTTTTCAAACAACGGCGTTCCGTCTCCTGTTAATGACAAGCGCTTTGCCGCCTGCCGAAAGTGCGAAAAGTGGGAGATTAAGAATAGATGCCTCCTTGTAACTGTAAATGGCGGCAAAATTGTTAAAATTGCACTAAAATGAGCCGATAACGGTCGAGGTGAATTTTCGCTCACTGTTAAATATGCACAAAAATAAATGTAAATAAATTATTAACAAATATTAAAACCCGTTGACTTTGCGATTTAAAGACATATAATGTAGTAAATCAAAACAAAGGAGGCGGGTTGTTAATGTTTAAATGGCTTGTTAAATGTGCCGAAATTCTTGCAAACGGCGACAGAGCATACATCCAAAAATAATTTATGCTCAAAAACATCATATTCTTATGCAGCATTGAACACTTGTCTGATGACGGGTGCTTTTTTTATATATTTTTTAGTTGTAATTACCAAAAATTTATGGTATGATTATACTATCACTGTGTAAAGGGGATTTATGTAAATGGCTGAAAAATCAGAACTTTCCGCTAAAGTGCATACATTAATAGATAATGTAAAGTACTATTGGAAAAAGCCACCAAAGGGCAGATATATGTCCTTTAAAGAAATTGCGTCATACGCTTTCGGCGGTATAGGCGCTTATTTAATCGTTTGTATGAGCATTCCTTGTATTTTGGGTGCCACAAATGTCTTTCTTTCCGGTACGCTCGGTATCGGACTCACCGATATGTATATTATGTATGTTATCGGTGTTCTTTCGGGTATTCCGCTTACAGGTGTTCGTGCCAATATTGTTGATAATACCCGAAATAAAGCCGGTAAGTACAGACCTTATTTGCTCCGCATGGGCATTCCTTGTGCAATAATCTTTGTGTTGATGGTTTGGTTCCCGTATGACAAGCTTTCTTTAATTGTCGGATCGGGTCAATTATTCGGCAGAAATGCGGATTATGTTGCAAAGTGTGCAATTATCCTTGCATTTAATATTGCACTTCAATTCTTTTATTATTTCTTCTATGATGCCTATGAAAACCTCATCCATGTTCTTTCACCAAACTCGCAGGAGCGTGCCGATGTAGCATCAATCAAGAGCATTATTTATTCATTCGGTCCAACCGTTTACAATATTATTATTCCGCTTATTGCCGCTGTTATAGGCACAAACCAAACAGATATTAAGGTTTACAGAATTGCATTCCCCGTTATCGGCGTTATCGGCACTCTTCTTGTATTTGTTGTTTATGCCAATACTCAGGAAAAAATTATTCAGGCAAAAACCCATGTTATTCAAATCAAATTTACAGATGCCCTCCGCGAAGTAGCAAAAAATAAGTATTTCTGGATTATTTCGCTTGCCACTTGGATTGGCTTCCTCGAAACCGCATATGCAAATATTCTTTATTGGCTTTGCAACTACGGCGGTGCCTGCTCGCAGGGTACATATACAATTATCACAACCGTTTACGGTAATGCGTCCCTTTGGGGTATGCTTCTTGCTCCGTTCTGCATCAGAAAATGGGGCAAGAAAAAGGTGCAGATTGTAACAAACCTTTTCAATATTATGTTTATTCTCTGCATGTATCCGTTCTTCCTCGGAACGTCCGACCCGACAACCGGCAATATTAAAAACTATGTTATTTGGGCAGTTATGGCTTGCCTTTATCTCAACGCTGTTGTCGGCGCATTCGCCCATATTCTCAACCCGTCCATTCAAGCCGATATTCGTGACTATCAGCAGTATAAAACCGGCGAGCGTATCGATGGTATGTTTGCAGCAGTTGCAACAATCGGTAATATTATCACACTCATTACTGCCGGCGTTCTTCCTGCACTTCAGGAAAAATACGGTATGACCGAAAAGGTTGCAAAAGCTGTTACATCAAATACTCAGCTTATGGCAAGAGTGCTTCCGGGTGCGAAACAAACGCTCGGTCAAATGCTTAATGACCAGCTGGCAAACGGTCAAGACAACTTCATCAATCCGTCATCGGCACTTTATGATGTTGACGGCGTATTGTTCCCGCTTTTGAGAATCCTTGTTATCGTTGCCGCAGTCGGCGCAACCCTCAATGTTATTCCGTTCTTCTTCTACGATTTGACAGAGAGAAAACAAAAATCATATGTTCGTGTTCTTAAGGTACGCGCCGTGTTCGAGGATTACGGTAACAACGCCATGAAGGATAAGGACATTGTCGAAATGATTGACCTTGTCAATAATGCAAAGCAAATGGCTGTTGCAACACCAAAGGTGCTTGACAAATCATTATACAAAAATGTTTCCGACAGAGCTGCCCGCAAGGAGGCCAAAAAGGCTTACCGTGCCGATGCCGATTATAACGAAGAAATCGAAATTTCAAAATTCGTTATGGATGAACTTAACAAATTTAACACGGAACTCGGCAGACATAAAATCGAAGCTTATACCAAAATCTACGAGGCAGGACTCGACGGAATTAAAAATTCTTCACTTGCCGACGCAAGGGCAGAACTTGCAAAGGCAAAGGCTATGCCAAAAGATACCGAAGAGAATAAGGAAATCAGAAGTTTCTATATCCAACTCGCAAAAACAAATATTTCAGCTATCAAGTCTTTCCAAAAATACTACGGCTCAACAAACGAGTTCAAGGAGCTTAGCTTTGATTCTATCGAAAAATATTTCGGCGAAGAGGATGAACTTGACGAAAAAATCGCAGAGCTTTCAAAACTCAGCCATGTTGCCCATAAGGACGGAGATTCCGAAGAGGTTAACAGACTTAAAGCTGAAATTAAAACTCTTTCCGAACGCCGCAAGGAAGTTCGCAAGCTTTCAAAAGCAGAAATGGATAAGCACGCACAGTTTAACCGTGCCGCAAAACCTTATGTTGAGGCTAAAAAGCTTTTAACCCAGCAGGAGAATTTCTCTCACTTTGATGAGATTGCCGCTCAGTATGACATTGCAAAGGAAAATGTTGCAACCGCAGAAAAGGCAGAGGCTGAAGCTGAGGCAAAACGCCTTGAAGAAGAAAAGGCAGAGCTTGAACGCCGTAAAGCTGAAAAGATTGCTAAAAAAGAAGCCAATAAAAACAAATAATTTTAATCGCTGTATTAAAGACCGCATTGGTGAAAGCCTGTGCGGTCTTTTGCTGTTTTGCGAAATAAGAACTGTTTATTTGTTCTTTGAGCATTTATTCATTATCTTGTGTGCCCCTTGGGGCATTTCTTCATTTTGTCGGAGGGCAGTTGCACTCATTGCACCGCCCTCCGATATTTATTTATAAAAAATTTATTATTTACAGCTTTTTTTCGTATTATTAATGTTGTTTGAAAACTTTTCTTGTGATATAATGGCACTGATTATCGGGCATATTATGCCACGCAAAATATATAAGGAGAATTTGTATGAACTATAGGGATAAATACAATCTTTGGCTCACCTTTGACGAGAATACAAAAAGCGAGCTTCTTTCAGTCACCGACGAAAAAGAGATTGAAGACAGATTTTATAAGGACCTTGCCTTCGGCACCGGCGGTCTTCGCGGCATTATGGGCGCCGGCTCAAACAGAATGAATAAATATACGGTCGGCAAAGCTACATTCGGTCTTGCCAATTATCTCAAATCAAAAAACGACGGCGAAATCAAAGTTGCGCTCGCATACGACAGCCGCAATAATTCGGCATTTTTCGCAAAAACGGCAGCAGGCATTTTTGCGTCCTGCGGCTTTAAGGTTTATTTGTATGAAACACTCGTTCCGGTTCCGGTTTTGAGCTTTACAACCGCTTTTCTCGGTTGTACCGCAGGCGTTATGATTACGGCTTCACACAACCCGAAAGAGTACAACGGCTATAAGGTCTATGACAGCAAAGGCTGTCAGTTTTGCACCGAGGATGCAAAAAACGCTATCGAATTTATTAATAAAATCGACGATTTTTCAACAATTCCGTTTGCTGATGTCGAAGATAACGAAAATATCACAATGATCGGCGAAAATGTCCTCGGCGAATTTTTAAAGCAGGTTAAAAAACAATCTGTTTATGAGAAACCGTCCGATTTGAAAATCGTTTATACACCTCTCCACGGTACAGGCAACATTCCGGTTCGCAGAATGCTTGAGGGTATGGATGTCACCGTTGTTAAGGAACAGGAGCTGCCCGACGGCAATTTCTCAACCGTTCGCTCTCCCAATCCCGAGGAAAAGGACGCTCTCAATATCGCTATCGAAACCGCAAAGAAAATCGGCGCCGATTTAGTCCTCGGCACAGACCCCGACTGCGACAGAGTCGGCATTGCCGTTAAGGACGGCGACGATTACAAACTTTTCACAGGCAACCAAACAGGTGCGCTTCTCGTTAAGTTTATCCTCACAATGCATAAGGATGAGCTTAACCCGAAATCAACACTTGTTAAAACAATCGTTACCTCGGAGCTCGGCGCAAATATCGGCAGAAAATTCGGGCTTAATGTCGAGGAAACACTCACCGGCTTTAAATACATCGGCGACAAAATCAATAAGTATGAAGCAAGCGGCGAAAAGGAATTTGTTATCGGCTATGAGGAGTCATACGGCTATCTTGTCGGCACACACGCAAGAGATAAAGACGCTGTTGTTTCGTCAATGCTCATTTGTCAAATGGCGGCTTGGTATAAAAATCAAGGCAAAACACTTGTTGACGGTTTAAACGAAATTTATGACGAATATGGCTATTATCTCGATTTCCTCGACAGCTTTGTTTTAAAGGGCAAGGACGGCGCTGAAAAAATTCAGTCGCTTATGGTCACTTTCAGAGAAAAGGGAACATCACTTTTGCCCGATATTAAGGAAATTATTGATTTCAAGGACGGCATCCGCGACCTTCCCAAGGAAAATGTTCTCAAATATATTTTGAACGACGGCTCATGGATTGCTGTTCGTCCCTCGGGAACAGAGCCTAAAATCAAGGTTTATTATTCTGTTGTCGACCCTGATAAAGAAAATGCAAAACTTCGCCTTGAAAAAATCAGAGGCATTATGGGCGGCATCATTAACGCATAGGAGATTAAAATGAAAATTCAACAATATATAGAAAATGTCCTTCAACCTAAAATACAGGGCGACGGCGGATGGATTGAATTTGTCAGCCTCGACGGCGACGAACTTACCGTAATTTTTCGCGGCGAGTGCTCAAAATGTCTTATTTTAAACCGCTGTGTTGCATGGATTGAAGAGCAAATCAAGCTCGATTGCAAAAAAAGTGTTAAGGTCAATGCAATTCGCAAAAAACCGTATTTTCAGGATATTTAAGGAGAAACAAAATGGCACATATTAAGGTAGTTAGGCGCTCAATGCGTCCCGAGGAGTGGACTCAACTGCGCTTCGGTTGGCTCAAACGCCACATTTATTCGAAAAAGTGGGAAATCAAAAATCTTATGATTCGCGATGCCCGCCAAATTTCGGAAATGAATTTCGATTATTATTCCGACGATTACAGACCGCTCAATAAAGGCGATATGTATTTTACACCCGACGGCACCGCCTTTATAAAGGCAGATGTCGATATTCCGCAGGATATGCAGGGGGAAGAACTCTGGTTTTCTCTCAAAACCGCGGCTGAAATTTGCGTCAAAATCAACGGCAAATATGTCGGCGGCGTTGACCCGAACAGAGAGCGTATGCTCATTTCACCGTATATCAACGATAAAAAAACGCTTCATTTTGATATGATGGGCTACAACCGTTCAAAGCCCGATGACGAGCGTAACCCCGAATCTCTTTCTGTTCGCGGATGCCGTCAAATTTTTGAGGGCGCGTATATCTGCACAGTCAACCATGCCGTTCAGGATTTGGTGTGGGATTTTGAGCTTTTGCTCGATATTGCAAATTCCGATTTGTTTAACGAGGATTATCGCGCTTTTTTAAACAGGGAGCTTAACAATGCCATGAATTTCATCGACTTTGATGCCGACGAACTTACAGGCGTTGATGATGCAAAAAAATATATCGACGAAGTTATTTACGCAAACGATACATATAAGGGCACGGGCGATGTTGCGCTTATCGCACATTCCCACCTCGATATTGCATATTATTGGCGCAGAATACACGCTGTTCAAAAGAATTTGCGCACCGTGCTTATTCAGCTTCGCCTTATGGATAAATACCCCGATTTCAAATATACTCACACTCAACCGTATGTTTACGAAACACTCGAAAAATATTATCCCGATGTTTTTGCCGAGCTTAAGCAAAAGGTTGCAAACGGCCAGTTTGAGCCGGTCGGCGCTATGTATGTTGAGCCGGACTGCAATATCCCGAATGCCGAAAGCCTTGTCCGTCAGTGCCTTTACGGTCAGCAGACTTATAAGCGTATGTTCGGCAAAACTGTCAATAACGCTTGGCTGCCCGATGTCTTCGGCAACAGCTGGATTTTGCCGCAGATTTTGAAGAAAAGCGGCGTTGATTACTTCGTTTCAAACAAAATGTCAACATGGAACGATACAAACCGTTTTCCGCATAACAACTTTATTTGGAAGGGTATCGACGGCTCGTCTGTCTATGCCTGCGTTCCGCCTACTCATTTTATCACTTGGAATGCGCCGTCACAAATTCAGGAAAACTGGGAGGCGTATATTGATAAAGACCAAGGCGGTCAAACAATGAATATGTTTGGTTACGGCGACGGCGGCTCCGGCTGTACCGAGGAAATGATAGAGCTTATGCACCGTTTCGACAAACTTTCGATTATGCCGAAATGCGAGCATGTCGGCGGCGCGGAATTTCTTGAAAAAAATCTCAAGGGAAACACCAACCTCGAAACATGGGACGGCGAACTTTATCTTGAGATGCACCGTGGCACATTTACCACAAAATCAAATTTAAAGCGTGCAAACCGCCGCATTGAAAACAAATTCAGAAATGCAGAAATTCTTTCTCTTATAAGAGGGGAAGACAATACTGCCGAAATCGGCGCGCTTTACAAAAAATTCCTTGTCAATCAGTTCCATGATATTCTCCCCGGCTCTCACATTCACCCTGTTTACGAGGACGCGATGGCTGATTATGCCGAGGTTGAGTCTGCTCTCGATGAAATTATCGGCACCGGCTCAAAATATTTTAATACTCTCAATTTCAAACGCGACGCTCTCACGTTCGTGCCTAATAAAAAAGGCTCGTCAACACGCTACGGCGTAAAGGGCAATTGGATTGTGCCGAATATCGAGGCAATGTCGTCAAAATCGCTTCGTGCCGTTAAAATGTCAAACGATTGGTTTACAGTCGGCGATACTGTTGAAACTCCGTATTACAGCGTCAAATTCAACCCGGACGGCTCTATAGACTCTCTCTTTGATAAAGAGCTTTCAAGAGAATGGGTTGACGGCGATTTTAATAAGCTTAAAATTTATACCGACTGCCCGGGCAACTATGATGCGTGGGATATTCTCCCGAATTATAAGGACAAGCAAATTGATATTCAGGTTGCAGAGCCGCTTTCGCTTTGCGAGAGCGACGGCGAGTGCGCCTCATTCAAAGCTGTTTTGAAAACCGAAAAATCCGTTTGGAATGTTGTTATCCGCCTTTTCCGTCAGTCACGCGGTATCGAAGTTGAGAATATCGTCGATTGGCACGAAAAACATAAACTTGCAAAGGCAGAGTTCTCGTGCAATGTACTCACTCGAAAGGCTGTTTGCGACACTTCGGCAGGCTTTATAGAAAGAGATACTCACAAAAATACCTCTTGGCAGCAGGCTCGTTTTGAAACCTGCCATCACAAATGGTGCGACCTTGCAGAAACCGACGGCGGCGTTGCTCTTATCAATGACGGCAAATACGGCGTAGGATTTGACAATAATATAATGTCGCTTTCACTTCTTCGTGCAACAATTCGTCCCGATGTCACATCCGATATGGGTATGCATGATTTTTGCTATATGATTATGCCTCACAGCGGCGATGCCGTTTCATCGGGTATCAACAATATTGCGTTCCAATACAATGTTCCGCTTGTTAAGAGCGATGCGCAGTGGAATTTGCCAACTTTTGAGCCGCTTTATCTCCAAGCCGCAAAGAAATCTGAGGACGGCTCAATGACTGTTATTCGTCTTTCCGAGCAAAACGGCTGTCGCGGCAAAATCAAACTCGGAAAAAAGGTTAAACTCCTCAATATGCTTGAAGAGATTGAGGGCGAAACCGATGTTATCGAGTACACACCGTTTGAAATTATCACAATCGGAGTTGAATAAATGAAACCGTATCAAATTGTATTAATCGTTTTGGCTGTGCTGATAGTTTTGGGCGTTGCGATTATTCCTGCAATCAATCGTCGACAGCTTAAAAAAATGCCTATTGACCAGCAAATCAGAATTTTAATGCAGCAGGCAAATAAGCTTATATATTGGAAAAATATTTCCGAGGGAACAAAAGGCACGCTTGTCTATATCAAAAATAAGCGCAAAATTTTGACTTTTCCGTGGATTTTGGTTGACGGCGCAATGCTCTGCACACGCAAAAATCCCTTTGAAAAATGGGATTATCCGGAGGAACAGGAGCCGCTGACTTCCGATGAGCTTGCACAGCTTAAGGACGAAATCGAAAAATACAATAAAAAAACACCGGTCAAAATCCTTTTTCAAAAGGACACTAACGGGGACTGAAACGAAACACGGCAGAGGGAACATTCCTCTGCCGTGTTTTTATATTCTTTCAAAAATTTTGAATACCGCTGCCGACATTGCAAGCCATATCGCTGAAAACGGCAGGCAAATCTGCCCCATTATGTTTAAGGGGGCCACTGAGTAGTCCCACACGCCTTCTTTCAGCCAAATATTAAACACAATGCCGAAAATAAATTCAATTCCCGTAATTAATGTCATTCCGATTATGCACCTTGCCCAAAAAGGCAAGTCAAAATTTTTTGCAATAAAATAAAAGGTCACAAGAATTATCGCCCCTGCAAAAAACATTGAATAATGCGTTCTTCCGCGATATACCATTTCAATTGCGCAGTAGCCGAATCCGCCGATAACGGCAATCATCGCATATAACAAAAAATTTCTCATAATTGTATTATTGCCCGATATGTGTTAAAATATATTTATAATATAAATTCGGCGGTTTGATTATGAGATTTACTGAAAACGGCAAAAAA
This sequence comes from Oscillospiraceae bacterium, assembly GCA_003526845.1. Taxonomy (GTDB): domain Bacteria; phylum Bacillota; class Clostridia; order Oscillospirales; family Acutalibacteraceae; genus Eubacterium_R. The sequence goes on from DPVM01000007.1 coordinate 139,909, forward strand.
ATAATATCTGTTTTGTCTGCGGCAGGGTACAAGGCGTATTTTGTCGGCGGCTGTGTGCGCGACTTTTTTATGCGTCGTCCCTTTAACGATATTGATATTGCGTCTTCGTCAACTCCGATTGAAACCGAAACTGCACTTTCCGCCGCAGGCATTCGCTGTATCGAAACGGGCATTAAACACGGCACGGTCACCGCGATTATCAATGGCGAATCTTTTGAAATAACTACATTTCGCTCCGACGGCGAGTATAAGGATAACCGACACCCCGAAAATGTTTCGTTTGTCACCGATGTCAAAACAGACCTTGCGCGCCGCGATTTTACCGTGAACGCCATGGCTTATAACGAAAATGACGGCTTGGTTGATGTTTTCGGCGGTATTGATGATATAAATAACAAAATCATTCGCTGTGTCGGCAATCCCGATAAGCGGTTTAACGAGGATGCTCTGCGCATTATCCGCGCGCTTCGCTTTTCCTCTGTTCTCGGCTTTGAAATCGAGGGAAATACTCAAAAATCAATTTTCAAAAATAAGGATTTGCTCAAAAATATTGCCGCCGAGCGTATTTTTGTCGAGCTAAAAAAACTCCTTTGCGGCGACAATGCCGAGTCTGTGCTCCTTAAATATAAAGAGGTCATCGCAGTTGTTGTTCCCGAGCTTGCGCCGTGCTTTGATTTTGCACAAAACACAAAATGGCACCTCTACGATGTCTATACACATATTGTAAAATCCGTTGGTTTTTCGCCTAAAACGGACTATATGCGCCTAACACTCCTTTTGCACGATATCGGCAAGCCGTATTGCCTCAAGGTTGATGACAGGGGAGTGGACCATTTTAAAGGTCATCAGGAAAAGGGAGCAGCCCTTGCAGAGCGTGCCTTGCGCCGCCTAAAGTGCGACAATGCAACGCTTAAAAAGGTTGTCACACTCATTTCTGTTCACGATGAAAAAATTTATCTCGATTCAAAAAGCATAAAATATTGGCTTCGCCGCCTCGGCGACAGCGCTACACTCGACTTTCTCGATGTTAAAATCGCCGATATGGAAAGCCATAATCTCGAATTTGCGGGTCACGAGGTCGAAGAACTTGAGCGAATAAAGCAAAAAGCAATCGAAATTATCAACAGCGGCGACCCGTACCGAATTTCAGATTTAAAAATACGCGGCAACGATTTAATCTCCGTCGGAATCAGCGGCAAATCAATTTCCGACGCCCTCAATTATCTTGTCGAAAAAGTCAGCGACGATAAATCGCTTAATGATAAAAACACCTTGCTTAAAATGGCAAAGGAATTTGATGCCCAAACGCATTAATGCACTGTATAAATTTGTTATAAAAATCCCGATTGTTTTTAGGAGGAAAGATATGAAATTCAAAAAAATATTGTCATTGTTTTTAGCCTTTGCAGTGGCTTTCGGAGCCGTTTCTTTCGCTCCTTTTGGAAATAACGGCTCGTTTTTGAATTCTGCGATTGTCGCAGAGGCGAAAACGGGAAATTCGGCAACAAAAATGCCTGATGATGCAATCACTTTCAGCAGTACATACAGTGACGAACTTCAAATTATTCCGCTTGTAAACAAAAACGGCATTTGCTATTACAATAATAAGGTCATATATTTTTACAGTGTAGCTAATAACACATACAGAAAAGTTTATGATTACAACAATAAGGGTACAAACAAAAACAATGTTATGTGCACTTATGCAGATGCCCAAAACGGCAAGTTTTATATTGTTTGGCTCGATTCGTCCGTGAAGAATGACTATCACTATTATATCGACGAGTTTGATGCTGCGTCCGAAAAAATTGTTTCCACAAAGGATGCATCATCATTTGTCGGCAAAAATATAAAACTCTATTCCGGCTGGAGCAAGGCAAAGGCTGTCAAAACCAAAAAGTAATTAAAATTACAAATAATTAAAAACTCCGATGTGTTACGGAATAATTCGTAATATTTCGGAGTTTTCTTATTTCAGCAATACCAATCCATAAAACAAAAAGGCTTTGACCGTTACAGTCAAAGCCCGATTTTGTTTTATCTATTAAGTTCTATTTTGCAATATAAAATTGCGGCAGTAATATGTCCTATTTCGTGTAGAAAAGTGTTTCCTGCGTTGTTCGCGAATATCTGTAAACCGACAGTGCAATACCAAGCGCCAGATATATGCAAAGCGATGACGAGCCACCTGCTGAAAACAACGGCAGTGTAATACCGATACAAGGCAAAAGCGAAAGTTCCATTCCTATGTTTACAAGCATTTGTGCAAACAGCATAACCGATATTCCGCTACACATAAGGTATCCTACATTATCTCTTGCGCTCATTGCCGTTTTGAGCACCCTCAGCACAAGAAAACCGAGTATCAAAACCACAAACAGTGCGCCGATAAAGCCAAGCTCCTCGCCCGCAACCGACAAAATCATATCGTTTTGATTTTCAGGCACAGCGCCGCTTTGAGTCATCGAGCCTTTTAAATAGCCTTGTCCCAAAAGTCCGCCCGAGCCGAGTGCAATTTTGCCGTTGGTTTGCTGATACATTACATCCGCAAAGTCATTCGGATAAAACAGCGCAACAATTCTCTGCCTTTGAATACCGTTTATGATTCCGACCTTCCACGCAACAGTAAATCCTACGATTATTGCGCATATTCCGGCAACGAAATACCCAATGTTTACCCTTGCGAAAAAAAGCATTCCGATAAACATCACAAGGAAAATAAGCGCGGAACCTGCGTCACCCGTCATCATTACAAGACCTATCGGCACCGCTCCGTGAATAACAAGCGGAATAATTGTCTTTATTTTGTTGATTTTGTCCCTCACTAAATCAAGATGATAGCTGAAACTTATAATAAAACCAACCTTTAAAAGCTCCGACGGCTGAAAATAAAATATTTTCAAATCAATCCACGATTTTGCATCCTGCCTTGCAGACGGTGCAACGCCGAAGAAAAATGTGTATACCATCAGCGCCGCGCATCCTGCGGCAATTATCGGCCATAGTTTTGATATAATCTCGTAGTCAATGTTTGACACAATAATCGCAATAATTACACCAAGCAAAACAGACACAATCATCGACCTTACATCCGATGATATGATTTTGCCGTCCTTAAGCGACGAGTGCGTCGCACTGTAAACAAGGCTCAGCCCGTATGCCGATGCAATAAGTGCAGATAGGAGCGTCACAAAATCAGTTCCCTTGAGAAAGGTTAAAAACGACTTTTCTCTGTTTATTGAATTTTTCATTTGCGCTCCTTTCAAATTGGTATTACTATTATATTATCAATTGCTCTGTTTTTCAATATAATAATTGTAAATGTTTTGTTATTTGATTATTTTTTATAATGTGCTATAATATATCACACTAATAATATTATAGGAGTTAATATATGCTCACGGATATTGAAATTGCACAAAACGCAAAAATGAAAAATATAACCGATATTGCCTCCGATTTGGGCATCTCTGCCGACGAAATCGAGCCTTACGGTCATTATAAAGCAAAAATTTCCGATTCTGTTATGAAACGCCTTGCCGATAAAAAGAACGGCAAGCTTGTTCTTGTAACCGCTGTCAATCCGACACCGGCAGGCGAGGGCAAAACAACCGTTTCAATCGGTCTCGGTCAGTCTATGAATAAAATCGGCAAAAAAACAATCGTTGCATTGCGTGAGCCGTCGCTCGGTCCCGTTTTCGGCATTAAGGGCGGCGCCGCAGGCGGCGGATATTCGCAGGTCGTTCCTATGGAGGACATCAATCTCCATTTCACGGGCGATATGCACGCCATCACCTCTGCCAACAACCTTATGTGCGCAATGCTTGATAACAGTATTCAGCAGGGGAACGAGCTTAATATCGACCCTCGCCAAATTCAGGTTAAGCGTTGCCTTGATATGAATGACCGCGCACTCCGCAACATTATTTGTTCGCTCGGCGGCAAACTCAACGGCGTTCCGCGAGAGGACCATTTTTGCATCACTGTTGCAAGCGAGGTTATGGCAATCCTCTGCCTTGCAAGCGATATTTTCGATTTGAGAGAAAGACTCGGCAATATTCTTGTTGCCTACACATATGACGGCGAGCCTGTTTATTGCAGAGATATTAAAGCAAATGGCTCGATGACCGTTCTTTTAAAAGACGCAATTAAGCCAAACCTCATTCAAACTCTCGAAAATACACCGGCAATTATGCACGGCGGTCCATTTGCAAATATCGCTCACGGCTGCAACTCTCTTCGTGCAACAAAAACGGCGCTCAAGCTTGCCGATTATACAATCACCGAGGCAGGCTTCGGCTCTGATCTCGGCGCGGAAAAGTTTCTTGATATTAAATGTCGATTCGGCGGATTAAAACCCGATTGCATCGTTCTTGTTTCAACCGTTCGCTCAATGAAATACAACGGCGGCGTTGCAAAGGAGGACTTGAAAGAGGAAAATCTCGAGGCTCTCAAAAAAGGCTCGGCAAACCTCGGTGCTCATATCGACAATCTTCATAAATTCGGTGTTCCTGTTGTAGTTGCAATCAACCATTTTTATGCCGACACTCAGGCTGAAATTGATTTTATCGAGGATTATTGTAAATCAAAAGGCGCTGATTTCGCTGTCACAAAATGCTTTGCCGAGGGCGGAGCAGGCGGCACCGACCTTGCCGAAAAGGTGGTTTCAGCATGCGAAAAGGAAAATGATTTTAAATTCCTTTATGACCTTGATATGCCGCTTTATGAAAAAATTGAAAAAATTGCCAAGGAAATTTACGGCGCTGACGGCGTTGATTATACAAAACAGGCAAAAACAGCGCTTGACGGCTTTATTAAGCTCGGCGCAGACAAAATGCCGGTATGTATGGCTAAAACGCAGTACAGCCTTTCCGACAATCCAAAACTTCTCGGCAAGCCTGAGCATTTCAGAATCACCGTTTCGTCGGCTTCTCTTTCAAACGGCGCCGGTTTTGTTGTTTGCCAAACAGGCAATGTTATGATTATGCCCGGTTTGTCAAAATCGCCTGCCGCTTACAGAATTGATATTGACGAAAACGGCAATACCGTGGGGCTTTTCTGATGCAGGAATTTGTTACCCACAGCTATGAGGAAACCCTGCAAATGGCGGCTGATTTTGCAAAAACAGTCAAAAAAGGTACTGTTATCGGCTTTATCGGCGGACTCGGTATGGGCAAAACCGCCTTTACCTCAGGCTTTGTTAAGGGGCTTGGCATAAACGCCGATGTTTCATCGCCCACATTTGCCATTTGCAACGAATATATAGGCAATGATTGCCGCGTTTATCACTTCGATATGTATCGTATCGAAAGTTGGGACGATTTGTATTCCACCGGCTTTTTTGATTATATCGATTCGGGCGCATACATTCTTGCCGAGTGGAGCGAAAATATTTTCGGCGCATTGCCGGACGATTCTGTTATTATTGAGATTGAAAAGCTCGGCGACAATGACAGACGGTTTAAAATAATGAATAAAACAGAGGTTTAACAAATGCTTTTATCTCTTGATTCAAGCGCTGTCACCGCCTCGGTCGCACTTACCGACGGCGACAGGGTGATAAAAAGTGAATTTGTCAATTCGGGCTTGACCCACAGCGAAACTCTTCTCCCGATGGTTAAAAGAGTTATGGGCGACAATGAATTTTCAAGCCTTGATGCCGTTGCAATCACCGCCGGACCCGGCTCGTTTACCGGTGTCAGAATAGGCGTCGCCACACTCAAGGGAATTGCCTTTGCCGGCAATATTCCATGCTACGGTGTTTCAACACTTGAGGCAATCGCATATAATTTTGTTGACGAAAATTGCGTTGTCTGCGCCGTTATGGACGCACGCCGAATGCAGTTTTACAATGCGATTTTTAAGGTCGAAAACGGCATCGTGTCTCGTATTACTCCCGACCGTGCAATTTCAATTGACGATTTGCGCGAGGAGCTGAAACAATACGATTCTGTCATTATCGCAGGCGACGGAGCGGCTCTTTGCAGTCAAAATATCGCTCTCGATAATTGCAAAATCGCCGCTGATGACAAAATTTATCAAAATGCGCTTTCGGTTGCGAAATGCGTTAAAAATAAAAAAGCAATTGCGCCGTCTGCTCTTATGCCGGTTTATCTCCGTCAGTCGCAGGCAGAGCGCGAGTTAAAATTAAAACGCTGATTTTCAGCCTTTTTGCTTTCTTATCGGCTACATAAGGGGCAATGTTCAATTTATTTGTAGCCTGAAAGGTAAAGGTTTTATTATGGTAGTTTTAGGTTCGGACCACGCAGGTTATCCGCTTAAACTCGAAATTATTGAGCATTTAAAGGAAAACGGCATTGATTATATTGATGTCGGTTGTTATTCGCCTGAGAGATACGATTATGCCGTTGCTGCCCAAAAAGCGTGTGACAAGGTTGTTTCGGGCGAGGCTGACAAGGCAATTCTCTGCTGCGGCACGGGAATAGGCATTTCAATGGCGGCAAATAAGGTTAAGGGTATTCGTGCAGCTTGTTGCAGCGACTATTTCAGCGCAAAATATACACGCGCTCATAACGACGCAAATTGCCTTTGCATGGGCGCAAGAGTAGTCGGCGCAGGTCTTGCAATCGAACTTGTTGATGTTTTTCTCAATACGGAATTTGAGGGCGGAAGACACCAAACAAGGATTGACCAAATCGCCGATATTGAAAACGGCAAAAAATTATATTGATAAATTGTCGGCTGTGCAAATCGGCAATATAAAACGGCGGCGGAAAAATCAATTTCCGCCGCCGTTTTGCGTCTTGTTTTATTTGCGTTATTTGCTCCATTTCAACGCTTTGATACTGAAACCGAGTGACATATCAAGTTGGTTTTTCTGAATGATTGCGGTAACTTTCTTTTTGTCGCATCCCTTAACCGTGCATTCTACCTTGTAATAGTTGTTGTTTCCGAGGCTTTCTATTCTTGTGATTGAAACAGAGTGTGTCTGATTTTCAAAATTTGAAATCGAAAATGTATCGTTGTTTGCAATATAGCTTATGTTCTTGTTTTTGTCGCTGTTGCAGTTTGTTTTGTAGTTTACAACTGTTTGACCGAAGTATTTAAACAAATCAAGCACAATCGTTCCCGATGCGTAGGTGTTCGTTTTCAAGCCCTCGCGCTCTGCCATCCAAAGTGCGGCATGATTTGCGGCACCTGTCGGGATACCGTTTGCATTTTCATAGTTGTATCGATAAAGATACGGCACCTCAAGCATTGATTTGATTGCCTGCTGGTCCTGAGAGTCGAATGTAACCGCCGTTCCGCTTGCCGATGTAGACGGCACCTTGTCTTTTGAAACGGGGAGAGTGGTGTATTTTGAATCTGTTGTCGATTCACCGCTGTGCTTTTTTGCTGTTGTCGATTTCTCGGTTGTGTGCTTTTTTGTTGTCGGAAGTTTTCCGTTTTGCGCTGTCGTTGCGCTTGCGTTTGTCGATGATGGTTTTTCAACACTCATTGTGACCTCGTTGCCGTTCGCGTCGGTTACGGTGTTTCCGTCGGAGTCGATGGGGACTTTCACAACATTTCCGTTTTTGTCCGTCGTTTCCTTATATAATACTTTTTCGGTTACTTTCTTTCCGTTTTCGTCGGTAACTTCTTTGCCGTTTTCGTCTGTCACAACAACATATTCTTCGCCGAAAATATTGTCACTTTTTTCAAGATCTTCTACTGCGGCAGAACCCGTCGACGCAGTGCCGTTTTTCTTTGACATAAATTCGTTGACAATGCAAAAAATTCCCGCACCGAGAAATGCAATAACGATTATAAGTGCAAGCACCATTATCGCCGTGCGTTGTTTTCCGTTCGGCGCTTGTGTTTTATTCTTGTTTCCCAAACATAACACTCCCGTAAAATTTTTTATTGTCACTATTATATATTTTAAACACTCTCTTGTAAATAGAATACATAAATTTTGAACAATTTCTTAACTGTTAATTCATAATATTTACATAATTTATACAACGCTATACAATTAAAGACAGGTGATTTGATGAAAAAAACTAAAATAACCGCGCTGTCGGGTATGCTGGCGGCTTTGACGGTTTTGTTCCTGTTTTTCGGCTCTGTCGTGCAGATTTTTGCTTATGTCGCACCGCTGATTTCGGGACTGATTATGATAATTTTAATTAATAATGTCAATAAACGCTCGGCTTGGACCGTATTTGTCGTGTCATCACTGGTTGCAGTTTTTCTCCTGCCCGATAAGGAATGTGCGCTGACCTATGTTTTCTTTTTCGGTTGGTATCCGATGGTTAAAGACTCGTTCGACAAAATCAAAATAAAAATTTTGAGAATTGTTGCTAAGTTTGCCGTATATAATGTCGCCGTTGTTTTTTCACAGCTTGCTTGCATTTATGTTTTCGGCATTCCGTTCGACAATGTTTTCGGCGTGTGGGGAATAGTGATTTTGCTTTTGCTTGCAAATCTGTTTTTCGCTTTGTATGACAGGCTTTTTGTCTTGCTCTCGTTTATTTATATGAAAAAATATTATTCAAAGGTCAAGCGATTTCTAAAATAATTCTTAATTTTCCTTATTTGTTATAAATTATTATGTTAATATATTGAATTATCGTTTTCGTTGTTGTAAAATAACAGTGAAATAATATATTTGCGGAGGTATTTATGTCTGAATATCGACTAAACGGAAAAGAGTCGCTCGGCATCGAGTTCGGCTCAACAAGAATCAAAGCGGTTCTTGTTGATGAAAACTGCAATCCGATTGCCTCGGGCGGTCATACATGGGAAAATCGCCTTGAAAACGGCTATTGGACTTATCATAACGATGATATTTGGCTCGGCCTTCAGGATGCTTATTCAAAACTCAATGCCGATTGTGTTGAAAAATTCGGCTCACCTATAAAAAATCTTGCATCACTCGGATTTTCGGCTATGATGCACGGCTATCTGCCGTTCGATAAAAATGGCAATCAACTTGCCGAATTCAGAACTTGGCGTAATACCACCACCGCTCCTGCGGCTCAAAAACTCACTGCCTTGTTTGATTTCAACATTCCGCAAAGGTGGAGCGTTGCTCATTTGTACCAAGCTGTTCTCAACGGCGAGGAGCATGTTGCCGATATTGACTATCTCACAACGCTTGCAGGCTATGTTCATTGGAAACTGTCGGGCATAAAAGCTGTCGGCGTCGGCGAGGCATCGGGTATGTTCCCGATTGACAGCCAAACAAATACATATAATGCCGAAATGGTTAAAAAATTTGATTCAATTTGCGAAATAAAGGCTTTGCCGTGGAATATTCTCGACATTCTCCCTCGTGTAGCAACGGCAGGCGACAATTGCGGATATTTGACTAAGGAGGGCGCGGCTTTTCTCGATGTCAGCGGCAATTTGCAATCGGGTGTTCCGATGTGTCCGCCCGAGGGCGACGCAGGCACCGGTATGGTTGCCACAAACAGCGTCAGCATCAAAACTGGCAATGTCTCTGCCGGAACTTCGATTTTCTCTATGATAGTTTTGGAAAAACAGCTTTCCAAAGTTTATGAAGAGATTGATATGGTTACAACTCCTGCCGGCAAGCCTGTTGCCATGGTGCATTGCAACAACTGTTGCACAGATTTGGATTATTGGGTCAATTTGTTTGCCGATTTTGCAGGCAAGTCAGGCTCAAATCTCACAAAGCCGCAAATATACGATTTGCTTTACAACACCGCTCTTGACGGCGACAGCGATTGCGGCGGCGTTGTCAATTTCAACTACTTCTCAGGCGAGCCGGTTTCTCATACCGAGGACGGCAGACCGATGTTCCTGCGCTCTCAAAATTGCAATTTTAATTTGCCTAATTTTATGCGCGCTCAAATTTATTCGACTATAGCTACCCTCAAATTGGGTATGGAAATTCTCGAAAACGAAAATGCAAAAATCGACTGCCTTATGGGTCACGGCGGATTGTTCAAAACAGATTATGTCGGTCAAAGGTTTATGGCAGGTGCTATGAATACACCCGTCACCGTTACAAAAACAGCAGGCGAGGGCGGCGCGTGGGGTATGGCGGTGCTTGCCGCATATTCCGTTTGCGACAGCAAGCTGCCGCTTGACGAATATCTGCGTGACTTCGTTTTCGCCGACTGCGAGTCAACAACCGTTGAGCCTGTTGCCTCGGATGTCGAGGGCTTTAACAAATATATGAAACTTTATAAATCTGCTTTAGAAGTCGAAAAATCAGCATACAAAAATATTTAAGGAGAAATATATATGGCTATTAAGGATTATGAATTTTGGTTTGTTGTCGGAACGCAGTTCCTCTACGGCGAAGAGATTTTTGACGTAATCAACGACCATGCCGCTCAAATGGCGGCAGAGTGGAGCGAAAAACTCCCTTGCAAGGTTGTTGCAAAACCTTGCGTTAAAACATCAAAGGAAATTCTCACCGTTATGCAACAGGCAAACAACGATGAAAAATGCGCAGGCGTTATCACTTGGATGCATACTTTCTCACCGTCAAAGATGTGGATTGCCGGCTTTAACGCTCTTGAAAAGCCGTACCTTCATGTAAACACACAGTTCAACCGCGATATTCCGTGGGACGATATTGATATGGACTTTATGAATCTCAATCAGTCTGCTCACGGCGACAGAGAGCACGGCTATATCGCCGCTCGTATGCGCTTAAAGCAAAAGGTTGTCGCAGGCTATTGGAAGGATGAAACATTCCAAAACAAAATGGGCGTTTGGATGCGTGCCGCAGTCGGCGCCGCAGAGTCAAGAAAGCTCCGCGTTTTGCGTATATCCGATAATATGCGTAATGTTGCCGTTACAGACGGCGATAAAATCGAGGCTCAAATCAAACTCGGCTGGCAGGTTGACCATTACGGCGTAGGCGATATTATTAAGCTCGTAGATGCCGTTACCGAGGACGAAATCGACGCCCAAATGGCTGAATACAATAAATATTACGAAATGGATACCGACAATATCGACTCCGTTCGCTATCAGGCGAGGGAAGAGGTCGCTATTAAAAAATTCCTCGATAAAGAGGGATTCGGCGCATTCCATACAAACTTTGAGGATTTGCAGGGACTTCGTCAGCTCCCCGGTCTTGCATCGCAGGACCTTATGCGTCAGGGCTACGGCTTCGGCGCAGAGGGCGACTGGAAAGTTGCCGCAATGACAAGAATTATGAAACAAATGGCAGAGGGCTTGCAGGGCGGCACGGCGTTTATGGAGGATTATACATATCACTTTGAGCCGGGCAACGAAATGCTCCTCGGCTCTCATATGCTTGAGGTTTGTCCGACAGTTGCCGCAAACAAGCCGAAAATTCAAGTTCATCCGCTCGGTATCGGCGACAGAGAAGACCCGGCACGCCTTGTGTTTAAAGCGCAAACAGGCAACGCAATCGTTGTAACTCTTGTCGATATGGGCGACAGACTCAGAATGATTGTAAACGATGTAGAATGTAAGGAGCAGGTAAACGAAATGCCAAAGCTCCCGGTTGCAGGCGTTTTGTGGAAACCGCTCCCGTGCCTTCAAACCTCGGCTGAGGCTTGGATTTATGCCGGCGGTGCTCACCATTCGGTGCTTTCATATTCACTCACGGCAGAGCATATGCGCGATTTTGCCGAGATTATGGGCATTGAGTTTGTTTATATTAATAAGGATACCGAAATCAATTCGTTCAGAAAAGAATTATTCTATAACGATGTTGCATATAAATTAGGAATGTAGGATTAAAATTATGTTGGAAGAATTAAAGCAAAAGGTGCTCGAGGCAAATCTCAAACTCGTTGATTACGGTTTGGTTGTCCTCACCTGGGGTAATGTTTCCGCAATTGATAGGGAAAAGGGCTTGTTTGTAATCAAGCCGTCAGGTGTTCCTTATGATAAAATGACTGCCGACGATATGGTTGTTATGGATTTAAACGGAAATAAGATTGAGGGCGACCTCAACCCCTCATCGGATACACCGACTCATCTCGAGTTGTATAATAAATTTGAAAATATCGGCGGTATCGTTCACACTCATTCTTCATGGGCATGCTCGTGGGCGCAGGCAGGCAGAGATATTCCTGCCTACGGCACAACTCACGCCGATTTTGCAAACGGTGCCGTTCCGTGCACAAGAGGGCTTACTGAGCAGGAAGTTCGTGGTGAGTATGAGCTTAATACCGGCAAGGTTATTGTCGAAGAGTTCAAAAAACGCGGCATTTCTCCCGAGGAGTGTCCTGCCGTCCTGATTCACCGTCACGGTCCGTTCGCTTGGGGTAAGGATGCTTTTAAAGCAGTAGAAAATGCCCTTATCCTTGAAGAGATAGCTAAAATGGCGTCAAGAACCGAAAGAGTTGCTGCTATGAGCGACGATTCCGATATAGGTATTGAAAGCTATTTGCTTGATAAACACTACCAAAGAAAGCATGGAAAAAATGCTTACTACGGTCAGAATAAATAGGAGGAAACATATGAAAAAAGCATTAATGACAATTTCGACCGCAATTGTGTTTGCTGTTTGCTGTCTTTTGGGCGTTACCGCATATGCAACCGAAACAACGGATATTTCGTCTGCAAGTGTTTCGCTCAGTCAGTCGTCATATACATACAACGGCTCACAGCATAAGCCGAGCGTAACGGTTAAAATCGCCGTTCCTGCAACCGAAACAGAAGCTGCGGGCGAAAAAACACTCACTCTCGGCACAGATTACACCGTTGCGTATTCAAACAATATCAACCATGGCACTGCAACCGTTACCGTAACAGGTACGGGTGCATACAGCGGTTATGTTTCAAAGAATTTTAAAGTCAACGCCGCATCAATCAGCTCGCCGAAGGTTACCGTTGTTTCCGACGCAGTTGCAGGCAAAGCGCCGAAACTTAAGCTCACCTTTAACGGCGCAACGCTTAAAGAGGGCACTGATTATACAATCTCTGCCTCAAATTACAAAAAAGCAGGCTACAAAACCTGCAAGGTTGTTATCAACGGTAAAAGCAATTTCACAGGCTCAAAAACATTGGCTCTTAATGTTAAACCCGCAAAGGTTTCGGGTTTTGATACAGGCGAGAGAACAAATACTTCTGTTGTAGTTAAGTGGGCGTCACAAAAAAATACAGGCGCTACACATTACAGACTCTATATGTGTGACAGCAAGGGTGGCAACTCAAAATATCTCGCAGAGGTTAAATCAACTTATTGCAGGGTTACCGGTCTTAAAAACAACTCCGTTTGCTGTTTCAGAGTTATGCCTGTTTACAAGGCGGGCAAAAAAACCGTCTGCGGCGATTTGAGTGCGATTTATACAACAGCAACACGCCCAAATGCCGTTACAAACAACAAAACAACCAAAACCAAAAACAGCAAAAAGCTTGTTGTCGGCTGGAATAAAATTTCTTGCTCAGGTTATACAATTCAGTATTCAACCGATAAAAACTTCAGAAAAGGCGTTAAAACAACAAATGTTGCATACAACAAAACTTCTGCCTCAATTTCAATTCCGAAAACAAGCAAGACTTATTATGCAAGAATCAAAGCTTACAAGAAGTATAAATCGGGCGATAAAACCATAACAATCTACGGCAATTGGAGCAAAACGCTTTCAACTTCATATTCAAATTGCTATGAGTATTACACCACGAGTTATGTTAAAAATGCAAACAGAACAAAAAATCTTCAGCTTGCCTGCAAGGCAATCAACGGCACTGTACTCAAACCGGGCGAAACTTTCTCGTTCAATAAGGTTGTAGGCAAGAGAACTGCAGCAAAGGGCTATAAGCCGGCAACAATCTTTACCGGCGGCTCAGGCACTGCTCAAAGCCTCGGCGGCGGTGTTTGCCAGGTTGCGTCAACAATGTTTAACGCTGCACTTTATTCAAACTTCAAAATTGTTGAGCGTTCACAGCACAGCCAAAGAGTTTCGTACTGTCCGCTTGGCAGAGATGCTGCAATCTATTGGGGCTCAAAAGATTTCAAGTTTAAAAACACAAGCGGCTATCCCGTTAAGATTAAAATGACCTGCTCAAACGGCAAACTTACATGTGCATTCTACACAAGCTATAATGTATCGCCTCCGAAAGTAACTCTTAAAGTTTCACGAAGCGGCAAAAAATTCACATTAAGACGCTATGTCAACGGCAAGGTTAATTACACAACAAAATCCAAGTATTAATATTTAGTCAATATTGATAAAATTCAACAGCGCGGTTCGTTCCGCGCTGTTTTTATAATGCAAAAAAATACTGTGCCGTTAAGACACAGTATTTTTGTTTAGTATTCAATTTCGCCCTTGTAAACAAGGTTTGTGTTGCCTGTGAGCGTGATTTTTTCGTCGGTGTAGTTGACAATCAAATCGCCGCCGCGGAGCTTAACGGTGATGTTCTCACCCTTTTTGCAGTATCCGTTTTCAACCGCCGCAACAACCGCCGCAGCCGCTCCGGTACCGCACGCAAGCGTTTCGCCGTTTCCGCGCTCCCAAACACGCATCTTGATTGTGTTTGAGTTAACCACTCTTACAAATTCCGTGTTGACACGCTCGGGGAATATCTCGGCGTTTTCAAACGCTCTGCCGACTGTTTCAATATCAATCTTGTCAACATTGTCAACAAATACAACGCAGTGCGGATTTCCTGTCGAAACACAAGTGATATTGTATTCCTTGTCAAGCACCGTGTATGGTCTGTTGATTACATTTTCGCCGCTCATAAGAACAGGGATTCTCTCTGGCTTAAGCTCTGCCTTGCCGATGTCAACGGTTGCCGATGAAACCTTGCCCTCGCGTGTAAATACTCTCACTGTCTTTACACCCGACGCCGTTTCAATCGTCATCTCGTCTTTCTTAACAATGTCATTGTCGTAAAGGAATTTTGCAACCGACCTTATCGAGTTGCCTGCCATTTTGCCCTCACTGCCGTCGAGGTTGAAAATTCTCATCTTTGCGTCAGCAATCTCGCTTGTTTCAATAAGCACAATGCCGTCGCCGCCGATTGAATAGTGTCTGTCGCAAAATTCAATTGCAAAACTTTCAGGGCAGGTGATAATTCCGCATTGGTTGTTGAAGAAAATGTAGTCGTCGCCGCAACCCTCCATCTTGGAGAATTTAAGCACGCCTTTTTCTTTTCTCATATTGTTTATGTCAACAAGCTCCGTGTTTTCCTGATTATAGCGTGATGCAATAATGTCTGCAAGCGCGTTAGCCGTGTCAAGCGATGTCAGCGTTGCAATGCCGAGCTGATTTGCTCTGTTGTGAAGTTTAATGTAGTCATTGATTGATTTTCTGTCCGATTTTCCGGTGTAAACAATGTAGTCAAGCTTGCCCGACTCAACAAGGTCCATAATCGAGTTGTCCTCGCGAAGCTTGTTGACAACCGAAACATCAATTCCAAGCCTTGCAATCTCTTTTGCCGTTTCAGGCGTTGCCCAAAGCTTTGCACCCAAATCGTCAAGCTTTTTCGCAAGGTTCACAATTTCGTATCTGTCCTGCTTTGTCACGGTGATGAGCACTCCGTGACCGTGCTTGTTTACATCAACTTTAAATCCTGCGCTTACAAGACCTTTGAATAGTGCCTCTTTGAGATTCTTACCGACGCCCAAAACCTCACCGGTCGATTTCATTTCCGGTCCGAGCTGTGAGTTAACATCGTTTAGCTTTTCAAAGCTGAATACAGGCACCTTGACCGCAAAATACGGCGGAATATGATACAGTCCCGTTCCGTAGCCAAGCTCCTTGAGCGATGAGCCTACCATGATTTTTGTAGCAAGTTCAACCATCGGAACACCCGTTACCTTGCTTATGTAAGGTATCGTTCTTGACGCTCTCGGGTTAACCTCGATTACATAAAGCTCGTTTTGATAAATAAGGTATTGAATGTTTACAAGGCCCTTTGTTCCGAGCGAAAGTGCAAGTTTCTGCGATATGTCGCAAATTTTGCCGAGCATCATATCGTTTAAATTGTACGGAGGATATACAGCAATCGAGTCGCCGCTGTGAACGCCTGCTCTCTCGATATGCTCCATAATTCCGGGGATAAGCACATCCTTGCCGTCGCTTATGCAGTCAACCTCAAGTTCCGTACCCATCATATATTTGTCAACAAGCACCGGGTTTTCGATGCCCTGCGCAAGTATGATTGCCATATATTGCTTAACATCGTCGTCGGTGTATGCGATTGTCATATTTTGACCGCCGATTACATATGACGGCCTGAGCAATACAGGGTATCCGAGCCTGTCGGCAGCCTCAAGTGCCTCATCAAGAGTCATAACAGAGGTGCCTTTAGGTCTGCGAATACCGAATTTTTCAAGCAACTCGTCAAATCTCTCTCTGTCCTCGGCAATGTCGATTGATTCTGCCGATGTTCCGAGAATTTTAATTCCGTTTTCATCAAGAAATTTTGTCAGCTTGATAGCGGTTTGTCCGCCGAATGCAACTACAACGCCTATCGGCTTTTCAACCTTGATGATATTCATAACATCTTCGTCGGTCAGCGGCTCAAAATAAAGCCTGTCGCCGGTGTCAAAGTCGGTCGAAACAGTTTCGGGATTGTTGTTGACGAGTATAACCTCGTACCCAAGCTCCTTAAGCGTCCATACGCAGTGAACGGAGGAGTAGTCAAATTCGATACCCTGACCGATTCTGATAGGACCGGAGCCGAGAACGATGATTTTCTCTTTCTCGTTGTCGCAAAGTTCGCGTGCCTCGCAGTGCTCGTCATATGTCGAATAAAAATAAGGCGTTTCTGCGGCAAATTCTGCGCCGCAGGTATCAACCATTTTATATACACAGTTTTTGTGGAACGCAAGGGGATAGCCGCATAATTTTTCAAGTGCCTTGTCGGGATAACCCAAATCCTTGCCTTTTGAATATTGCTCGCGTGAAAGCGCATTGCCTGCAATTTCCTTTTCATAATCCGCAAGGTTTTTGAGCTTGTATAAAAACCACTCGTCAATCATCGTGATTTTATGTATTTCCTCAATGCTCATTCCTTCTTTGATTGCCCTGAATACGCTGAATAATCTCAAATCATCCTGCGCAGCAAGCAACTCGTGAATGTCGCCCTTGTCAACCGCCTTGTTGTTGAGCGTTTCAAGTCCGATTTCAGCACCTCTGACAGCTTTCATTATAGCCGCCTCAAATGTCGGAGCAATGCTCATTACCTCACCGGTCGCTTTCATTTGAGTGCCAAGTTTTCTCGATGCTTGCACAAATTTGTCAAACGGCCATTTCGGCATTTTTACTACAACATAGTCGAGCGTCGGCTCAAAACATGCGCATGTCTTGCCTGTTACATCATTTTTGATTTCGTCAAGAGTGTAGCCGAGTGCGATTTTTGTCGTTACCTTTGCAATCGGATAGCCCGTCGCTTTTGATGCAAGTGCAGACGAACGCGAAACTCTCGGGTTAACCTCAATTACGCTGTATTCAAATGTCTCGGGGTTGAGCGCAAATTGGCAGTTACAGCCGCCCTCAATTCCAAGCTCTGTTATAATATCAAGCGACGCACTGCGCAGCATTTGATATTCCTTGTCGGATAATGTCACCGCCGGTGCGATAACTATGCTGTCACCGGTGTGTACGCCTACCGGGTCAAAGTTTTCCATTGAGCAAACGGCAATAACATTGCCTGCGTGGTCACGCATTACCTCAAACTCAATTTCTTTCCATCCTGCAATATATCTTTCAACAAGAATTTGAGTTATGGGGGAGAGCATCAAGCCGTTTTTGGCGATAATGTCAAGCTCGTGTTTGTTGCGTGCAACACCGCCGCCTGCACCGCCGAGCGTAAACGCCGGGCGAATGATAACCGGGTATCCTATTTCCTCGGCAATTTTTTCTGCCGTTTCAAGGTCGTTTGCAATGTCCGACGGAACAACAGGCTGGTTGATTTTCACCATTGTGTCGCGGAACATTTGTCTGTCCTCGGATTTGTCGATAGCCTCGGCGTCCGTTCCGAGCAGTTTGACACCCATCTTGTCAAGGTATCCGTCCTTTGCAAGCTGCATTCCGATTGTAAGTCCGGTTTGTCCGCCGAGTCCGCAAAGTATTGAGTCGGGGCGTTCTTTTTCAATTATTCTTTTAACCGTTTCTTCTGTGAGCGGCTCAAGATAAATGTGGTCTGCAAGTGCGCTGTCGGTCATAATCGTTGCGGGGTTTGAGTTGACAAGCACAACCTCAATGCCCTCGTCCCTCAATACACGGCAAGCCTGCGCTCCTGCGTAGTCAAACTCAGCCGCCTGACCGATTACAATAGGACCTGAGCCTATCATAAGCACTTTTTTTATGTCTTTGATAAGAGGCATTATTTGTTACCTCCCATCATATTGATAAATTTGTCAAAAATAAATCTCGTGTCGTGCGGACCGGAGCATGCCTCGGGGTGAAACTGCACCGAAAATGCGAGCTTGTCCAAATAATCGACACCCTCGCAAGTGTTGTCGTTTGCGTTGATATACGAAATCTCGCCGCCTTTGTCCGTCACACTTTCGCTGATAACGGCATATCCGTGATTTTGCGATGAAATGTATGTCCTGCCTGTCGCAAGGTTTTTAACCGGCTGGTTAACGCCTCTGTGACCGTATTTCAGCTTTGTGGTTTCGCCGCCAATTGCAAGCGCAAGCAGCTGATGACCGAGGCAAATTCCGAAAATCGGCACCTTGCCGATCAGTTTTTTTAGTTCCTCGACAACCTCTGTGTTTTCCGCAGGGTCACCGGGTCCGTTTGAAAGCATTATTCCGTCTACACCGAGTTTCAAAATATCCTTTGCCTTTGTGTCATACGGCATAACCGCAACATTACAGCCTCGTTTGTTAAGCTCTCTTATAATGTTTTTCTTTGCACCGAAATCAAGTAAAACAACATTGTATTTGTGCTCCTCACTCGGAAAAAGCGCAGGCTTGTCGGTCGAAACGCTTTTTACCGCTTTTGTCACCTTATATTGTTTTACTTTTTCCATGTCAACGCTGTTCGGATTTGATGTTATGATTGCGTTCATAACGCCGCTTTCGCGGATTGTCTTTGTTATTTCACGGGTGTCAACGCCGTAAACGCCGACAATTCCGTTGTCCTTAAGATATTCGTCAAGCGTTTCACTGCATCTGAAGTTTGACGGATTGTCACACTTTTCTCTTACTATGTACGCGCTCAAATACGGCTTTTTGCTTTCAAAATCGTCGGGAATTATGCCGTAGTTTCCGATAAGCGGAAATGTCTGCATAACTATTTGACCGTAGTAGCTCGGGTCGGTCAGCGTTTCAATATATCCGCACATACCCGTTGTGAACACAAGCTCGCCGATTACCTCGCCGTCTGCACCAAAGCTATATCCTTTAAAAACATCGCCGTTTTCAAGGCAAATATAAATTTCGTTTTCTGCCATTGTTTAACCTCTTAAGCGCTGTCAGTCGGCAAGGAGCTTAACCAAAACAGCTTTTTGTGCGTGAAGTCTGTTTTCTGCTTCGTCAAAAATCTCGTTTGCGTGCTCTTCAAATACCTTTGCCGTGATTTCTTCCTCTCTGTGTGCCGGAAGACAGTGGAGCACCATTGCGTCGTCCTTTGCAACGCCCATTACCTTGTCGTTGATTTGAAAATCCTTGAATACTTTTTCTCTCTCTGCCTTTTCTTCCTCTTGGCCCATTGATGCCCAAACATCGGTATAAACAATGTCGGCATTTTCTGCGCATGCAAGAATATCGTCACTGCATGTGAATTTGCCGTTTTCGTTTGCCCATTTCATAATTTCGCTGTCAGGCTGATAATCGTTAGGGCAGGCGATTGCACATTCCATACCCATTTTGATTGCACCTACAATAAGGCTGTTTGCCATGTTGTTTCCGTCGCCGATAAAGCAGAATTTAAGACCGTCAAAGCTCTTTTTGTATTCTCTGATTGTCATAAGGTCTGCAAGAACCTGGCACGGATGGCAGTAGTCTGTGAGTCCGTTGATAATCGGAATTGAACCATATTCTGCAAGGTCCTCTACCTCTTTTTGCTCAAATGTTCTTATCATAATACCGTCGAGGTAGCGTGAAAGTACTCTTGCTGTGTCCTGCACCGGCTCGCCTCTGCCGATTTGCAAATCTCTGTTAGAAAGGAAAAGCGCCTGACCGCCGAGCTGATACATTCCTGTTTCAAAGCTTACTCTTGTTCTTGTCGAACTTTTTTGGAAAATCATACCGAGTGTTTTGCCCTTGAGGTGATGATGCTCGATTCCGTTGTGATTTTCATATTTAAGCTGGTCTGCAAGATTGAGTATGTCGAGAATTTCGTTTTTGTCCAAGTCCTGAAGTTTTAACAAATGTTTCATTTTTCAATTACCTCTTTCAGTATTTTTAATCCTTCGTCTATTTCTTCATAGCTGATATTGAGCGCCGGCAAAAGGCGAACTCTGTTTTTGTGAGCCGTCAAAACAAGAAGACCGTTTTCAAGGCATTGCTTTGCAATGTCCGATGCCTGCTTGTCCGTTTCGATGCCGAGCATAAGCCCCATACCGGTTATGGCTTTTACACCCTTAATGTTTTTGATAAAGTCGGTTATGTATTTGCTTTTTTCTCTTACCTTCTGCAAAAATTCATCGTCAATTCGCTTAACGATACTGATTGCTCCTGCCGCCGCAATCGGGTTTCCGCCGAATGTCGAGCCGTGGCTTGACGGAGTTACGCAGTCCGCAACCTTTTCACCGAATAACACGGCGCCCATCGGCAAACCGCCTGCAAGTCCCTTTGCCGTGCTTACAATGTCCGGCTTAATCGAGTAATTTTCATATGCAAAATATCTTCCCGTTCTGCCGTTTCCGGTTTGTACTTCGTCAACAACTGTCAAAATATCTTTCTCTTTTGCGATTTGTGCAATCGTGTCTACAAATTCCTGCGTCAGGTTGTTGACTCCGCCTTCACCCTGAATACACTCAAACATAATTGCGCAAACATCGTTTGTCGCCATTTTTTTGAGCGTTTCACAGTCATTAGCAGGGCAGTATTTGAATCCGTCTGTAAAAGGACCGAATGTCGTGTGAAATTCGTCCTGACCTGTCGCCGCAAGCGTTGTTATCGTTCGTCCGTGGAACGAGTCTGTCAGCGTGATTATCGTTGAGCGACCCTCGCCGTATTTGTCAAAACTGTATTTTCTTGCAAATTTTATTGCGCCCTCGTTAGCTTCTGCACCGCTGTTGCCGAAAAATACCTTTTTCATTCCGGTTTTTTCGCAAAGCAGTTTTGCAAGCTCTGCGCAAGGGTATGTGTAGTAAAGATTTGATGTGTGCTGAACTTTTGAAAGCTGCTCGATTACAGCGTCTTTCCAAATTTCGTCACAAATGCCGAACGCCGTAACGCCGATTCCCGAGCCGAAATCAATATATTTCTTGCCCTTGTCGTCATAAAGCGTAGAGCCTTTGCCCTGCGTCAGGCAAACATCAAACCTGCCGTAAGCGTGTGCAACATATTCGTTGTCAAGTTCTTTAATGTCCATTGCCTATTCCTCTTTGTTTGTTATCTTAAACGGAACATTGTGCCCATACCTTCATCGGTGAGCAGCTCCATAAGTATCGAGTGCGGCACTCTGCCGTCGATGATGAATGCCTTTTTGCATCCGTTTCTCAATGCTTGCGACATTGAATCAATTTTCGGAATCATTCCGCCGCTGATTATTCCGTCCGCAATGAGCGCCGGTGTGTCCGATATAAATACCTTGTGGATAAGTGTTGATGCATCGTCTTTGTCCCTCAAAAGTCCTACGATATCTGTCATCGAAACAAGTGCCTCTGCGTTAAGCTCGCCTGCAACAGCCGCCGCAACTGTATCTGCGTTGATGTTGTAGCAGTTGCCGTTTTCATCGTAGCCGACTGTCGATATAACGGGTATCCAGTGGTTGTTTAGTATTTCTTCAACGGCTTCCATATTCATCTCGGTTATCTCGCCCACATAGCCGTGGCTGTCATCAAGCGGCTTGCACTTTATCATATTTCCGTCCATGCCGCAAAGACCGATTGCGTGGCCGCCGAGATTGCCTATTTGACAAACAAGGTCCTTGTTCACCTTGCCTGCAAGCACCATTTGCACAACATTTGCCGTTTCCTTGTCGGTTACGCGCAGTCCGTTTTCAAATTTGCTCTCAATTCCCATTTGGTCAAGCGTTTTGTTGATAGCCGGTCCGCCGCCGTGAACAAGTACAACCCTTATGCCTACCGTTGTAAGCAATACCAAATCGTGCATAACAGCCGCCTTAAGTTCCTCGTTAATCATTGCGTTGCCGCCGTATTTAACTACAACCGTTTTTTTGCGATACATTTGGATGTATGGCAGTGCGCGTGCAATAACCTCCGCTTTCATCTGATTGTCAATATTCATATTCATAACGATTGCTCCTCCTATTTTTGTTCGTATCAGGTTCTGTAATCGCCGTTGATTTTTACATAATCATATGTCAAATCGCATCCCCATGCGGTTGCCTGCTCGTCACCGTCATTGAGGTTGATAAGGATATAAATTTCATCCTCCGACAAAACCTCGCTTGCCTTTTCCTCGCTGAACTCAACACCTGCACCGTTTCTGCAAACCGCGATTTCGCCCTTGTCGCTTTTCAAATCAACATCAACCTTGTTAATGTCAAATTCCGCGTCGGCATATCCGATTGCGCACAGCACACGGCCCCAATTTGCGTCCTCGCCGAACATTGCGGCTTTGAAAAGGGTGGAGCAAACTACGCTTTTTGCAACGGTGATTGCCGTGTCCTTGTCCTTTGCACCGCTTGTGATGCATTCAAGAAGCTTTGTTGCGCCCTCGCCGTCCTTTGCGAGCATTCTTGTCAAATTAGCCATTACCTCGTATAGAGCGGCTTTGAATGTCTCAAAATATTCGTCCTCCTCAGTGATTTCATCGTTAAACGCAAGACCGTTCGCCATAAGGCAAACCATATCGTTTGTCGAAGTGTCGCCGTCGATTGAAAGGCAGTTGTATGTCACCTTAACAATTTCACTGAGTGCCTTTTGCAAAAGCTCACTTCCGATTGCGCAGTCTGTTGTGATGAAATTAAGCGTTGTTGCCATGTTTGGGTGAATCATACCCGAGCCTTTAGCCATTCCGCCAACGGTGCATTTCACACCGTTAATGTCAAATTCAACGGCGTATTCCTTTTTTACGGTGTCTGTTGTCATAATAGCGGTTGCCGCTTCAAGATGCTTGTTGTAGCAAAGACCTTTTGCGAGTACCGGAACAGCCTTTTCAATCGGTTCAATCGGCAAAATCTGGCCGATAACACCGGTGCTTGCAACAATAACCTGCTCCTTAGGAATGTTAAGCTCGTTTGCAACAAGCTCGCACATTCTGTTTGCTTTTTCAACGCCGTCTGCGTTGCAGGTGTTTGCGTTTTTCGAGTTTGCGATAACGGCGATTGCCTTGTTGCCGCTCTTTTCAAGGTTTGCCTTTGTAACGATAATCGGCGCACCCTTTACCTTGTTTTGCGTATATACAGCCGCTGCGTTGCAAACAACATCGCTTGTGTAAAGGCAAATGTCGTTTTTATGTTTGATTGACGGGTCGTCATTAGCGGGCTTTTTGATTCCGCAATATGTTCCGTTTGCCTTAAATCCTTTTGCGGCGCAAATTCCGCCGTCCTTAAATTCAAATTTGTTTTGCATTTTTATTCTCCTAAATTAAGTCCTGTTTTATCGTCAACGCCCAAAACAATGTTAAGGCATTCCATAGCGGCACCGCTTGCGCCCTTGCCGAGATTGTCAAATCTCGATGTGATAAGCACTCTTTCATCGTTGCCGTTTATTTCAATTTCCATATCGTCTCTGCCGTCAAATGTGTTTGATGCAATCATTCCCTCGGTGTAGCCAAGCGGCCTTACTTTTACAAAATCGCATCCTTCATAATGCTGTGCGAACATTTTTTGAATGTCTGCCTTCGTCATTTTTGTCTTCAGCATATCTGTAAAAATCGGAATTGATACAACCATTCCGCACGGATAATCGCAAATGTGTGGTGCGAAAAACGGCACTCTCTCAAGCTGTGAAATCGCTTTCATCTCTTTTAAATGCTTGTGTTCCTGCGACAATGCGTATTGTCTCGGCGAGTCAAGCTCCTCGGGCCTTTCGTCGCTTTCATATTGCGCAATGCCTTTTTTGCCTGCGCCGGTGTAGCCGCTCATGGCGTAGCAGGTAACAGGGTAGTCACTCGGCATCACTCCGTTTGCAACAAGCGGATACACTATTGAGTTAAAACCGCTTGCGTAACAGCCGGGAACTGCGATTCGTTTTGAGTTTTTGATTTTTTCTCTGAAACTCTTGTCAAGCTCTGGAAAGCCGTATGCCCAGTCGGGATTTGTTCTGTGAGCCGTCGATGTGTCGATAATCACAACATTTTCGTTTTTAACAAGCGACACAGCCTCGATGCTCGCCGCGTCGGGCAGGCAAAGGAAAGTCACATCCGATTGGTTAATCATTTTTGCTCTCTCGGCGTTGTCCTTTCTCTTGTCGGGGGCGATTTGCAAAAGTTCAATGTCATTTCGCTTTTCAAATCGTTTGTATATTTTTAGGCCGGTTGTGCCTTGACTTCCGTCAATGAATACTTTTGTCATTTTTATACATCCTTTGAAATGGATTATTCCATAAATTTCCGCAAAATCCATTATTTTAATTACTTATTATACTCGTCTGTTTTCATATGTCAATAGTTATGCTCCAAATATTATAAATATACATAAAAATGAATGAATATACAATAAATGCGTAAAGTAAAATACCTTTCATATTCAATATTGCGCATTGTCACAGAGTCAAAAATAACTCTCAAAAATTTTAATTTTCAATATGCATTGACAGATTGAATTTTTATCTCTAATCTATGAAAATGTCTCAGAGAATCTATAGGAAAGGACTAAATATGAGCAACGATATTATTATATGAGCAACGATATTATTATATGAGCAACGATATTATTATTTCACTTCTCGCTCTTGTCGGCACTCTGTCGGGCACTTTCGGCGGCATTTTAACCTCTTCAAAGCTCACCGCGTATCGTATTCGCAAGCTTGAGGAAAAGGTGGATATGCACAATAATTTCGCCCAAAGCATACCTATAATAGAGGAGAAGATTAAGGTTATTAACCACAGAATCGAAGATTTGGAAAGGGGAAAGGAACATGAAATTTAATAAGGAATGTCTGCGTCGCGCGTGGCGCACATTTATTCAGGCGGCTGTCGCGTATATCACTGTCAACATCGTGCTGATTGATTTCAGTGGCGAAAAATCTGTTGTCAAATCCGCAGTAACCGGTCTTATTGTAGCCGCAGTTGCCGCAGGACTTGCTGCGGTTATGAATTTATCAAAAGGGGGCTGTGCTGATGATAATGGATAAATGGGTTGAGAAAAATCTCGGCAAAGGCATTGATTATGACGGCGTTTACGGTGTTCAATGCGTCGATTTGATAAAGCATTTTGTCAAAAATGTTTTGCTTGTCGAGCCTCAGTCAATCGGCAATGCAATCGAGTATTACCGCAAGCGAAAAACCTCGTCTTATCTCAAAACTAATTTTAAGTGGATTTCAAATTCCGCAAAATTCATTCCGCAAAAAGGCGACCTTTGCGTTTTCACCTCAAAAAGCGGAAACGGTCATATTTCTGTCGCCACCGGAGAGGGAACAACCTCTTATTTCTATTCGTATGACCAAAATTATCCCTCGGGCAAGCACGAACCTATGACAAGGGTTAAACATTCTTATGCTTCGTTTTTGGGCGTATTGCGCCCCAAATTTAAGGGCACAATTATCAACGCACCTACCGTCACCAAGGGCAAAACATATAAACTCACTGCGAAATGCAAAGTTTATAAGAATTTCGGCACTGACAGCGGCGCAAAAAAAGTGTCACAGCTTACAGCCGACGGTAGAAAAAATGCTTATAAAAAAGGCGCCAATGATACTGCTATCCTCAAAAAGAGAACAAAGGTTACTGTTAAAAATGTCAAACGCCTTTCATCGGGCAATTTGTGGATAGAAATTCCGAGCGGTTTCATTTTGATTTGGAATGCAAAAAAGAAAGCGCTGTATATTAAATAATTTATTACTATTTATATGCCCCTCAAAAGGTGCGCCCGGCAGTCAATGTCGGGCGTATTTTTCATAAATAATAAACTTTTTCTAAACAATCGGTCGTTTTACTTTTATTTAACACAAATTTTGTATTTAATTAAAAGAGCGGTAATATTATATCGACTGTCAAATTATTTATGCAAGGGGGACAGCTGCTATGGGCAAGGTTAAATCCTTTTTAGACAGCAAAATCATCAAAACCGATGTAGGCGAGGAATCTTATTTAACTTGGCGCGAAACAATTTCATACGCCGTGGGCAGAGGCGCACAGGGTATGAATACCTCGATGACAAGCTCAAAATATGTAAACTACTTTCTTACTAATGTTTTATTTAAAAAATTAAAAGATCCTATGGGTACAGCCTCAACAATCAGGCTGTTTTGCGGCATTTTTGATGCGATTAATGACCCGATTATGGGCGTCATCGTTGATAAAACAAGAACTAAGGAAGGTCAAATGCGTCCTTATATCAAATGGGCGCCGCTTTTCTTGTCAATCGTTATGATAATGTTCTTTATCGGCAGTGCCGACGCGCCGCCGACACTCAACATTATTTACACAACGGTGCTTTTCGTTTTACTCGATGTTACATACACTGCGTTCGATATTCCTATGGGCGCGCTTGCGTTTTCAATCACGCCAAACGGCATTGAGCGTACTAAACTATTCGGCGTTTCATCAATCGTTCGTTCGGTACTCGGCGCATTGCCGCAGGTTTTCGTTGCAGGTGCGGCTTGGCTTCCGTTTTTCAGAGACCATACTCCTCAGGCGTATCTCACCTCTGCGATTATTTCGGCAATCGGCATTTTCTTTTTGACTCGTTTGACATATAAAAACACTGTCGAGCGTGCTCATCACGATTCCGATACACCGTCGGTTAAAGAATGTTTTGCTCTTTTGTTTAAAAACAGACCGCTCTTGATGCTTTTCCTTTGCAACATTTTCTTTGTTCTTTGCAAGGTTGCGGAGCAGGTTTCGTTCTATTTCGTTGCCGACCTTATGTTTAACCTTAAATATAATGCGGTTATTGATGTTGTCAAATTCCCCGGCTTTTTGCTTGCAGGTATATTTGTTCCCAAAATCGTTGAAAAACTCGGCAAAAAGGCTGACTCACGCAAATTCTATCAGGTTTGCTGTCTCAGTGCAATCGTCTTGCATATTCTCTTTGCGGTGTTCTGCTTTAAAGGTTTGCTCCAAAAGCAGGAGGGCACATCCGTTACACTCCTCACCGGCGTTATAATCAGCGTTTTCACCTGCCTTACAAGCATTCCGCTTGAGTTTAAGAACCTCATCCAAAAGGAGATGGAGGCAGAAACTGTTGACTATATCGAATGGAAAACAGGCAGCCGTGTAGAAGGCATTATGCTTTCGATTATGAGCTTTACTGGCAAAATCGAGAATACATTTTCCTCCTCAATCGGTCTTGCAATGCTGGGTTGGGTCGGCTACAAAAGCCACACCGAAGGCTCGCTCGTTCAGTCGGCGTCGACAAATAATATGTTGTTCTTTATGACAACGCTCCTTCCGGCTGTCGGCTATCTTTTGATGCTTATTCCAATGCATTTCTATAACATCACCGGCGACGACCACCGCCGAATGATGAAAGACATTATGGCTCGCCGTGCAAAAGCAGGCGATGCTCTTGCGCAAGAGGAAGTCGCAGAGGAAGAGGCTCAGGAGAAAAAAGAGCAGGAATCCGTTACCGCTCAATAATATCCGATACTCACAATATACACGGTGTTTTTACCGTGTATATTTTTTTTCGATTTTTTTCAAAAAAACTATTGCATTTATCTTTTCAATGTGTTATTATACAGACAGTTAGCAACGGCTAACTCACAAGACAGCATCAGGTTGTCTATATTTTATAAACGCAAGTTAGCCGTGACTAACTCGAATGGTGTAATATGCTTGAACAATATCTTATCAAAAATTGCTCGCCGACTTTAGCGTCACTGAAAACAGCCAATTTAATCAATGTTCCGTTTAAAAATTATGACGAATTGATTTCGTCTGTTTCACATTGGAACGCGCGCCTCGGTCCAAAGGGTGTCGATTTGATTGTGCTCAAGCTCTGCGAAAGCACGGCATTGATTTATGTTTGCCGCAAATGTAATCTGCAACGCGACTTAAATTCCGACGGTGTGCTTGATTTTTTAAAGCTGTACGGCTATAAGTCAACAGATGTCGATTATTGCATCAACAGATTGTCGCAAAGGCTTTCACTCTCGGCGGATTTTCCGCACGAAGTCGGTGTTTTCCTCGGCTATCCGCTCGACGATGTTATCGGTTTTATCAGCAATCGCGGTCAAAACAGCAAATGCTGCGGCTGTTGGAAAGTTTATTGTAACGAGCGCGAGGCTCTCAAAACCTTTTCTAAATTTAAAAAATGCACAAAAATTTATTGCAAATTATGGTCGCAGGGAAGAAGTATAATAAAATTGACCGTTGCGGCATAGCCTATTTGCAGAAAGGATAAATTATGACTAAAATAGCTATTGTATATTGGAGTGGTACCGGCAATACCGCCGCTATGGCGCATTTCGTCGCAGAGGGCGCGAAATCCGCAGGTGCCGATGTCTCCGTTTTCACCGCCGATGAATTTTCGGCAGATAAAATTAATGCTTTCGATTCTCTCGCATTCGGTTGCCCCTCAATGGGCTGCGAACAGCTCGAGGAGTCGGAGTTCGAGCCTTTGTTCGATTCCTGCAAATCCTCGCTCAAAGGCAAAAATATTGCCCTCTTCGGCTCGTACGGCTGGGGCGACGGCGAGTGGATGCGCACTTGGGAGGACGATTGCAAATCTTTAGGCGTAAATCTTGTTTGCGACAGCGTAATTTGCAACGACGCTCCCGACAGCGATGCCGAACAGCAGTGTAAATCACTCGGCGCGGCTCTCGCATAATATTCAGTTATTTACATTCCTCAATTTACTCCTTCAAAATTCCTATTGATTGTTTTTGCCGACAATCTTCCCCTATAATTAATACTTACCGCAGAGGAATGTTATAAACCAAACCGCCGTTCTTTCCCAAACGGCGGTTATTTTTTGCGTATTCAAAACAAAAAGCAGATGCCGTAACATCTGCTTTCTTTAATTTGCTTTTGTTGATTTGTTTGCGATTATTCGCCGAAATCAAAGTATGATGACATAGAGTACCATTTGCCTTTGAATTTAACCATTTCAATGCTTGATCTTCTGCTTTCGCCGTCCTCGTCGGTGATTTTTAGCTTAACAACGGCATATCCGCTTATGTTCTTTGTGTTGTAATAGTCGGTGTCAAACGCAAAATATTCGCTGCTAAACATTTCGTCAAGCTCGTCAATTGCGTCATCGTATTTGCTCGAGCCTTTGTCGTACTTCTTTACATCAAGAATTTCGTATGTGTCCTTTTCACTGTCCGCATTCAATTCTTCAAGATATTTGATATATGCGTCAAGCGCGTCATTTTCGTCCTTGATTATTCCCGTGTAATCATATTTGTCGGCAAGGTCATCATAGTATTCGTCAATGTCGTCATAATACATACCGTCTAAACATTTGTCAAAATATTCTTTTGAAGCTCTGTATTTAACGGCTTTTTCATCGTATGGGAACGAATATTCTATCGCCGTTTTCATATCGTTGTCTTCATACGCTTTGATGATTTTTGTTGCGGTTTTCTTCGGTGAACTTCCGCCGAGCGTAGCAATGAGAACGATGAGAATTACTGCCACTGCAGCAGCTGCTGCGGCGATGATAATTGTCTTTTTGTCCGGTGCTTTTTTAACTTTAACTTGAGTCGACTGTGTCGGGTTAGCCATCGGGTCAGACTGTGCCTGCGGCTGATAATAATATCCCTGCGCCTGTTGGCTTGGCTCTGTCGGCTGTACCGGTTGTGCCTGCTGTGTTGGTTGTGTAGGTTGAGTCGGTTCTATCGGTGTTGCGTGCTGCTCGGGTGCCTCATATACTGTCGGCTCCGGCTGTGGGGGAGCTATCGGCTGAACCTTGCTGTTGCAATATGGGCAAACGGTAGCACTGTTGTCAATTTCTTTTCCGCATTGATTACAAAACATAAATGCTTCTCCTTTAATATTTGTTATTTCGACCTTTTTCGGTTAGATAAATATTACCACCTTTGCCGTCCATTGTCAATTCCGCCGCCTCATATTTTGCATAAAAAAACTAAGCACACCGCCGATTTCCAAACCGAAGAATGTGCTTTTAATATCGTTGCACATTTCAACGATTTCTTTTAATTTGTGCTTTATTATAAAACTCCGTATAACATTACTGCTCGGCTGATGAATTAAAATTCGCATTGTAATCAAATAATAAAAAACAGCGTTGACTTCCTTGTTTCGTCAACGCTGTTTTTGCTATTCAAAATTAACTAAACCATATATTTGCTTTATCCCTCTGCCGACATCCTGCGGTCTGTGCGCATCGGAGCCGGGAGAGAATTTCACTCCGCATTTCTTTGCGATTTCCAAAAATTCACCGTTAATGCCGGGAGCTTTTGATGTGTTCATCTCGATTTTTACATTGTGCTTTATCGCGTTTTGGCAAAGTCGCTCATAGTCGCCCCGCAAATCATAATCGGGATAAATTCCGTGGCATCTTATCAAATCGGGATGGGCGATAATGTCAAAAATTTCGCTCTCAACAAGCGTGTTCGACATTTCGTAATACCGCTTGTAAATTTTATTCGCATCCCGTGAGAGCCATTGATATTTGCGCTGGTTGAATGTCCAATTGTCGACCCAATGCACCGAGCCTAAAACAATGTCAAAATAATTGTCCGCCAACAGTTTTCGTATTTCGACCTCGTGTTGTTCGAACCAACAAACCTCCATGCCGAAGTTGATTTTAACAGGGTATTTCTCTTTCCTGATTTCGTCAATCAAACTCTTGTATTCGTCAAGGCTGTGTGCCTGTGCCGCCTTGCCCTCAAACCATCTCTTTTGATAAAGGTTGTAGTTCTTTGCCTCCTCAAATGTCGGGTGAAATTCTTTAATTCTGATTGAGTGCTCAAGCAAATTTATTTCGTCAATATTCATTTTTACGGCAGTGTCAACGAATTTTTCAATCCATTTTTTCTCATATGGACCCTGCTCAATGTGTATGTGTAAATCTTTCATATTGCTA
Organism: Oscillospiraceae bacterium; assembly: GCA_003526845.1. Lineage (GTDB taxonomy): Bacteria > Bacillota > Clostridia > Oscillospirales > Acutalibacteraceae > Eubacterium_R. The sequence goes on from DPVM01000007.1 coordinate 171,070, forward strand.
TTATATATTAGATACTTAAAACTTTCAACAAAAAATTCTTGACATATTCGCCGCCATTCGTTATAATACTATTCGCAGAGCAAATGGCCCGGTAGTTCAGTTGG
>DPVM01000016.1:0-21062 GCA_003526845.1 Oscillospiraceae bacterium
CAGTTGCTCTATCCAGCTGAGCTAACAGCGCGGGTACAAAATGGAGCGGGTGATGGGAATCGAACCCACGCGACCAGCTTGGAAGGCTGGGATTCTACCATTGAACTACACCCGCGTGTCGCAACGGACATTATTATAACTAATGCCCGTTGAAATGTCAAGCCTTTTTTAGAAAATAATTCAATTAATTTGTATTTTCAAATCGTCATCTGCGGTAAGGGAAATTTTTTTAATTTCAATATCCTGATTGAAAACAATTGCGTTTGCGAGTTTTTCCTCGACATTGCGTCTGACAGCGTCGCGAAGCCCTCTTGCGTTCTTCTTTGAGCCGTATGCCTGCTTTGCAAGGAAAACGGGCACAGTGTCGTCATAGACAAGTTCTATGCCCTTGTCCTTAAGCGACGGTACAAGCTCATCGAGCATAAGAACGGCGATTTTTTGGAATGTGTCGAACGAAAGGTTTTTGAATATAACAATTTCGTCGATTCTTCCCAAAAACTCGGGGCGCAAAAATCTTTCAAGTGCTTTCATTGTGACATCTTTTGTAATATCGTCCTGCGATTTGCCGAAGCCCATTGTGTTTTGGTCTGTCGAGCCGGCGTTTGAAGTCATAATGATTACGGTGTTTTGGAAATTAACCGTTCTTCCCTGTGCATCTGTAATCTTGCCCTCGTCGAGTATTTGAAGAAGAATATTTAAAACATCCTTATGAGCTTTTTCAATCTCGTCAAACAAAATTACGCTGTACGGCTTGCGGCGCACCTTTTCGGTGAGCTGACCGGCATCGTCATAGCCGACATATCCCGGAGGCGAGCCGATAATTCTCGAAACGCTGAATTTTTCCATAAACTCACTCATATCAAGGCGAATGAGGTTGTCGGGAGAGTCAAACAACGCATTTGCAAGCTGTTTAACAAGCTCTGTCTTGCCGACGCCTGTGGGTCCTACGAAAATAAAGGACTGTGGGCGCTTTCTCGGGCTGATTTGGACTCTTCCGCGGCGCACTGCATCGGCAACCTTTTTGATTGCCTCGTCCTGACCGATGATATGCTTTTTAAGCTCGTCATCAAGAGTTGCAAGTTTTTTAATATCGCCCTGCTCCACCTTTGCGGCAGGGATACCCGTCCAAAGCGAGATGACCTTTGCAAGGTCTGCCTCAAGGACATGATTATCCTTTGCTTTTTCCTGAACTGACGGAAGTTTTTCATCAATTTGAATAAGCTGTGATTTAAGCTTTGTGATAAGTTCGTAATCAATCTCCTCGCCTTCCTCCGGCTCTGAAAGTTGGTCAATACGAGAGAGAAGATTCTCCTTTTTGGCAGTAAGAATTTGGCACTCGCTTATTGCCGGATTGCGAAGATTTGCACTTGTGCAAGCCTCGTCCAAAAGGTCGATTGCCTTATCGGGAAGGTAGCGGTCGGTAATAAAGCGCTCCGACATCGTGACAGCTTTATAAACAAGAGAATCGCTGATTTGCACCTTATGATAATCCTCATAATATCCCTTAATGCCGAGAAGCATTCTGTAAGCATCGTCAATTGACGGCTCCTCGATTTTAACAGGTTGGAAACGGCGTTCAAGAGCGGCATCCTTTTCGATATATTTTCTGTATTCATTAAAGGTAGTTGCGCCGATAACCTGAATTTCGCCGCGAGAAAGCGCAGGTTTGAGAATGTTTGCGGCATTCATTGTACCCTCGCTGTCGCCTGTACCGACAAGATTGTGCACCTCGTCGATAAAGAGAATGATATTACCCTCATGCTTTACTTCGTCGACAAGTCCCTTAATCCTGCCCTCGAACTGACCTCTGAACTGAGTGCCGGCAACAAGAGCGGTTAAATCAAGCAAATAAATCTCCTTGTCGGCAAGTCTTGCAGGAACCTCGCCCTTTGCTATTTTGATGGCAAGACCCTCGGCGATTGCTGTTTTACCTACACCCGGCTCACCGATTAAGCAAGGATTATTTTTAGTTCGTCTGCAAAGGATTTGAACAGTACGGTCAATCTCGGTTTCTCTGCCGATAATCTTGTCTATTTTTCCGTCTTTTGCTTTTTTTGTAAGATTGGTGCAATAGCTGTTTAAAAACTTCCTTGAATCGTCCTGCGACCTCTTGGAGCGTTTTTTACCCCTGCCCTTTTTGCCCTTTGAATCCTTTTCCTCTGTATCGGAATCATCGTTTGCGCCCATCATACCGCCGAACATATCGGCAAACGGCATTGTTTGAGCGCCGTCGGCGTTATCAGGATTGAACATTTCGCCCAAATCGCCGAAATCGAAATCCTGCATATTCTCCATAAACTGACTCATTTGCTCGGATGCTGTTTCAAGATCCTCATCGGAAAGGCCGAGTTTGTCAATCATTTGGCGAATGGGACCGATATTAAGCTCTTTTGCGCACTGAATGCAGTAGCCCTCCGGAGTAACCTCGTCGCCCTCCATTTTTTGAACAAACACAACGGCAGGTCTTTTGCCGCAGCGCACGCACATTTGATGTTTCATTATAATATTAACTCCTTAATCAGTCGTTGTTTTCGTTATTTATGTCTGAATTGCCTGCTGCCTTGTTTTCCTTGATTTGCTTAATAAATCCCGGAGCGTAGCCGAAAAGCGAAACAAAGGCAAGCACGGCGGAAATAATAACCATAATTGTTGTAACCGTATTTGGAAGCTGCTTAAAAATCCACACATTAACGAGCGGACCGTCCGGCGAACCGATTGCTATAATTGTAATCATAAACACATAGAAAACAACTGTGGCAACCTTGCCCCAAATCTCGGCTGCTGTCGGGCGCAAACCCTTTGAAAGAAGAATTGCACCGCCGACAATCATAATCAACTCTTTAAAGATAAAGAGGAAGAATATGTATTTAACTATGCCGTCATTCTGCCAAAATTTAACAATCAAAATAATAACGATTGCCATTTGAGAAAGTTTATCGGCGATTGGATCAAGAATTTTGCCGAGGTTTGACACCATATTGAATTTTCTTGCGATTTTGCCGTCAAAAACATCAGTGAGGGCGGCAACTATCATTGCGATGAACGCCCAAAGATACTGACCCTTGACAAACAGGACGGTGAACACGGGAATAAGCGCAATGCGAATGAAGCAAAGCCAATTCGGTATTGTGTTCCAATTTGTGAAAAGATCTTTTACATTTTCTTTAAATTTACTCATAACGACCTCCGCTGTGAATTAATTTTTGATTGCTAAAATGAAGTAATCAAATTAAATATGTTTTTATTATTAAACCAAGAAAGAATTTCGCTTGATTTTAAATTGACTATAAATTGATTTGACTCCGAATCGCCGAACAGACTTAGCGCATATGCACAAACCGCAGCGATTGCGCAAACGGCAAGTGCCGCTTTGAGTGCGCCGAACAATGCGCCGAAGAAACAATCCGCCCTTGTAACAGCCGCCTTTTTCTCTTTTTTGCGGCGGCGTTTTTTTGCACGCTTAACATAGTACATTATAACAGCGGTTGCACCGAAAAAAACGATAAACACGGCAACAAACAGCGCTGCCTGAGTAAGAAACATTAATATCGGTTTAAATAAATTATCGAGAATCTCCTGCGAAACATTTTTGCTTGAAAGATTGACGGATGAAATATCAAGAGAGCCTGCTATATCCTTCGGCAAAGCGTTTACTGCCTGCTGCAAATTTTCAAGCAACTGCGGTGCTTTGTCGGAGGTGACGATTTTTTCATTTATGCGCTCAAGCGCCCTTTCTTTGACATAATCGTCATATACTGCCTGCGCCGAATTATCGCTGATATAAAAGCAAAGCGCAAAACCAAACGCGTAGCGAACGAAATTGAGCACCGTTATGAAAAATCCCCTTTTCCATCCGCTGATAATATAGGCGACGATTATCAAAGCAAGCGCAACATCAACATAATTGACAACCATAGCTTATCACCTACTGTTTATCAAGAAGGTCGATTACCTTTTGGCGCGAAGCATAAACCCTTGACGAGAGCTTATGTACGCTTGTAACCGAATCGTCGCATTTATACGATTCGTTGCGCTCGCCCTTTGTGAGTGAAAAGACATCGACTCTGTCATTATACAAAACGCAGATTTCATTTGATGATGACGAAATATATTTTGCCTTTTTATCAAGATTAATCGTTGTTTTGACATTACCCGACGGTCTTATATATTCAACCTTGCCGTTACTTGCGTTTTCATAATCGGAATAAGCAACAACAAGCTCGTTATCATCGGTATAGCAATACGAAAGAGTGCTGATTGAGCCGTTTTTGTGGACATCGGTTTTATTTTTCAGCGATGAAATAACGGACACGGTATCAGTGCCGACAAAATACAAATCCGACGAATTTGCGAATTTGAGAGAAAGAACAGAGGTATTTGGATACGAAAATGATGCGGTTGATTTTTCGTCCGAAACATACTGTGTGAAAACTGTTGTCGTGAATGTTGCGTTTTTTGAATTGACAACGGCATAGGCAAGTTTTTTGCCTGACGGGTCGATTGCGACGCTTACTATATATCCGTCATTAACATCAATCTCTGCCTTTTTCTTCAGCGATTTGTCATAAACAAAAAGTTTTGATTTAGTTTTGTCGCCGCGTGTTGCGTAAATAACAGCACCTTTTTTTGAAACATCAGCTGCTAAAATAGGTCTTTTTGCCGTGGTTTCGTAAACATTTTCCTTATTAGTGTCAAGACGCAGGCGATATGAGCCTTGGTCATAAAGGCAATTATATGTGCCGGCACATTTTAAAATCGGATTTGCGTAGCCGTGATTAAACGAATACAGTTTTTTCGCCGTTGCCGGATTGTAGACTGAATAGGAAACATCGGTAAGAACATTGAGCTTATCGCTGACAACATTGACACTGACATCCTTTGATGAGTCTATGCTCAGCGGATACTCGTTTTCATCGGTGACAAGCGAAAGAGTGAAATTTCCGTTTGCATCCGTAAATCTGTTTTTAAGCGAAGCAAAATCAATTTCGCACACTCTCATTATAATCAAAACGATAATGACGAAAATAAGCACTGCCCATATTATTTTTCTTGTTTTAGCCTCATTTTTACGACTGCGTTCCTTGCGCGCGTTTTTTCTTTGATTAGTCGGCATTTTGAATATCTCCGTAATTAACCTTGTTTAAATACAATCCCTGCGGCGGCGCGGTTTTACCTGCCCTTTTGCGGGATTTTGAATTGATGACATCGGCAAGCTCGCCGCTTTTGATTTTGCCCTCATTGACAAAAAGCAGAGTGCCTATCATAATACGCACCATATTGTATAAAAATCCGTCTGCCTCGACCTTGAATATGACTGTATCACCGTCGCGATAAACTTCGAAATTTTTAACTGTTCTTACAGTGTCCTCAACATCGCTTTTAATACTGCAAAAGCCCGAGAAATCGTGCTTGCCGATGAAAGCCTTTGCTTCGGCGTTAAGATACTCGGCGTCTATATGAGGATGATAATACAGCGCGTAATCGCTAAGAAAAGCATCACGCGTATTGCCGTTATAGATTTTATAGATATATTCCTTAGATACAGTGTTGTATCGTGGATGAAAATCAAGCGAAACTTCCCTGCAACTCTTAACGGCAATGTCCTTTGGCAAAAAGCCGTTGAGCGCACGGACAACGCTTTCGTTTTCAATCTGCATATCGGTATCGACACTGAGGCAATACATATTTGCGTGAACGCCGCTGTCGGTGCGTGAGCAACCTTTGACATCAAGGCGCTTGCCGAACAGCTTTTCGACGGCGTTTTGGAAAACTTCCTGCACGGTGACGGCGTTTTGCTGAACTTGCCAGCCGTGATACGCCGAACCGTCATATTGAATTGTGAGCAGTAATCTTCTCATAATCAAACAATATTCTTGACAAAAATTTTTATAACGATTATTGCGGCGAAATACACGAGAACAACCGCAAGGGAAACATAATCGCGTGTATTAAGATGCATAACATTCATTTTTGTTCTGCCGTCGCCGCCCCTGTAACAGCGGCATTCCATAGCATCGGCAAGTTCGTTTGCACGGCGAAATGCCGAAACAAAAAGCGGAATAAGCACCGGAACAATCGCCTTGGCACGCTTTATCAGACTGCCGTTTTCCATATCTGCGCCCCTTGACTTTTGCGCGGCGGTGATTTTTTGCACTTCCTCGAGAAGAGTGGGGATAAAGCGCAGAGCAATAGTCATTGTCATTGCGATTGCGTGAACATCGACTCTCAAATATTTAAGCGGTTTCATAAGCGATTCCATAGCGTCGGTAAGTGAGGTCGGTGTAGTTGTATATGTGAGCATAAGACCCTGAACGACGAGAAATATAACCCTCATCGACATAAATATTGAACTGTAGATGCCGGCTTGTGTGATTTTCAAAAATCCAAACTCGACAAGCGGCTCACCGGTGCCGTAAAACAAGTTAAGCAACGCGGTAATGACAACAATAAGCACAATCGGCTTAATGCCCTTTAAAATGATTTTGAGGTTGATTTGCGACAAAATCACAAGCATTACAGTTGCAACGGCAACAAGCGCGAGAGTAATAAAATTTTTGCCGATGAAATTTGAAATCATCAAAAGGAGCAGCAAAACTATTTTCATTCGCGGGTCCATTTTATGAAGGAGAGAATCGCCGGGCAAATACTGCCCGAATGTTATATTATTCACGGGCGAGGTCCTCCTTTATATCAAGCAGTCGATTATATTCATTAACAGCCTGCTCAATTGTATAAATATCGGTTTTACAATCAATCCCCATATCGTGAAGTCTGAGAAAAATATCAGTAACCTCGGGGACATTAAGCCCGATTTTTTTTAACTCTTTTCCTCGGGAATAAACGGCGTTGACCGAGCCGTCCATAGCGATTTTGCCCTTGTTTAAAACAAGCACTCTGTCGGCAACGGCGGCAACATCTTCCATTGAGTGAGAAACAAAAATAACGGTGTTGCCCTCTTTTCGCTGATAGTCGCGAACGAGGTTTAAAATAACCTGCCTGCCCTTGGGGTCAAGCCCTGCGCACGGCTCATCCAAAATCAAAACCTGCGGTTTCATTGCAATTATTGACGCAATTGCGACTCTGCGCTTTTGACCGCCCGACAAATCGAACGGTGATTTTGATTCAAGCTCTCTTGAAATGCCGACAAAATCCATACTTTCGTAAACACGCTTTTTGATTTCGTCATCGGCAAGCCCCATTTGAGTCGGTCCGTAGGCTATTTCCTTAAAAATCGTTTCCTCAAAAATCTGATACTCCGGATACTGAAAACAAAGGCCGACGGCAAAGCGCACATTGCGAATCTGCTTTCTGTTTTCCTTTGACCAAATATCATTTGAATTGACGAAAATTTTGCCCGAGGTCGGCTCGAGCAAGCCGTTAAAATGCTGAATAAGCGTTGATTTACCGGAGCCGGTATGACCGATTATTCCGATAATTTCGCTTTTATCGGCAGAAAAATTAACATTTTCGATTGCGGCTGTTTCAAATGGAGTGCCTACATTGTAGAGATAATTAAGATTTTCACATACTAAAATTGCCAAAGTTAAGCCTCCGTGCATATAGCTGCACTAAACTAAATTTTTATATAAAAGTTCTGCACACTGCTGTGCGTTGAGAACAGTATCATCCGATTCAATGTTCAGCTTGTTCACAAGCTCTGTTGACTGCGGAACATCAAGCTGAAGCGATTTCACTTTATCGACATCGGAAAAAACCTGCTGCGGAGTGCCGTCAAGTTTTATTTCTCCGTCATCCATAACAACAACTCTGTCCGCCTTGACAGCCTCGTCCATATAGTGAGTAATCAAAACAATTGTGATGCCCTCCTCTTTATTGAGCTTCATCACAGTATTGATAACCTCACACCTACCGCTTGGGTCAAGCATTGCAGTAGGTTCGTCAAGGACTATACATTTCGGTTTCATTGCAATAATTCCTGCAACGGCAACCCTTTGTTTTTGGCCGCCCGACAAATTGCTCGGTGCTTTTCTGCGGTATTCATACATACCGACGGTTTTAAGCGCATCATCAACGCGGCGGCGACATTCGTCAGACGGGATACCGAGGTTTTCGACACCAAACGCCACATCCTCCTCAACAATTGATGAAACAATTTGGTTGTCGGGATTTTGGAACACCATGCCGACATTACGGCGGACATCAAAAATCGACTCGTCGTTTTTAGCCTCTATGCCATTGACAACTATTCTGCCCTCATCGGCAAAAAGTATGCCGTTAGTGAGCTTGGCAACGGTTGATTTGCCCGAGCCGTTATGGCCCAAGATTGCGACAAACGAGCCTTGCTCGATATTCAAATTGAAGTTTTTCAGCACCTCGCGACGGATTTCGTTGCCGTTGTCATCCTCGGTGACATATGAAAAACTGACATTTTCAAAGCTGATTAAAGACATAATAATTTCTCTTTATTATTTGATATTTTCCGCAAGCCAAATTGCGGTTGCGCCGCACGGAAGAACGCCTCCGTTTGATGAAACCGGCAAACCGATTTCGTCGGCAGTTGTTGAGCCGCCGCGCTTTTTTGTGACAACATCGTCGAGAATATATTTCATAACCGATGCGGAAAGCCCGGTTGTATACGAATTGAGGATTACGGCAATCGGGTTGTCGGAAAGCACCTGCTCAACCGTTACCATAAAATCGTAGAGACTGTCCTCAAGGTGCCAAATTTCGCCTTTCGGACCTCTGCCGTATGACGGAGGGTCGAGAATGATAATATCATAGTTATTTTCGCGTCTGATTTCGCGTTTAACGAATTTCATACAGTCATCGACTATCCAGCGAACATCGCCGTCGGCGACGCCTGACGCCTGTGCATTTTCCTTTGCCCACTGAGTCATACCCTTTGAGGCATCAACATGAACAACTGACGCGCCCTCTTTAAGACACGCAACGGTAGCCGCGCCCGTATAGGCAAAAAGGTTTAAAACCTTTACATCGGATCTGCCGCTGTTTTTTATAAGCTCGCGTGTAAAATCCCAATTCACTGCCTGCTCGGGAAAAAGGCCCGTATGTTTGAAGCCCATTGTTTTGATATTGAAGGTTAAGTCTTTATATCTTACCTGCCAAGCGGAGGGAATATGCTTATACACCTGCCACTTGCCGCCGCCTGTTTTAGAGCGAACATAGCGTGCGGATGGCTGAAACCAAAGGCGGTGCTCTTTTTCACTTTTCCAAATAACCTGTGGGTCGGGGCGAACAAGAATCTCTCTCGTCCATCGCTCGAGCTTTTCGCCGCAGGAGCAATCAATAAGCTCGTAATCTTTCCAATCGGTTGAATATCTCATTTTAAAATCCCGTTTATGATAATCTTTCTTTAACAACTGCGGCAATTTCGTTGCCGAGTTTTGTTATATGGTCAATATCCTTGCCCTCGAGCATAACGCGGACAAGAGGTTCGGTTCCGCTGACACGGACAAGAACTCTGCCGTCGCCCATAAGTTCCATTTCAGCCTTTTGGGTTGCGGCAATAATATATTCGTCATTATTATATTTTTGCTTGCCCTCGGGTGAAACCTTAACATTGATGAGCACCTGAGGATAAACATTCATAATTGAGGCAAGTTCTGAAAGCTTTTTGCCCGATTTGACAACGGTTTCAAGGAGTTGAACACCCGAAAGTTCGCCGTCACCGGTAGTAGCATAGTCGAGAAAAATCACATGACCCGACTGCTCGCCGCCGATATTATAACCGTCCTTAAGCATTTTTTCAAGGACATATCTGTCGCCGACAGCGGTTTTTGCACAATTGATTGAGTTTTCCTCGCAAAACTTGAAAAATCCCATATTACTCATTACCGTAACAACGGCTGTATCTTTGGCAAGCCTACCCTCGTCCTTCATACGCTTTGCGCAAATTGCGATGACCTTATCGCCGTCAACAAGGATGCCGTTTTCGTCAACGGCAAGCATTCTGTCTGCATCACCGTCAAAGGCAAGGCCCAAATCAAGTTTTGCGTCTCGGACAAATTTCATAAGCTCTTCGGGATGAGTTGAGCCGCAATTATTGTTAATATTCGTGCCGTCGGGAGTATCCGAAAGCATAAGGCATTTTGCGCCGAGGCGTGTAAAAATTTCTTTTGCGCAAACCGACGCAGAGCCGTTGGCGCAGTCAAGCGCAATGCTCAAGCCGTCAAATCTGACATTTGTTGTTGAAACAACATGCTCAATATAATCGTTAACTGCGGTTTTGCAGAAAAGCCGATTGCCGACATCGCCGCCGATTTTAATGCTCGGCTCTCTTGAATTGTCGAGAATGATTTGTTCAATCTCATCTTCAATTGAATCGTCGAGCTTATAGCCTGTTTTTTGAAATATTTTAATTCCGTTATATTCGCACGGATTGTGTGACGCGGAAATCATAATGCCTGCCTCACACTGATACTGCCCAACCAGATAGGCAACGGCAGGAGTCGGAACAACGCCGACAGAAAGAACATTGCATCCGACACTGCAAAGGCCGGCTGTGAGAGCCGCTTCAAGCATATCGCCCGATGCACGCGTATCCTTGCCGATAAGAACGGTTGGTTTTGCGCTTTTTGACTCCTCGAGCAAAACAGTTGCCGCAGCAGAGCCGATTTTCATTGCAAGTTCGTTTGTTAAATCCTCATTTGCAATTCCTCTTACACCGTCTGTACCGAATAATCTTCCCATAAAATTAACCTCGCTTATAAATCAAGAGTTGTCTGTGTATTTGATGAAGTTGATGAATTATTTTTGTTAAAATTGTCATTGTTAAACTCAAACCCGAGATGCTTATAGCCTGCCGGAGTAACGCATCTGCCGCGCGGAGTACGCGAAATAAAGCCGATTTGCATTAAATAAGGCTCGTAAACATCCTCAATCGTGACCGCTTCCTCACCGATTGCGGCGGCGATAGTTTCGAGTCCGACAGGTCCGCCGTTATAATTGCGAATCATTGTTTTGAGCAAGCGGCGGTCGATAGCATCAAGACCGAGTTCGTCAATGTCCATTGAATGAAGTGCGTCCTGTGCCGCCTCGTCGGTGATAACACCTTGATATTTAACCTCGGCGAAATCGCGTGAACGCTTTAAAAGGCGGTTTGCGATTCTCGGTGTGCCGCGTGAGCGTGAAGCAATTTGCATTGCGCCCTTTTCATCAATCGGGATTGACAAAATCTGTGATGAGCGTTTGACGATTTGCGAAAGCTCCTGATTTGAATACATCTCAAGCCTCAAAATTACGCCGAATCTGTCGCGAAGTGGAGCGGAAATCTGACCTGCTCTTGTTGTTGCGCCAATCAAGGTGAATTTCGGCAGAGAGAGCTGATAGCTTCTTGCCGACGGACCCTTGCCGATAATAATATCAATCTTGCCGTCTTCCATAGCCGGATAAAGGATTTCCTCAACCGTTCTGTTAAGGCGATGAATTTCGTCGATAAAGAGTACATCGCCGCTTTCGAGATTTGAAAGAATGGCAACAAGGTCGCCCTGTTTTTCGATTGCAGGACCCGAAGTGACGCGGATATTAACACCCATTTCGTTTGCGACTATGCCGGCGAGCGTTGTTTTGCCGAGTCCTGGAGGACCGTAAAGCAAAACATGGTCGAGAGGCTCGCCTCTGTTTTTTGCCGCCTGAATATAAATCGAAAGATTTTCCTTAGCCTTTTCCTGACCGATATAATCAGTCAGTTGTTTCGGACGGAGCGAATTTTCTATGTCGACATCCTCCGGTGTATATTCGGGAGCTGATATTCTGTTTTCAAAATCATATTCAAATTCGTTTTCTATCATTTTTGACTCCTAAAATCACAACTGTGAAGAAAGCTGTTTAAGACCCTTTCTGATCATATCGTCAACCGACAAGCCTTTATCCATAGCGCCGACAACCGTTGCAGCGTCTGACTGGTTAAATCCGAGCGAAACAAGAACCTCAACTGCCTCCTGCGCATCGGAATTTGAGGCGACAGCCTGAATACTTTGAACAGCGGCGGCGTTTGAGGGAGCGATTCCGAGCATTTTATCCTTAAGCTCGAGAACGATACGCTCTGCCGTTTTTTTGCCGACGCCCTGCGCTGACTGAATGGATTTGACATCGCCGCTTGAAACGGCAATCGACAATCTGTCGGGCGGAAGAACGCTCAAAACAGCCATTGCCGCTTTAGGACCTACTCCGCTGACGGTAATTAAAAGTTTAAACGCATCAAGTTCCTGCTGTGTGGCAAAGCCGAACAAATCCATAGCGTCCTCTCGAACGGCGAGGTATGTATATAAATTAGCCTCTTTGCCGAGGGGCGGTAATTCTTTCAATGTGGTCATACTGACAAAGCACTTAAATCCCACTCCGCCGCATTCGACAACGGCATAATTAATGTCGGTATAAGTAAGAGTACCTCTAACATTATAAATCATAAGAAATCACTTTCGTTTACAAAATATTTTTAATTCTGTTGATTGCGGAACCGCTGACATGACCGTGACAAATCGCCATGGCAAGTGCATCGGCTGTATCGTCGGGCTTTGGAACTTCTTTTAAGCCGAGAATGCTTTTTGTCATTTCCATAACCTGCTTTTTTTCTGCTCTGCCGTAGCCTGTTACGGACTGTTTAACCTGAAGCGGAGTGTATTCAAAAATATCCTTGCCGTACATTTGAGCGGCGAGAGTGATGACTCCCCTTGCCTGCGCAACATCAATAACCGTTTTTTGGTTCGAGTTATAGAACAGTTTTTCCATACTCATTGCCTCAGGCTTATATTTATCGAACAGATAGCACATATCGTTGTATATAATTTGAAGTCGCTCCGGGAACGGCGTTGTTGCCTCGGTTGTGATGGCGCCGTAGCCCAAAACACGAAATTTTGAATGGTTGTATTCAACCACGCCCCAGCCGACGATTGCATAGCCGGGGTCTATACCCAAAATAACCATTTTGCACACTTTTCCATATTAGTATAGTTATTTGTAATTATACCATAGCCAATATATCTTTGCAATAATAATTAATATATAAATTAATACTAAAAGCAATAAAAGGCGCTAATATTTTACAATTTGTTAAAAAATGACAACCGCCGCTTACACAGTTTCGTAAGAGGCGGTTGTTTAATAATTAAAGATTAACCGTATAGTTGATGCTGTTTTCCTCGCACCATTTTTTAGCCTTGTTCAAAGCGTATTCGTGCTGAAAATCCTCAAAGCCGTCAAAAAGCTGAGGATAGACATTATAATACTTCCAAAACGACTCGACATAATCGTTATCGTCTATTTTTGAAAGCGCGGTTTTGAGCTTTGGATTTGAAAGAGTATCGACATATGCGCGCATAACTTCCTCATTGCTGACGGTGAAATACGGAATATAGCCGATGGAAACAAAATAAGCCGACTGAGAAATTTGGTCAGGGCGGTCAATTTGAGCCATTGCAGCCGCATCTCTTACTTTATAATCCTTAAGTGAAAACCAAAATCTGTCTGCGCCGCCCCAGCCGTCACGCAGAGCGGTGCCGTTAATTTCAAAAGTGTTCATAATAACAATATATCCTGATTATTTAATAGAATTCATCAAGCCGCCGTTTTTAATGATGTTTTGAATAAACTCGGGAAACGGTTGAGCCTTATATGTTTTGCCGGTTGTAAGATTCGAAATAACGCCGCTGTCGAAATCGACCTCGACTTCATCGCCGTCTTTAATATCCTTTGCAGCCTCGTCGCACTCAAGAATTGCAAGGCCGATATTGATTGCATTTCTGTAGAAAATTCTTGCAAATGTTGACGCGATTACACAGCTGATACCTGAAGCCTTTATCGCAATCGGAGCATGCTCTCTTGACGAGCCGCATCCGAAATTAGCCTCGGCAACCATAATGTCGCCCTTTTTAACGGTTGATGCGAAATCGGCATCAATATCTTCCATGCAGTGTGAAGCAAGCCACTCCTCGTCGGAGCGGTTTAAATATCTTGCCGGAATGATAACATCGGTGTCGATATTATCGCCGAATTTATGTACTCTGCCTTTAGCGTTCATAATAATTCCATAGCCTTTCCTGCTACAAATATAAGCGCGTTTATCCCCATTGTAGCCAAACGGAGCACGCCGATAAAGCCCGCAAGCGAGCCGATTTTATTCTACCTCTGCCGGATCGGCGATATAGCCCTTAACTGCCGATGCTGCCGCAACGGCAGGTGACGCAAGATAAATTTCCGACTTTGTGTGACCCATTCTGCCGACAAAGTTTCTGTTTGAAGTTGACACAGCCTTCTCGCCTGCTGCAAGGATGCCCATATGACCTCCAAGACACGGTCCGCATGTAGGAGTTGAAACGATGGCTCCCGCCTCGATAAATGTTTCGACAATGCCCTCTTTTACGCAATTGAGATAAATTGTCTGTGTAGCCGGGATTACGATAACGCGAACGCCGTTTGCAACCTTATGGCCCTTGATAATTTCTGCGGCAGTACGCATATCTTCCATTCTGCCGTTTGTGCAAGAGCCGATAACAACCTGGTCGATTTTGATTTTTTCGCACTCGTCGATAGTTTTTGTGTTTTCAGGAAGATGCGGAAAAGCGACTGTCGGACGGAGTGTTGACAAATCAATTGTAACAACGCTGTCATACTCAGCGTCTGCGTCAGCCTCATAAACCTTATACTCGCGCTCACTTCTGCCCTTGACATATTCAAGAGTTACATCGTCAACCGGGAAAATGCCGTTTTTGGCACCGCATTCGATAGCCATATTGGCGATGCAAAGGCGGTCGTCCATAGAAAGGTCGGCAATACCGTCGCCCGTAAATTCAAGCGACTTATAAAGCGCACCGTCAACGCCGATTTCGCCGATTAAGTGAAGAATAACATCCTTGCCCGAAACATACTTTTGCTTTTTACCGGTGATAACAACCTTGATAGCAGACGGAACTTTGAACCAAGCCTTGCCGGTTACCATTCCTGCCGCCATATCGGTTGAGCCTACGCCGGTTGAAAATGCGCCGAGAGCGCCGTATGTGCAGGTGTGAGAGTCTGCGCCGATAATGCAGTCGCCGCATGTAACGATGCCCTGCTCGGGAAGGAGCGCATGCTCGATACCCATATTGCCGACATCAAAATAGTGTGTAATGCCTTGAAATTTTGCAAATTCCCTAACCTGCTTGCAGTTTTCTGCAGACTGAATATCCTTGTTCGGTGTAAAGTGATCCATAACAAGCGAAATTCTTGTTTTATCGAATACTGTTTTTTTGTTAAACTTGTTCATCTCGTTGATAGCAACCGGAGAGGTAACATCGTTTCCAAGCACCATATCGAGATTTGCCTCTATCAGCTGACCTGGCACAACGCTGTCAAGCCCTGCGTGGGCAGCCAATATTTTTTGAGTCATAGTCATTCCCATATACTCACCCCTATAATATGTAAAAAATATAATTATTAAACATCTTCAATAAACGATTCTTCGCCTCTTGCGAGAGAAGTGATACCTGTTCTTGCAAGCTCGACGATGCCGAAATGATTTTCGAGATAGTCAACGAATCTGTCGATAGTTTCGCCTGTGCCGGTAAACTCAAGAGTAATCGTTTCAAGTGACATATCGAGTACCCTTGCTCCGTAACGCATATTGAATGCAAGAAGAGCATTCTTTTGAGGAATACCCTTTGCCTTTACCTTTACGAGAAGCAGCTCTGACGAAACAGAAGTTTCGTCGGTAAGTTCGGCAACCTTTTTAACGATTTCAAGTTTTTTAAGCTGAGCCTTAATTTGTCTGAAATTTTCCGGCTCGGTGTTTGTTTCAATAGTCATACGGGAGAAATTGGGGTCTTCCGTTTCGCTAACGGTTAATGAAGAAATATTATAGTTCCTTCTTGAAAACAAGGAAGCAACACGCTGAAGAACGCCGCTTTCGTTATCAACAAGAACAGACAAAATCAACTTTTCTTTCATAATTGCGCCTCCTTAGTTAAATTTTTCGATAATATCCGTATGAGCGCCTCCGGGCGGAATCATCGGAAGTACATTTGAATCGGGGCTGATTCTGCAATCAACGAGAACAGGACCCTGATGCTCGAATGTTTCTTTAAGAACTGCATCAATATCATCGTTTGTATTAATGCGAAGTCCCTTAACGCCGAAAGCCTCGGCAACTGCGGCGAAATCGGTTTTTCTGTGCGGATCGGTATCAGAAAAGCGATTGCCGTAGAAAAGTTTTTGCCACTGACGAACCATACCCAAAACGGTATTGTTCATAATAAACATTTTAACAGGCACATTGTATGAACACATAGTAGCAAGTTCCGACAAATTCATATGGAAGCCGCCGTCACCTGCGAACATAACAACGGTTTTGTCCGGGCATCCGAACTGACCGCCGATTGACGCGCCCATTGAATAACCCATTGTGCCCAAGCCGCCGGAAGTGAGAAGTGTTCTCGGCTGCTTGAATTTATAGAACTGCGCCGCCCAAAGCTGATGTTGACCGACATCGGTAACAACAATCGTATCGTCGTCAGTTGCGGCGTCGATTTTTTCGATAAGAGTTTGAGGATTTACAAAATCGCCGATTTGAAGCTGGTCAAACGGACGGCGATAGCTGTTAACCTCGTCAATCCAATCCTTATGGTCGAGTTGTTCAATCGCTCTCGTAAGAATCGGGATAACCTCTTTCAAATCACCTCTGAGGTGATAATTTGAATAAATGTTTTTATCCATTTCGGCATTATCAATATCAATATGTAAAATTTCCGCATTAGGAGCGAATTTTTTTCTGTTGCCTGCAACACGGTCGGAAAAACGCGCACCGCATGTGATGAGAACATCGCAATCGTGAGCCGCCTTGTTGCACTCAAAATGGCCGTGCATACCGATTAAGCCGAGGTGAAGCGGATGATTGTACGGAAAAGCGCCGAGTCCCATAAGGCTTGAAACAACAGGAGCGTCGATTTTTTCCGCAAAAGTAATCAAATCCTCGCCGACCTCGGAAAGAATTGCGCCGCCGCCTACATAAATAAGCGGCTTTTTGGCATTTTGCAAAAGTTCAACCGCTCTGTCAAGGCAGTCCTTACGCGGTTTTTTAGGCGGATTCGGCTGCTGTTTCGGCTCGGGAGTGTATTCGCACTTTGCGGCAGTAAAATCCTTTGGAATATCAATGAGAACAGGACCCTTACGGTCGCTTTGAGCGATGCGAAACGCACGGCGGATTGTCGGAGCAAGATCCTCTACGCTTTTAACCTGGAAATTATGTTTTGTAATCGGCATTGTAATGCCGCAAATATCAACCTCTTGGAAAGAGTCGCGTCCGAGGCCCTCCGTAGCATAGTTACAAGTAATTGCGACAACCGGAATTGAATCCATATACGCTGTTGCGATACCTGTTACAAGGTTTGTTGCACCGGGACCCGATGTTGCAAAACAAACGCCGACCTTGCCGGTTGCCCTTGCATAGCCGTCTGCCGCATGTGCGGCGCCCTGCTCGTGAGCGGTGAGAATGTGATTGAAAGTGTCGCCGTACTTATAAAGCTCGTCAAAAATATTTAAAATCGTTCCTCCGGGATAACCGAAAATGGTATCTACGCCCTGTTCTTTGAGGGTTTCGAGAACGATTTGTGAACCGTTGAGTTCCATACCTACACTTCTCCTTTACAAAATATCATAAAATAAATCTATATGCTTAGAAAATATTGAATAATATTTTAGTGTATTTGCAAAGTAATGTCAAGGATTATTTACTCTTGTAAAAAGTATTTTTTTGTTATATACTGTTAGTTGGTAATTTTGAATTTGAAAACAAGGAGATAAAAAATGAAATTAGGTATGGTCGGCTTGCCGAATGTCGGCAAGAGCACACTTTTTAACGCTATAACAAACGCAGGCGCTCAAAGCGCAAACTATCCGTTTTGCACGATTGAGCCGAATATCGGAATGGTATCTGTTCCGGACGAAAGACTTGACAAGCTTGCCGAAATGTATGATCCCGACAAATTCACCCCTGCAACAATTGAATTTGTTGACATTGCGGGTCTTGTTAAAGGCGCAAGTCAGGGCGAAGGCTTGGGAAACAAATTTTTGTCGCACATCAGAGAAGTAGACGCGATTATTCATGTTGTAAGATGCTTTGACAATGACGACATCACACATGTTGACGGCAGCATTGACCCGGCAAGAGATATTGAGACAATTAACCTTGAACTTATACTTTCCGACTTGGATTTGCTCACAAGAAGGGTTGAAAACAGAAAAAAAGCAATGAAGGGCGACAAAACGATTGCCACGGAAGTTGCTTTTCTTGAAAGACTCATCGCAGAGATGGAAACGGGCAAAACGGCAAGAGCGGTTGAAATCGACGAGGACGAGCAGGAATACCTCAAAGAGGTTGAATTGCTCACAATCAAGCCGGTAATTTACGCTTGCAACATGGGCGAAAACGACTTTAAGGACAACGCAATTGAAAACAACAAATACTATCAAACCGTTAAGGAAATCGCGGCTGCGGAGGGTGCGGAAACATTCCCGATTTGTGCCGAAATGGAGGCTGAAATCGCAGAACTTGAGCCTGACGAAAAGGAAGTATTCCTTGAGGATATGGGGCTTGAAAGGTCGGGTCTTGACAGACTCATCAAAAAGAGCTATTCGCTTCTCGGTCTTATCAGTTTTCTCACCGCAGGCAAGCAGGAAGTAAGAGCTTGGACTATCAAAAAAGGCACAAAGGCACCGCAGGCGGCAGGCAAAATTCACACCGACTTTGAGCGCGGATTTATAAGAGCCGAGGTTGTGGCTTATGACGACCTTATGGAATGCGGCTCAATGGTTGCCGCCAAAGAAAAGGGTCTTGTAAGGTCCGAGGGCAAGGAATATGTTATGAAAGACGGCGACATTGTTTTATTCAGATTTAATGTATAAAATAATCGACAACCGTCTAACATCGTATTTTTGTTGACTAATTTATAAAAGTGTAGTACCATTTGATTAGACAAATCTTTGTCACGGGGAGGAAAAAATGTCTGACACAGCAGAAAAAACGGATATTGAGCTTCTCGACGAGATTAAAAACGGCAACGAAAAATCGACTGATGAGCTTATAAACAAATACAGAAGCTCGGTTGAAGCCATTGCGATGAAATACATCAACTCCCCTCTTGAAAAAGACGATTTGGTACAGGAGGGCATGATTGGCTTGCTTGCCGCGATTAAATCATACAACAGCAACAAGGGTGCGAAGTTTTTGACATACGCCTGCCGTTGCATCGACAACTCAATTCAAACGGCACTGCGCAAATTTTCACGGCTGAAGGATATTCCCCAAGGCTCAATTGTTACACTCGAAGAGGATTATTTCGACAATCAATATGTTTTGAGCGCCGAAGATGAATATTTGGCTAATGAAAGTGTTTCAATATTAAGCGACACATTGTATGAGGAGCTGTCAAAATTCGAGAATGAAGTTTTGCGACTGCATATAGTAGGCTGTTCATACAACGAAATTGCCGAAAGGCTCGGTAAAAATCCGAAAGCAATCGACAATGCAATGCAAAGAATAAGAAAGAAACTCAACGGCATCATTTTCAAATAATGTCGATAAGTTTGGATAATTATAAATTATCCTGAATATTTATCCCACGGCAAAATTTTTAGAGAGGTAGCAAAAATATGTACGAAGACAAGACTTTAATTTGCAAAGACTGCAAACAAGAATTTGTTTTCACTGCAGGAGAGCAGGAATTTTACGCTGAAAAGGGCTTTGTAAACGAGCCACAGCGCTGCAAAGCATGCAGAGCGGCAAGAAAAGCCGCTTCAAAAGCACCGCGCGAAATGCACGACGCAACATGTGCAAGATGCGGCAAGGCATGCAAAATTCCGTTTGTTCCGAAAGACGGCAGACCGGTTTATTGCAGTGAATGCTTTGCTGAAATATCGGCAGAAAAATAAGTAAAGACAAAAAATAAGCGACTACGGTTTCGTAGGCGTTATATTTTTACGCAATTTGGTTATTTCGAGTGTTTTTTTCGCCTTTGCCAGCTGAAAAATCCATACAAATCGTTGATAAGGAAAACGACAAAGCAAACAACTACGCTGATATACTTTTTATCATCGCGCGACGCCAACGCCCAAAGAATTATCAAAACAATATCGTTTGCGGCATAGCCGAGCGCATAATACGGACTGCGCCGAAACGAGAAATAAACGGCGATAAAGCTTGTTGCGACGGAAATTGTGCTGAACACGATATTGGCTGTGTGCAAAGCGGACAAGATGAAATAAAACACGGCGGTGACGACCAAAGCGGCAACAAACGACAGCACTGTTTCTTTAAGCGACACGACGTTTATTTCGACCTGTGATTTATCCTCCTTACTCGGGTGCTTAAGCCATGAAACGATGGTGAACACAGCCATCGGGAGCGACATAAACACATATGTTATCAGCTCGCCGTAATAAGCATAAGAATATGAAATTATGCCGTAAATAACGCAAAAAACAAACATTAAAACAGGCCCGACAAGGTTGCCCTTTGCATAAAAAATCAGCGATGTTACACCGAACAGCGTTGCAACAAGCGTGAGCGCATCGCTGTTGCCGAACAGGACAGCCGACAGAATGATTGCGGCGACCGAAAATCCCCACAAAACATAATCGGTCACGGTGAAATTGCCGAATATTTTTTTGAGCATTACATTCCCTCTTTTCGTAAAAAAATAACATCCGTTTGTGTATCTTCAAAGACCTAACGATACACAAGCGAATGCAAAACATTCTCTACCCGGTGGCAGAAATATTGAATTTAAAAATCATCGGCAAGGCCAAACAGCCTTGCCGACATGGCGCAGAGGGTGGGATTCGAACCCACGCGGGCGTTAACCCAAACGGTTTTCAAGACCGCCTCGTTATGACCACTTCGATACCTCTGCATTACTTAATGCTTTGATATATTAACACAACGGCGAGGCAATGTCAAGAAAATTTTTAATTTTGATAAAAATAACTTTTTACTTGACATTTAAGCGGTGATATGATAAAGTATTACTCGCACGAAAGTGCAAAAACTTGACAGGTTTAAACCAAGTTACACGCAGAAGTACTCAAGCTGGTGACGAGGCGCCCCTGCTAAG
>DPVM01000016.1:21307-22707 GCA_003526845.1 Oscillospiraceae bacterium
GAATCTCTCCTTCTGCGCCAAAATAGACACCCATTTTTTGGGTGTCTTTTTTGATGTAAAGAAAGAGATTCGAAAAGGACAAACGCTAAGCGTTAGAACAGTCCTGTGGACTGTTCGTTGTCCGGGTGCCTGTCGGCGAGCGCAAAAGCGAGCCGAGGGAATCTCTCCTTCTGCGCCAAAAATGGCCCCATTTTTTGGGTGTCTTTTTTGATGTAAAGAAAGAGATTCGAATTAGCAAAAATTGAATAAGCGGGCAAAAACGGCATAATTATATAGTATGAACAAAAAATTATTTAAGCTTGAGATTATAGGATTCATCTTTGTAAGCATTGTCGGAACGCTGAGTCATTTTTTGTATGATTGGCTCGGCAAAAATGTTGTTGCGGGAGTATTTTGCCCTGTAAATGAAAGCCCGTGGGAACATTTAAAGCTGCTGTTTTTCCCCTTTGCGATTTATACAGTATATATGTATATAAAGCTAAAGAACATCAAATTCAATGTGTTTTTTGCAAGCTACATTTCGATTGTATGCGGTATGACGGCGACGCTTTGCTATTTTTACATGCTTAACGGAATGATTGGCGGCAACAACGAATGGGTCAATATTTCGTCATTTTTTGTCGGAGTTTTGATTACATTTATATTGAACTATTTTTTAATCAACAATTCTATCGGCAACGGACTGCCGAACGGAATCGGAGCGGCAATGATGATTGTGACGATGATTGCGTTTTGGCTGTTCACCTTTGAGCCGCCGATTATCGAATTGTTTAAGGACCCGACAGATTTGACATACGGAATAAAAAAATAGGAATAATACGGATTTTGCACGCATATACATTAATTAAGAAGTGCGAAGCAAAACAGAGTATTGTTTCCGAATCAGACCGCCATGGCGGTCTTTTTCGTTTGTGCAAAAAACAGTCCACCGGACTGTTTCTCCCAAATCAAAGATTTGGAGTGCTTGTCGGCGGTTCAAGTCCGCGGATAATTATTGACAACATAAAGAAAAAGAAAAAAAGCAACACCGAAGTGTTGCTTGGAGCTGATAGGCGGACTTTGAAGGAAGAGCGACGCACTACGAAACAGTCCACCGGACTGTTTCTCCCAAATCAAAGATTTGGAGTGCTTGTCGGCGGTTCAAGTCCGCGGATAATTATTGACAACATAAAGGAAAAGAAAAAAGCAACACCGAAGTGTTGCTTGGAGCTGATAGGCGGACTTGAACCGCCGACCTCGTCCTTACCAAGGACGCGCTCTACCACCTGAGCCATATCAGCAAAAAACAGCGGGCGACAAGACAAAATCTTATCGCCCCATGGCGACCCGAAACGGGCTCGAACCGTCGACCTCCAGCGTGACAGGCTGGCGTTCTAACCAACTGAACTACCGGGCCATTT
>DPVM01000008.1:0-181959 GCA_003526845.1 Oscillospiraceae bacterium
TCTTTTGATGCGTTTTTTGCTTTTATGTGTATATTTAATTTCGTATTTTGCCTTTTTATTTTCTATATGTTATAATGAGAAACAACATATTTGAGGTGACATATGATTACTTTTCAAAATAAATTACCTTATCCGATGAAAATAAATATCGACGATGAACAGATAGTTATTGATGAATATGGCGAATATAAGTATGCCAATTCAGCAAATATCGTTGATTTTACCGTTCATGAGGTTGTTCCAAATAAAACAAACCCCTTGGCTTATTTATTTTTAGCATTGGTCGGGTTTATCATGTTTATTTTTGAATTTTACGACAGCGAATATCTGAATTTCAAAAAATACCTTTCCTTTCCTGTAAAGGCGCATATAACAGATATTAACAATGATATAACTGTGATACTCAATGAGCCGAAAAATTCAAATATTAACTGCTGTAATATTGTTGCGACCGAAAATCTTGAATATGAGGCAATTATTGATAGCGAATCGGTTTTAAAGCAATATAAGCAGTACAAAAAAGAAACTTTTACGGTTTTATTTGTTCCTTTATTACTTGTTGTGGCTATTTGCGCATTTATAATTGCATCAAAACAAGTGGTGGGCTATGCTGTCGGCGCGGCAATTGTCGCAGTTACTGCCGCAATTTGGATAAGATTGCATAATAAAAACAAAGCGGTCATTAACGATATTTTAAACTGAATATTTAATTTGGTAGTCAACTGCCGAGACGACAAAGTCGGATTGCCTGAAAAAACAACGCCGAAGGAGTTTTTTGAGGTTACAAACCGCAAATTTATCGGATTTTGCCGTGAAAAAGCATAGATATAACATTTTTATGATAGCCGCACAAAACATTGTGATATACAAATTGACAAAAGAAAAACAGCATAGCCGAAACTGTGCTGTCATATCTGTTTTGACACCCTCTGTCAATCATCTTTATGTATGATTAACAGAGGGTATTTTTATTAATTATGATTAAAATGTTTTCATGATTTCGTCTGCAAGCTCCGAAAGCTCGGCGATTGCTTGGTCGGTTACTCGGGTTTTGATTGTAACCGTCTTGTCAATCAGCGTTATGTCCTTCATTTTTTCAAATTCAGCTTTCATCGTTCTGACTGCGCTCGGTGCCCAGCTTGCATTTTCAACAAGAGCAACCGTTCTGTTTTGAAATGCCTTTGATTCAAGGTGATGAAGGTAGTCCGACATCGGCGCAAAAACGCCTGCGTCATAACTTGACGCCATGCAAACAAGGTGACTGTGGCGGAACGAATCCTCAACACATTCTGCAATATCATCTCTTGTGAGGTCGGCAAGGACAACGCGCGGACAGCCTTTTTCTTCAAGCAACTTTTTAAGTTTCTCTGCCGCTTGCATTGTGTTTCCGTGAATTGATGCGCAAGCGATAAACACGCCCTTGTCCTCAGGTTGATATGACGACCAAGTGTTGTATAATGCCAAAACTTCGGGAATCGTGTCTGTCAAAACAGGTCCGTGGAGCGGACAGATTGTCTTGATTTCAAGTGCGCCTGCCTTTTTCAAAAGTGCCTGCACCTGCTTTCCGTATTTGCCGACAATGTTGAAATAGTATCTTCTTGCTTCACAGCTCCAGCCCTCATCTGCATCGGTTGTGCCGAATTTGCCGAACGCGTCGGCAGAGAAAAGAACTTTGTCCGTGCTGTCGTATGTAACCATAACCTCGGGCCAATGTACCATCGGTGCCATCACGAAATTTAGTTTGTGTGTGCCGAGGTCTAGTGTGTCGCCCTCTTTAACGGCAACAACCTTGCTCAAATCAACATCGGAAAACTGCGGCAACATTCTGAGTGCGCTTGCCGAGCAGTAAAGAACGGAGTCGGGGTATTTCTCAATGAATTTTTGAATTCCGAAACTGTGGTCCGGCTCAAGATGCTGAACTATCAAATAATCGGGCTTTTTGTCGCCTAATGCGTCGGCGAGATTATCAAACCATCTGTCAACGGCGATTTTGTCAACCGTGTCCAAAACGGCGATTTTGTTATCAAGAACGATATAGGAATTGTATGCCATTCCGTTTTCAAGAATGTATTGACCCTCGAAAAGGTCAATGTCATAATCGTTTACGCCGATATTATAAATATTTTCGTTAACCTTTGTTTTCATAAAAAACAGCCTTTCTGAAATTATTTTGTCGATAGTATTTTACAACATTTTCCCTTTTCGGGCAATAGTGATTATTATATAAACAACAGCTATTATTATCGAGCCGGAGGCAATGGCAAGCCAAAAATCGCGCGACGGCAAAAATTCGGTGAAATAAGCACCGATTAAGTCACTTCTGCCGGTGAGAAGCGCAATTATTGCGGTTATTGCAAATGCCAACACAAGACAGACCGCGATTGCAATTATTATCAGTAAAATGACGAACGCAAAATCGGAAATTCTGCCTTTACCGTCGGAAAAATCAATGTTGAATTCTGACTCGCCGTATTCGGCTTGGGAATCGTTAACGGCGTTTGCAAGCGATGTCAGCTTGTCTTGATGATTATGTTTGATACGGCGCAAAATTTTGTCAGGTGATTTTCCGCTTTTTGCGGCATAACTGCTTATCATTTCAACAAGCTTTTTGTCATCGTCAAAAAGATTTGTCAAAAGACCCAATCTGCCGTCATATTCCTCGTTAGAATAATACAACGCTTCAATCTCGTGAAGAATGGGGAGGAGATTTTTCTCCTTTTCGTTCGCGCCGCAAGGGGAGTCGGCATGCTCCGTTACGTATGCCGATGCAATCGCAAGTTCGCTGAAACTTACACTCTCGGGGTGTTTGATTTCAAAGCCTCGGTTTTTGCAAACGGCATCAAGGCTTGAAAAGTCGATATAATATTCTTTGTCATTGCATGACCCGTCATGCTCATCGGCAATGAATTTTAGACGAAAGCCGTCGCCCGTTTTTCCAATATGCGTTTCACCGACAATATATTCACCCGGCTCTATATCGGTTTTGCCATAAAAGCTAAATGTTTCCTCGCATATTTGAAAGGTGCTCACTGCGGTTATTTTGTCGCCGTTTATTTCAAAAACAAATGTGTCGTACGGAAGTTTGCAAAGTATCGCGGCACATTCCTCGGGCATTCCGATTTCTACCAGCTCTTTGACTGTATGTGAATCGTTTTCGACAACCATAATTTCTCCTCAAATCGAAAAAGCGGCTCGGTGTTTGACGCACTTTGCCGCTTTTTCAATCAATGAATAAATGCAAATACACCGGCTGTCAAGCCGCTTCCTGCCATAAGCACAGCAAGAATGATGCATGTGACTTTAACAAATTTTCTGTTCATAATTTTCCTCTATTTCATAAATTCGTCTGCAGCCGATTCAAGCGTTTTTGCTATTTTCGATGCAGACTCTTTATCGTTTCCGATTGCGGTCAGATACGCCTTGATTTTAGGCTCCGTGCCCGACGGTCTGACGATAACCTTGTTGCCGTTTTCAAGTGCAAAGGCAAGCACATTTGATTTCGGAAGTTCGATTTTTTCTTCCTTACCGTCTGTAAATGTTATTTTGCTTGTTTTGTAGTCCGACACTGCGGTTACGATAAAGTCACCTATTGTTTTCGGCGGATTTTGGCGGAGCGTATCCATAATCTGCGCCATTTTTTCCATACCTTGTGCACCCTCAAAGGTGTATGATTTAACTTCGTTGCAATAGTATCCGAATTTATCGTAAAGCGAATTCATAACATCAACAAGGTTCATATTTTTTGTTTTATAATAAGCCGCCATTTCGCAGATAAGCATTGACGCAACAACAGCGTCCTTATCCCTTGCGTGCGTGCCTGCAAGATAGCCGTAGCTCTCCTCAAATCCCATAACAAAGTCGGACGCTCTGCCCTCTTTTTCGAGATTTGTGATAAGCTCGCCGATATATTTGAAGCCTGTCAGAAGATTTTTGAATGTGCAGTTGTATTTCTTTGCGATAACCTCTGCCAAATCGGTTGAAACAAAGCTTTTAACGGCGATTGCCGATTTCGGAAGAGTGCCTTTTTCAAGGCGCTGTGAAAGGATATAGTTTAAAAGCATTGCGCCGACTTCGTTGCCGCTCATAAGAACAAGTTCGCCTGTTTTGTCGGGCACCGCAATGCCTACACGGTCGCAGTCGGGGTCTGTTGCAAGCAAAATGTCTGCGCCGATTTTTCTGTTCATTTCAAGGCCGATTTCAAAAACCTGCTTGATTTCGGGGTTTGGGAACGGACATGTCGGGAAATTGCCGTCGGGATATTCCTGCTCTGGCACTACATAAACGCTTTTAACTCCGATTCTGTCAAGAATTGCTCTGACAGGCTTGTTGCCCGTGCCGTTAAGCGGTGTGTAAATCACCTTTAAGTCGGCATTTTTGACGATTTCGGGGTTGATGCACTGCTTTTGCACCTCGTCAAGAAACGAATTTATAACCTTTTCGCCGATAAATTCGATTTTCCCGGCATTTACGGCATCGTCAAAATCAACTTTTTTGATGCCGGTGAAATAATCAACCTTTTGGATATATTCGTATGCCTCGGCGGCCTCCTCATCGGTCATTTGATAGCCGTTGGGGTTGTAGCATTTGTAGCCGTTGTATTTTGCCGGGTTGTGCGAAGCGGTGATGATAATGCCGCTTTGAGTGTGATAATATCTTATTGCGTATGAAAGGCACG
The DNA here is from genome assembly GCA_003526845.1 of Oscillospiraceae bacterium. GTDB lineage: Bacteria > Bacillota > Clostridia > Oscillospirales > Acutalibacteraceae > Eubacterium_R. Next base: position 4,676 of record DPVM01000008.1, read on the forward strand.
GAGTCGGCTCAAGCTCGTCGTAAATATAAACCTTAACGCCGTTTGCAGCCAAAACGGATGCCGCCTCTTTGCTGAAAAGGTCGCTTTTGATTCGCGAATCGTAGCCGATTGCAACCGACGGATTGTCGTAATTTGCGTTGAGATAGTCGGCAAGACCCTGTGTAGCTCTTCCGACGGTATATATGTTCATTCTGTTTGTGCCTGCGCCGATTACGCCACGCAAGCCTGCGGTGCCGAATTCAAGGCTTCTGTAAAATCTGTCGAGAATTTCGTCATCGTTTCCCTTAATGCTCTCGAGTTCGGCTTTCAAATCGGGGTCGCCCGTTGCCTTTTCAAGCCATTCGTTATATAAAGCGTTAATGTCCATATGACCTCTCCTTAAATTTTAAATATTTTAATGCTCTGCAGCATCTCTATTTTAATATTATTATTTAGTGTTGTCAATATAACTTGCTTATTGTATAATATAAATTAACAATTTGCCGCAATACTTTTTGCGGCAAAAAAAGAGGAGAAACGGCGCAGTTGTGCACCAATTAAGTTTTATCGCCGCAAAGTGTCGGAATTTAAAAAATTTTGCGTGCGTTTTCATTCTCCGCAACGGCTGCAAACGTGGAGAATGATTATAAACAATTCGTTTTATTTTGCAGTGGAAAGGCTGTGTGAGGGTTATATGTTTGCCAAGGTTAAAAGTCAGGGGCTTTTCGGGCTTGAAGGCTTTGATGTGGTTGTTGAGGCTGACATCAGTTCGGGTCTGCCGCGGTTTGATGTTGTCGGTTTGCCCGACGCCGCGGTTAAGGAAAGCCGCGAGCGTGTCAGAGCCTCGATTAAAAACAAGCACTTTACCTTCCCGGTGTCGCGCATTACGGTTAATATCGCGCCTGCCGATATAAAAAAGGAGGGCCCTGTTTACGATTTGCCGATGCTTATTGCAATCCTTAAAGCATCGGGTCAAATCAACGCGAATTTGGACGAGTATTCGTTTATAGGCGAACTGTCACTTGACGGAGAGCTTCGCAAGGCTACCGGTATATTGCCGATGGTTATCAAGGCGAGCGAGAGCGGAGTAGGCTCGGTGTTTATTCCGTATGGCAACGCAGGCGAGGCGTCCGTTATTCAGGGCATAGATGTTTTGCCGGCGAGAAATATTATCGAGATTTTGCAACATCTTTCCGGTGAAAAATTGATTGAGCCTGCATACCGTGCGCTCGATGACACCGAAATTGTTGATGATGAACTTGATTTTTGTGATGTTAAGGGTCAGCACGAGGCAAAGCGCGCCCTTGAAATTGCCGCGGCAGGCGGACACAATTGCCTTATGATAGGCCCTCCGGGCACGGGCAAATCAATGCTTGCAAAGCGAATCGGCTCGATTTTGCCAAAAATGACATTCGCCGAGCAAATAGAAACAACAAAAATTTATTCCGTTGCGGGCGAATTGCCCGATAACGCGCGCCTTATCGCACGCAGACCGTTCAGAAGCCCTCACCATACTGTTTCGGTTCAGGGCTTGACGGGCGGCGGAATAAATATTCGCCCTGGCGAAATCAGCCTTGCGCACAACGGCGTGCTGTTTATGGACGAATTTCCCGAGTTTGACCGCCGTGCAAAGGAGTCACTCCGTCAGCCGCTTGAGGACGGTGTTGTGAATATTACGCGTGCGGCAGGAAAAATATCGTATCCGTCAAACATTATGGTTGTTGCGGCGATGAATCCGTGCCCGTGCGGCTTTTTGGGCCATCCGACAAAGCAGTGCACCTGCTCCGAGGCGGCTAAAAAACGCTATCTCGACAAGGTGTCGGGTCCGATTCTTGACAGAATAGATATACATATTGAGGTACAAAGCGTTGATTACGACAAGCTTTCCGGCAAAGGCAATGAGGAGAGCAGTGCCGAAATCAGAAAGCGCGTCAATGCCGCACGCCAAATTCAAAACAAACGCTTTGAGGGCACAAATATTACCTGCAATGCAAAAATGACTCCGCGCGCAACAAGAGAATTTTGCGTTTTATCGCCCGAGGCCGACGATTTGCTCCGTGCAAGTTTTGAAAGTATGGGGCTTTCTGCGAGAGCGTATGACAAAATTTTGCGTATCGGCAGAACGATTGCCGATTTGGACAACAGCGAAAATATTGAAATAACTCATATCGCCGAGGCACTGCAATACAGAAGCCTTGACAGAAAATATTGGAGGTAACGGAAAATGGAAAAATACATCGAAACCACAATGGAAAATCTTGAAAGAAACAACATAAAGCCGTTTTATGTCGAAAAAAGAGAGGAAGTTGTTCCGCTTATAAAAACGCTTGTAAAAAAAGGTGAAAGCATATCCTGCGGCGGCTCGGTCACACTGCATGAGTGCGAGGTCGACACAAAAATTTTGAAAAGCGGCGACTATGATTTTATCGACAGGTCGGGTCTTCAGGGCGAGGAGCTTCGCGAGGCATACGGCAAGGCATTTATGTGCGACACGTTCTTCACCTCGTCAAACGCGGTCACCGAGAGGGGCGAGCTTTATAATGTCGACGGCAATTCAAACCGTGTTGCTTGCATCGTTTACGGTCCGCGTCAGGTAATTATGGTTGTCGGCAAAAACAAAATCGTGCCGAATATCAATGCCGCTGTCGAAAGAGTTAAAAAATCTGCTGCACCGCCGAACACAGCCCGCCTTTCGTGCGACACTCCGTGTGCGAAGCTCGGCGAATGTGTTTCGCTTTCAAACGAAAACGCATTTATCTGTGACGGCTGTCACGGCGAGTCAAGAATTTGCTGTAATTATGTGATTTCGGCTCAGCAAAGGCATAAAGACAGAATAAAAGTCATTATTGTTAATGAAAATTTGGGATATTGATTGACTTTGATATGATTTAGTATTAAAATATCTATATTTATATTCCCGAAAAAGAAGGTAAAAAGATGTTAACACTTGACAGAGTATATAAGGCTTCCGAAGTATTAAAGGAAATCATCAGAGATACAGATATGATTAAGGCACCCAAAATCAACCCGAGTGCAGATGTTTTTTTGAAAACGGAGAATTTGCAGGTTACAGGTTCATTCAAGGTGCGCGGCTCATATTTCAAAATAAGCCAGCTTTCCGATGAGGAAAAAAGCAAGGGCGTTATCGCATGTTCGGCAGGCAACCACGCTCAAGGCGTTGCGCTTGCGGCAACAAAAAACGGAATAAAATCAACAATTTGCCTCCCCGACGGCGCTCCTATCAGCAAGGTTGAGGCAACAAAAAGATACGGCGCAAATGTTTGTCTCGTAAAGGGCGTTTATGACGATGCTTACAATAAGGCTATCGAGCTTCGCGACAAGGAGGGATACACATTTATCCATCCGTTCAATGACCCCGATGTTATCGCAGGTCAGGGCACAATCGGCCTTGAAATTTTAAGACAGCTTCCCGATGTTGATGTTGTTGTTGTTCCTATCGGCGGCGGCGGACTTATCTCCGGCGTTGCATACACAATCAAACAGCTTAAGCCGTCGTGTAAGGTTTACGGTGTTCAGGCTCAAGGCGCACCATCTATGGAGCACAGCGTGACAGACGGAAAAATTGAAACACTCAACGCTGTTAACACAATCGCAGACGGTATTGCTGTTAAAACACCGGGCGATTTAACATTTGAGCTTTGCCAAAAGTATGTTGACGGCATCGTTACCGTTTCGGATGATGAAATCGCACTTGCAATTCTCACACTTCTTGAGCAACAAAAACTTATCGCAGAGGGTGCAGGCGCAGTTCCGGTAGCGGCTGTTATGAACGGCAAGATTCCCGAGATTGACGGCAAAAAAGTTTGCTGTGTTGTTTCGGGCGGCAATATTGATGTTACAATTCTTTCGAGAGTTATCGAAAGAGGTCTTAAAATGGGCGGCAGAACGGCAGATATTGTTATCTCTCTTTCCGACCGACCAGGTCAGCTTTCGGGAGTAAGCCGCATTGTAGCGGAGCAGGGCGCAAATGTTGTCAGCGTTAATTACGATTCAACCGACCTTGACATGAACATTACCGACTGCTATCTTAAACTCGGCGTTGAAACAAGAAACTTTGAACATATCGCAACCGTTAAAAAGGCACTCACAGATGCCGGATTTAAGGTTTGCGAATAATAAAAGGAGATTTACTTATGGAATATGTAGCAACAAACAATGCACCCGGTGCAATCGGCCCTTATTCACAGGCTGTAAAGGCAAACGGATTCCTTTTCACCTCGGGTCAAATCGCTATCAACCCTGCAACAAACACAGTTGAGGCAAAAACAATCGAGGAGCAAACAACTCAGGTTTGCGAAAATCTCAAGGCAGTTGTCGAGGCAGCAGGCACTGCTATGGACAAGGTTGTAAAAACTGTTTGTTTCCTTGCCGATATTAATGATTTTGCAAAGTTCAACGAGATTTACGGCGAATATTTCACATCAAAGCCGGCTCGTTCATGCGTTGCCGTAAAAGATTTGCCTAAGGGCGTTCTTTGCGAGGTTGAGGTTATCGCAGAGCTTTGATTGGGCTTTTATTTCCTCGGTTGGCGAATTGTTGACCGAGGAATTATTTTTTTGTGCCGATATTCCTTGACTTTATATTGATTATAATATAAAATTGTTTTATTAAGACAATCCTGTTTGGGAGGATTTAATTCAATGAAAAAATCTGTTAAAAAAATCATTTCGGTATTATTGTGCGTAGTGCTTATCGCTGCTTGTTTCGCAGGTTGCTCGTCATCGGACAATGAAAAATACAGCGATACCTCATTGATTATCGGCTATGTTCCCGATTCGTCACCGTTTATCACCGTTGGTAAGGACGGCAAGGTCGGCGGTTTTGAGGCTGATGTTATCGAAAAAATATTCAAATCAATCAAGGGCGATTTCAAAAGCTATGTTTTTGAGGACATAACAAAAGTTAAAGGCTATGAAAGCGACCCTTATTCATATGAGCTTGAGCATTCCGGCGGATTTTTTGACTCAAAAGGCGAGGAATACAGCGCGGCATTGCTTGTCGGCGCGGTTTCAAAAAACCACGGCACGTTTAATGAGGATTATTCTTTCACAGAGCCGCTTATTACCGACAGGGTTATCGCGGTAGCAGCTAAAAACAGTGCAGTCAAGACATATTCCGATTTGAGCATGAAAAATGTGGCGGTTTGCGGAAAAACGGCTCAAACGGCATTCGGTGAACAAAAGACAATTTCCGATTCGTGCAAAATCACAAATGTTGACAAAATCGACGACGCACTCAAAATGATTGAAAACGGCACGGCGGATGCTGTTATTACCGATGAATTTTTGTATATGCCCAGTGGCAGAACAAATGATTTCAAGGTTCTTGACGGCGAGATTGATACAATCGAATATGTAATCGCCTGTGCAAAATACAGCGGTTGGTATACAACAATCAACGAAGCAGTCCGCGAAATTAAGAGCGAGGATTACGGCGACGGCGACGAGTTTACACCGATTGTTAAAAAGTATTTTAAATATAATGCGTCAAAGTTTGATTACAAAACAGAGGGCGACGCTTAATAATCAACAATGCCGGCAAATCCAACATTTGCCGGCTGTTTTGTTTGAAAAGCGAAATTTGATATAAACGGGACCGGTGAGTTATGAAAAACGAAAACAAACAGACAAACGATAATCTTATTATCGGCAGAAATGCCGTTATCGAGCTTCTTAAAAGCGACAGAGAGGTTGAAAATGTTTTAATCGCAAAAGGCGAGCATGAGGGCTCGGTCAACCGAATTATTGCAATGTGCAAAGAAAAAAAGATTGTGATGAAAAATGTTGACCGCAAAAAACTTGATTTTATGTGCGCCGGTGCAAACCATCAGGGTGTTGCGGCAAATGTCCCGGCACACGAATATTCAACCGTTGACGATATTTTAAAAATCGCCGAGGAGAGAGGTGAGCCGCCTTTTATCATCATTTGCGATGAAATTGAGGACAGCCACAATCTCGGTGCGATTATCAGAACTGCTGAGGCGTGCGGTGCTCACGGAATAATTATTCCGAAACGCAGAAATGTCGGACTTAATTTTATCGTTGCAAAAACCTCGTGCGGTGCGCTTGAATATATGCCGGTTGCGAGGGTGACAAACCTTGCCTCGACTATCGACGATTTGAAAAAGAAAAATATTTGGGTTTATGCCGCGGATATGGACGGTCAACGCTGGGACAAAACCGATTTCAGCGGTGGCGCGGCGCTTGTTGTCGGCAGTGAGGGCAACGGTGTCGGCAGACTCATCAAGGAAAAGTGCGATGTCACAGTCAGCTTGCCGATGCTCGGCAAGGTCAATTCCTTAAATGCCTCCGTTGCGGCAGGCATAATTATGTATGAAATTGCAAGACAGCGACTTGACAAATAATTTTGTGAGAGAATTTTATGAGCGAGAATTTATCTATCGACGAAATAATTAAACGCGCGGAAAAAATCAAAGCCGAGGCTGACAGACAGCTTGAGGCGGCGTCAAAAACGCTTGATGAAAAGGCAAAAAACGCGATTGATGAGGTAACCGTTGACGAAGAAGAGGTTGCGCGAAAAATAGCCGAGGCAGCCGCCAAGCCGACAGCGGACGAGGATATAAAGAAATATGTTCCGCCAAAAAAACAGAAACCGTCGGTCGAAAAAACACAAGAGGTCACCCTCCCGAAAAAACGCGAAAAATCAGAGGGCAGAATACAATTTGACACATCAAAAACAAAACCGATAGCGCTTGATGATGACAGCGATATGAAAATTGCCGACGATGATGTGAAAATTGTGCCGACAGTTAAAAAAAGTAAAAATCCTTTTGCGAAAAAGGACAAGCAGTCGTCCGATATTTCAAAAACACGCCGTGTTGCGTTTGTTTCAAATGCTCAAAAGGACGAGAAAACAGACCTTGAGGGCATACCCACCATCGTCGCTAAGGACAAGGTGTTTGACAACGAGCCGGAGTTCACGGGCGAGGAAATCGGCGTTCAAATCACATTTGACGGATTCGACGATAAAATCGAGTCTGTTCCGACAATCGACGAAGAGGTTGCCGAGCAGATTTTGGAGCAACGCCGTCAGGAAAAGGTCGGCAAGTTCCGCCTTTTCGGTCCCGATGAGACGGACAAAAACCTCGGCAATTCCGAAATCCCGGGCGGCGATTATGTCAGCAAGTCGGAAAGGGAGACTTTCATTCAAAGCCTGCTTGGCAAAAGGGCTGCCGTCAAATCAAAAATTATTGCCACCTCTGTTTTCGGTGCAATTCTTTTGTTTTTGACTCTTTTTATCAATTCGTCCGTGTTTCCGACATTCTTGTTGCCGCCCGGAAAGGCATATTTTATCACCTGTCTTGTTGTTTTTGCGGCAACGATTGCGGCAAACTTCAATGTTATTGTTCACGGCTTTAATTTCAAGCGCGGAATTAACAGCGATTTTCCGATTGCCGTTTCTGCGATTTTGATTGCGGCGCATATTGCGCTGATGATTGCGTTCGACGATATTTGGTACGAAAGCCATATGATGACCGGTGCGTTCGGCGCGCTTGCCCTGCTCGCCTCGCAGTGTGCAAAATACAAAATGCTTTCGCGAATTGTCGACGATTTTGAATTTGTTTCCGGCGACGGCGACAAATATACGGTTGAAAATATCACAAACAATGTCGATTCACAAATTATCGCAAGGGAGTTTATTCCTGCAGATTCGACAATTCAAACAAGCGTTAAAGCCGATCTCCCAACCAATTTTTTGGAAATTGAGTGCAAAAAAGAGCCTGCCGATAAAATCAGCGCAATTTTGTTCGGCGTGATGTTTTTGCTCAGCGGCGCGCTGTTTGTTTATATGCTTGTTAAATATAATAAGGAGCTTGCGCTCAACACGGCGTTTACTGCGCTTTGCGTTTCGCTCCCCGCATCAACTGCATTTTTAACAAATCTTATGATAGGCGATGTTTCGTCTGCACTTGATATTTACGGCTCACGCGTTTGCGGATATGAGGGTGCGCTTATGGCAGACACTGCTGACGCTGTTGTTATGGAGGCTGCCGATTTGTTTGGAAAAGACAGTTGCGACATTCTCGGCATAAAAACATTTAACGGTGCCAAAGTTGATGATGCCATTATTCAGGCGGCGGCTGTTATGATTCAAACAAAAAGTCCGCTTGCCGATGTTTTTGACGATGTTATTATAGGCAAGCAGTCAATTTTGCCTACTGTCGAGGATATTACATATGAGGACAAAATGGGCACCTCGGCATGGATATACAAGCGCAAAGTGCTTGTCGGCAACAGAGATTTGCTTATCCGTCATGGTGTAAATGTTCCTAAGGAAAGCTACGAAAAACGATACACCGTTAAAAACAGAAAGGCACTTTATCTTGCTGTGGGCGGCAAGGTTTGCGCAATGTTTGTTGTGTCATACAGTGCCGACGCAGATTTGAAACGCGAGCTTAAAAAGCTTGAAAAAAGCGGCGTTACAATCATTTTGAAAACGGGTGACCCGTATATTAATGAGGAAAGTGTGGCAAAGCTTTTCGATTTGCCCGAGGGATTTATTCGTGTTATGAATTATTCCGCCGCAAGGGTTTATGAAAAATATTCAAGCCTTGAGGTTGAAAAATCACCTGCATACATTGTTCACAACGGCACTGCCGTCGGCTTTGTTTCGGCAATGCACGGCGCAAAGGTTATGACCGGTACAAAAAGTCTGATTGCGTTTCTTGTCGCTTTCGGCAGTGTGATCGGATTCGGCGCTGTTGCAATGCTTGCTTTTCTCGGAGCGTTCAGCCAAATAAGCATATCGTCGGTTATGATTTTTCAGGTCGTTTGGACGGCGTTTGTCGCCCTTGTAAGCAAATTTAAAAGTTATACAGTATAAAATTTTTGCTTGACAAAATAATTTTTTGGCGTTAAAATACGCATTATCGAGTAGCAAAAAAGCGTAAGTCCGGATAAGGACTTGCGCTTTTTTTGCTTTTATTTTACGGAGGTATTTTATGAAAGAAAATAACAAATTGTGGAGCAAGAATTTTGTATTAATTATAATCATTAATTTTCTTGTCTTTTTGAATCACTTGATGGTTTTGTCGGCTATAGTCTATGTTCTTATCGGCAGACATCATCCGTCATCAATCACATTTCGCCTTGAAAATGAGAGAAAAGGCAAATAATTTTAATAATAAAAAATGCGACAAAGTGTAAAATCTTTGTCGCATTTTTGTCGTTATTTGTCCTTTTGCTCGGCTTTGATTTGCTCGGGCGTTTTATTGTAAATGAAATCTATAAGCTTCGCTTTGTTTTTGTCAACATCAATCGAAATGACACTTGCTCCGCTTATTTTGGCGTATTCCCAAGTGCCCTCAAACGGCACTTTGTCCTGCACCATATCGGATTTGATGCACTGCACAGCGGATATTGCAATCTTTTTTAACTCGGATTTTGTAAAGCTTGTTTCGATATACGGCGCGCTGTTGTAAGCCATTTTGTAAAGTGTTGTCGGGCTTGCACTTTTTGCACTTTTTATAATTGACTGAATAACCGTTCTCTGGCGCTTTGCACGCATAAAGTCGGTGTCGATTTTTCTTATTCTGCAATAAGCGAGTGCCTGTTCACCGGTGAGCTTGTATTTGCCTGCCTTGAGTTTGACATTACCGTATCTCTTCGGGTGGCTTGTTACCTCCTTGGCTTCCTTTTTGGTTACCTCAACCTCAACGCCGCCGATGCTGTCAACAAGCACCTTAAACATTTCAAAATCAGTTACAACATAGCCGTCAATATCAACGCCGAAATTGTATTCTATCGTGTCAACAACGCCGCTGTATCCGCCGTATGTGCACGCGGCGTTTAAGCGTTGCTTTTTGTCGCGGCAGGGGATATATACCCAGGTGTCGCGTAAAAACGAAACTGTTTTTATGCATTTGTTTTTTGTATCAACGCTTATAAGCATCATCGAGTCGGCACGGCTTGACTCCTTGTCCTGATTTGCTCTTGCGTCAACACCCAAAAGCAAAATGTTTTTAACTGCGTCGTCATGCTTTAATTCGGCGGAATTTACATATTTGTTTTCAACCTTTTGGTCATAATTGATTCTGCCGAGCGTTTTGTTGACCATTCCGACCGCTACGAGGGCAATAACAAGAATAATTGCGACAATTGCCGCAAAAATTGCACCTGCCTTGTTGATTTTGCGCTTTTTTGCGCGTTTCGGCGGTTTGCTTTTCGGAGCTTTGCCCCTTTGCGGTCGCGGTGCGCTTTGATTTTGCCTTGATTGCCTGCGCTCCGGCTCGCTGTTGTATGAATTGTATCTGTTATATTCATTTTGCGTTTGTCTGTCATATATCGGCGGTTGGGGCGGCCTTAAATCGCCGTAGCCGTTGCCGCTTTGTGTGTTGTAGCCGTCTGTTCCGTAAGGGTAGGGGTTGGTTTCATCGCCTTTTTGTTTCGAGTTAAAGTTCAAATCCACACTCCCGCCGTAATAATTTTCGTCTGTCGGAACGGTTCTGTCTCTTTTATCATTGTCGATTCTTCTGTTTGGGTTAAAACCCTCATTGTCGAATCTCGGCATACAAATCACCTCGCATTGTTTGTATTTTAAACTGATTTTACAACATTAATTAAATCTTTTCAACAGTTTTGTAATAAATATTGATTTTGGCGCAATTTTATTTTATTATATACTATGACGAGTTGCCCAGACGATTGCGCACATTGTGTGAGGAAAGTCCGAGCAGCACAGAGCAGAATAACGGCTAACGGCCGCCGAGGGTGACCTTAGGGAAAGTGCAACAGAGATATACCGCCCGTTTTTCGGGTAAGGGTGGAAAGGCGGGGTAAGAGCCCACCGAGTCGATGGAGACACCGACTGCCATGTAAACCCTATTCGCTGCAACACCGACAGAGGAGTTGGTTGCTCGCCACATAACCTCGAAGGGTGGCTTGAGCGTGTTGGCAACAATGCGTCGAGATAGATAATCGTTTAATACAGAACTCGGCTTACGGTCAACTCGTCATTTATTTTTATGCGAAAGGCTATGGACTTTTTATGCTTGTTAATATACGCGATTTATTGGCGGATGCCGAAAAAGGCAATTATGCCGTCGGTTCGTTTTCGGTTGCAAATATGGAAATGGTGCTCGGTGCGGTGCAAGCCGCAGAGGAACTTAATGCGCCGATAATTCTCCAAATTGCGGAGGTCAGATTAAAGCAGTCACCGCTTGAAATCATCGGTCCTCTTATGGTTGCGGCGGCAAAAAGCGCAAAGGTGCCTGTTGCCGTTCACTTCGACCATGGCAAAACGCTTAAAAAAATCAATCAAGCACTTGAAATCGGATTTACTTCCGTTATGTTTGACGGCTCGCATCTTCCGCTCGACGAAAATATCGCGATGACAAACCGCGTTATCGAGTCGGCAAAGAAATACGACGCCGCAGTCGAGGCCGAAATCGGCTGTGTCGGCGGCAGTGAGGACGGCAGTGAAGATATTGCCATCAACTGCACAAAGCCCGAGGACGCCGTTAAATTTGAAAGCGAAACGGGTGTTGACGCTCTCGCCGTTGCAATCGGCAACGCTCATGGCAACTACAAGGCAACGCCTAAGCTCCGCTTTGATATTCTCGAAACCGTTGACAAAATGACAAAAACTCCGCTTGTTCTTCACGGCGGCACCGGTATTTCGCCCGATGATTTTGTTCGTTGCTCAAAAACGGGCATCAAAAAAATTAATATTGCAACCGCAACATTCGACAGTGTTGAAAATTCCGTTCGCGATTGCTATAAAAACAAAAGCATTAAAGGCTATTATGATTTGCAGGCAGCCGAGGTTGATGGCGCTTATAACAATGTTAAACGCCACATTCTCATTTTCGGCACGCAAAACAAGGCTTGATATAAAAGGGGTATAATTTATGCAAAACTATGTAACATTTGATATGTCGAAACCGCTTGACTTTATTCCGATTGGCCGTGTGGCTATCGACTTCAACCCAACCGATATGTATATGCCGCTTTCAGAGTCGTCAAACTTTAATAAGTATGTAGGCGGCTCACCGGCTAATATTGCGGTCGGTCTTGCAAGGCTCGGCTGTAAGGTCGGTTTTCAGGGCTGTGTCAGCAATGACCAATTCGGCGATTTTGTTGTTAATTATTTTGACAAAGAGGGTATTGACACCTCGAAAATCACAAGAGCAAAAAACGGCGAGTGCCTCGGTTTGACATTTACCGAAATTCTTTCAAAGGAAAGCTCGTCAATCTTGATGTATAGAGACAATGTTGCCGATTTTTGTATGGCACCCGAGGATATTCATGAGGATTATATCGCATCGGCAAAGGCAATTGTCATCAGCGGCACCGCGCTTGCTCAAAGCCCATCGAGAGAGGCTTGTCTCAAAGCGATGATGCTTGCAAAGAAAAACAATACAAGAATTATTTTTGATATTGACTATCGTGAATATACTTGGAAGAGCAAGGACGAAATCGCTGTTTACTACAGCCTCGTTGCGCAAAATGCCGATATAATTATGGGCTCGCGTGAGGAGTTTGATTTGACAGAGGGTATTGTCGGCGTTAAGTCCTCCGACAAGGAGTCGGCAGAATATTGGCAGTCATTCGGCGCCGCAATCTGCGTTATAAAGCACGGTAAGGAAGGCTCAACCGCCTATACAAACGACGGCAAGTTCTACACAATCAAGCCGTTCCCGGCTGTTAAGCTCAAAGGTTTCGGCGGCGGCGACGGATACGGCTCATCATTCCTTTACAGCCTCCTTCAGGGCAAGGATATTATCGACTGTCTCGAGTTTGGCTCGGCGTCCGCATCAATCCTAATTTCGGCTCACTCATGCTCCGACGCAATGCCGTCGGCGGCTCAGGTTGAGGAGTTTATCAAAAAGAGCAAAGAGGAATACGGCGAAATGGTCGCAAGAGCATAATTTCAAAATATTTCAAAAAATAAAAACCGCAGAGCGTTGCAAAAATGCAGTGTGCTCTGCGGCTTTTGTCTTTGCCTTATTTGCCCTCTGTCGAAATTGATACAAGAATGCTGTTGAATTTTACAAGGGCGCTGTCAATAATTTTAAAAATGCTTTTCATAATCATACCGCCTTTCACATTTGTGTGTTTTCCTTTTAATAACAGTTTACCCGTTATTATATGAAATAACAATCGATTTTGCTTTGCATTTTGACAGTTTTAGTCTTTTTCATCAATGCAACCTAAAGTTTACACCGTGTTTTTAAAAATTGCGTTAACAAAAACCTTAAATATTCTTAACTTTTAATAAAATGTGTGCATTAATTGTGAAGATTTGGTATAATCAAGATTATTAAATAAGAGAGAAAATTTTGAGCAGAGGTGATTTTGTGCCCGAAAAAAAGAAAATACTTGTTGCAGATGATGACGAATCCATTTGCAATTTGATAAAACTTGTTTTGGAGCAAAACGATTTTGCCGTCACAACGGTTAATGACGGCAAATCCGCATGCGACCTTGTTTCGGCAGACGACGGCTTTGATTTGATTATTCTCGATATAGTTATGCCGCTTATGTTCGGCACCGATGCGGCAAAGGAGATTCGCAGGCTCACCGACACGCCGATTATGTTTTTGACGGCGCGCTCGACAGACGATGACAAGGTTGGCGCATATGCATCGGGAGCAGACGATTATTTGGTAAAGCCGTTTTCAACGGTTGAACTTCAGCTTCGTGTCAATGCGCTTTTAAAGCGTGCACGCAAAAAGACACAGCGTGTAACATTTTTTGAAAGCGAAAAAACAGTTCAAATCGGCGAAAAACGGATTAAGCTCACAGACAGGGAATATCGCCTGTTTAAACTTTTGTATGATAATAAGGGTGTCGTTATTGATATCAAAACGATTTTTGAAAGCGTTTGGGGCGACAAATATATGGTGTCAAGCAACAATACTGTTATGGTATTTGTTTTGAGTTTGCGCAAAAAGATTGAGGATGATTATACACACCCAAAACACATTATGACAGTGTGGGGCAGAGGCTACAAATATGTTGAAGACTAAACGAATGTCGCTTAAACTGAAAACGGCGTTGTGCTTGTTGTTGGCAATGGTTGTCGGTGCAGGTGTCGGCGTCGGCGTTTATTTTGTCGGTAACGAATGTATCGAAAAATATTATATGACCCAAGAACTTGCCGATAAGCGTGAACAAAAATTTGTCGACAGCTTTGATGAATATGTTGAGGAAAACAATGTTAAATCGACCGATACCGAAAAAATTCACGAATGGTGCAAAAAGAAAAAGTTTGTTTATTTACAACTGTTTAATGGCAAATCAATATCACTTGTTGTAAACGGAAATTATATATCCGAATATGATGACGGAGAATTATCAGATGACACCGCAGGATATACAATGTTTCCGATTAAATTTGCCGACGGCAAATTTAACATTTCGGTTATTGAATACAGCGAGGAACTCCTTTATACAATTATAAATGTCCTCAGCTTTTTCAGCGGAGTAATAACAGTGTTCTTTATTGTACTTCACTATCACATATTGGTGCTCAAAAGAATATCAAAACTTTCTGCCAATGTTTCAAATATTGATGCAGAGGATGATGTCCTCGCTCCGGATAAAAATGATGAAATCGGCGATTTGTATGACTCAGTCGAGAAGATGCGTCGCTCAATGATTTACCATTATCAAAAGGAACGGCAAACGCTTGATGCAAACCGAGAGCTTATCACAAATATGTCGCATGACATAAGGACGCCGCTTACCTCTATTATCGGCTACAACGAGATTATGCTCAACACCGATGCATCAACACAGGATATGAAAAAATACGCCTCGTATTCACTTGACAAAGCAAATCAGCTTAAGGATATGAGTGACAAATTGTTTAAATATTTTCTTGTTTATGATTCCGACGATATTGCCGCAGACTTAAAATCGACCTCGGCAACGCTGCTTATTCAGCAAATTATCGGCGAACAGTCATTTTTGCTTCAACAGCAGGGCTTTGATGTTTCGTTTAAATGCGATATTGAAGACGAGCAAATCAACACAGACGCGGTGCTTTTAAAGCGTGTGTTTGACAATATTTTTTCAAATATTTCAAAATACGGTGACATGGCACAGCCTGTTAAAATTGATGTTTTGCGCGAAAAATCATTCATCAAAATTATGGTGATTGATTATATTTCAAAGGACGCGCCGAATGTCAAGGGCACGGGCATAGGGCTTAAAAGCTGTGAAAGCATTATGCGTTCTCTCGGTGGAAAATTTGAAACGGCTGTTCTTGACGATATGTTTGTTTCAACTATTATAATTTCATTATAGATAAAATTGCCTTGTTGCAAATTGTGCGGCAGGGCGATTTTTTTGCACCGATATTGATTAATTGCAGAAGTAATGGTATAATACCCTATACACCACAGTGTTTTAAGTATTTTGTTTGGAGGAAATTATGAAGTTAGATACAATCTGTGTTCAGGGTACATACAAGCCGAAGAACGGCGAGCCGCGTGTTATCCCGATTATTCAAAGCACAACATATAAATATGATTCATCGGTTGAAATGGGCAACCTTTTTGATTTAAAGGAGAGCGGATATTTTTATTCACGCCTCCAAAATCCAACTTGCGACAATGTTGCCGCAAAAATTGCCGCACTTGAGGGCGGCGTTGCAGGAATGCTCACCGGCTCGGGTCAGGCGGCAAATTTCTATGCCGTGTTCAATATTGCGCAGGCAGGCGACCATATTGTTTCATCATCTGCTATTTACGGCGGCACATACAATCTTTTCAATGTCACGATGCGCAAGCTTGGTATTGATTTCACATTTGTTTCACCGCATGCCACAGAAGATGAAATTCAGGCGGCAATCAAGCCGAACACAAAAGCAATTTTCGGCGAAACAATTTCAAATCCAAGCCTCGATGTGCTCGATATAGAGGTGTTTGCAAAAGTTGCACACAAAAACGGTATTCCGCTCATCGTTGACAATACATTTGCAACGCCTATTAACTGTCGCGTTTTTGATTGGGGCGTTGATATTGTCACTCATTCAACAACAAAGTATATGGAGGGCCATGCCTCTACTATCGGCGGTGCAATCGTTGACAGCGGCAATTTTGATTGGACTCAAAACGACAAATTCCCCGGTCTTACGACTCCCGATGAAAGCTATCACGGCATAGTTTATGCCGACACATTCGGTAAAGGTGCTTATATCACAAAGGCAACTGTTCAGCTTATGCGCGACCTCGGCTCCGTTCAGTCGCCTAACGATGCATTTTTGCTCAATGTCGGACTTGAAAGCCTCCATCTTCGTATGCAAAGACATTGTGAAAATGCTCTTAAGGTTGCAAAATATTTGCAAAATCACCCAAAGGTCACTTGGGTTAAATGTGCAATGCTTGAAGATGACGCTCAGCACGCGCTTGCAAAAAAATATATGCCAAACGGCACCTGCGGCGTTGTATCATTCGGTATCAAGGGCGGCAGAGATGCGGCAACAACATTTATGGATTCGCTCAAACTTGCCGCAATCGTTACGCATGTTGCCGATGCAAGGACTTGTTGTTTGCACCCTGCGTCAACAACTCACCGTCAGCTCACCGACGAACAGCTTGAGGCGTGCGGCGTAAGTCCGGACCTTGTTAGATTTTCGTGCGGAATTGAGGCGGCTGAGGATATTATCGACGATATTGCTCAGGCACTCGACAAAATTTAATTTTTGCATAGCAAAACCGACAGAAGACTTAATATCCTCTGTCGGTTTAGACTGTCGATAAAGACCCTGAACCACGCCAAAATAATAATTCAACCGTTTTATTTTATGCGATTTGATAAAGGTACGATTTATTCGTATCCATAAGGAATGAAAAGCGCCGCAAACATCGAGTTTACGGCGCTTTTGGCGTTTTTCGTTTTTTGCTCACAAGCAATAAACAAGGCTTCCAAAAAATTAAACGATTTTTTGGAAAGAGGAAAAACATATGCAGTATAATTACAAAACTTTGTTTTGTTCTATACGGAATATGTTTTGACGAGGTACAGCAAAGTTCGCAAGAAAACGAAATTCAGAATCTTTCTCAACAGCCTACGGAGTGTATTTAATTAAATGTTTTTCATATATGACAAATATTTCTTGATAACCGCGTTGTATTTTTTCGGCGGAATCGGCACCTCTGCCGCGGTGTCTGTTGTGAATTTGTGCGGCTCATATCCTGCCACATGATTCATGTTTATCATAAAACTTTGGTGACAGCGCAAAAAGTTCGGCGGCAGATTTTTTGCATATTCTTTTAAACTCGAATACATCACAATATCGTCCTTGCCGACAAGATGCAGTGTGATATTGTTGTTGAATGTTTCGATATAAACGATTTCCTGAAAATTGACAATGTGGTTTTTGTGCCCCGTTTTTACTATCGTCAAATTCGGGTCTTTTTTTGACGCTCCTTGCAGTGCTCTTTTGAGAGCTTTTGCAAGCGTTGCGTCATCCATTCGTGATTTTACGATGTAATAACAGCAGTTTGCTTCCGAAATGTTGTATGCGCTTTGCGGGAACGATGTCATAAATATAATTTGCGTGTGTGATGAGCGAATGTTTTCAATCGACCAATCCATTGAATTTGTATCGTTAACCATTATGTCGAGCAGTAAAATATCGGTGCGTTCGTTCTCGAGGTGCTTTTTCAAACTGTTTAAATTGTTAAAGGTTGAAATTTTGTGCTCTGCGTGAAAAATATTTTCCATACAGTGACGCACCTTGTATTCTGTAATTTCGATAAAATCTTTGTCATCGTCGCATATTGCAATGTTTACCATATTTCAAATTACCGCCTTGCGTTTTTTCCCACATAATATTATAATTATTATATCATAATATTATTATGTCGAAAAGCCGAAATACCACGCAAATACGGTCGATTACCCTGCTTATATTGTAAACTAAACTGTTTTTTAGTAAAATCTTTATCAGTAAGCGATAAGATTAAGGAGAGTAATATGAAATTCTGCTCAACATGCGGATATTATATAAGCATATTAATAGATCCGGGTTCGGGAGATCTTGGCTGTGCAAAAGATATTCTTGCATGTTTCAGCTAATAAATAAAAAATAATTTTAAGGAGATAAAAAATATGAAAATTTGTCCTAATTGCCATGCAGCTGTTCAGGATGACGCAATGTTTTGCACCTCATGCGGAACATCGCTTCAGCAGAATGCCGCAAGCAACCAACCTAATCAAAACGGCGGATATTATCAGTCGTCACAGCCTCAACATCAGGCTCAATCCGTGCAACCGCAGACATCGCCACAATATAATGCGGCACCTACTATGGCTGCGCCGAAACACGAATTTTTCGAGGCTTACAAGCTCTATTGGAAAAACTATACCAACTTTACAGACAGAACAAGATGCAGTGACTATTGGTATGTTGTTCTTATGAACCTTTTAATTTCAGGTGCTGCATCGCTGTTTATGTTTATTCCGGTTTTGGGATATGTTATTTCGACGGGATGGGTCCTCGCAAACATTATCCCGGGTTTGGCTATACTCGTAAGAAGACTTAAGGACACCGGCAAGGATTGGCCATATGTTTTCTTTTCCCTTATACCATTTGTAGGTCAAATTATCCTCATTGTTTTCTGCGCACAGGACAGCGAGATGGGTCCAAACCAATTCGGTCCGAGCCCTAAATACCCATACGCAGGCGGCACATATGCACCGCAACAGCCGCAGTACAATCCTACTCAACCGAATATGCAGAATGATTATGCACAAAATAATCAATATCCGCCGTATTCGCCGCAAAACTAATTGAATTATTAAGAGCAATCCTTGTAACATAGCTTATGTTTGTATGAGGATTGTTCTTTTTTTATTCACCTATTGACAAAAGGCGAATATAGTGTTAATATATTTTCACAATTAAAAACAAACCGATGATGCGGAGATAAAAACAGGATACGAATTCACAGAGAGCCTCGTTGCTGGGAAGAGGTAATAAACGGCTTGTTAAATGGACCGCTGAGGGCGCAATGAAAGGCTTTGGCTAAGTATCTTGCGACGAGATGACCTGCGTGAGTGGTCGGAGATATGATGGTATCTTGCAGAGAGTATGGTTTACTACCGTAAATCAGGGTGGCACCGCGAATGTATTTTCGTCCCTGACAGTCTTTTTCAGACTGTCAGGGCTTTTTTATTCTCTCAAGATTGAAAGGAGAAAATATGCAAATCAAACCAAGCAGAGAAGATGCAATCGAATTTGCAAAAAAATACAAAACAATTCCCTTGTCAACCGAAACGGTGATGAATTATACCCCTGTCGGAATAATCAAAAAAATCAAGGCGATTTCGTCGCACTGCTTTATGCTTGAGTCGGCAGACGATCAAAAAAATACCGGTCGCTACACCTTCATCGGCTTTGACCCAAAGGCGGAAATAAGCTGTAAGGATTACAATGTCAGCATTATTGACGAATTCGGCTCAAAAAAGATAAACGACAATCCGAGGCAGTATATAAAAGCCGTGCTCGACAGTCACAAGGCGCCTCGCCTCGACTATCTGCCGACTTTCAGCGGCGGACTTGTCGGATATTTCGGATATGATTATATCAAATACAGCGAGCTGGGAGTTAAGCTCGACGCAAAGGATGACGGCAATTTCAAGGATGTTGACCTTATGCTTTTTGACAAGGTTATCGCATTCGACCATTTGAGAGAAAAAATTATTCTTATTGTCAATTTTCAAACGGATAATTTTGAGCAAAACTATCAATCGGCTGTTAAACAGCTTGAAATAATGCTTGAAATAATCGAGCAGTCGCCGATAATAGAGCCTGAGCTTCCGGTGCTCAAAAGCGAATTTGAGCCGCTGTTCAATGCCGAGCAGTATGCCGATATGGTCAACACCGCAAAGCATTATATTCGCGAGGGCGATATTTTCCAGGTTGTGCTTTCAAACAGAATGCAGGCAAAAATGGACGGCTCGCTTTTCAAGCCATATGAAACATTGAGAAAACTCAATCCGTCGCCGTATATGTTTTATTTCTCGTCAAACGATATTGAGATTGCCGGCGCATCGCCCGAAACACTTGTTAAACTTCAGGACGGCAGACTTTACACATATCCGCTTGCAGGCACAAGACCGCGCGGCAAAACACCACAGGAGGACAACGAGCTTGAGAAAGACCTTTTGAAAGACGAAAAGGAGCTTGCCGAGCACAATATGCTTGTTGACCTCGGCAGAAACGATTTGGGCAAAATCAGCAAGTTCGGCACGGTCAAGGTGCAAAATTATCACAATGTATTAAAATTCAGCCATGTTATGCATATCGGCTCAACGGTTGTCGGCGAAATTCGCGACGACAAAACGGCACTTGACGCTGTAGACGCCGTTCTTCCGGCAGGCACACTTTCGGGCGCACCGAAAATTCGCGCAATGCAAATTATTAACGAGCTTGAAAACAATAAGCGCGGAATTTACGGCGGCGCAATCGGATATATAGATTTTACCGGAAATCTTGACACCTGCATTGCAATCAGAATTGCATACAAGAAAAAGGGCAATGTTTTCATTCGTTCGGGCGCAGGCATAGTTGCCGATTCCGACCCGGAAAAAGAGCACCGCGAGTGTATCAACAAGGCTCAGGCGGTTGTCAGTGCGATTATGCAGTCATCAAAGGAGGAAACAAAATGATTTTGTTAATTGATAATTACGACTCCTTTTCATACAATCTTTATCAGCTTATCGGCGAAATAAATTCCGATATTAAGGTTATCAGAAACGATGAAATGACGGTTGACGAGATTAAGGCGCTCGCACCCGAATATATAATTTTGTCGCCCGGACCGAAGCGACCGGAGGATGCAGGCGTTTGCATAGATGTTGCAAAGGAGCTTGGCGACGAATCAAAAATCCTCGGCGTTTGCTTGGGGCATCAGTCGATTTGCACGGCATACGGCGCAACGGTTACATACGCAAAACAGCTTATGCACGGCAAACAAAGCGTTTGCAAAATAGACAATACAGACACACTATTTAAGGGATTGCCCGATGAAATCAAGGTTGCCCGCTATCATTCGCTTGCGGCAGACGATGCGACAATGCCCGAATGCCTAAAAGTTATCGCCAAAACGGATGACGGCGAAATAATGGCGGTTAAGCACAAAGAAAAAAATATCTGGGGCGTTCAGTTCCACCCGGAATCAATAATGACGCCCGACGGCAGAGCAATAATCAAAAATTTTTTAGGGGGCAGCACAAATGATTGAACAATTACTTAAAAAAGTTGCGGCAAAGCAGGATTTGACATATGACGAGGCAAAAACAGCGGTTGACGAAATTATGAGCGGCAATGTGTCGCAGGTTGTCACCTCCGCATTTTTGACCGCCCTTGCAATGAAAGGCGAAACAGATGACGAAATCGCAGGTGCGGCAGAGGGCATGCGCTCAAAGGCTGTTCCGTTTGAACTCGGATGCCACGCACTCGATGTTGTCGGAACAGGCGGCGACGGCTCAAACTCGTTTAACATTTCAACAACAGCAGGTCTTGTTGCTGCTGCTGCAGGCGTTACAATCGCTAAGCACGGAAACAGAGCGGCATCGTCAAAATCGGGCACTGCAGACTGCCTTGAGGCGCTCGGCGTTAAAATCGACTGCGAGGCGGAGGTTATGAGAAAATCGCTTAAGGAAAACAAAATTGTTTTCTTCTTTGCGCAAAAATATCACAGCGCAATGCGTTTTGTAGGTCCTGTTCGTAAGGAAATCGGTATTCGCACCGTATTCAACATTCTCGGTCCTCTTACAAATCCGGGTCATGCCGACAGAATGCTCCTCGGTGTTTTCAGCGAGGAATATGTTGAAAAAATTGCAAAGGCTTTAATCAAGCTCGGCGTACACGACGCAATGGTTGTTTACGGCATGGATAAGCTTGACGAAATCAGCGCATGCGGCGAAACAAAGGTTGCCGAGGTGCGCGGAAACGATATTAAATACTACACAATCAAGCCCGAGGACTTCGGCTTTGAGAGAGTGCCTAAAGAGGCTTTGGCAGGCGGCACACCCGAGGAGAATGCCGAAATCACAAAGGCAATTCTTCGCGGCGAGGGCACATCTGCTCAAAAAACTGCCGTTGCTCTTAATGCCGGCGCATGCATTTATGTTGACCGCGATGGAATTTCGCTCCAAGATGCAGTTAAGGAGGCGCAGAGGGTCATGGCATCCGGCAAGGGTATGGATGTTCTCAACGGCTTTATCAAAACTACAAACGAGCAGTAAACGGCGGTAATTTTTATGGCTACAATTTTAAACACAATTGCACAGCATACGGCAGAAAGATACGAAAAAATTATTTCGCAAACGCCGCTGTCGGAGGTCAAGGTGCGTGCGCTTGCGATGACGAAGGGCGGATTTGAGTTTGAAAAGGCACTTGCCGCCGACGGAATTTCGTTTATTTGCGAGGTTAAAAAGGCGTCGCCGTCAAAAGGCGTGATTGCCGAGGATTTCCCATATCTCGAAATAGCAAGGGAATATGAGGCGGCAGGCGCGGCGGCTATATCGTGCCTGACCGAGCCGAAATGGTTTATGGGCAGCGATGAGTATTTGAGAGAAATCACAGGTACGGTTTCAATTCCCGTTTTGCGAAAGGATTTCACCATTTGCGACTATCAGATATATGAGGCAAAAACGCTCGGCGCGTCGGCAGTCCTTTTGATTTGCGCACTGCTCGACACCGACACGATTCGTGAGTATATCAAAATTTGTGACACACTCGGAATGTCTGCTCTTGTTGAGGCGCACGATGAGGCGGATGTCAATTCCGCACTTGCGGCAGGAGCTCGTATAATCGGCGTAAACAACAGAAATTTAAAGGATTTTTCGGTCAATGTGAACAATTCAAGTCGCTATCGCCAAATGATACCGAGCGATGTTTTGTTCGTTTCCGAAAGCGGAATAAAGACACACAAGGATATTGAAGTGTTGCAAAAAAATCACACAAATGCCGTTTTGATAGGCGAAACGCTTATGCGCAGTGATGATAAAAAGGCAACGCTTGAGGAATTGCTTTATGGCAAAAATTAAAATTTGCGGCTTGCGCCGAACGGAGGACATTGAGTATGTCAATGAGCTGAAGCCCGATTTTGTCGGTTTTATTCTATCCCCGGGCTTTCGACGCAGTATTGATTTTGACACTTTCAAATCGCTTCGCGGGAATTTAAGCAACGATATTTCGGCAATCGGCGTGTTTGTTAACGAGCCGCTTGAAAGTATTGAAAAATTCACAGACTCGGGGCTGATTGATTTTGTTCAGCTCCACGGCGGCGAATCGCCGCAATATGCCGAGCAAATCACACTTCCGGTTATAAGGGCACTGAAACCGTGCGATTTTGATAAAATCAATGAATACAAACATTGTGTCGATTATCTCCTCTTCGACAGCGGAACGGGCACAGGCAAGGCGTTTGATTGGCAA
The DNA here is from genome assembly GCA_003526845.1 of Oscillospiraceae bacterium. Classification (GTDB taxonomy): domain Bacteria; phylum Bacillota; class Clostridia; order Oscillospirales; family Acutalibacteraceae; genus Eubacterium_R. Next base: position 28,097 of record DPVM01000008.1, read on the forward strand.
AAAATACCGAAAACGGATATGCCGTTTTTTCTTGCCGGCGGACTTACAACACAAAATATTCCTTTGGCGCTTGCAAAATACTCCCCCGATGTGGTAGACTTGTCATCATCGGTCGAAACAAACGGCGTTAAGGATTTTAATAAAATAAAAGAAGTAATCAATTTAGTTAGGAGCACAACTGATGAATAACGGACGATACGGAATTCACGGCGGACAATATATCCCCGAAACACTGATGCACGAAATACACAATCTTGAAAAAGCGTATGAGCATTATAAAAATGACCCCGAATTTAATGCCGAGCTTGACAAGCTCTTTAAGGAATACGCAGGCAGACCGTCACTGCTTTATTATGCGGAAAATATGACAAAGGATTTGGGCGGCGCAAAAATTTATTTCAAGCGTGAGGATTTAAACCACACGGGCGCGCACAAAATCAACAATGTTCTCGGTCAGTGCCTTTTGGCAAAGAAAATGGGCAAAACCCGAGTTATTGCCGAAACAGGCGCAGGACAGCACGGTGTTGCAACGGCAACTGCGGCGGCTCTTATGGGGCTTGAATGCGAAATATTTATGGGTAAGGTTGATACCGAGCGTCAAGCCCTCAACTGTTACAGAATGGAGCTTTTGGGCGCAAAGGTTCACCCGGTTACAACCGGCACGATGACACTTAAAGACGCTGTTAACGATGCGTTTAAGGAGTGGACAACACGAATCGACGATACACTTTATGTTATCGGCTCGGTAATGGGACCTCACCCGTATCCTATGATGGTTCGCGATTTTCAATCCGTAATTTCAAAAGAGGCGAGAGAGCAGATTCTCGAAATCGAGGGCAAGCTCCCGACGGCTGTTATGGCTTGCGTAGGCGGCGGCTCAAATGCCATGGGAATGTTTTATAACTTTATTGATGACAAGGATGTTCGCCTTATCGGATGTGAAGCGGCAGGCAGGGGTGTTGATACCGGCGAAACAGCCGCAACAATGGCGACCGGTTCACTCGGTGTTTTCCACGGAATGAAATCATATTTTTGCCAAAACGAATACGGTCAAATCGCACCTGTTTATTCAATTTCGGCAGGTCTTGATTATCCGGGCGTAGGTCCGGAGCATGCTTATCTCAAGGATATAGGCAGAGCCGAATATGTGCCTGTTACCGATGACGAGGCAGTTGCGGCATTTGAATATATTGCAAAAACAGAGGGCATTATTTGTGCCATTGAGTCTGCTCACGCGGTTGCGCATCTTATGAAAATTGCGCCGACAATGAGCAAGGATGATGTTATCATTTGCTGCCTTTCGGGCAGAGGCGACAAGGATGTTGCCGCAATCGCAAGATATAGGGGGATTGATTTACATGAGTAAAAAAATTGCAGACGCATTCAAAAACGGCAAGGCGTTCATCGGCTTTTTGACAGCCGGCGACCCCGACCTTGATACAACTAAAAAAATTATCAAAAAAGTGGCTCAGGCAGGCTGTGACCTTGTTGAAATCGGTATTCCGTTCTCAGACCCTATTGCCGAGGGCCCGGTTATTCAAAAAGCAAACATTCGCGCGCTTAAAAACAATGTCACAACCGACGATGTTTTTCAAATGATTGACGAAATTAAGAATGATGTTGATATCCCTATGGTGTTTATGACATATCTCAATGTCCTTTTCAAGTACGGATATGACAGATTTTTGACACGCGCAAAGGAAGTAGGTATTTGCGGCGTTATTATCCCCGATTTGCCTTATGAGGAAAAGGGCGAACTTCAAAGCGTTGCGAAAAATTATGGTATTGAAGTGGTTTCACTCATCGCGCCTACAAGCGAGGAGAGAATCAAGATGATTGCCGCCGATGCCGAGGGATTTGTTTATGCCGTTTCATCACTCGGCGTAACGGGCGTGAGAAACGAAATCAAAACCGACCTTGAATCAATCACCGCCGCTGTTAAAGAGGCTACCGACATTCCTGTTGCAATCGGCTTTGGCATCAGCACACCCGAGCAGGCAAAAAAATACGCCGCAGTTTCCGATGGCGTAATTGTAGGCTCGGCGATTGTAAAAATTATCGAGCAATACGGCAAAGATGCTCCCGACAAGGTTTATGATTATGTTAAATCAATTAAGGATGCTATAAGATAGCAGTCACCGGCCACAACATATATTGAAAAATAACAATCTTGTTACTTCTGTTGACAATATATAGTATAAAATGATAAAATATATTCAGTATTGACAATAGGGGGAACTTTATGAAAGGCAAAAAAATTGCAATAGCTGTTATTGCAATTGCCGCTGTTGTAATTGCCTCGCTTTTTGCAAGCGGCGCCGTCTCAACTAAAAGCAAGGGCGGTGAGGGCGCAGTGAAAAGCACTGTCACCGAGCAAAGCATTGACCATTCGCTTTTTTATCACACTTGGCAAACCGACTACAGCGGCGTTGACGATGATTTCAGGCAGTTTTATCCCTCTGCCGTTGCTTTTTCCGAAACAAAGGCAACGCTTGAGGCGGATAAAAAAGACTCGTCATCTTACATAATCGACGGTGATAAAATTACAATTACCGCAGGCAAGGAAAAAATAGTATATAATTTTGAAATCAATTCTACCGAGCTTAAACTCACAATTGTTTGTGTTTCCGACGGAGAGCAAACATATAACGCAGAGGATTTTTTGCCCACCGGCAAAACGGCGCCGACAGCCGTTTATTCAATCGCGAAATCACTTAAAACAAGCGGCGAATCGGAGTTTTCAAAATTATTTACACAATGATTAAACAAAATAAACCGCAATGCAAAGGCTTTATGCCACGCACTGCGGTTTTTGTTTTATTCAATATTCCGTTTTTCTGAACATATTGTTTATCTGATTGCACAGAGCAGGGAGGGAGTCGAGATTTCTGTCATTTTTGATTATATCCCTTGCGCATTCGCGGCACTGCTCAAGTGTTTCGGTGTTTTCAAGCAAATCTGCTATTCCCAAATTCGGCAAGCCGTGCTGCCTTTTTCCGAAAAAGTCACCCGGTCCGCGCACCTTCAGGTCATAGTCGGCGATTTTAAAGCCGTCGGTGTTGTTTTTCATAACCTGCAAGCGCTCTTTTGTGCTCTCACTTTTATTGTCCGATACAAGTATGCAGTATGACTGCGCTTTACCTCTGCCGACGCGCCCTCTCAATTGGTGCAACTGTGACAGACCGAATCTGTCTGCATTTTCAATCAGCATTATTGTTGCGTTAGGCACATCGACACCAACCTCGACAACGGTTGTCGACACAAGAATGTCAACATCGCCGCGCGCAAAGGCATTCATAACATTTTCTTTTTCTTTCGGCTTCATTTTACCGTGAAGCAAGCCGAGATTGTAGCCCTTAAAAACACCGTTTGAAAGATTTTCGGCGTATTCCGTCGCAGGGATAAGGTCATTTTCGCCCTCCTCGACAAGCGAGCATACAATGTACGCCTGATGTCCCTCGTCAATCGCCTTTTTGATGAATTTATATATTCTTTGGTGATATGCGGAGTTGACAACATCCGTGCGAATTGTCTGTCTGCCCGGCGGCAATTCGTCAAGTACGCTTATGTCAAGATCACCGTAAATGATTAAGCCGAGCGTTCTTGGTATCGGTGTGGCGCTCATAACAAGCATATGCGGGTCACTGCCCTTCATTGCAAGGCTCGCACGCTGTTCAACGCCGAATCGGTGTTGCTCGTCAGTTACAACGAGTGCAAGGCTTTTAAACTCAACATCATTTTGTATCAAAGCGTGCGTTCCGACGGCAAAATCAATCGTGCCGTCAATCAAACCTTGCTTTATTTCGCGCTTTTCCTTGGCTTTTGTTGAGCCGGTGAGGAGCGCGATTTTTATATCCGTGCCCTCAAAAAGCTTTGTCAGCGATTCAAAATGCTGTGCCGCAAGTATTTCCGTCGGCGCCATCATTGCTGCCTGAAATCCGTTTTTAACCGCCGTGTAAATAACTGCGGCGGCAACAGCCGTTTTGCCCGAGCCCACATCGCCCTGAATAAGCCTGTTCATCGAGCGTTCGCTTTTCATATCGGCAATGCAGTCGGCAATCGCTCTCGACTGTGCGCCGGTCGGTTTGAACGGCAGTGCGGTCAAGAATTCGTTTGTAAAATCGGTTTTGATTTTATAGTTGTTTGTTGTTTCTTTTTTGTCTTTGAGTTTCATCAGCCCGATTTGCAGAGTCAAAAGTTCCTCAAAAATCAGCCTTTTTCGTGCAATTTCTATGTCTTCACGGCTGTCGGGGAAATGAATTTGCCTTATTGCGCTGTCAAGCGGACAAAGGTTGTATTTTTTCATCACACTGTCGGGCAGTGTTTCCTCAACCTTGCCGATTTTTTCAAGCGCCGTCTTGACGGTTTTTGCTATCGCGCGAGAATTCAGCTTGTCCGTTGCGGGATAAATCGGGTGTATGCCGGTTGCGCTTTGCGCCGGTTCAATCTGCGGCGAATTCATATTTGCCGCAGTAAAGCTTTTTTCAACCTTGCCGTATAAAACATAATCGTCAAATGTTCTCAGCGATTTTGCAAGGTATTTGTTGTTGAAAATCGTTACATGGATAACGGTTTCACCGTCGGTAAAATTGCATTTATAAAGTGTCAGCCCTTTTCGTATCATGGATTCCTTAACGGGCGTAATCATTGTCGCCTTTATAAATACTGGCGTGTCAATATCCGCCTCGATTACCGAAACGGTGTTGCTCCAATCCTCATATTTTCTCGGGTAGTAGTGAATTAAATCGTTTACGGTATTTATTCCGAGCTTGTTAAACAGTGCGGCTCTTTTTTCGCCGACGCCCTTGATATATTGAATGTTTAACTCGCTGTAATCCATTTATTCCACCGAAATGATATAATAATAAACCGGTTGACCGCCGTCAACAATGCTTATTTCAATGTCACTGCCGAATTTTTCGCCGAGCTTTTGCTCGACAGCTTGCGCGCCGTTTTCATCGGCGCCCTCACCGAATATAATTGTGACAAGAGAGTGAACTGAGGTGTCAATCATGCTTTCGGCGGTTTCAAATGCAATTTGTTCCTTATCGTCGCCGATAAATTTGATTGCGCCGTTTGCCATTCCCATCATCTGACCCTGCTTGATTGGCTTTCCGTCAACCTCGCTGTCGCGTGCGGCAAATGTTACCTGACCTGTTTCGACTGCTCCTGCCGCCTCGGTCATTGCCTCCTCGTTTGCCTGTGCGTTTTGTGTTTCGTCAAAGCTCAACATCGCCGAAATTCCCTGCGGAATTGTTTTTGTCTGCAAAACTATAACCGTTCTGTCTTTTGCAAGCGGAACTGCCTGTTGAGCCGCCATAATAATATTCTTATTGTTCGGCAAAACAAATACCGTTTTTGCCGGAGTTTGATTGATTGCGTTTAAAATATTGTCTGTTGACGGATTCATTGTCTGTCCGCCGCTTACGACAACATCCGCACCGAGGTCGGTAAACAATTCCTGCAAGCCTTCGCCTGCGCAAACCGCAACAAAACCGTATTCATTTTCGGGCTCTGCGATTTTTGCTTCGTCTGCTTTTTTGCCCTCTTCTGCATTTCTGTGCTGATAGCGCATATTGTCGATTTTGATATTGATAAGCTGACCGTATTTGAGAGCAGATTGAATTACATCGCCCGGGCAATTTGAGTGAACATGAACCTTGATAATATCGTTGTCATTAACAACCACAACGCAGTCACCGATTGATTCAAGATAAGCACGGAGCTTAAGCGGGTCCTTTTCTTTTGCACTTTTTTCCTTTTCAATCAAAAATTCACTGCAATAGCCGAATTTGATTTCCTCGTCAGCGGCTGCAACTGTGCTTTTGTCGTTTTGCTTTTCTTCCTTTTTCTCGTTGTCAATCGGCTGAACGATAGCGTTGTTTTCAAAAACGCTTTGTATTCCCTCAAAAATCAAAACAAGACCCTGACCGCCTGCGTCAACAACGCCGGCCTTTTTAAGTACGGGCAGTTGTTCCGGTGTTTTTGCAAGCGCCTGTTTTGCCGCCTGCAATGCCGCAAAGCAAACCTTAAGCGGCTCGTCCTGAATATCTGCGATTTCTTCGGCAGCCTCCGCAGCCTTGCGAATAACCGTTAAAATCGTGCCCTCGGTCGGCTTCATAACGGCTTTGTATGCCGCGTCGCATCCCATTCTGAATGCTTTTGCAACATCCTTTGAGCCTGCCTCGTCAAGACCTTTGAATGCCTTTGACATTCCTCTGAAAATAAGCGAAAGGATAACGCCCGAGTTTCCTCTTGCACCTCTCAAAAGCGCAGATGCCGTTCTTTTTGAAACTTCGCCGAGCGAACTGTCCTCCGGCATTGCGGCAATATCCGCCGCCGCAGCGTTTATTGTCATCGACATATTAGTGCCGGTGTCGCCGTCGGGAACCGGGAAAATGTTGAGCGCATCAACTGCCTGTCTGCTGTTTGAAATGTTGTTGGCGGCTGAAATAATGCCGTTTTTAAACATCAGTCCTGTTATCATATAATCAATGCCCTCCGATTAGTTAAGTTCGTCAACATGAACATTGACTTTTGACACATTGAGGTCGGTTGCCGACTCAACAATGTATCTAACCTTGTTTATAATGCTGTCCGTTATAGCGCTGATATTAACTCCGTATGATACTGCAATATGGAGGTCAACCACAAGCGAGCCGTTGATGCTTTTAACTATAACGCCTTGCGTGTGATTTTCGTTTTCAACCTTGCTTTTGATAACGGATTTAATGCTTTGATACGGGTTTGGGTTAACCATTCTTGTAACGCCGAAGCAGCTTTGAGCCGCATTTCCGACGAGGTTTGAGAAATAGTTGTTTGTTATTTCGATATACCCGTTTTGGTTTTCATATTTTATCATACAGGTTCCTCCTTAATTAAAGTACCAATCTTCTATGTTTGAAAAATAATTTGTGCCGTATCCCTGCATATCGCCATGAATGAGGCGCGAATAGCAAATCATACCTTGTCTGTAAACAAGCGGTATAAACGGCATTTCCTCCGAAAAGTCGATAACGAATTTTCCTATTTCACAATCACCCTTCATATAGCTTTCGTATGATTTTGCTGTTTTTGATTTTGACAAATCAATGCCATAGTGCGTTGTGCCCTTTTCGGAAAAGAATGTGTATAAATTCATATCTGCAGAAATCTTTGTTTCGCCTATATAAATATCAAAATTGTTTGCCGAAACCTTTGTGTTGAAGTTTTTGGCGTTTTCCGAGTCAATGCTGACGGAAAATCCCACCGCCTCAAGCTGCTGCTTTAAAAGCGTTGCAACCGATTGCTTTGCGGCGTTGCTGTTGACCAAAATCGACAGTTTCAATTGATTTGGGCTGTACCCGCTTTGGGCGATTGCCTGCTTTGCGCCTGCCGTGTCTGCCTTGGCGTCAAACACGGATGTTGCCTTGCCCATTTTTGACGACGGATTAAATACCGATGTCGCCGCTTTTGCGTAGCTTTGATAAGAGCTTTTAACAAATGTTTCTCTGCTTGCGGCAAGCGATATCGCCGTGCGTATATATTGATTTGATGTTATACCGCTTTTGTTGTTGACTCCGATATAAACAAGGTTGTTAAGCACAACCGATTTTTTGTTGCATTGAAGCCGCTTTTTGTTGCCCGATGAAAGATCACGAAACGCATAGCTTATATTGCCGATATTAACTGCGTTTTCGATTGATTCCTCCGCGGTTACATTGATAAGAAGAATTTTTACTATATGTGGCTTAAAGTTTTGGTGTTGCTTGTTTACCTCGAGATAAACTTCACCGCCGCCCTCGGCAAATTTGTATCTGCCCGAGCCGATGGTGTAGCCGTTTTTGTCTGTTTTGCCGTTTGATATTGCAAATGTCAGCAGATTCTGCGCATTCGGATTTTCATATTTCAGGCTGAATTTTACCTCTGTTGCGCTCTGTTCGCTTGCCGATGAAATACAATCAAGACTGTTTTTCCAGTGCGGCGAGCTTTTTGCCTGATTAAACGAGTACACAACGCTTGATGCCGTGAGGTCGCTTCCGTCCGAGAACTTAAGGCCGCTCGGAATTGTTGCCACAAGCGTTTTGCTGTTTGTGTACGCATAGCTTGTCGCAACGGATGGCTGAACATCGTAGTTTTCATCAACGGTGAAAAGCGAGTCAAAAACAAGTTCCTGCAATATTTGGTTGTTGAGCGTTTCGGATTTATATGGGTTGAGCGAGTCGGATTGAGAATAGCTCAACTTAAAATTGGTGCTGTCCTCAACAAATTTTGTCGAGCTTTGCGTCACAAGTTTGTGCTCGCTCGCATTTTTATTAACGGCGGAGCAGGATGAAAAAACACTCACAATCAAAACTGCCGCCGTGATGATGCACAAGAGCCTTTTATTCATTTTCTGAACCTTTCTGTATGCACGGCCTTGCCGCTTTTGTTGTCGATTTCAAAAAAACAACCCTCAAGCGTGCACGGACCGTCCTCATTCGTAAATCTGACCGGCAAATTAGTCCTCATTTTTTTTATTGCCGCGTCGGGCGCTACACCCAAAACGGAATAGTACGGACCGGTCATTCCCAAATCGGTGATATATCCCGTGCCGCAAGGCAAAATTTGATTGTCCGATGTCTGCACATGCGTGTGAGTGCCGAAAATCGCCGATATTCTGCCGTCGGCATAAAATCCCATTCCGCGCTTTTCACTTGTCGCCTCTGCGTGAAAATCAACAAGAATAATGTTTATCCCGTCGTCATTGAGTTTTTTGATTTCCTCGTCAATCGTGTCAAACGGATTTTTGTTGTTGTCAAGAAAAATCGTGCCCTGAAGATTGATTACACCGACACGGCAATATCCCTTGTCAACAATCGCAACGCCCCTGCCCGGAGCGGAGGCGTGAAAGTTTGCCGGGCGGATTATAAACTCGTTTTCGTCAAGATAATCATAAATTTCCTGCCGACGGAGCGCGTGATTTCCGAGTGTTATCACATCAACGCCGCTGTCAAAAATATATTTTGCGCTTTGCGGCAATATTCCGTTGCCGACAGCCGAGTTTTCGCCGTTGGCGATTACAATGTCTGCGCCGTATTCCTTTTTGAGCGCAGGCAGTTTTTGCCTTAAATATTCGCAACCTTGTTTTGAAACAATGTCGCCTATTGCTAAAATTTTCATATTCAACCGATTTCTATATCTATATTAGAACTATTATACATTAATCTTAAAATAAATACAACCGATGATTAAATAATTTACGATGTGTTAAAATTTAATAAGTCAATATCACTTTCGCTTGCAAAAAATGCTGTTGTATGATAGTATATTTAGGTAGCCGAAACTAACTGCACCAAATGCGGTTTGATTTGGTTTGGAGTCCTATATTTTATTGGAGGATAACTTAATGCACGAAATGCACGAATCAGGCGAGATGTATCTCGAAACCATATATGTATTAAATAAAAAAAGCCCCGAGGTGAGGTCGGTCGATGTTGCCGAATATATGGGCTTTTCAAAGCCGAGCGTCAGCAGGGGAGTCGGCATTTTGAAACAGGGCGGCTATCTCACTGTTGATGCAAACGGCTTTTTGGAGTTGACCGATGCAGGCACCGAGGTTGCCAAAAAGATTTATGAAAGGCATACCGTGCTCACCGAAATGCTTGTTAAAATGGGCGTCAGCGAGGAAACTGCGGCTCAGGACGCATGCAAAATCGAGCATGTAATTTCAGACGAAACGCTTGGCTGCATCAAAAAAACTCTCGGCAAATAATCACGGCATATATTTAAAGCGCAATTCTGCAAATAACAGAATTGCGCTTTTTGTGTGATATTTATATAAATCATAGTAAAACAAAACCACGCAGTGCGAGCACTGCGTGGTTTATTATTGCTTTGAAATTATTTCTCAGCGTATTTGTCGTCGCCGTTCCAGCTATACATAGCACGGATGCCTTCGCCGACTTTTTCAAGTTGATGGTTAGCTTCAATAGCTCTCTTAGCCTTGAAGTGTGCCCAGCCGTTGTTAGCCTCTGTGATGAACTTAGAAGCGAATGTACCGTCTTGAATTTCTTCAAGAATTTTCTTCATTTCTTTCTTTGTATCATCGGTAACAAGTCTCTTACCTGTCTCGTAATCACCGAACTCTGCAGTGTTGGAGATTGAATATCTCATTTCCTTGAAGCCGCCTGCATAGATAAGGTCAACGATAAGCTTCATTTCGTGAATGCACTCGAAATAAGCGTTTCTCGGGTCATAACCTGCCTCAACAAGTGTTTCAAAACCTGCCTTCATAAGAGCTGTTACGCCGCCGCAAAGAACAGCTTGCTCACCGAAGAGGTCTGTTTCTGTTTCGCACTTGAATGTTGTTTCAAGAAGAGCTGCACGAGCGCCGCCGATGCCTGCGCCGTAAGCAAGAGCGATGTCTTGGCAGTGACCTGAAGCGTCTTGATATACAGCAACAAGACAAGGTGTGCCTTTGCCCTCTTTGTACTCTGAACGAACTGTGTGGCCCGGAGCCTTAGGAGCGATCATGAATACATCAACATTTGATGGGGGAACGATTTGTTTGAAGTGAATGTTAAAGCCGTGTGCAAATGCAAGTGCCTTGCCCTCTGTGAGGTTTGGCTCGATGTCGTTCTTGTAAATTGCAGCTTGCTTCTCATCAGGAGTAAGAACCATGATGATGTCGGCAGCCTTAACTGCCTCTGCTGTTGTCATAACCTTTAAGCCGAGGTTTTCAACCTTGCTCCAAGATTTTGAGCCTTCATAAAGACCTACTACTACATCAACGCCGCTTTCGTGAAGATTGAGAGCATGTGCGTGACCCTGTGAACCAAAGCCGATGATAGCAACTGTTTTGCCGTCAAGAACGCTGAGGTTACAATCTGATTCATAGAAAATTTTAGCTTCTGCCATTTCTATATACCTCCGAAATGATATTTATTGATTTTTGCAAGCCGCCGCGTTGTCCGATGACTTGCTGAATTTGTTTACAATTGACATTATATAGCGCAAGTTGTCCTATGTCAATAGCAAATTTGAAATTTTTGATTTTTTATAATCCTTCCATTGCGTGAATTATGTGCAAACGCATTGCAGTGCGTGCGCCGTCGGCGTTTCTTTGCTTCAAAAAATTCATAATCAGCCTGTCATCGTTCAGGTTGTCTTTATTGACTGCCTGATTCTTTTGCATAACGATTACGCCCTTTTTGATTGCATTGAAAATAACCGGCATAAATTGCTTTACAAATGAATTGTGAGTGGCGTTTGCGATGCTTTCGTGGAACTTCTGCTCCTCGTATGTTCTGTCCTCGCCGCTGAGTATCTTTTTTTCAATCGCTTCGCCGTATTTGCATATGGTTTCAATCTCATCGTCGGTTGCTCTCAAAGCCGCATAATAAGCGCAATCCGGCTCAAACATAAGTCTCATTTCAAACAGGTCGTCAAGTCCGGATGATATTTCGGAAATATCGCTCGACTCGATGATTGTGTTTGCGGTAACAAAGGTGCCTTTGCCGCGTTTTATTTCAAGCATTCCGCTTGCGGTCAGTGTCCTTATTGCCTCACGCAGGGTTGAACGGCTCACACCGAGCTGCGACGCAAAATCGTTTTCGTTCGGTAGCTTGTCGCCGACCGAAAAATCGCCGCCCTCGATCATTGATTTTATTTTTTGTGCCGTGCTGTCGGCAAGCATACTCTTTTTTGCCATTGTTTCGCCTTTCGAGTTGAAATTAATCTTTTGTTTTTCTTATTAAGCATCATATCACAACAAGCAAGCAATGTCAATGAGTTGTCAGACATCTTACAACATATTGATGATTTTATCTGTTTCACGAAGCTTTATATTGTGCATATTAATCAAATTTTGCCTATCAACTTGTAAAATGGTATAAAATGTTATAAAATTAAAGCATAATAAATAAGGAAAGTATATGTATTATGAAAAAAGCAACGAAAATTAAATATTATATCGAATCGTTATGTATCTATGATTTTAAGCAGGACAACGTTATAAATGCACTGCTCAATTTGTTAAATTCGCTCGACAGCGACGAGGTGCTCGAAAAGCAGGCGGAGTTTTTCAACACTCTTTCTACTCACGAGTCACTTAAACATTATGTTTCAAAGCTTATTTTGACTGCCGACAATGTTTTTACAAAAACAGCCGCCGCAGGTGACGCCGACAAGCTTGAAAAAAGTATTATCGAAGGTGTTCAAAGCGATTTGAAAAAACTTGAGGATATTGCGTCAATCACACCCGAGGATATTCTCTCCGCCGTGGGGGACAGCGATATTCGCGAGGTTTTGTGGACAATGCCACGCTGGGCAACCGGCACCGCAATGCTGCCGCTCACTCACGATTGGGCGGAGCAGGTTGAGCAACTTGTTTCATTTCATAAATCCAACGGCTACGGTATGTATGCAAAATATGCCGCATTCTCGTGGAGAGACCAAAAGCTTTCGCCGATTACAACGCTTGACCCGATTAAGCTTACCGATTTAAAAAATTACGAAAAGCAGAGAAAGCAGGTACTCGACAACACGATTGCGTTCATTGACGGCTATCCGTCAAACAATGTTTTGCTTTACGGCGACAGAGGCACCGGCAAAAGTTCAACCATTCACGCGATTTTGAACGAATACAGAAACAACGGACTCAGAATGATTGAAATTTCAAAGGGCGATATTAATGACCTTACCGTTATCAGAGAACTTATCGGCGACAGCCCGATGAAATTTATTATATACATTGACGATTTAAGCTTTGATTCGCACGATGATTCGTTTGGAGAACTTAAGGCGGCGCTCGAAGGCTCGCTTTCGGGCAAACAAAGCAATACTATTATATATGCAACCTCAAACCGCAGGCATTTAATCAAAGAGAATTTCTCCGACAGAGAAAACGATGTCAACAGAAGCGACACATTGCAGGAGGAACTTTCACTCTCTGACAGATTCGGTTTGTCTGTAACATTTATGAATCCCGACAAAAAGGATTATCTCGACATTGCCGAAAAAATCGCCGTTGACAGAGGACTTGATGTTGATATGGACAGATTCCTTGAGGCGGCAGACCAATGGGCAAGGCGCCGCGGCGGCAGATCGCCGAGATGTGCAAAGCAGTTTATTGATTATGTCGATGGCTGTATAAAAAGAGGAATTGAATGGTAAAAAAATAAACAATTTCTATTAACCGAATGTTCAAAATTTTAAAATTTTGTTTACCCTAAATACAAATTATGAACAAAAACAAATGGTAATATGCTATCAATGGCAAAGGTCATTGAGAAAGGACGAAACTATGGCTAATAAAATTCTTGTAGTGGATGACGACCTTAACATCTGTGAGCTTTTAAAGCTTTATCTTGAAAACGAGGGCTACACTGTTTTCACTGCAAATGACGGACAAGAGGCTGTTAATACATTCCAGGCAAAATCGCCCGATTTGGTTTTGCTTGACATTATGCTTCCGAAAATGGACGGATGGCAGGTTTGCCGTGAAATCAGGAAAACCTCCTCGGCGCCGATTATTATGCTCACCGCAAAGGGCGAAACATTTGACAAGGTGCTTGGTCTTGAACTCGGCGCAGACGACTATGTGGTTAAGCCGTTTGACGCAAAAGAGGTTATGGCGCGTGTTAAGGCTGTTCTCAGAAGAACAAAGGGCGACGCCGAAAATCAGGACAATCAAAAGAAAATCGTTGTATATGATAATCTTGAAATCAATATTACAAATTACGAAATGAAGGTAAAGGGCGTTCCTGTTGACACGCCGCCGAAAGAGCTCGAACTTATCTATCATTTTGCGTCAAATCCGAACAGGGTTTACACCCGTGACCAGCTTCTTGACGAAGTTTGGGGATTTGATTACTACGGCGACTCGAGAACGGTTGATGTTCATGTCAAAAGGCTCCGTGAAAAACTCGAGGGTGTTTCGGACAAATGGGCACTTAAAACCGTTTGGGGCGTAGGCTATAAGTTTGAAACCAAGGAATAAGCAAAGGAAAAATTCAATGACTGCACCTAAAAAAACGAAAGCAAGGCGTCAGAACATATTTTTCAAATATTTCGTGATGTTTTCGTGCATTTTCCTTGTCATATTTATGGCGCTGGGCACAACGCTCATCCTGCTTGTCAACACTTATTCACTCAATGAAAAAACACAGCTGCTTGAAGAAAACACAAAAAGCATTGCAAACAATATTTCCTCAACGCTGATTGTCAACAATATGAACAGCCGCTATTCATCGGAAAAGGCGGCTGTTTGCGAGTCGATGAAGTTTGTTTCAAACTGTATTGACGCCGATATTTTTGTTTGCGACACCGGCGGTCAGGTTATCCTCTGCAAGGAGCAAACGGGCTTGACCGGTTACTATTCGCAAACGATGACATGCCGCAAGCACAGCCGCTACCAAATCGGCGACAGCCTTATTCAAAGTGTTTATGAAAACAAAAGTGCTGTCACGCGAACAGTGATAAACGGCGAGCAGTGCTATGTTGTGGGCACGGCGATAACTGCCCCGTCATATGACGAAAACGGTGAAAGCTCAACGCGCATTATCGGCTCTGTTTTTGCGATAGTTGCGGCAGGCACGACCGATCTTGTTCACAATGTTATCAAAACATTTTTCCTCGCAAGTCTTATTTGTCTTATCGTAGGCTTTGCGGCAATGTGGATTTTGACAAGGCAAATGGTTAAGCCTCTTCAACAAATGAGTGCGGCGGCAAAAAGATTTGCCGTAGGCGATTTCTCATACAGGGTTAAGGTCCATGGAAACGATGAGTTGAGCGACCTCGCCAACGCGTTTAACGATATGGCAAACGCGCTTGACAAACTTGAAAACTCGCGCCGTTCGTTTGTTGCAAATGTTTCTCACGAATTAAAAACGCCTATGACATCAATTGCCGGCTTTATTGACGGCATACTCGACGGTACAATTCCGAAATCAAAGCAGGATTATTATTTAAAAATCGTAAGCGACGAGGTAAGACGACTTTCGCGCCTTGTTGTTGCTATGCTTAATATGAGCAAGATTGAATCCGGCGATTTTGAAATGAAACCGAAAAATTATAACATATCAGACCAAATTATCCATATCCTGCTCACCTTTGAGCAAAAGATAGAAAAGAAAAATATCGAAATCAGAGGGCTTGAAAATCTCGAGCCGCACAAGGTGCATGCAGATACGGATATGATTTATCAGGTTATTTACAACCTGTTTGACAACGCCGTTAAATTCACAAACGAAAACGGCTATATCGAGGTTAATGTCACCGAGCACAACGCTTATGTTGAGATAAGCATCAAAAACAGCGGCGAGGGCATTAACGCCGATGAACTTTCAAGAGTGTTTGAAAGATTTTATAAGGTTGATAAGTCAAGAAGCCTTGACGCAAAGGGCGCAGGACTCGGACTTTATTTAGTAAAAATGATGGTTGAAATGCACGGCGGCAACATTGTTGCCCGCTCGGACAGCAAAACGCAGGCTGAGTTTGTGTTCACCCTCCCAAAGGGCAGATAACCATCGGCAAAGGAGATAATATAAATGGACGATTATTTTAATAATCAAAACAACGCCAATGCCGCAGGAGGCAATGACGATACAAACAAAAATGTCGGTTTCACGCCGATAACACCGGTTGATTCACAGCCGACGGAGCCTGTTGCACCGTCACAGCCTGTATCTGCTCCAGACGAGCCGCAGGTTGTTCATGCAGAGCCTATCGGCGTTGCACCGCAACAAAACCAATACAACGCTCCGTCACAGGATAACGGCTATTTTGTCGGTCAGTATGACAGCGCAGTCAATCAGCCGCAATATTCTGTCTATGCAGACGCACCGTCGGACGGTAAAAACGGCAAGAAAAAGAAAGACAAGAAAAAAGGCAACGGCGGCAAAAAGGCTGTTGCGATAATTCTTATCATCGCAATCGTAGCGGCTGTTCTTTTCGGCTATCTGTTTTTCAGCGGAAAGAGCATTAATTCGATAATCGGCGGCTCATCGTCAAGCGAAAGCGCAACACAGGGCACGAACGCAGGCGAGGCGTCGGCAAAGGTTGCCGACAGTGAAAAAACCGCCGAAAAATCAAGCGACGGCACGCTCACTGTTGCAGGTGTTGTTAAAAAGACAATTGATTCCTGCGTAGGTATCAGCGTTTATACAAATCAAAACTCGTTTGATTATTTCAACGGCTACGGCTCGTCAAATTCGGGCAGCACCGAATCGGGCGAAGGCTCCGGCGTTATTATGAGCGAAAGTAACGGCAAAACATATATTATGACCTGCGCTCATGTTATCGCAGACGGCTCAACATTTAAGGTAACTACAAACGACGATAAGAAATATGACGCAACAATGGTCGGCTACGACAGCCAGACAGACATAGGCGTGCTTTCAATCAACGCAACAGGTTTGCAGGCGGCAACATTCGCAAAGAGCGAAAGCGTAACAGTAGGCGAGCAGGTAGTGGCTATCGGCTGCCCGGGCGGACTTGAATTTAAAAACAGCGTTACAACAGGTATCGTTTCCGCTCTCGAAGTTCCGGTTTCATCATCAATCGGATACAACAATCAATGCATACAAACGGATACCGCTATCAACCCGGGCAACTCGGGTGGCGCACTCTTCAATATGCAGGGACAAATCATCGGCATCAACTCATCAAAAATCGCTTCAACCGATTATGAGGGTATGGGCTTTGCTGTTCCGTCGGATACCGCAATTTCAACTGCCGAATCGCTTATTGCAAACGGTTATGTTGCAGGCAGAGCAAAGCTTGGCATTGAATATGTAGCACTTGAAAATTACAATAACGCAAGCTCGATTATGTCCGCTCTCGAATCAAAGGGCTTTAAGGACGCAAAGGGCACAATCGTTATTCAGTCCGTAAGCAGTGAATCCGACCTTAAAAACAGCGATGTTAAGCAATATGATATGATTGTTGCCGTTAACGGAACAACAATGACCTCGGTTGATGTTTTGACAAGCACATTGTCAAAATCAAAGCCCGGCGACACAATTAAGCTAACAATCGCAAGGGCTGAAAACAACCAAATCAAAACATTTGATGTCAATTGCAAGCTTATTGAAAGTAAAAACTGACAATAAATAATAATTAAAAATCGCACAGCGTGAGCTGTGCGATTTTGTTATATTGCGAGATTTTTATATTGTTATATATAATGTAATGTTTATTTTAAAATAAAGGAAATGTAAGCGTTTTCAATCGTCGTCGAAAATTCTATTTTCTCCAAATCCTTTGCCGTTTCGTAATCCGCACTCTGTCTGTGCGTCACAAATCGGTAGGGAATTTTTTGATTGTCGAGCATTTTCAAAGCGCCTTTTACACCGCTTGGCACAGTTGCGCTGTGATACATTGTAAAAATCACACCGTCGGCGTTTGCGAAATTATAATTTTTTGCGTCAAATCCGGGATATACTTTAATAATCAATATGTTTTTATCGCAAATGATTTTTTTGCCGAGAGGAGTCGGAGCCGGCAAAACCGCGTGGAATTTATCCTCAACATCCGCACCGGTGATTGCAATTGCATCAAAAATTCCGTCGTAAACAGTCATCGGGTGCGATATTTTTTTGTTTTTGATTATTTCAACAGCCGATTTAAAATTTTTGACTCCGTTGCTTTCCCTGTCCTCAAGCGGTCTGTCGGCGGCGGTAAGAACGATTTTTTCGTTTGGATATGCGTTGCCTATAAGCGCAGAGGTGTAAGACAGCGTGTCACTGCCGTGCAAAATAATCACGCCGTCATATTGTGCGATTTTTGCATTGTCAATGCAGGCAATCAACTTTTTCCAAAGTGCGGTGTTAATGTTTTCGCTCAACACGGCAAAGGGCGAAAGCGTTGAAAATTCAACGCTCCCGTCCTTAACATAATCAAGAATTTTAAAACTGTTTTTGTCAAGCGAAATGCTGTCGGTCATAACAGAGCCGATAGTTCCGCCAAGTGCGATAACGAGTATTTTTGTCATAAAACCATCCGTTATTTAATCTTTCCGTTTTCAAACTCAATATCCAAAGTTTTGCCGCCGTGAAGTTTAATGCCTCTTGCATATCCGCTCCACTCCTTCGGAATTGCGCCGTTTTTGAGCAATTCCGCAATGCCTGCCGTAACGCCGAAGTTGCCGTCAATCTGGAACGGCGGGTGTGCGTCAAACATGTTAGGATAGCTGCCGCCGTGCTTGCCGTGTTTGATTCTCGGCGAAATTGGGGAAAGCTGATTTTTGATTAATGTCAGCGCATTGTCTGCGTTTTTAAGCCTTGCCCAAAGGCAAACTTTCCATCCGAGCGACCATCCCGTGCCGCCGAAGCCGCGCTTTAACAGCGATTTTTCAGCCGCCGCGTTGATTTCGTCGCTCTGCTCTATTGCCGACGGATAAATGCAGTAAAGGTGACTCACATGTCTGTGTTCAACCTCGCTTTCGCCGTATTCCTCCGCCCATTCATTTATTCTGCCGTCACTGCCGATTGGAATAGGCGGCAACTGCGGCGTTTCAAAGCCGTATTCGCGGCATGCTGCAAAAAATTCCTGCAAAATGCCGATGTCCATTGTCGGCATATATGTAAGGTTTGCCTTTTTGCCGTTTTTGTCGATGAATGTATTTTCGGGTGAAATTGTCGGGCAGGTGACAAGCATTCCGTTGTGCTCAACAAGAAAATCGTTATAAAAATCAAGCACCTTTTTAAAATACGGCTTCATTTCCTCAAACAATTTTTTATCGTTTGTATATCTGTAATGCTCGAATACCTGACTGAGCATCCACGGCAATGTGCTTTGCCAGCAGGCGTATGATTCGGAATTTGTTTTGCCTAACGGGTCGCCGGCAGGATAGCTTGCGCCCCAAATATCGCTGTTGTGGTGCGCGCACGAGCCTGAGCAGTTATAATAATCTTTTGCGGTCACTTCGCCGTTGTCAACAAGCTTTTTGACAAGCTCGACAAACGGCTCAAAGCATTCCGAAAGGTTGCAAATATCGGTGCACCAATAATTCATCTCGGTGTTTATGTTCAGCGTGTAGCTTGATGACCACGGTGCGCGAATGTGCGGATTGAAAATACCCTGCAATGTTGTTGCGCATGTGCCGGGGCGTGATGATGATATTGTCAAATATCTGCCGTATTGGAACAAAAGCGCAATGAGATTGTTGTCGTGTGCGCCTTTTTTGAAATCTTTAAGCCTTTTGTTTGTTGGCACATCGGCTCTCTCACTGCCGAAATCGACAGCCACTCTGTCAAACAGTGACGAAAAATCTTTTTTGTGCTCATCAATGAGCGATTCATACGATTTTATGTTTTTGAAGTATGCCGTTGCACGCTCCTTTGCATTTGCCGTCGGCATTGACTTGCTGTCAACAAATCCGGTTGCAAGGGAAATAAGAAGAGTGGTTTCCGTCTGATTTTCAACGGAAATCTCACTGTCGTTGAATTTTGCCGTGCCGAGCACCTTTACGGCGCCGCAAAAACTCATTGCACCCTTGCCGTAATCAAATACGGTTCCCGTGTTGTAATACGGCGGCATACAAATTTCAGGCGCGTTGCCCTCCATATAAAGGCAGTCCTCCTCGGTGTAGGAGCGGTGATTGAGCTTGCTCGACAGTTTAACTTTAAAACTGACGGGATTTGCGCTTTTTATGTTTACAACAATCATCTGTGCCGGGTGGCTTACAAAAACCGTTTGCTTAACCTTTGAGTTTTGCGCAACCGCAATGCCTTTTGATATGTCGAGCGAGCGGCGATAGTTCTTTGCAAAGCCTGTTTTTGAATATTCAATCGTCAAATCGCCGAATGGCAGATAAGCCTCGCTCCAATGACCGTGCATATCCTCGTTTGCGATTTTGTTTGCAAGTTCGCGGTTGCCGTCAAAAATCGCTTTGCGAATTTCGTCAAGATGCTCTGCGGCATCCTTTTTGTTCAAATCTTTTGGATAGCCCGACCAAAGCGTGTCCTCGTTGAGCGCGATTCGCTCCGTTTTTAAATTGCCGAAAACCATTGCACCGAGCCTGCCGTTGCCTACCGGGAGCGCCTCCTCCCATGCAGACGCTTTCTTTTTATAGAACAAAATATTTTTCATAAATTTTACCGTTATCCTTCAAATTGCAGGGACGAAATTTCTCTGCATATAATCGCGGCGGTGCGTTTTGCACAGCCTTTACGCCCATTATATCATTAAAACACGACGCGGTAAACAAAAATTTTAATTACTGTTGTTTTTGCAAACGCCTTGTGCTATAATCGTTTAAAAGTTATATACGGCTACGGAATCGGGTGCGAATCCCGAGCAACCGCCATTACCGTGTTGGATGAATTTTTCGCCTATACCATTGAATGATGCTTGTCAAAGCAAATTCGAGAAGGTGCGAAAATGCGCTTTTGCTTTATCCTGAGTCGGGAGACGGGCCGTATGTATGAATTTAGGCTTTTGGGCAAGCGGAAGAGCCGAAGATTTAATATTCAGCGTATTTAAGCAGGCGAAACAGTCCGACCACGCCGCAAGCGGTGCGTTTTCGGGGCGTTTTTGCCTGTCGGATTATATGATTTTTGTTGCGCCGTGATGTTGATTTTTCGCTCTGCCATGCAGGGCTTTTTTCTTGCCCAAAAATTGATTTTGGGGCTGTGCAATTTCAATTTGCCATTCTATAACAAACAGCGGAAAGGAATTTTAAAATGAAAAAAATAATTTCTGTTTTTCTTTCTGTAGTAATGCTTGTGTCGGCACTCTCCGTCGGAACAGTTGCATTTGCAGATGAAAACAAGACTCCTAAAACCGCCACTGTCGAATACAGCGTGTTTGACGGCGGAGTTTACACAATGGAGCCGAAAACAATCACCGTTTCATCCGATTTGTCGGATAAATACAAGAACGAGGTAGGCTATAACGATAAATCTGACGAGCCGACAATTCTTGATGTGCTCATTGCAGCACATATTGATATGTTCGGCGAGGAGTTCACGGACTATGCACCGCTTAAGGCAAGCGGCAGTTCAGGCATCACCTCCGCATTCGGCGAGGAAACTTCTGCGCTTTCATACAGACTCAACGGTGCAACCGATAACGGCAGCGGCGTTTGGTACAATCTTGATACCGAGGTAAAATCGGGCGATTATGTTGACACTATGTTCTATCAGGACACAAGCGGATATACCGACAAATATGTTTCGCTCGGCGGCAGAGATATTAAATCAACTACCGGCGATGTAACCCTTACTGCTACATATGAAGGCTTTGACGCAAACTGGGCAACAGTTATTCTCCCTGCTCAGGGTCTTAACATTTCTGTTGACGGTGTGTCTGTCGGCACAACCGACGAAAACGGTCAAATCACTCTCAAACTTTCACAGTGCAAAACATATGTTGTTACCGCAAGCGGCGAAATCAGCGGCAGCAAAATTTTTGAGCCATACACAAGAGTTGCCGTTGCAACACAGCTTTATAATGCGCTCGGTGCACAACTTTCGGGCGGTGCCGATTTCCTTTTGAAATCGGTTGATTCACTCACAATCGAAAAGGCTGCCGATTTCCTTGCATATCTCAACGGCGGCGCAAATGTTGACAAGTATAAGGCAGACTATGTTGCAAGCGTTAAATCAATGCTTGATTCAAACAACGGCAAACTTGTTTCAAAAATCGGCGGCGAGGTTAAAAGTGACCTTGCGCTTTACGGCGCAGTAATCCCTGCACTTGAAAAACTCGGCTATGATGCAAAGAAATTTGAGGGCTACAACCTTGTTTCGGCATTTGAAAGCACAGATACCGACAGCATTTCTAATCCGTATTATTACAGAGTCGCAATCGAGGCGGCAAGCAGCGACTTTGCACATAAACTTATCGACAAATTTATTGCAGACGATTATACAATCGGCTCGGGTATGAAATACTGGGGTTTCAGCTGTGACAATACAGCAATGTTTCTCACTTCAATCGCAAAATATGCCGACGATTATTCAACATATGTTGATGACGCTAAGCAAATTTTGAAAACATACACAACAGATACCGGTGCTTTCTACAGCTATCAGTATAACGATGTAAACGCAAATTCAACGGCACTTTGTGCTATGGCTTATGCCGCACTTGGCGACAATGACACCGCATTCTCATACTACAAAAACCTTGTAGAGGGCTTTGAGGATACAACAGGTGTGTTCACATACAACGGCAAGAGCGATGTCAGTGCAACAAAGCAATCATATCTTGCTTTGACATATTTCAAAGAGTCTGTAGGCAATGCTGCTTATGAGCACAAGGAGCATGTTGCCAAAAACAGAACAATTGCTGCCACAACATCTAAGGACGGCGCAATTGTTGCCGATTGCAGAATCTGCGGCGAAACATTCAAAACAGTTAAGACAATCGCAAAAATCAATGCTGTTTCACTTTCTTCATCGTCGTACACATATGACGGCTCCGCCAAAAAACCGGGTGTAACCGTAACCGACGCAAACGGTGCAAAAATCGCTTCGTCAAATTACAGCGTTGCATATTCAAACAATGTCAAGAAAGGCACCGCAACAGCAACCGTTACATTCAAAGGCAATTACAGCGGTACTGTTAAAAAGACTTTTATAATTTACCCTGCAAAGGTTTCTAATGTCAAGCTTTCCTCAACCTCATATACATATAACGGAAAAACAAAAACTCCGAGCGTTACGGTCAAGGACAACAAGGGCAGAAAACTCAAAAACGGCACTGACTACACAGTTAAATATTCTTCGGGCAGAAAGAATGT
Source organism: Oscillospiraceae bacterium (assembly GCA_003526845.1). GTDB lineage: Bacteria > Bacillota > Clostridia > Oscillospirales > Acutalibacteraceae > Eubacterium_R. The sequence goes on from DPVM01000008.1 coordinate 50,805, forward strand.
CGGCAAATATGCTGTTAAGGTAACCTTTAAGGGCAACTACAGCGGCACTGTTAAAAAGACTTTTAAAATTAACCCTGCAAAGGTTTCTAATGTCAAGCTTTCCTCAACCTCATATACATATAACGGAAAAACAAAAACTCCGAGTGTTACGGTCAAGGACAGCAAGGGCAGAAAACTCAAAAAAGGCACTGACTACACAGTTAAATATTCTTCTGGCAGAAAGAATGTCGGCAGATATGCCGTTAAGGTAACCTTTAAGGGCAATTACACAGGCTCAAAAACCGTTTATTACTACATCGTTCCGAAATCAACTTCAATCAGTAGGGTTTCGGCATTGAGAAAAGGTTTCAAGCTTTCTTGGAAAAAGCAGAAAACACAAACAACCGGCTATCAAATTCAGTATTCAACATCAAAAAAGTTTAAAAAAGCAAAGGCTGTCAATGTTTCAAAGAACAAGACAACATCAAAATCCATCAAAAAGCTTTCTTCAAAGAAAAAATACTATGTTCGTGTTCGCACCTACAAAAAGGTTAAGATAAACGGCAAAACAAAAAAGGTTTACTCCTCATGGAGCAAGACCAAAACGGTTAAAACAAGATAATTGATTGAAAAATCAAAAATGCAAACGCGGTGTTTTTCACCGCGTTTTTCTTATAGTATGTTGTGTGCAAATGCGCGTATAACTCTTTTTTCTTTGCAAATTTAAGAATGTTTAAGATTTTATTTGTTGCTTTTGGTTTAACAAAATAGTAAAATTATCCAAATGATGAAATTTAGAGAGGTCAAATAAAAAATGATTGGTTACACAACCTTTGCGTTTTTTGCCTTTTATTTCGGCATAACATTTGTTTTGTATCATTTGTTACCGCAAAAGGCAAAATGGTGCGTGCTCCTGTTGGGGTCATATGTATTTTATTTTATATCATGTAAGGGGCACATTTGGCAAATAATCGCCGCCACGGTGATTGTTTGGCTTATCGGAATCTGGCTGCAAAGACTCAATGACGGATTTAAGAAAAAGAAAAAAGGTTTGCCGCGTGACGAACGAAAGGCACTTAAGAAAAAGTACACATCGTATAAAAGGGGAGTGCTTGCGCTCGGAGTGCTGTCTACACTCGGTATACTGCTTGTTTGTAAATATCAGGGCTTCTTTGTCGACACGGCAAATTCGCTGTTTGGGACAAATGCGCAGTATTTAAAGGTTGTTCAGCCGCTCGGGATTTCATTTTATACGCTGTCGGCAATCGGCTATATCACAGATATTTATCACGGCAAGTTTGAGGCGGAGAAAAATCCGTTTCGTGTTTCCCTGTTCCTCTCGTTTATGCTGACGATAGTTGAGGGCCCGATTACACGGTATGACCAATTCGGCGTTCAATTTAAATCCTGCCCGAAATTTGACTATCACAACTTTATATACGGCGCGGTGCGTGTTGTTTGGGGACTTATCAAAAAAATGATAATAGCCGACAGAGCGGCAATGTTTGTAAACGCCGTTTTCGACAAGCCGAATCAGTGGAACGCGCTGACGGTTTGCGCGGCGGTTTTGCTTTACACATTGCAGCTTTACAGTGAATTTTCGGGAATTATGGATGTTATGTGCGGTCTCGGCGAAATGATGGGTCTGCATTTGCCCGAAAACTTCCGCCGTCCGTTTTTCGCAAGGTCAATCAACGAATTTTGGCAGCGCTGGCATATCACACTCGGCGGATGGCTGAGAGATTATATTTTTTATCCGATTTCGCTTTCAAAGGCGTTTATGAGCCTTTCAAAATCGGCAGGCAAAAAATTCAATCGCTATTATGCAAACTTGATTCCAACCGCCGTTGCGCTTTTCTTTGTTTGGTTTTCAAACGGTTTTTGGCACGGCTCAGGTTGGAAATATATTGTTTACGGACTTTATTACTATGTGCTGATGATGCTCGGTATGTTTTTCGAGCCGTTGTTTAGGAAAGTTTGCCCTGCACTTAAAATTGACAGGCAGTCAAAGGGTTTTCGCCGTTTTCAGATTGCGCGCACATTTTTGATTGCCAATTTCGGAATGTTTATATTCAGGGCAGACGATTTGCCGACTCTCGGAAAAATGATTTCATCAATCTTTACAAAACCGATAGTATTCAACGGCCTTTCAAAAGCACTTGGCTTAAGCTCAGGACTTGATTGGATTGATTGTGTAGTTATTGCTCTCGGTGTTGCACTTTTGATTATCGTCGGCAATATACAGGAAAAGGGCGTTGATATTCGCGAAAAAATCGCAAAGTTGCCCTATTATAAAAAATTCATTTTGTTTATGGTTATGATTTTTTCCGTAATTATTATGGGAGCATACGGAGAGGGATACGGCGTAATTGATTTGATTTACGCTAAATTTTAGATATGAAAAAGATTAATTTTAAAAATTTCAAACAAAGCCGTGCAATTAGGGTAGGGGCATTTTTGCTCGCATTTGTATTGGTATTTTGTTCGCTGTCATCATTTGTTTTCACAACAAAAAACGGCGCACGCTACAAAAGCAAATATTATCCGCAATATGCCTTTCAGGATGAAAGAAAAAATTCGCTCCAAATATTCGGCATCGGCAACAGCAACCTTTATTCAGCGTTTGATGTGCCCGATTTGTGGCATGATTACGGCTACACCGCAAGTATGGCGGCTGTCGGATTTCAATCGCCGTCGGTTTCGTATCAATTGCTAAAAAAGGCATACGAAACCCAAAAACCGAAAATCGTTTTGATTGAAACGGATATTCTCTATGACGAAAAGCCGATTCAAACACACGGAGTAACGCCGAAAACAACGATTTTCGATTATTTTAAAACCCAATTTATCGACGATAAGCTCCAAAGTGTTTTCCCGATTTTGAAATTTCACGATATGTGGAAACAGCCTATCGACAATAAGTACAGCATTGACACTCCCGACTCGCACGGCTTTAGATACGATTCACACCAAGGCAAATACAATGTGCCGAATTATATGGCAAAAACCGACAGAACCGAAGATGTCAGCGAAATAAATATTTATTATTTGGAAAAAATACTCACCCTTTGCAGAGAAAACGGCTCAAAACCGTTGCTTATAAGCGTTCCGAGCCTCACCTCGTGGGATTATGCTCGCCATAATTCAATGACTGCCCTTGCAAAAAAGGAAAATGTTGATTATATTGATTTTAATATGCTCACGGCGCAACTTAAAATCGACCTTGCAAAATCGTTTCGCGACAACGGCACGCATATGAATTATTTGGGTGCAAAAAAGGTAACGGATTACCTTGGCACATATATTGCCGAAAACTACAACCTTGCCGATTTGCGCGGCGATAAATCATATTCTTATTGGAACGACAGCTACAATAATTTTGTTGTCCAAATGAGGCAGACAGACGAAAAACAACGCGAAAAGGCGCTCGAAAGAAAGCGTAACGGGAAGAACAAAGAGGGGCACAAAGGAGCACACAAAGACAAAGTGTAATGTGTAATAATTAATACCGATAAAACAAAAGCGACAGAGGTTTGAATTTTGAGCCTCTGTCGCTTTTGTTAAGTTTTATTTATAATGTTTTTATGTTAACTCCGCCGAAAAGGCAACTGCTGTCAACATAAAGCGTCGGTGCGTCAAACGGAAGATTCTTGTTGCTTTTATCACTTGTTCCTCCGAAAAAACCGTGAGATTTGATAACAACTCTTATATTTTGCGGCACGGTTATTTCAACTCCGCCGAAATTTGCCCTCGCGTCAATCAGCGTGCCGGGTTGAATATACGCCCTGCTTAAATCAATGTTTATACTGCCGAATGCAGCACTGAATTTACCGCCCAAAAACTGTTGGTCAAAAACATATTTTTGCTCTGCAAATGTTGCCGAATATTCCTGATAATTCGGGTTTACAATCGCCTCTTTAAACTGCGGCGGCTCGCTTTTGCTGTTTTTGATATTCTTTACTATTATATAAATACCGATTAAAACAACGATTGCCGGCCAAATAAGCACTCTTATCGGCTTTAAGTTAACATTGGCGTTTATCAGCAAAAATATGCCGATTGCAAGAAAAATCGCCGACGCTGTTTTGTCGCGGCTTTTGAACAAGCCAACAATGCTCGGAATGATGATAAACAATGTCCACCATCCGTCAAAAAATATCGTAAAATCAATTATGTTGCTTTTGTTCAGACCCCAAAGTATGCCGACAGCAATAATCGCAATGCCCCAAAGTATTCCCTTTGTTTTTTGGTTCATAACGAGCCTCCTTATATTTAATTGCCGTTTATATCCTTTGGTTTCAATATAATATATAAATTTTATTTTGTCAACACTATTATTGTGTTAGTGTCGCATCGCGTGGCATCAATCTTTGTCAATCGGGGTTTGTGTTTCTTTTTTTAGCTTGTTTGTCACGGATTTAAGCATAATTAAGCTCAAAACAACACAGAAGAAATCGGCTGCGGGTTGAGCCCAAATAATTCCCTCAAGTCCGACAATGCTGTTCATAATGAACAACATTGGCAGATAAATCAAGCCCTGTCTGCCTGCGGCAAGAATAAGCGATTGGATACCCTTGCCCATTCCTTGAAAAGAAAAGTTGATAACAAACATAATACCGATAACGGCGCCCGGCGCCATAAGCGCGGTCAGCATTTTTACGCCGTATTCGATAACCTGCTCGTCCTCGATAAATATTCCGATAACCTGTCGCCTGAAAACGATATAAAATAGCGTTACCGCTGCGCCGATGATTATGTTGCACATCATCGAAAAGCGGATAACCTTTTTCATCCTTTCATATCTCTTTGCGCCGAAGCAGTAACCGACAAGCGGCTGAATACCCTGACCTACACCTATTTGGAACATTACCACAAGCATATTTGCCTTCATTGCAACACCCATTGCGGCAACGGCATTATCGCCGTATTTTGCAAGGAACATATTGATGATAATATTTGAAAAACTCATCAAAAGGCTGTTGAGCGCAGCAGGCGTGCCTACACTGATTACGCCCTTTGCAATTCCGTCTTTAGCCGAAAAGCGCCTTGGATTGATTGAGAGAATTGATTTGCCCCTCATAAAATAAACGATAAAATATACCAGCGTCAGCACATTGCCTATTACCGTTGCGATTGCGGCACCCTCTGCGCCCCTGCCGAGACCAAACGGCATTTCGATTGAAAACAGTCTGTCGCCCTTGTTCAAAATGAATATGGGGTCGAGTATTACATTCGCAATCTGACCGATAACGGTGCCGATTACGGAATCCTTAGCTGCGCCTTCGCCTCTTACAAGGTTTGATGCGCAAATACCCATAACGATGAGCGGCGAGCTGATTGCAAGCCAAAACATATAATCGTTTGCATAACCGATCGTGTTGTCAGATGCGCCGATTAATCGCAAAATCGGGTTTCTGAAAATCAAAAATATAACCGATATTATTGCGCCGCCGATCATCGACGCATAAGCGCAAAATGACGAAATCGTTTTTACTTTTTCTTTTTTGCCCTCACCGAGCGAACGGCTGATATATGCGCATCCGCCGACGCCGAAAAGGTTGCCTATTGCCAAAAAAATCATAAATACGGGCATTGATACGCTGACAGCCGCAACCTGATTTGCGTCGCCCGTTTGACCTACAAAAAATGTGTCCGCAAGGTTGTAGATAATGTTTATAAGCATTCCAAAAACGCTCGGCAATGCAAGAGTCATTACCGCCTTGGGTACTTTATAATCACTGAATACAATTGTGTTGTCTTTTGCTTTTACTTTTTGTGCCATACTCAATACAATAAGCCGTAAAGGCTCACAAAATCCTCCATTCCCATTTTTTCCGCTCTGACAGTCGGGCTGATGCCAAGCTCGCCGAGCGCGGATGTTATTTTGTCCTTTGATATACCCGCTGTGGACGAAAGCGAATTTACAAGCGTTTTGCGCCTTTGCGAAAATGCGCCCTTAATCATTGTGAAAAATGCTTTTTCGTTGTCAATATCAAATTTCTTTTGCTTGCGAAGCGTGATTTTGATAACCGCGCTGTCAACCTTCGGCGACGGCATAAAGCTCTCTTTGCCGACATCAAATAAAATTTCAGCCTCGCCGTAATAGTTTACGGCAACGGTGACTGCGCCTGCATCTCGTGTGCCTATCTCTGCACAAAGCCTTTGCGCCGCCTCGCGCTGAACCATAACCTCGATTTCGTCAATCGGCAAGTTGCTTTCGAGAAGCATCATAACAATCGGCGATGTGATATAATACGGCAAATTTGCGCAAACTTTAACGCTGTCGCAGTCGGCAAATTTTTGGCTTATTATTTCGGCAAGGTTAAGTTTCATAACATCGCCTTCTATAAGCTCGAAATTATCATAATCGCCGAGTGTTTCAGCCAAAAGGGGATAAAGCCTTTTGTCAAGTTCGACGGCAACAACCTTGCCTGCCGTTTCGCAAAGCTCCTTAGTCAAAACACCGATGCCCGGTCCGATTTCCAAAACACCCGTTTTGTCATCGGCATTTAGGCGGTGTGCCATTTCGGGGCATACGCTGTCGTCAATCAAAAAGTTTTGACCGAGGTCTTTGGAAAAACTGAATTTGTATTTTGCAAGCAGCATTTTTACTGTGTTTATGTCGCAAAGGTTGAATTCCATATTGCCTTGTCTCCGTGGGTGCTAAAAGATTTTTACTCGATTTTGTAGTATGATAACACATTATAATATGTATATCAATATAAATTTTGTATATAGATTAAGAACTGTTTTTTGTGTATTTGTGACCTTTTTATGAAAAAACTAAAATTGTGTTGACATTTGATTTTTTGATGATATAATATCTGTTAGTCGACTAATGTTAGCCGACTAAATAACATTGAGGAACAATATAACTAAAATGGATAATCACTGTAACAAACGCTCGGCAAAGCCGACCCCCCGCGGAATGATAGGTCCGCGCATCACGGATGTTTCAAGATTGCTGCGAATGCGCTTTAACCGTGCTGCACAGGAGGAGGGCTTGTTCGCGGGCCAGCAACATATTATTATTATGCTTGAGAAAACGGGCGGGCTTACCGTCAGCCAGATTTCAAAAAAACTGTGTGTTTCAACCGCTACGGTGTCGGTCAGCATCAAAAGGCTTGAAAAGGCAGGATTTGTCAAAAAAGTGCAGGGCGAAAAAGACGCCCGAATAACAAAAATTTATTTAACCGACAAGGGCAAATGCATTCCTTGTCGAATCAAACAAAAAATGGATGCTCAAGAGAGCAATATTACCGCAGGGCTGAGCGATGCCGAAATCGGCGAGCTGAGTGATATGCTCGACCGTGTTATGAGCAACTTGGAAAAGGAGGAAATGCCGAATGATTAAAAAACTTGCAAAATACATTAACGGCTTGTGGCATCTTTGCATAGTCAGCGCATTGGGCATGATTGTTGAGGCTGTATGCGAGCTTTCACTGCCCTCAATCGCAAATATGATTTATGAAAAATGCGCCGCCGTCAGCGGAGACCCGAATGCCGCTCAAGATGTCAAAAGCTATGTTATCAAGATAGGCATTTTGATGTTCGTGATGGCTGTTGTCGGCCTTTGCGGCGGACTTGCAACGATGAAAGCGTCATCCGTTGTCAGTCAAAAATTTTCTTACAGATTAAGAAATGATATGTATAAAAAAATCAGTGATTTTTCGTTTAAAAATATCGACGAATTTTCAACCTCATCGCTCACTACGAGAATGACAAACGATGTCACATTGCTTCAAAACACATTGATGATGGGCTTGCGTGTTCTTGTACGCGTGCCTGCATTGCTGATTGTTTCGGCTGTGTTTGCATTTTCAATCAACGCAAAGCTTTCGTTTATTCTTGTTGTAATGCTCCCGATTATGATTGTGATTGTGGCGCTTATTTTGAAATTCGGATTTCCGATGTTCCAAAAAATGCAAAAAAAGATTGATAATGTCAACCGCGTTGTTCAGGAAAATCTTATCGGTATCCGTGTTGTAAAGGCTTTTGTCCGCGAGGACAAGGAAAAAGAAAAATTCCACAATGCCTCCGACGGGCTTGCAAAGCAAGGCGCAAAGGCGGCAGGTCTTGTTGTAACCGTTCTGCCGATTTTGATGCTTATGATGAATGTTGTCATTGTTTACATTTATTATAAAGGCTCGCTTGATGCGGCAAATCCTAATGTAAAAATGGATGTCGGTCAAATTTCTGTTCTTGCATCATATATCGTGCAGGTTTTGATGAATATTATGATGGTTTCGATGCTTATGCTCCAGCTCACAAGAGCAAAGGCGTGCGGCGACCGTGTTGTTGAAGTTCTCGACACCGAGATTGATATTAAAAATCCGGAAAATGCATTTGTTCCGGAAAATCCGCAGGGCAATGTTGAGTTTAAAGATGTTTGCTTCGGATATAACAAGGGCGACAATGTTTTGGAAAATATCAATTTCAAGGCAAACGCAGGCAATATTGTCGGTATTATCGGCTCGACTGGCTGCGGCAAATCGTCACTTGTCAATTTGATTCCGCGTCTTTACGATGTTACAGGCGGCGAGGTGCTTGTTGACGGGGTCAATGTCAAGGAGTACGATTTGACGGCGCTTCGTGATATGATAGGCGTTGTGCTTCAAAAAAATGTGTTGTTCTCCGGCACAATAAAGGAGAATATCCGTTGGGGCAAAAAAGATGCCACCGATGATGAAATAATCGCCGCATGCAAGGCGGCTCAGGCTCACGATTTCATTATGCGCCAGCCGAACGGCTATGATACCGACCTTTCGCAGGGCGGCTTAAATCTTTCGGGCGGTCAAAAACAGCGACTTTGTATTGCAAGAGCTATGATTAAATCGCCGAAAATTCTTATTCTCGATGATTCGACATCGGCTGTTGATACGGCGACCGAGGCGAAAATCAGAGAGGCGTTTTACAACGAACTTGCAGATACAACCGTTATTATAATCGCACAGCGAATTTCGTCGGTTAAAGATGCAGACGAAATTGTCGTTCTTGACGACGGCAAAATCGACGCAGTGGGTACTCATGACGAGTTGATGAAATCGTGCGAGATTTATCAGGAAATTTATACCACACAGCAAAAGGGGGTGCTTGAATAATGCCGATGGGAGGACCGGGTCCGGGCGGAAGAAATCCTGCCGGAGTTAAACCCAAAAATGTTAAACAGAGTTTTTCAAGAATTTTGTCATATTTCGGCAAAAACAAATTTTTGCTGTTAATTGTTTTTTTGTCGCTTATTTTAAGCACCGTTTGCTCGACTGCCGCATCTTATTGGCTCAAGCCGATTTTGGATGATGTGGCAACCTCAATAAAGGCGGGCACTTTTGCCGATGAGGGCATTAAAACACTTATCAAAAACCTTGCCATAGTTTCGGCGTTTTATGTCGGCGCGGCTGTTTTTACATTTCTTCAGTCAAAAATTATGGTTAAGGTTGCATACAAATCGACAAACGCAATCCGTAAGGATTTGTTTGACCGGTTGCAAACATTGCCTCTTAAATATTTCGACACAAAAACCCACGGCGAGATTATGAGCCGTTTTACAAACGATGTCGACAATATTCAAATGATGCTTGAGCAGACAATAGTGCAACTCATTTCATCCGTTTTTACATTCATAGGTATTGTGGTGATGATGATTGTGCTTGAGTGGAGACTGTTTTTTGTTGCATGCATTTTTCTTGTGATAATGCTTGTCAACTCACTAAAAATCGCAAAAAGCACACGAAAATACTACAAGGCACAGCAGGCGTCTCTCGGCGAAATGAACGGTAATATTGAGGAAACTGTCGAGGGTATGAAGGTTGTTAAGGTTTTCAACCACGAACAGCAGGCTAACGATGATTTTGAAGTGCTCAACGAAAAATATCGCTCTGCCGCTACAAATGCAAACTTCTATTCGGGCATTATGGGCCCTTGCTCAACCGGTATCAACAATGCCTCCTATGCGTCAATCACTCTTGTGGGCGGTATTCTCGTTTTGTCGAGCACAATCACAATCGGCACATTTTTCACTTTCCTCAGTTATTCAAAGCAGTTTACTCAGCCGATTAACCAAATTATGAACCAAATGAATAACATTTTCTCCGCTCTTGCCGGCGCAGAAAGAGTTTTTGAGGTTATGGATATGGAAAGCGAAGTTGATGACGGCACCGTTACTCTTGAGGAAATCCATACCGACAGCGGCAAAAAATGGTTTTGGGTTGACGGAGCTGAAAAAACTCCCGTTGAGGGCAAGGTCGTTTTCGACGATGTTACATTCTCCTATGTCCCCGACAAAGTTATTCTTCACGATATCGACCTTTATGCCAAGCCGGGTCAAAAAATTGCATTTGTCGGCTCAACCGGCGCAGGCAAAACAACAATTACAAACCTTATCAACCGCTTTTATGATATTCAAGAGGGCACAATCACCTATGACGGCATTGATATAAAGCGCATTAAAAAGGCTGATTTGCGTCGCTCGCTTGCAATTGTTCTTCAGGATACACACTTATTTACAGGAACAATTATGGATAATATCCGCTATGGCAGACTTGACGCAACCGATGAGGAATGCATTGCGGCGTCAAAGCTTGCGTCTGCACATTCGTTTATCAAGCATCTTAAGGACGGATACAATACGGAAATCACCGGTGACGGTGCAAACCTTTCGCAAGGTCAAAGACAACTGCTTGCTATCGCGCGTGCAGCCGTAGCAGACCCACCCGTTATGATTCTTGACGAGGCAACTTCGTCAATTGATACAAGAACCGAGGCTCATATCGAACATGGTATGGACCGCTTGATGATAGGCAGAACGGTGTTTGTAATCGCCCACCGTCTTTCAACTGTTCGCAATTCAAACGCAATTATGGTGCTTGAACACGGCAATATTATTGAACGCGGCGACCACGATTCGCTCCTTGCTTTGAAGGGCAGATATTACGAACTTTGCACCGGCAAAGCACAGCTTTCATAGTTTAAGCATTGAATTATTTGTCAATATTCAAAGATAATAGACAAAAAGCGATGATTATTACAATTAACTTTTTTTGTAACTAAAATTTTTTCAAAAAGGCTTTACAAACCGAATAATTGATGTTATAATTTAGACGATTATCAAAGCAAGATTTTGATTAGCAATTTTATTTGAGGTGAAATAACTATGAAAAAGTTTTTATCAATCATCCTTTCAGTGATTATGGTATTTTCCGTAGGCCTTGCTTCAACAAGCGTTGCAATGGCTAAAACCTACAGCAGCCAGGAAACGAAAAAGCCCGGCTATTCAACAATCAAGGTTGAGGTTAACGGCAAACCATCAACAGATGTTACCTATGATGTTGACAAATCAAATTCAAACAAAGTGTCTTTCAAATATAACGGCGACGGCGAGCTCCTCGGTTGGGAATTCCCGAATATGACCGAAGGCAAGGATTACACTATCATTTCCGAAGAGGGCAACACAATCACAATTTTGGTGTCTGAGGATTATGAGGGTATTGTAACTGCAAACGCTATTGTTAAGCAGGCAGGCTCAAACAACACAAAACCTAATAAGAACAGTAAGTCTCCTAAGACCGGCGCGGTTACAGCAACAGGCTTGGGCTTGACAGGTGCAGGTGCGGCTCTTCTCCTTGCTCTCAAAAAGAAAGACGAAGACGCTGAATAATTATAATAAATATTTCAGATGAGCATAAGGGATTCCTTGTGCTCATTTGTTATTTTAAATGCTTTTTGGTGGTATTATGAGCAACGACAATAACAAAAAAGTGAATAATTCCGACGGCAAATCAAAAAATACGGCGAAAAAAGTATTGACAGTTATTGCCGTGTTAATGATTATTGCGGGGGTTTGCTGCTTTGGATATTATATCTATATGCAGAAAAGCGCCGACAGCGAAGATAATAAAGCACAAAGCTACACGCAAAGCACAACGGCGGCGCAGACCGACGGCGACAAAGTTAAAAATCCGATTGATTTTAAATCGCTTCAAAGCAAAAACAGCGATATTTATGCTTGGATAAAAGTTGACGGCACAAAGGTTGACCATCCGGTGTGTCAAAGCCCGACAGACGATTATTTTTATCTCCGCCACAGTGCTTATGACAAATCGTATGTTTCAAGCGGCGCGATTTATACTGAACTTTCAAACACAACAACTTTTAAAGACAGGGTGACTGTTATTTACGGCCACAACAACTACGGCGACTCAATGTTTACCACCCTGCATAAATTTGAGAGCAAGGATTTTTTTGATTCTCACCCGTATTTTTATATTTACACGCCGACCTCACGGCTGAAATATCAAATCGTTTCGGCGTTTAAGTATGACGACCGTCATATTATGAACAGCTTTAATTTTCAGAACAACGGCACATTTGAGGAATTTATCAAAATGATAAAAAATCCGCAGTCAACAAACAAAAATGTGCGCTCAAAACTTGACAAAGACATTACAATTGATGATAATATAGTAGTTCTGTCAACATGTGTGACAAACCAAAAAAGCAACAGATATTTAGTATGCGGAGTATTAGTAGACGATGAAAAGACCTATTGATCCAAATTTGAATAACAGCGACGACGATATTTTACTCAATCTCACCGGCGGCAATTCAAAGCAGTCGGACGAGCTTTCGTTTGCAGAAGGCTCGGAGCCTGATGATGTTAAATCACCCGAATATACCGTTTCGGTTGATGACAAAGAAAATGGCACAATTCCGGTAACACCGATGGCAAGCGTTGAAAATACCAACGAAGATATAAGTGCGATTGTTGATAAGGAGGAGATGCCTCATTCTTCACACAGCGGCGAACATCATCATTCGTCCGACGGTCACTACCATTCCTCGAGTCATCATCACCATTCGTCCGACGGTCACCACCACTCCTCGAGCCATCATCACCATTCGTCCGGCAGTCATCACAGCGGCGAGCACCATCACCATCACCACGGCAAAAAGAAAAAAGGTTTGCCTACCGCCGCAAAAATAGCTATTATCGTGCTTGTAATTCTGCTTTTGATTCCAATTATCGCAATGATTGTTTTGGGAATTAATGTCAAAACAGGCGATTTCAAAAAGGAAAACGCCGCTGCAACGGAATACAGCGAAGTTATAGAATATAACGGCCATAAATACAAATACAATGAAAATGTTGTTTCGATAGCCTTTATGGGCATTGACCAAGACACGCTGAAAACGAGCGACCAAACCGATTTTGTCGGTGCGTCGGATGCCGATATTGTTTTTGCCGTTGACACGCAAAGCGGCAAAGCAAGCGCAATTGCAATCCCTCGTGACACGATGGTTGATGTCGATATGTATATGGAAAGCGGCACGCTGATTGAAACACAAAAAACACAGCTTTGCCTTGCCTATGCCTACGGCGACGGCAGAGAGTTGAGCTGTAAAAACACGGTTAACTCAATCAGCCGAGTGCTTTATAATGTGCCGATAAACAAGTATTTTGCACTTGATTTGAATGGCATTGCCGCATTGAATGACGCTATCGGCGGAGTTACAATTGATTCGTCGCTCTATGACTTTAAGGACGAGGGAATCAAGGTTGGCGATAAGGTTGTTCTTAAAGGTGATATGGCAGAAAAATATGTGCGCCAGCGTAATATGGACACTGTTGACGCCTCAATTAACAGAACAGACCGTCAGGTGCAGTATGTCAAAGCATATACAAAACAGCTTGTGCCTGCCGTAATGAACGATTTCAGCGTTATTTCAAAACTTTACACCGATGCACAAAAGTATTCGCAAAGCAATATTAAGCTCGACAATGTGACATATCTCGGCTCGCTCCTTTTGTCAAAGGGAATAACCGATTTTGAATCGTATCGCTTAAAGGGAACCTTCAGCGAATCTGCCGACCCGATTTTGCCGGATGTTGCACACGCCGAATTTACACCCGACGAAGACTACCTTATGCAAACAATCCTAAAGGTTTTTTATACTCAACTTGATTAAAATAAAAAGAGCATTGCTTTCACTGCGATAATGCAGTATGCAATGCTCTCTTTTTGTCAAAAAATATCAGCCCTTGAGTCCGCGCTCCTGACGGTCCATATCCTCAACAACAATGTCGAAAATTTCGCCGAGCGACGAGCAGTATTCAAGCACCTTCCACGGCTCGTTGGTGTGGTAATGGATTTTAACCAAATCCTCATCACCTGTCGCAATAAGGCAGTCGCCATTAAAATTGTCTACAAAATAATCGTGAATATCGTCCTCGTCAAGACCTGTGCCCTCAATGAGAAGTTGGGTGTCATATCTGTATTCAAGCATTTTTTTGTGCGCTGTGCGCCCTCCTTTTTATTTTATGTATTCCATATTATCACTTTGGATTTTTTTGTCTATAAAATCACAAAATTATTTACCGTTTGTTCATTATATGATAAAATGGCATTGAAAAAATATTACAAGGGTTGTTTTTATGGATAAAAATTTGTTTTCAAACCGCCTCAAACTTAATAGTATCACACTGACAGACGATTTTTGGCTCGAAAAATCAGAACTTGTGCGCCGCGAGATGATTCCGTATCAGCTTTCGGCACTTAATGACAACATTGAAGGTGCTGAAAAAAGTTATTGCCTTGAAAATTTCAAAAAAGCGTCAATAATCGTTGAAAATATGAAAAAAGGTGTTAAGCCGCCTAAATATCCTGCCGACAGATGGCATTATGACGAAAGCGCTCCGAAAAATGCGTTCCACGGCTGGGTTTTTCAGGACAGTGATGTATATAAATGGCTTGAAGCTGTGGCGTATTCGCTTGTTAATCATCCCGATTATGATTTGCAGAGAAAAGCGGATAAGTGTGTAGACCTTATTTGTTCTGCACAGCTTGAAAACGGCTATCTCGACACGCTTTATATTATCAATAATCAAGATGAAATTTTTACAAATTTAAAGGACTATCACGAGCTTTACTGTTTCGGGCATTTGGCTCAAGCGGCGATTGCGTATTATGACGCAACCGGCAACAAAAAGCTGTTTGACGCGGCGTGCCGCTTTGCCGATTTGATTTGCGACACCTTCGGCGAGAACAAAATCAAGGGCTATCCCGGTCACGAAATTGCCGAAATGGCACTTGTCGGTCTTTATCGTGCCACGGGTGATGAAAAATATTTAAAAACGGCGGAGTTTTTTGTTGACGAGCGCGGCAAAAAGCCCTATTATTATGACCTTGTTTTGGGCAAAAAAACCGTAAACGATAATTATTTTTACAATCAGGCGCACATTCAGCCGAAATATCAGACGGAGGCAGTAGGTCACGCCGTTCGGGGAGTTTATCTCTATTCGGGTATGGCTGATGTTGCGCGCGAAACCGGCGACGATGAATTGCTTGCGGCGTGTGAGAAAATTTTTGACAATATCCGGTCAAAGAAAATGTATATCACCGGCGGAATAGGTGCAACTGTTGACGGTGAGGCGTTTTCGTTTAACTATGATTTGCCGAATGACCTTGCGTACAGCGAAACCTGTGCATCAATCGGGCTTGTGTTTTTCGCAATGCGAATGAGCGCGATTAACCCCGATTCAAAATATGCCGATGTTGTCGAAAGGGCGCTGTATAACACGATTTTGTCGGGAATGAGCGAGGATGCAAAACGCTTTTTCTATGTCAATCCGCTTGAGGTGTTGCCCGAGGCGTCGCACAAGGACAGCCGCAAGGCTCATATTAAACCTGTTCGGCAAAAATGGTTTGGTTGTGCTTGCTGTCCGCCTAATTTGGCACGCCTTATATCGTCACTCGGCGAATATTGCTTCAGCGAGAGCGGCGACACATTTTATATTCATCAATATGTCGGCGCTAACATTGACGCTCAAAATGCCGATGTTTGCGTTAAATCGTCATATTTGACAGACGGCGGCGTAAAGATTAAAATAAATCCGAAAAAAAGCATGCGCCTTGCTCTGCGTATTCCGTCATGGTGTAAAAATTATAAAATTTCGGCACCGTATGAGATTAAAAAAGGCTGTGCCTATATTGATGTTAACGGAGAAACGAAAGTTAATGCGTCGTTTGAACTCAAACCGCGTTTTGTCGCCTGCACAAGCAATGTGCGTGCAAATGTCGGCAAGGTCGCATTGTGTCGCGGACCCGTTGTTTATTGCATTGAGAGTGTGGATAACGGTGCTGACCTTCAACAGCTGATTGTCAATGCCAACAGCGATTTTTCCGAGTCGGGCGAATGCATAACGGTGAACGGTCTGCGTGAAAAAGCACACGAGTCGCTGTATTATGACTATGAAAAGCCCACATATGAGAAAACAAAAATCAAATTCATTCCGTACCGCAAATGGGGGAACAGAGGCGAAAACGAAATGTGCGTTTTTGTAAGAATTAAGGAGGATTGAAAATGAGTTTTGATAAATTGGAGCGAAATATTGTCAGCGTTATTAAGGAGTCGCAGGCAAAGCTCGGATATGAAAAAATGCCGCTCGGCATAAACTATATTAAACCGTCACTGTGCCACCTGCTCAACGATTGCACAGATGACGAAATCATGCCGCTTTTAAACCGTTTTGCTCGCGAAAAACAAGACAAATTCGGTGATATTTCAATTGCCGAAACAGATGGCGGATACCGTCTTACCGTGTCGGAAAAGGGAGTTGAGCTTGTGCACAATTCACTAAGCGACAACGATTTTATTGTGCAATTCGTCAATGCGATAAGACAGCCCGACTGCAATATTGACAAGGTTGTTGCGCTGTTTAAATCGTTCGGTGAAAATGTTCATTTTGAAAAAACTTCAAACGGCGAATTTGAATACTTGATTTATTTTGAGGACGGTGAGCCGGACGAATTTTACTATTGCCTCGACGATGACGATTTCGGCGTGACATATCACCGCTTCACGAAAGAGGATTATATCGACTTCGGATTTTAAAAGGAAAATTTTGTTGGATTTAAACGGCTTTGCTTATTTGCAGAGCCGTTTTTCTTTATTGCTTTACCGCACCAAAACACAAATATCATCAAATTGTTATATTTTTAACAATAAAAATCCTCAAATTTGTTGAAATATCCGAAAATGATATAACATCGTTATTTTTTTAACAAAAACTCTTGAATACTTAAATCTATAATTTTATAATAAAGGACAGTTAAAACTCTAATTATATATTTTTTCGGAGGTAATGAATAATGGAATATCGTATTGAACATGATTCGATGGGCGAGGTTAAGGTTCCTGCCGACAAATATTGGGCAGCTCAAACCGAGCGCAGCCATGAAAATTTCAAAATCGGAGTAGGCATCGAAACAATGCCTCGTGAGATTACTCACGCATTCGGCGTTTTGAAAAAGGCTGCCGCAATTGCAAACCACAAATTGAAATCGGAAAAAATGACCGACGAAAAGCTTGCGGCAATTTCGCAGGCGTGCGATGAGGTTATGAGCGGTGCGCTCAACGAGCATTTTCCGCTTGTTGTTTGGCAGACAGGCTCGGGCACACAGTCAAATATGAATGCCAATGAGGTTATCGCCAACAGAGGTAACGAGATTGCAGGCAAAAAGCTTCTTCATCCAAACGATGATATTAATATGAGCCAGTCGTCAAACGATACTTTCCCGACAGCAATGAGTATTGCGGCTGTTTTGGGCATCGAGGATAAGGTTTTCCCGGCTCTCGACAAGCTTGTCGCAACACTTAAAAGACTTGAGTCTGAAAATGACGATGTTGTTAAAAGCGGCAGAACTCATCTTCAGGATGCAACGCCGATTAAGTTTTCACAGGAAATAAGCGGCTGGAGAGCGTCGCTTGAAAAGGACAGACGACTTCTTGAAATCGCTCTTCCCGAGCTTAAGGAGCTTGCACTCGGCGGCACAGCCGTAGGTACGGGACTTAACGCTCCGGCAGGCTTTGATGTTGAGGTTGCAAAGGCAGTCAGCGAAATTACAGGCAAGCAGTTCATCACTGCGCCTAACAAGTTCCACGCTCTCACCTCAAAGGATGAGATTGTATTTGCTCACGGCGCACTCAAGGCTCTTGCAGCTGACCTTATGAAGATGGCTAACGATGTTCGTTGGCTTGCATCCGGTCCGAGAGACGGACTCGGCGAAATTAAAATTCCCGAAAACGAGCCGGGCTCGTCAATTATGCCGGGTAAGGTTAATCCGACACAGTGTGAGGCTGTTACAATGGTTGCCGTTCAGGTTATGGGCAACGATGCGGCTGTCGGCTTTGCGGCTTCTCAAGGCAATTTCGAGCTTAATGTATTTATGCCGGTCATCATTTACAATTTCACTCAGTCGGTAAGGCTTTTGAGCGAGGTTATGGTATCATTCAACGACAACTGTGCAGTAGGCATTAAGGCTGACAGAGAAAAGATGAACCACAATCTTCACAATTCGCTTATGCTTGTTACGGCGCTCAATCCTTATATCGGATATGAAAATGCTGCAAAAACAGCTAAAAAGGCATATAAAGACAATATTTCATTAAAGCAAGCCTGCGTTGAGCTTGGATTCTTGAGCGAGGAAAGGTTTGACGAGGTATTCCATCCCGAGCAGATGGTTTAATATTAAATTCAGGGATAAAAGGGATAAATAGGAATAGGAGAATAGCGGTATGACTTATAGTTATTATCCGGGCTGCACATTGAAAACAAAGGCAAAGGACTTGGATAAATATGCAAGGCTTTCTGCAGAGGCTCTCGGTGTAACGCTTGAGGAACTGCCCGATTGGCAGTGTTGCGGCGGCGTTTATCCGTTGGCAAAGGATGAAATCGCAACCAAGCTGTCATCTGTCAGAGCCTTGAACACGGCAAAGGAGCTTAATCAAGACCTTGTTACAATGTGCTCGGCGTGCCACAATGTTATTAAGCAGGTTAACAATGATATGAAAACCGATGAGGATATTGCATCAAGGGTCAACAATTATCTTAAACTTGACGCACCATACAACGGCGAAACAAATGTTATTCATTATCTTGAACTTCTGCGAGATGTTGTGGGATTTGACGAAATCAAAAAGAAAGTTGCAAATCCGCTTAAGGGCAAAAAGATAGCCGCATACTACGGTTGTCTGCTTTTGAGACCGAGCAGGGTTATGCAAATGGACGATCCGGAAAATCCGACAATTATGGAGGATTTCATCAAGGCGCTCGGCGCAACACCGGTTTTGTATTCAATGCGTAACGAATGCTGCGGCGGCTATACAACAATCGAAAACAAAAGTATTGCAACGGCGAAGGGAAACGCTGTGCTTGAAAACGCAGTTAACAACGGCGCAGAAATGGTTATCACAGCCTGCCCTCTTTGCATGTATAATTTGAATAAAAACGCAACCGATTACGACATTCCGGTTAAGTACTTCACAGAGGTGCTTGCCGAGGCTCTCGGTGTTAAATAAGGAGGACTCTATGATTAATAATAATGAATTAAAAGAGCAAATCCTTCAAATTTCCGGAGTGAATGCTCGCAAATGTATGCGATGCGGAAAATGCACGGCAACATGTCCCTCGTTTGACAATATGGAATATCATCCGCATCAGTTTGTTTACATGGTTGAAAGCGGAAATATCGAGCCTTTGCTCAATTCAAAATCGCTTTACACCTGCCTTTCGTGCTTTGCCTGCGTTGAAAGATGCCCCCGCGGCGTCGAGCCGGCAAAAATCGTCGAGGCAACAAGGCTTGCAGTTATCCGCGAGCAGGGTGCAAACCACCTTAAACCGCAGGATATACCCGAAATTCTTGATGACGATTTGCCGCAGCAGGCTATCGTCAGTGCGTTTAGAAAATATACAAAGTAAGGAGGAAAACGGCGAATGCAAAGAATTGGCGTATTTGTATGTTGGTGCGGTAGCAACATTGCAGGTACCGTGGATGTTCACAAGGTTGCCGAAACCCTGAAAAACGAAGCGGGCGTTGTTTTCTCCACCGATTATCAGTACATGTGTTCACAGGCAGGTCAGGACCTTGTCAAAAACACAATCAAAGAATATAACCTTACGGGCGTCGTAATCTGCTCGTGTTCTCCGCGTATGCACGAAAACACATTCAGAAAAGCGGCGGCATCCGTTGGACTTAACCCTTATATGGTCGAGATTGCAAACATTCGTGAGCAATGCTCGTGGATACATAAGGATATGGCGACTGCTACGGAAAAGGCAATAATCCTCGGCAGAGCCGCAATTGCAAAGGTGCATCTCAATGCACCGCTTACGGCAGGCGAAAGCCCCGTTACAAAAAGAGCCCTTGTTATCGGCGGCGGTATTGCCGGTATCCAAACTGCGCTTGATATTGCCGAGGCAGGATTTGAGGTTGATATTGTTGAAAAATCACCTACAATCGGCGGCAAAATGGCTCAAATTGATAAAACATTCCCGACTCTTGACTGTGCGGCTTGTATTTTGACACCTAAAATGGTTGAGGCGGCACAGCAGGAGAATATTAAAATTTATTCATACAGCGAGGTTGAAGAGGTCAAGGGCTTCGTAGGCAACTTCACTGTTAAAATCAAGAAAAAAGCAAGATATGTAAACGAGGATATTTGCACCGGTTGCGGTCTTTGCACGGAAAAGTGCCCGATGAAGCGCGTACCTAATGAATTTAATCTCGGCATGGATAACCGCCATGCGATTTACATTCCGTTTGCTCAGGCTGTTCCGAAGGTTGCAACAATCGACCCGACAGCCTGCATAAAACTTAAAACGGGCAAGTGCGGCCTTTGTTCAACAGTCTGCGAGGCTAAGGCTATCAATTATGATGCTAATGACGAGTTCGTTGAGGCGAAATACGGCGCAATCGTTGTTGCAACCGGATTCAATCCGATTTCCGTTGAAAAATTTGACGAATTTGCGTATTCTCAAAGCCCCGATGTCGTTACCTCGCTTGAATACGAAAGACTTATGAACGCGGCAGGACCGACAAGCGGCACTCTTTTAAGACCGTCAGACCATAAGCATCCGAAAACAATCGTTTTTGTGCAGTGCGTAGGTTCCCGTTGTGACGGTGTTGACAGCAAGGGTAAACCGTATTGCTCAAAGGTTTGCTGTATGTATACCGCAAAACACGCAATGCTTACCCGTGAAAAATACCCCGACACGGATGTTTATGTATTTTATATTGATGTTCGTACCCCCGGCAAAAACTTTGACGAGTTTTATCGCAGAGCTGTCGAGGAATACGGCGTTCACTATATCAAGGGTATGGTCGGCAAGGTAGTTCCCGAAAACGGAAAACTTAAAGTTCAAGCCTCCGACCTTCTTGCAAATGAGCAGCTTCATATCGACGCCGACATGGTGGTTCTTGCCGCCGCTGTCGAGCCTGATAAAAGCGCAAGACACCTTGCAACAATGCTCACCGCATCTATGGATACAAATGATTTCTTCACAGAGGCTCACCCAAAACTTCGTCCTGTCGAATCACCGACAGCAGGCGTGTTCCTTTCGGGTATGTGCCAAGGTCCGAAAGATATTCCCGAAACCGTTTCGCAGGCATCTGCCGCGGCGGCAAAGGTTATTGGACTTCTTGTTAAGGATAAACTCACCTGCAACCCGTGCGTTGCACACA
This sequence comes from Oscillospiraceae bacterium, assembly GCA_003526845.1. GTDB lineage: Bacteria > Bacillota > Clostridia > Oscillospirales > Acutalibacteraceae > Eubacterium_R. The sequence goes on from DPVM01000008.1 coordinate 72,299, forward strand.
GCGACGAAATGCTTTGCAACGGCTGCTCAAGCTGTGAAAAGGTTTGCCCTTACGGCGCAATTACCTATGAAGAAAAAGAGTTCAGAATGCCCGACAGAACTACGGCAATTCGCCGTGTCGCAAGCGTTAACCCTGCTGTTTGTCAGGGTTGCGGCGCATGTACGGTTGCCTGCCCGAGCGGCGCTATGGATTTGAACGGCTTTTCTAACAGACAAATTATGGCGGAGGTAGATGCGATATGCAGATAGAAGAAAACAAAGAATTCAGACCTAAAATCGTTGCCTTCTGCTGTAACTGGTGCTCATACGCAGGCGCAGACCTTGCAGGCACAAACCGTCTTAACTATCCTGCCGATATTAAGATTATCCGTGTTCCGTGCTCCTGCCGTGTAAACCCGATGTTTATACTCAGAGCATTTCAGCGCGGTGCAGACGGCGTTATTATGTGCGGTTGCCATCCCGGCGACTGCCACTATACAACAGGAAATTATTATGCAAGACGAAGAATGACTCTCCTTTTCTCAATGCTTGATTATCTCGGCATAGAGAAGGGCAGAACAAGAGTAGAATGGGTTTCTGCCGCAGAGGGTCAAAAGTTCGCCGAAACAATGAACAGCTTTGTTGAAACAATAATTGCCCTCGGTGAAAACAAAAGATTGGAGGATTTGAGATGCAAGACAAAATGATTTCTCGTGCGAAAGAACTCCTCCTCGACGGCACCGTAAACAGAGTTCTCGGCTGGAAAACGGGCGAGTTTGAATATGATATTACTCCGGCAGTGTTCACCACCGCACAGGAGCTTGAAAACGATTTTGTTTACAACAGCTTTGCGGCTGCAAACCTTTCGAAATATCTTGTAAAGGAAAGCAGAAAGGAAGGCAAAATTCTCGTATTTCTCAAGCCTTGCGATTCATACAGCTTTCAGGAGCTTATGAAAGAGCACAGAGTTATAAGAGAAAATGTTTACATCATCGGCATTGCATGCTACGGCAAGACAGATATTGAAAAAATCAAAGAAAAGGGAATAAGCGGCATTTCAAGCGTCGGCGAGGACGATACAAATATCGTTGTCGATACGATTTATGACGGCACCGTCAAATTCCCGAAATATGAGGTTATGGCAGAGCGTTGCCTCTCCTGCAAGAGCAAAAAGGTTGTTGTTTATGACGAGCTTATCGGCGAAAACGGCGAGGTTAACGAGGATTGCAACCGCTTTGACTTGGTTGCAAAGCTCGAGGCAATGACTCCCGACGAGCGTTTCGCTTTTTGGCAAAACGAACTTTCAAAATGCATCCGTTGCAACGCATGCAGAAATGTTTGCCCTGCCTGCACATGTGAAAAATGTGTGTTTGACAACGACAATTCGGGTGTTGCGCAAAAGGCGGCAGCTAACAGTTTTGAGGAAAATATGTTCCATATTATCCGCGCATTCCATGTTGCCGGCAGATGCACAGACTGCGGCGAATGCTCACGCGTGTGCCCACAGCATATTCCGCTTCACCTGCTCAACCGCAAATTCATCAAGGATGCAAACGAGCTTTACGGTGAATATCAGGCAGGCGCAGATATGGAAACAAAGCCGCCTCTTGTTAACTTTACATATGACGATTGCGAGCCAAGCGTTGTTTATGAAAGAGGAGGTGCCGAATAATGTATAAAATCGCATTTGGTAAAATTTCGGCGCTCTTTAACGCAATTTCATCGGTTGAAAAACTTTATGTTCCGACCGATAAGGACGATATTGCGGTTTTTGCCGAATATAAGGACGGCGTTGAGCTTACTCAAAAGCTTAACACTAACCGCTCGGCTAAAGATTTTTTCTTCCCACAGACAGAAAATCTTTACGATGTAAAAATGAAAGACAAAAAAATCGAGATTACAGATACAAGAGAAGAGTGTGAGGATTTCGTTATCTTCGGCGTAAGAGCGTGCGATGTCCGTTCGTTCTCGATTCTTGACAAGGTGTATCTTGCAGACCCGATTGATTCCTATTATAAAAACAGACGCGACCACGGCACGATTATTTCGCTTGCCTGCGGCAGACCCGAGGAAACCTGTTTTTGCCAAAGTTTCGGCATAAATGCGGCAGACCCCGAGGGCGATGTCAAGGCTTGGAAAATCGGCGACGAACTTTATTTGCAAGGCGCAACAGACAAAGGCAATGCATTGCTCGAAAAGGTTTCCTCGGTTCTTGAATCGGCAGACGAAAAAGCTGTTGACGATGCAAAAAGCGCTATTAACGCAGTTATGAAAAAGCTTCCGCTTGCAAAGGTAAGTTTTGAGCATATGAAGGACAACGATTTGCTTGACTATTTCAACAGCGACAAGTGGTCCGGCCTTTCTGAGGCTTGCCTCGGTTGCGGCACATGCACTTTCGTTTGCCCGACTTGTCAGTGCTACGATATTCGCGAGTTTGATACCGGAAACGGTATTAAAAAATTCAGATGCTGGGACAGCTGTATGTATTCCGACTTCACGAAGATGGCTCACGGCAATCCGCGTACAACTCAACTTCAGCGCTTCAGACAAAGATTTATGCACAAGCTTGTGTATTTCCCCGATAACAATAACGGCGAATTCGGTTGCGTCGGCTGCGGCAGATGCCTTGCAAAATGCCCGATTTCAATGAATATTGTTAAGGTGGCAAAGGCATTGGAGGTGAATGTGTGATGAATAACGAAACATTAATTCCGGTAATCGGCGAGGTTACCGATATAAGAGTTGACACACCCGATGTCAAGACCTTCAGAGTCACTGCGTTGGGCGGCGGAAAAGCGTTTGAGCATATCCCCGGTCAGTGTGCAATGCTCTCAATCCCGGGTGCAGGCGAAGCAATGTTTTCAATCACTTCCTCACCAACTACAAAGGATTATATGGAATTCAGCATCAAAAAGTGCGGTTGCCTCACAACCTGGCTCCACGAAATGGAGGTAGGTCAGCAAATCACTATCAGAGGTCCGTACGGCAACGGTTTCCCGGTTGATACCGAGTTTGTCGGCAAGGATTTGCTTTTCATTGCCGGCGGTATCGGTCTTGCTCCGCTCCATTCCGTAATCAATTACTGCCGTGCCAACAGAGAAAAATACGGCAAGATTGATATTGTTTACGGCTCACGCTCGGCAGATGATCTTGTTGATTATCAGGAGATTATCGACGAATGGTGCAAAGAGGACGGCATCAATGTTTATCTCACCATCGACAGAGAGCAGGAGGGTTGGGACGGTCATGTCGGTTTTGTTCCCAACTATGTTAAGGAACTCGGCTTTGATACAAACAAAACGGCTGTAATCTGCGGTCCGCCTATTATGATTAAGTTTACACTTACGGGTCTTGTTGAACTTGGATTTGACAAAACCCAGGTTTACACCACAATGGAGCTTAAAATGAAATGCGGTGTCGGCAAATGCGGCAGATGCAACATCGGCGATAAATACGTTTGTAAAGACGGTCCTGTTTTCCGCTGTGACCAGCTTGACGAAATGCCGACCGAGTATTAATAGGAGGATGCGTAGATGGAAAAAGAAATGGTAAATATCTATTTGTTCGGCAAAAAATACGAAGTGCCATCAAATCTTACAATAATGAACGCTATGGAATACGCAGGCTATCAGCTTAAAAGAGGTTGCGGATGCAGAAACGGCTTCTGCGGCGCCTGCGCAACAATTTACAGGGTTAAGGGCGACAGAGAGCTTAAAGCTTGCCTTGCATGCCAAACAAAGGTTGAAAACGATATGTATATCGCAACTCTTCCGTTCTTCCCGCTTATCAAGCAACCGTATGATATTGAAAAAGTTAAGCCGACAGAGCAGATTATGATGCAGCTTTATCCCGAGATTTATGCATGCGTCGGCTGTAATGCCTGCACAAATGCGTGCACACAGGGTCTTAATGTTATGCAATATATTGCATATGCTCAAAGAGGCGAATACGAAAAGTGTGCCGAGGAGAGTTTTGACTGCGTAATGTGCGGCGTTTGTTCGTCGCGTTGCCCGGCAGGAATCAGTCATCCGCAGGTTGCATTGCTTGCAAGACGACTCAACGGCAAATATCTTGCTCCCGAAAGCAAGCATTTGACAGAAAGAGTTCAGGAAATCAAGGACGGCACATTTGAGGAACTTATTCAAAACCTTATGCAAAAGCCGCTTGACGAGATTAAAGAGCTTTATAACAACAGAGAGATTGAGAAGTAAGGAGGTGCCGATATGTATAATAAAGAAATGCTTGATTCAATGAAAAAAGTTGCCGAGGCAAGAGAGCGAAACACATATTTCGAGCCGCGCAGAATGACAGCGGACGAAAAGGATACTCTTCTCGCAACTTTCCACCCCGATTACAAGGAGGATCAGTTCAGCGTCCTTAAAATCGGTGCCAATGCCGGCGAAAAAGTGCCATGCGAGCTTGCCGAGCTTTTGCAGGCTCATTCAAGAATTAAACCCGACAGCGTGGACCTTTCAAATCCCGATTACGATGTTGATGTGCTTATTATCGGCGGCGGCGGTGCAGGTGCATCTGCGGCTATCGAGGCTGATAACAACGGCGCAAAAACCATGATTGTAACAAAGCTTCGTATGGGCGACGCAAACACAATGATGGCAGAGGGCGGTATTCAGGCTGCCGACAAGCCAAACGATTCGCCTGCAATCCACTATATCGACGCTTTCGGCGGCGGTCACTTTGCCGCAAAGCCGGAGCTGCTTTACAAGCTCGTTACCGAGGCTCCCGAGGCTATTCAGTGGCTCAACAATTTGGGCGTTGAATTTGACAAGGCACCCGACGGCACAATGATTACAACTCACGGCGGCGGAACATCAAGAAAAAGAATGCACGCCGCAAAGGACTATTCGGGTGCAGAGATTATGCGTACTCTTCGCGACGAGGTTCAAAACAGACAAATTCCGATTGTTGATTTTACAGCCGCAATTGAGATTATTAAGGACAGCGAAGGCAAGGCAGCAGGCGCAGTTCTTATGAATATGGAAACAAGCGAGCTTCTTGTTGCAAAGGCTAAAACAGTCATTATCGCGACAGGCGGCGCAGGCAGACTCCATTATCAGGGTTTCCCGACATCAAACCACTACGGTGCAACTGCCGACGGTCTTATTTTAGGTTACAGAGCCGGTGCAAAACTCCTTTATGCCGACACTCTTCAGTATCACCCGACAGGTGCGGCTTATCCGGAGCAGATTTTCGGTGCTCTTGTTACGGAGAAAGTTCGTTCGCTCGGCGCAAAGCTTGTCAATGTAAACGGCGAAGTATTTATGCATCCGCTTGAAACCCGTGATGTTTCTGCCGCATCCATTATTCGTGAATGTACGGCAAGAGGCAACGGCGTTCATACGGACGACGGAGTCGGCGTTTGGCTCGACACCCCGATGATTGAGATTAAGGGCGGCGAGGGCACGATTGAAAAGAGAATTCCTGCCATGATGAGAATGTTCGGCAAATACGGCATTGATATTCGCAAGGAGCCTATTCTCGTTTATCCAACACTTCACTATCAAAACGGCGGTCTTAACATTTCGGCAGACGGTATGACAAATATCGAAAACCTTTATGTTGCAGGCGAGGCAGTCGGCGGCATCCACGGCAGAAACAGACTTATGGGCAACTCGTTGCTTGATATTATTGTTTTCGGCAGAAATGCAGGAAAAACCGCATCCGCAAAATCAAAAGAGGTTGAGCTCGGCGAGCTTACTCTTAAGCATGTTGATGATTTTGAGGAGCAAATCAAATCTGCCGGAATCGAAACGGATGTTGTTTCTCCGAAACTTCTTCCGCGCTATACTCACGGCAACCCTCGTTTTGAGGTAAAATAAAAGTTAATCATTTACCCACGGGCAAAACGGCAAGAGCTGTTTTGCCCGATTTCATCAAAGAATAGAGGATTTTATGGAACTGTTTAACGGAATACTCAGTATTCACGCAGTTAGTTTTTTAACCCTCAGTGTATTTGCAATTGCGGCATTGGGCTACATTTTGGGACGAATTACTGTCAAGGGCGTTGATTTGGGCACGGCAGGCGTGTTTGTAATTGCCCTTCTTTACGGCTGTTTTTGCTACAGCAATTTGACGCACGAGCTTACAATGACGGATGAAACCTTCGTCAAGGAGGCATTAAAAAATGTCGATAACATAGGGCTTGTGCTGTTCGTTACTTCGGTCGGCTTTATTGCAGGACCGACCTTTTTCAAAAATTTGAAAAAGAATTTTAAATCGTATGTTTGCCTCGGACTTATAATTATTTTGTCCGCAAGTATTGTTTGCGTCATTTGTATTATGCTCGGTAAGGGCGATACAGTCCACGAACATGAGGAGTTTAAAGCAATCCTTGTCGGTCTGCTGTCGGGCGCGCTCACGAGTACACCGGCATTCTCCGCGGCAAAGGATGCCGTAGGACCGCAGTATGAGGATTTTGTTTCCGTAGGCTACGGCATTGCATATTTGTTCGGCGTTATAGGTGTTGTTCTTTTTGTTCAGCTTGTTCCCAAATTTGCAAAAGCAAATATGGAAGAAGAGGTCAAAAAAATTACCGCCGACAGCGACGGCGGCAGTAAAAGAATTTATAACGGCAAGCTTATCGAATTTGATTCGTTCGGCATAATGCCGTTTGCGCTTGCAGCGGTCCTTGGCATGATTATCGGTTCAATCAGCTACAAGGGCTTTTCGCTCACGACAACGGGCGGCTGTATTCTCGTTTCGCTTGTTATGGGTCATTTCGGCAGAATAGGAAAAATCAGCATAATGCCGAAGGGGAGCACACTTCGTGTGTTCCGTGAGCTTGGGCTTATGTTTTTCCTTATCGGTGCCGGAATCTCGGGCGGCGCAAAATTCGTTGAGGTTTTCAACGCAAAATATCTTTTCTACGGCGTGTTGATGACACTCATTCCAATGATTATCGGCTTTCTGTTTGCAAAATATGTTCTCAAATTGCCGCTCCTTAACAATCTCGGCTCGATTACCGGCGGTATGACCTCAACACCTGCGCTCGGCACACTCATTCAGGTTTCGGGCACGGAGGATATTGCAACGGCATACGCCGCAACATATCCCATCGCGCTCATATCCGTAGTAATAGCCGCAAAGCTTATAGTTATGTTTTGTTAAATTTTGTTTATAAACGATTTGGGGGAACGAGCTTGAACAACTTATTTATACAAGGAGTACTGTTTGAATGGAATGAAATAGAGCCAAACAGCTACATCAGGACTATTGAGTCCTTGCGTGATGTAGAAAAAATCGAATTTCAAAGCCCCGTTTCGCTGTTTGTAGGCGAAAACGGAACGGGAAAATCGACATTGCTTGAGGCAATTGCCGTTGCACACGGTTTTAATCCCGAGGGCGGCACAAAAAACTATGTTTTTTCAACTTATGATTCTCATTCCGAATTATGCGATGCAATACGAATTGCAAAGGGCTACAGAAAAGAAAAATGGGGATATTTTTTGAGAGCGGAAAGTTTTTATAATGTTGCCACCCAAGAAGAAAAATATGCCGACATTGCGCACCCGTCAATGCAATATCACAAAAAGTCACACGGAGAAAGTTTTTTGGATTTGGCACAAGACAATATTAAGTCAAACGGCTTGTATTTGCTCGACGAGCCGGAGGCAGCCCTTTCTCCGCAAAGGCAGTTGACATTGCTGACGCAGATATACAAATGCGCAAATGATGGCGCGCAATTCATTATAGCTACACATTCTCCGATTTTGTTGGGTATTCCCAATGCTCAAATATTTTGCTTTGACAACAGCAAAATACATACATGCACCTACGAGGAAACCGACAGCTATAAGATTACCGAAATGTTTATAAACAATCGCAAAAGCTTCCTCCAAAAACTCTTGGATGAATAATAATTAAAATGCTTTAAATAAAATCATAACCACCGGTTCAACCGGTGGTTATGATTGTTTAAGCATTCTTTTCCTATCATCAATGATGAAATAATACTCCAAAGTATCAAAAAGTAACTCCCAAAGCGTCAACTTGACACTTTGGGATTTTTCTTGGCACTTTTGAATTACTTATGTTTGCACTAATATAGTTATTTTGCATCCTTTAAGGGTGCTTTTTTTCGTACTTTTAGTCCGCATAGAAAACGAAACAGATTGTTGCTGTCCATAATTTTGGATACAACGATGCTGATTAAATAACAGAAAGTGAAAATCAAAAGGATAACCAGTATCGGATTGGTGATGCCGAGTTTGCTTACAAAAAGCCAGCGGCTGCCAGTCATCAGAAAGCCGTTGAGAAGATAAATTTGCAACGAGTATTTACCGCTGAATATCAGTGGTTTTCTGATTGCGGACGGTACTTTGACCAGCGTAAAAAATCCTGCGATGCAAGTGCAGGCGGTGAGCGCAGAAATATACTTGCCGATACAATCATAAACGCCCGGCGCATAGTGGCGCAGTACGCCAAACGACAGTGCAAATAAAAGTACGCTGCCGAGCGTGAGACAAAGAAGGCGCTTCTTTTGCTTTACCTTTTGAAAGTCGAACGACTTTAGCATTATGCCGATGATATAATATGTAGCATTATAAATGACATTGTTAAGACTGCAAATGCTGGTTATGTCAAAGGCTGCGGAAATTGCAACAAAGATGCCAATCAGCAGTATGCCGAATAAAGAACTTTTTTGAATCAGTTTTAAGAACAGAGGCGCCAATGCAGACAGTACAAACAGCGTGTATAAAAACCAATAGGTGCCCGATGAATAGCCCTGAAAGAAAAGTTGAAAGACAGCGCTTTTTAAGTCGACTTGTCTATTAACAATACTACTACCGGCGATTTTGCACACAGTGGCAATTGTACTGAAAACAACATAGGGAACCAAAATGCGCTTTGTTCGAGAAAGAAGGTATTGTCCGTAGTGCTTTTCATGATAAGTGCACAAAAAACTGGAAATGATAAAAAACATGGGCATTTGGTACGCATCTACAAATAATTTAATAGATAAACACCACGGAATTGCTTCCAAGTTAATTGGATAAACAATGATAGAGTGGCATAATAGAACAGATAGAATTGCAATGCCTTTTAGAATATCAATCAGTTCAATGTGTTTTTTTGCGGGCATAGGTTGTGTCTCCATGTAATACTTTATTTTGTATATTCGTACTTGGTAAGTATAGCAGGTATAAAATCGTTTGTCAAACAAAGCAAACTCGCCGGCAGAAACCCGGCAGAGGTGAAACTTCGATGATTTTTGTAGAGTTTGATTTTATAAAACTTGAGAAAAAGAAAAAAGCCTGAAATCGACTTGATTACAGGCTTTTTGTGGCGCAGCGGGTGGGATTTGAACCCACGGGCGCACGAAACGCACGATGGATTTCGAGTCCATGCCGTTATGACCTCTTCGGTACCGCTGCATTTTTGACTTATTAATTTTACCATTATAAATTGTATTTGTCAAATAAATATGCTATTATATATTAAATTATTTTAAAAATTTCTTATTTTGCGGCAAGAAAGGTAAATAATTATGGTTGCAATCATTGATTACGGTGCCGGAAATCTGCAAAGCGTCAAAAAAGCGCTTGATTTTCTTGGATACGAAAGCGAAATTACTATGGACAGAGAAAAAATTCTCTCTGCCTCCCATGTCATTCTTCCCGGTGTAGGCTCGTTCGGCGATGCCATGGCATCAATCAGGGAGCGTGGACTTGAGGACATAATTAAACAGGCGGCGTCGGGAGAAAAACATTTTCTCGGCATTTGCCTCGGTCTTCAGCTTATGTTTGAAAAGAGCGACGAAACTCCCGGTGTTGAGGGACTCGGCATTTTTAAGGGTGATATTGTCAAAATTCCGAGCGAAAACGGACTTAAGGTTCCGCATATTGGTTGGAATTCAATCAACCTGAAGCAAACCGACGGCATTTTCAACGGTATTAAGGACGGCAGTTATTTCTATTTCGTTCATTCGTATTATCTTAAGAACGCCGACGCGGATGTTGTTGCGGCAACGGCTCAATACGGCGTTGAAATTGAATGTGCAATTCAAAAGGGCAGGGTTTGCGCAACACAGTTCCACCCCGAAAAAAGCAGTGAAACGGGACTTCGACTGCTCAAAAACTTTATGGAAGCGGAGGATTGAGCCATGTATGCAAAAAGAATTATCCCTTGCCTTGATGTCAAAAACGGCAGAGTTGTAAAGGGCGTTTCATTTGTAGATTTGAGAGATGCAGGCGACCCGGTTGAGTGCGCCGCGGCGTATGACAGGCAGGGCGCGGACGAGCTTGTTTTGTTGGATATTACAGCTACTCACGAGGGCAGGAGCACGATGGTTGACATTGTGTCGCGCGTTGCAAACACAGTGTTTATTCCGTTTACTGTCGGCGGCGGCATCAAAACCGTTGACGATTTTAAGGAGCTTTTGCGTGCAGGAGCTGACAAAATCAGCGTTAATTCAGCGGCTGTAAGAAATCCCGATTTAATCAACGAGGCGGCGTATAAATTCGGCTCGCAGTGCGTTGTGTGTGCGATTGATGCAAAAAGGCGCGAAAACGGCGGCTGGGAGGTATATCTCAACGGCGGCAGAATCCCGACGGGTATTGATGCCGTTGAATGGGCGATTGAGGCAGAGCGCAGAGGCGCAGGCGAAATTTTGCTCACTTCCATGGACTGCGATGGTCAGAAAAACGGCTACGATATAGAACTTACCGCCGTTGTCAGCGAAAATGTAGGCATTCCCGTTATTGCATCGGGCGGTGCAGGCAAGGCAGAGCATTTTTACGATGCTTTCACAAAGGGCAAGGCCGACGCTGTGCTTGCGGCAAGCCTCTTCCATTTTAACGAACTTCCTGTTCCCGAGCTGAAAAAATATTTAAACGAAAAGGGAATACCCGTTAGGCTTTGATTTTATGGCTGAAAAAAAGATAAATAAATGTCTTAATTTTGCAAAAGGCGTTGCGTGCATTCTTGTTGTATTTATACACTGCCAATTTCCGCCACCGGTCGGAAGGTATGTGATAAGCATTGCAAGGGCGGCTGTGCCGCTGTTCTTTATGGTGTCGGGCTATTTTTGCTTTTACGACGACCGACAAAGGCTCTTTGAACGCCTGCCGCAGAAAATAAGGCATATCGCAAGACTGTCAATCGGCGCAGTGGTGCTGTATATTGTGTGGGATTTGGTGAAACTTTTGCTCACACAGTCGTCATTTTATGCGTGGACAGGAAAATTCACCGTCGATTGGCTGTTTCAATTTTTAATTTTTAATAATACGGATGCGATAAATACGGCGTTGTGGTTTTTCTTTGCGCTTTTGTATTGCTATGGCTTGTATTATGTGATAAACAAGCTTAATTTGCTTGGGGTATTTTATCGGCTGATGCCGATATTGTTTGTTGCATTTTATGTTTTACTGCACGCGGCTGATTTGTTCGGCAAAGCCGTGCCGACATGCTTTTACAGAAACGCGTATTTAGAGGGCTTGCCGTTCTTTTTGCTCGGAAATCTGCTGTTTAAGCACAAGAAAAGAATTAAGCGCCTCGGCGTTAAGTTTGCTTTGCCGTTCACGGTTGCAGGTGCGATAGGCAGTATCGTTGAGCAGTCAGTGTATGCAAGATGGACTCCGTGCCTGTATTACACCTCGATTTTGCTTGTCGGCGGCGTGTTTATGCTGTGCGTAGTGTATGAGGACAGGGAAATATCGTCGCCTGTTGAAAAACTCGGCGGCAAATACTCGCTTTATGTTTATTTGTTCCACCCGATGATTTTCGCCTTACTCGGTATGATTGAGCTAAACAGTGAGCTTTGGCGCTATTTGATGCCGTTTGTCGTGCTTTTACTTTCGATAATCGGCTCGGTTTTATATGTTAAAATCAAAGAAAACAAAAGACAGCGTATGTAGTGTGTTGAACTGCATACGCTGTTTTCTTATGTGTTATTTAATTTTATTGCGAAATTCTGAAAACTTTTACACCGTGCGGCGGAATGTTTGTAGAAATAGCATCGTTATGCGTGTAATCATTGTCCCACAAATTGTGGATTTGATAATCTGCCGCTTTTTCAAAGCCGAGATATTCCTCGTTTGCCAAATCGTCAATATTAAGTTCAACGGACTTTGGCTTTTTTGATTTGTTGAAAAAGCAAACAACAGTGTCGCCGTTGTTTAGCGGCCTTGCAAGAATATCAACCGAGCCTTGCTTGCCGATTTTTTTAGCCGGCTTCATAAGCGGGTCTTGGTCGATTAAAATGAGGCTTTTGTTTGTAACAATGTCAAGTATAACCTTGCTGTCGTTTGTGCCGTCAAGGAGTTTTCTGATGTCGTTTCCGAGCACAAGCGGTGCCGCCATCATACACCAAAGGGTGAAATGCGACCTGTTTTCCTCAAATGTGAGCTTTCCGTTTCCGACCTCGAGCATATCGGGGTCGTTTGTATGTCCCGGTCTTGCGTATTTATAAAGCTTGATATTGTGATTGTAAATATGTAAAATGCTAAACCAATTCGGTGCAATATCGGGCGTTGTGCGCCACATATTGCCTGCCTTTGCGCCCCAAATGTACGGCTTTGAAAATCCCCATTCGCATATTGAAAATGTGATTGGTTTGATTTCTCCGCCGGTCAGCTTTGCCCATTCGTACGACGCGGTTTTGAGTGCGTCACTCATTCGCTTGTATTGAGTGTATGCCGAGTCAGCCTTGGTTACTATCGGATTTTGCAAAACAAGCGTATTTACGCCGCTTTCAAGCTGAATTTCGGCTTGAAGTCTTGCATCGGGTGTAAACGATCTCCCGTTTGGGAAAAACAGCTCGTAAACCGTTCCGTTTATTACAACCTGCAAGTATTGGCGTGAGTTGAGCTTTGCCTTGTGATAGTGAACGGTGAGAATATATTTGCCCGAAACGGGTGCGTCAAATTCAAACGACGCAGTGCCTGCATTGTGGTTTAAATAAGCCATTGCCTTGCCGCTCGGCACATTACATTTTACTGTTCTTGCCATGCCTGTGTACGCCGCCTTTTCGGGAGTCAGGCGGATGCTTGCTCTTTCACCCGGCTTGTTAATGTCGAGATATTCAATCATCGGCGATAAGCCGGATATTTTTTTGTTGTGGCAAAAATCGTATTTGAGATATTCAATACCCCATGACGCAAAGGTTTTTGCATCCAAAAGCTCGTTGCCGAGCGATGCGGGCAAATCCTCGCAGGTGAGTGTGCCGTTTGACGAATAAATGCCGGTTTTAAGTCCGAGCGCGTTTATTCTTTTGCACAAGCCCTCAATGCCTGAGGGGAACGATTCAAGGTCGCCTTGGAGCATGCCGTTTTTGTCACGCATTGAACTGTGCCAGCAGTCATCAAGGTTTACATATTTATATCCTGCGTCGGCAAGCCCTGTTTCTTTCATTGCCTTTGCTGTTTCAATTATGGTGTCCTCGTCGATATGGTTGCGCAGTGTGTTCCAGCTTGACCAGCCCATCAGCGGAGAAGGGGAAACGCCGTTGTCATAATCATCCTCGTTTTCAATATCTATTGTCAGCTTTGACGAGCCGAGGTGCTTGAGCGCACAAATCGGGCATTTGCCGTCTGCCTTCATTGCGGCAAACCATATGGCAAAGACAATTATTGCGATTATTAAAATAACAGCAAGTATGATTAAAAATGTCATAACAAACCGATCTCCTTAAAATAGTCAAGTTCACGCTGTGCCGCCTCGAATGATTCGGCAGTGCCGATTTCAGCCACGGTCGATGCAACAAAGTCGCGTCGATGCTTTAGGTTATAAAAAATTCTGCAAATCCAGGCAAGGGGAAGAAGCCGCGGCCTGCCGTTTATGAATTTGATGTACGGCAAATCCTTCATCTTCGTGTATGATGGAAAAAGCAGTCTTAATTTCGTTTTGAATTTTGACGGTTTTTTGCCGCTTTCAAGCTCTTTGCGCTCAACAACTGCGGCAGTGTTTCTGTTTGCGTTGCCGAATGCGCCGAACGAGGACAAAAACTCCTCAGTCATTGATGTGTCGATACCGTAATCTTTGCCGCTGCCGAACCATTTATTGCAAACCGTCAAAATCAATTTGGCAAACTCGCAAAGTCCGATATTGTCGAGAAATGCGAGCACCTCGTCATAATCAATATCAAATTTGCGCTCCATAACCGCCAAATCAAGTATAAGCTTGATTCCTGCGCCGTAAAACCAAAAATGGTGCGCAATGTGAGTGATTAAATACGCAAAATGATAGCTTGGGTCGAACTTGCCGCGGTATTCGTCAAACTCGGCATAATTAATAGCGTCGAGAAAGCCGTTTTCCGCATTGCTGTTGCCGACTTTGCCGCTGATGATTTTTGTGTGCACCTCAATGAGCACGCCGTCCTTGACATAATCAAAAACGGGGCCGTTGGCATTTTTGATTTCAAATCCGCTGTTTAAAAGCGTCTGCTTTGTCAAATCACGGTTTTTTTCGTCGATAAGCACATCAATATCGCCCATAGCCCTTACCTCGGGAACGGGGTAGTATATGCGAATTTTGGCGCCCTTGAAAAAAACATGGCGTATTTTGTTTTTGCAGAGCGCATCGTCAAGCTGTGTCATCACCTTTGTTTGGTCGTCAAAGCGCATTATCGTTTCATAAAAACCGTTTTCAAAAAGGCTGTATATATCGCTTGGCACAATATCTTTGTTTGCGGCGTTTTTGATTACGCTGAATGCAACGGCAATCAAATTTTGCTCCCTGCAAACAGAAAAGAGCCTTGAATAATCAACGCTCTTATCAAGATTTAGTGTTTGCCGATTTAAATAAGCATTGCAAATTGATATTAAATATTTTTCTTCTCTATTCATTCTATTAATTAATGCTTTAAATATAATTGTTTTCGTTCAAAAAGGTATGAGCGGAGCTTAAAATGTTTTTGTCGTTGTCAAATTTCAAAAGGCTCATTGCTCTGTCATATGTCAGCCAAATATAATCCTCGATTTCCTCAGGCTGAATGACAGTATTTACATCCTTTGTTGTGCCGACAAAAATTGAAACCTGTTTTTCAATCTTGTCCTTAATTTTATATTTTGACACGCTTTCAAAGCCGTCGATTATATTAAGATGAATACCTGTTTCCTCAAGCACCTCGCGACATGCGGTTTGCTTTTTTGTTTCGCCCTTTTCGATATGACCTTTTGGAAAGCCCCAATGGGCAGAGCGCTTGTTTTTAATTAAAAGATAGCGCACCTCACCTCTAATATCTCTGAACACGACTGCGCCGCAACTGCTTTCGTAAAGACATTCAAGCGAATAGGTTGGAAAATCCTTTTTCAAATTAATATATTGCTTTATATCGTTGATAATGAAGCGGGTGCTTTTCGGAGCCACAATCCAAATGAATTTTTTGTTTCGTCTGTCGCTGAGAACGGCGATAACTCGTCCGTCAAAATTGCGAACAGGATGGTGTATTCCCATTATGAATGCAGTTTGATTTTCGTTTGAATAAACTGTGCCGTAATTCAAAGGATAAGTGAAGCCCGCCCCATCATCAGAGCCGATTGGGTTTGTCACCCTGACTCTAACATATTTTCCGAGCATTGTTTCACCACCGATAAATGCGGGTCGAAATTTGTCGCGACCCACAAAGATAACATAAATTTATTATACTAAAAAAACGCCCTTGTTACAAGGGCATTTTTTAATTTATATATTATATCATTAATATATCGGCTGATTTGAAGCTAATTATTATAATTTATATATTATATAGTATTATTACATTATATATAGGCACAAAAAAACAGCAGGTCTTTCGACCTGCCGTTTTTTGTTTAACTATCAGCTGTTAATTAAGCAAGTGATTGAAGAAGATCAACCAATTTCTTAATAACTGTGTCTGAATCGCCCTTAACCATTCCAAGTACCTGGCTGATGGTGTCTGATATACCGCTGTCTGCGCCGCCGATAAGTCCGCCGATGAGCTTAACGATTATATCGTAGTTGCCCTTGTAGTTGATTGTGTCAATCAAGTATCTGAGAACAGCGATAAGTGTTTCGTCTTGATCGGACTTAACATAAATTCTGCTGCCGTGTGTTGCAGCCTGTGAAGCAGCGTTGAGAACAACTTTGCCGTGGCTTGCAAGTTCGAGCCAATCAATCTCAGGAAGCTCAAGACCGAGAGGTGAGCCTTTAATCTTGATGATTGGGAGAATCTTGTTGATAAGACCTACAACATTGTCTGCACCGATGAGCGGTTTGAGTGTGCCCTTAAGGTCATAAATGTTAAGCTTAATGCCTAAGTTCAAGCCTGCCTTTGCAGTGAGCTTGTTGAGGTCAAAATTAAGTGCTTTAAGAAGAGCATTTACATCAACAACCGACTTAAGTGAATCAAGGAGAGATGATACTGCGGTGAGGAGATTGTCGATAACCTGGAGCAAACCGTCATTTGCAAAGAAGAGAGCAAGGTTTGGAAGAATGTCAGCAAGAGTTTCAACCGGAGCAAGGAGAATATCCTCTACCTTATCCATAAGAGGATTAAGGATGTCAAGAAGGATATTGTCATACTCGTTGAAGATATCTTCTCTGTACTGATATTGTGTTTTAACATTGTAGCAACCGAATGCCTCAAGGAGAGGAACGATTACTGATGAGTAGCCGTCTGAGCCCGGAACGCTTATAAGATTGAATAAGCCGAGCGACTTGCTGTTGAGAAGAACATCAAGCACGCCGTAAATCGGACGAAGAACTGCTGTGAGTGCATGCAAGAAGCTTTGTCTGTCGGTTACGCCCCAAACGAGTGAGTTCTTGTTAACCTTTGACCAAGAACCTGCGTTCTTGATTACGCTTGCTGCTGCAGCATATGTCTTGCCGTACTTTTCATTAGTAAGGAGTGACGCAACATTTGATGTTGAGAAGTCAATTCCTGTTTGAGCAAGTAAGGATGTGAGTGATGTTGAGTCGTTAATCTTAACGCCCTCAACTGCTTTATAAAGACCTACAGCAAGTGAACTGATAATGTCATCTTTATAAACCATATCGGTTACAAGACCGAGGAGACCGCCCTTGTCTGTGAGAAGGCCTGTTACGAGACCGTCAAGCATCGGAGCAAGTGTGCGGCAGAAGTCCTCATCAAGGTCGCCGAATGTAAAGCTGCTGTCCTTATACTTGAAGTTTGTGTAGTCGAAGAATACATTGTTTGCCTGACCGTTCAAGAGATAGAATACTGTGTGAACGAGGTCATCCTGACCTGCAATACCAAGCTGGTTGAATACAACTGTCAAAATGCTTGATACTGTCTTGTTGGCGCTGAGCTTAATATGCTTCTTCTTGTCTGTTTCAATGTTAAGGATAATCTTCTTGATAGCGTTGTGATTCTTATTGAGTACCTTTGAAAGGTATCTAAGAACTGTGATAAGAACCTTGCCTTGGTCAGCCTTAACTTGCTTTGTTGTGTATTTGCCGTTTGCATTCTTGGCTGCACTTGATTTAGTGCTGATTGTGCCGAGACTTGCAATCTTAGCAAAGCTGATGCTCGGGATTTTAATTCCGGTTTTCTTGATAAGTGAATTTACAAGAGGAACAATGATGTCCTGAATGTTGCACTTTTCAAGGTGTGTAAGCTCAAGATGGAAGTCAACCTTGAGGTCGAGGAGGTTGGTTACTAACTCGCCGAGGTCGCCGCCTGTGAGTTGCTTGATAATCTTGTCAACATTGATGCCGTGCTTGCTGAGAATTCCGAGGATTCCGTTCTTGGCAGTAATCGGAGCAAGGAGATTACCTACAACCTGAGCGATACCGTTGCTTTCGATGAAGTAAGCAACATTAGGAAGTACCTTTGAGATTGTGTCAAACGGAGCGTCTACTGCGTCGCCAACAAATGAAACGATTGGGTTAAAGATGTTGATGAGAAGGTTATCTTTTGCCTTCTTGTAATCTTTCTTGTACTGTGAGTATGTTTTAACATTGTCGCACATAAATGCTTCAAGTACAGGAATGATTGCGCTTTCGTATCCGTTTGTGCCGAAGTTAAGTGTTGAGTTCTTGTCAATCATTGACTGAATTTGGTTGATAACCGAATTGAGGTCAAACTTAACTACATTTGTAACATTTTTGTGATTTGAGCCGGTCTTTACATTGCTTCTTACATCAAGTTCAACAACGCCGTTCTTGATAATGTAAGTAAGCTTGCAGCCGTATTCGCTGTCCTTTGCAATGTTTGTAGAGCCTTTAACATTAATTGCTTTAAGGACTCCCTTAAGGTCGGTATTCTTGAGAGAAAGAGTACCCTCTGCAAGGAAAATTGAAAGTACATCGTTAAGAGGACGAAGTACAGCGGCAAGGCCGTTTACAAATCCTTCTTTAGCCTTTGATGAGCCGTTTGAGAAGCCCCAGTTGAGTGACTTAACCTTTTTCCAGCTCTTTGTCTTCTTAAGAGTTGCAGCTGCGGTTGAATATGTTCTGCCGTAGCTCTTGTCTGTAAGATAATGAGCGATACCCTTTGTTGAAACATCAATTCCGATTGCGTCAAAAACATTTGCAACTGTGTCGTTACCGTCAAGCGCACCGTAAAGTGTTGTTGCAAGTTTTGTAAGGTTTTCGTTAGTGTAAAGGTTATCGTTTACAAGTGCGCCCAATCCCTTAATGTCGGTTACGCCGAGGCTGTTAAGGAGCGGGAATACATTTTCAACAAGGCTGTCAAGCTGCTTAACAGCGTCGTTAGCGTCGCTTGATGTGATGCCTGTCGGATATGTAAATGATTTGCTGAACTTTGATGCATACTCGCTGAATGTCCAATAAACATCAGTCGGGTTTTGAACAGAGTTAATAACTTCTGTTACAATGTTGAGAATTTCGGCAGCCGAAAGATTCTTCAAAATCTTCGAGATTGCCGGATTCAATCCATCAAGAAGTGCCATGATTTGGTCTGATGTAAGAACTGTGTCAACAACATAGCCGTAAACGAGGAGAAGTACCTCTGCCGGTGATGAAGCGTTGGCAAGTTTAGACCAATTAATGTTCGGTAATGTGAATACACCGCCGATGAGACCGTTGATTGCTGTTACAAGAACATTTTTCTTCGGAAGTGAAATAAGCTGTCTGATTCCGCCGCCTAAGAATTTATCGTCTGTTGTATCCTTCTTGGTGTCTTTACCTGCAATTTGAACATTTGCAATGACATCTGCGAAGGTCGGTGAAAGATATTTAACAATATCAATCAAGCCGGTGACATGTTTGTCAATCGGAGTGATTGCCGCGTTGACAATGTTTGTTACATGTTTGTCGTCAAGCACACCTGCAAGTCCTTTGACTACATTGAGAAGGAATGATACAGGTGCATCATACATTTTATCAACAATGTTTGCCATAGGAGTAAGGATACCGGTGATAAGCTGATCAGGAGCAGAAAGCTTGTTGAACTGTGATGCGCTGATAACGCCGCTTGCGCCGGTTGCCTTTGCAATGCTGCTCATAACAGGTTGAACGATTGCACTGTAATAGTTGCCGCCGTTGTTGTCTGTTTGAGTCCTTGTGAGAAGAACGCTTACGATTGATGCGATTCCGCTTACTGACTCGCCGAGAGCATCATAGAATGCTTTCTTATCGCCGTTCTTAAAGCCAAACTTCAGGTAGTCTTTCTTCCAGGAGCTTGATTTTGTATTGGCTGCGGTGATTTCTACCTTAAATGAATTCCAGTTACGGTAATCTTCACCTTTAAGAATATCTGCTGTCTTAGAGTAATCATCACTGAGTCTTACTGCAACTGCGTCCGGTGAAATCAATCCGTAAACCGCATCACCGATGAGCATGTTAGGATCTTTCGACTTCAACACGCCTGTTTCGCTGTTGTAGAATACATAATCCACAACATTTTCAATAAGTGAATATGTCTGAATTACGAGGTTTGAAAGGTTTGCAGAGGTGTAAACCTGCTTTGCGTTAACATCGCCGGACTTAGTAGCCTTTGTGCCTACCTGACCCTTTTTACTCGGAGAAACTTTGCTTTCTCCCGATACAAAGTAGAGGTAGTTGTTGAGCAATCTGACAACATCGTTGGTGTTTTTACCGCCGAAGTAGCCTGATGCGAATGAAACCAATCCCGATAACAGGTTCTCTGTTGAATCCAAGTCAAAACCGTTGATAGAAGTGTTTGCAAGGAGAGATGAAAGTAATTTGTCGAGAGCATCAATAAGTGCCTGCGCGTTTTTCGTATTTGTTTTTGAGAGAAGTTTGCTGTAATCTGTACCTGCGGCAGATTTCTTTGATGCTGTAAGGTAAGGTGTAATGCCCTTTGCGCTTGAGCCGAGTGCATTGCCTACATTATAGCTGTTCTTAGTCTTGCTGCCTTTGATAAGCGTCATTACAACAGGGATGATACCTCTTGATTCGCCGTCCTTCTTAAACTGAAGGTTTGAAAGGAGGTAGAAACCGCTTTCATTGCTGAAGCCGCAGAATTTTGTCGTTTCTCTCTGTTTAAGAGTGAACGATGCTGTATCTGTGCGCTTGAGCTGGAACAAACCGTTGAGCACATCTGTGATGATGCTCTTTTCGCCCAAACCGCCGAGTGAGTCAAGCAAGCCCTGAACAAGCGGAAGTTTTGAGGTGATGTCGTTGTTCTCATCTGAAAGCGTATCATTGAGAAGGTCAATGATTGCATTCAACCAGTTGCCGACTAATGTGTCAACAAATGAATCCAATACTGCGGTAGAGTTGAATGTGCCATCAGCGTTCTTACCCGTTGCAGTGTCTTTAAATGCTTGAAGATTTGCGTTAATCTTTTGATTAACAGTTCCGTTTGTAAACGTTTTGCTGATGTTCTTCATCTTGCCGTTGTACAAATATGTCCAATCGGATTTGATATTGTACTTAGCGATGAAGTTCTTGCCCATATTGTCAAGAATTTCCGGAAGAGCAACAAAAATGTTATTAAGACCCTTTTGTGTTACTTCTGCTGCTGCTGTATATTCAGCGTTGTATCTGAGATCCGGATTTTCCTTTTGGTCTGCAAGATACTGTTCAACAGCTTGGGTAGCGAATGAGGCAAGCTCTGTTACGATTTCGTCGATGCCCTTTGCTGTCTTATCGTATGATGAGTCATACTTTGTATTGTTAGCGGCGCATTCCTCTTTCTTCTTGTTGATAAGAGCTTTTGCAAGTCCGCCGTTTAAGTGTGCACCGTAGAGAGCCTTATCCGCAACATAGATATTTGTGAATCTCGGAATGTCGCTGTGCTCTGTGTTGTAAGGAGCTTCGTCATAATAGCCGAACATATCTTTGAAATATGCTTCGTCCTTATCGCCGAGTAACCAGTGAAGTATACCCGGAACAATTTTGTTGAGGTCAAAACGAAGTGCACCGATACCAACCTCTGTATCGCCAACCGATTGTGAGTATTTAGTAAGAATACCTTTGCCGGTGCAAAGAATGCCATAAAGGTCAAGAAGTGGTTTTGCATCATCGTCTGCGTTGAATAACAACGGAACAACAAGCTCATCAAGTGCGATAGTGATTGTCGGGAGCAATTTGAATATTGTTGCTACCGGGTCGTTATAGAGGTCAAGCCAAATGTCTTTAAGAGTTTCGGCAACATCAATGTCTGTTTCAAACAAACTGCTGATGATACCACCGATGTCAAGACTATCAAGGCTGAATCCGCCGTCGTTGTTATTGTTGTTGCCGCTGTCGCCTTTTTTCTCCAAAAGTTTAACGATTTTATCGTTGAGCAGCGAGTTTGTTGCATAAACGATTAAGCTGTCCGGAATTTTATAATCGTTGTAATTGTAGCTGTACTTGCTGAGATCGTCTTTGTAGTAGCTTACAAACTCAATATAGCTTGAGAGATATACCGAGCAGTCATATGCACCGAAAACAGTGCCAAGTGGTGATGACTGGTTTGCAGCAGGAGCAAACTCGGTTTTTACAACATAACCGGGGACCATATAGTTTATCAAATCAACAAATGTAAGATCGTCTGTGAGAGAGCCGTACTGCATTTTATATGAGCCGGTGTATTTCCAGTTCATCAAATCGTCAACATTGTCTGTTGATTGTGCAAGACGAACAAAAGGAATAAGATATTGTTTATAATCCTTATGGTCTGATATTGCTCTCAAATACTCTTTTGCGGGTGTGCTGAATGTGCAACTGCTCGAATTGAGGAATTCGGCAAAGTAAACAGTTTCGTCTCCGTTTGGTTTGTTGTCCTTAACATAGTCAAGGAAAGACTGCATTTGTGCTTTTGTGATGTTGTACTTGTCGTCAATTTCCTTTGAGTTCTTATACAAGCCCGATGCAATAAGCACGCCTTTTGCATATTCACTGTAGTAGTCGGTAGGGAATTTGTTTTGAGTGAATTGAGTGCCTTGTGCAGTAAAGAAAGCATAGACCGTCATCGAGATATTTATATCTCTGTACTCTTCCCAACGGGATTTGTCTGTGTCGGACATTTTGCTGTAGTCCTGACCGTTATCGGTGCAAAATTGCTCAATCGGAAAGAGCGGTCTTAAAACTTTGAGATAGTTTTTAGGAGTAAGTACGGTCTTTGTGGTTCCGCCGAACTCTTCGTCAGTGATTTTCAGTCCACCCATATTGGTAAGACCTAAAAGCTGTTTAGCGGTTAAGTCAAATATGCCATCACCGTAGAAAAGATAAAGTGCATCTGCAAGAGTTTTAACGCCGTCATCTGCACCCGAAACCTTATACATTGTGTTCATGTATTTGATAACAATGTCCAAGTCCGGATCTTTGATGTCTTTAATTTTTGTGCCTTTGTATTTGGCATTTTCGATATCGTATTTGGTAACAATGCCGTCTTTTGTTTCGGTAGGAACAGCCTGAGCGTATTCGTTCTCATACTTATCGTAACCTGTAGCAAATTCCGTAAGCCTGTCAGTTTGCACATTTGTAAATACATTTCTGAGCGTGGTGAGTTTCGGAAGTGTTTCTCGTGCATATTTTTTAAGTTCTTCGTTTGAGGAATTTTGATTTTGCGAACAGAACTGATATAATGCATAGAAATTCATTGCATTGTTGCCGTCACCGTTAAGATATGCGTAGTTAAAGTTTGTGTTCATACCGGCATTTGCGTTTTCGCCCAAAACATCGCCGATATTGGCGCTGCTGCCGAGTGCACCCAAAACTGTCGGTGACACACCTACTACCAAATCTTTAATGGTTGTGCTCGAGGTAACGGTCATGCCGAGTTTGTCCTCAAGCAGGCTCTTGACTTTCGGTATATTCAGCAATTGCGGGATATACTCGTCAACCAAGTCATTAAGTGAACTGTATGCAGCTGTTGCATCAGTTCCGTTTGACCAATAGTCGTTGTTGCTGTCGGTCTTATTCTTGTCCGCGGCAAATGCCGTGAAGCCGACAGAACAGCTCGTAATGATCATGACCAGAGCCAAAAACAGGCTCAGGAATTTTTTGCTCGTTTTTTTCATAATCATCTCTCCTTTTTTCTAATGATTAACACTATTTGCAGCAAATTATTAAAACATAATAGCCGTTTTCGTGCCTAATTGCACAAGGAGAAGAACGCCCAATCTTTTGATTTTTGAGCGCAAAGTTCCCTTGTGAACGAACAATTCATTTATATTTATACCAAATAAATATTTAAAAGTCAATAGAATTTTAAATATTTTTTAATAATTTATTAATTCAATATTATTTATGAATAAATACAGTTATATTCATTATTATAATATTAATAACATATTATGTCATCTGATATTCTTTGCTTGGTTGCAGATACGGAGAAATTTTGAACTGCTACTTAAAAAAGATATAAACATTTTGCAAAAAATTATTGAAAAAGCTGTTTGCAACGACTGACTAATAACACACTTCTACATGTTGTTTTTATCAAATGATAATCGCAGCCGAAACACAACATACGGACACTGTAAAGGCAATGAGTTGACCGAATTGAACAGCTGTAAAGTCTAACAGCATTACATTTTACTCATTTCAAAATGTGTAAAATAAATCCGCAAACAAAATGTAAAATAATTATTAACAAATTGTAAATTTTAATCAGCGGATAATCAACATTCGGCTGCTAATTTGACGGAAAAATGCGAAATTTGCAACCTTTGGGCAAATTTGACTATACATTCGCCCATTTTGTGAACAAATTATGTAAAAAAATAATTGACTTTTGACGGTTTGATATGTTTTAATATATATGCGTGATATGCGCTATTGTGTTCAACTGTTTGTGAACACACTTGTTCCTCAGTCTATTGCGAATTTGTCGCAATGGGTCAGAGATTGCGACAGCATACAGTTCTTAATAGTGCAATTCGTAATATTTAATGGAGGTAAAATTAAAAAGTGGAAACTAAATACTCTAAAGTTTTTGCTAAAAAGCTTTTGGCTTTGTTCCTCTCGGTTCTCATGGCATTAACTTGCTTCACCGGTGCTTTAAATGCGTTTGCCGCAAGTAAAGACAGCGATAAAGATTATTATGACGATAACCTTGCCGCTAACTTTATGGCATGGGCAGAAACCACCGACGAGCAAACAGCAGAAGCACTTCTTAACTACGCTGATAAGCATTTGCCTGATTTAGCTACTTCGCTTCTTGGTTCAACACATGTTTACTTCAGTGTAAACGCCGTTGTTGCTACCATCACAATTGACGGTTATCTTGACAGCGTTGACGGTGCTTTCGACCTTGTAAAACAGGCTCAAGATATCCTCGGCAAGTTCGGTAATGTCGTAGGCGGCGATGTTAAAAATCTCGACCTTACTCCGATTTCCAGCTTGACCCCTGCTTCTTCGGGAAAATATGTTGTTTCTGACTGTGGCAAATCATACCGTCAGAACTACAGCGCAAAAGAGCTTGTTGTTGCACTTGCCAAAGTGTTGTATGTTAACTCAAACGACCTTGCCGGCAAGAACATTTTGGGTCAGTTCGTTAAAGGTAAATTTAACCTCGGTAACCTTCTTCAAAACCTCATTTTGAAAAAGGACGTTTACGCTCTTCTCCAAGATACACTTGATATGTGGAGCGGCTATCAGTACAACCTTGTTTATAACATCGTTGCTAATGTTATGATTAAAAATACCGATTGGTTTACCGATGAGGAAAAAACAGCTTATTATGCTGACCTTAAAGCAACAAACGCAAGCGGAAGAACTTATGCTTGGAACTATGATGATGTACTTTTCAAAGCTTTAAGCAAATCGCTTCTTCAGAAGATAAGTGTATTAGTAACATATAATACATATTATACCAATGATAAGGGCGAAACTATTCCTGAATCTTCTTATACAAGATACAAGGATGGCAAAATCCAAGACAGCAAACTTGTTTACTCCGACGAGTTTATGGATAAGGAAAACAACAAAATGAATGTTTACCTTTTCCAATATGACTTTAACGGCGACGGCAAAATCGAAGATATGAACAGCGACGGACAGGAAGAAAAACTTTCTATCGCAAAGAATGATACTCTTTATTCTTTCGCTTTCAGAGCTTTGAAGCTTGCTTGGTATACAGTTCTTAAAGACACTCTCGGCACAGTTCATGTTAATGATGACAATGTTAAAACCGATAATGCTGACTTCAAGAACTTTGATAATCTTTTCTTCTATTGGAAACAAAAATCAGAAAACGGCGGTTGGAATTACACAGACTGGACTTCCAACTATTCAGCTGCTAATGTAAAAGCTTGGGCAGAATCTGCATATGCAGGTTACAAATATAGCTCTGCCGATGCTTTCCTTGCAGATGTTAAGGCAAATCTTTCTTATGACAGAAATGTTGTTGACAATGCTAAGGGCAATTGGAGAGATGTTGATTCAACAAAGCTCTTCGCAAAGCTTCGTTACAGCCCGCTTGCTGATAAATATTTCAATATGCAAACAGGTCCTATCAACCTTTACTTCACACAAACAGGCACAGCCGATATTGATTCATTCTTCGAGACAGCTTTCTCAAAGTATAACAATATGGTATCCGGCTTCAACGATGCTCTTGTTGCTGTAACAAAGACTATCTTTATCAACAGCGACAACATCGGCTACGGCTCAAAGGATAACAAGCCTGTTACAAACCTTGAAGTTCCTACAATGGGTGAGACAGGTCCTACAGACAGTATTTCTACAATTTCAACAACACTTGTAGCAAATACAATGAATATGGTTGAATATGTTGCAAACGCAACAGATCCTAACCTTCTTAACGGCTTCTATAAGAAAAACAACTTGACTATGAAGACAAGCGGCGTTTCTATTAAAGAGCCGGGTAACCTCAACGAGAGCAATTTTGAGGATGCTATGCTGCCTCTTCTTATCTCTTGTCTCCAAAACATCAATATGCTTGATCCTGTTCATGACGAAGTATGGGATTCATGTAAGGATGCCGAAGGTGTTGCAGTAGTTGCACTTGAGGAATATCTTTCATTCGTACTTCCTGACAAGGATTACTCCGTTCTCTATACATATGATTCAAACGGATACATTGTCGCAAAGAATAACGGCTCACTCTTTGACAGCGCTGTTCTTCCGATGGCACGTGACGCTCTGAGCTATGTTATCCAATCTGTTGTTCCTTGCCTCTACAAGGATTCAAACAATAACTGGAAAGAATGGGATGTTTATACTGCTCCTGTAACAAGCGAGGCAGACCTTCTTGACATTCTCAACTCGGTTATTTGCTACTATGCTTCACAGGATACCTTCAAGGACTGCGGTTACAAAGCAGGCAGAAAGGCTGATTCTTACGGCAAGGCTGTTGCATCACTTCTCGGTGTTGTAAACGCTGACGGCTCCTGCCAGGTTACACTCAACAATACAATTTGGCAAAATCTTGACGCTGTTGTTAACAAGCTTCTCCCCATTGTTGGTACTCTCCAATACGGTGACACAAGCAAAGCAGGTCAGGCATCAACAAAATCTCTTATCTGGGATGAACTTGTAAACGGTATTCTTGATATCGCTGACACCCACGCTTCAGGCAAGCAGGGTATCACAAATCTTATTGAAAGAATCCTTACAGTTGTTACTGCTCCTCCGATTTCGGCAAAGGGCGTAGATAAGATGGTTTATGATGACTTCCTTGTTCCGTTTGCTAACGCTTTGTTCGGCGGAAGATATTCAGGCCAGCATTATGATAAGGTTATCCCTTATTCATCATGGTATGACAAGGATGCTTATGCAGATACTAAGTCGGATTCACCTTTCGATTCACTTGTAACAACAAGTACTCTCGGCTACTATTCGGCATCTAACGATACTGCCGACGGTAAAGAGACAGGTGTTCTCGGTATTCTCATTTACAACATCTTTGAAATTTTCGGTGGCACAGACACTTATTCCTATACTAAACATGCAGGTGCTAAGGGTGCTTGGACCGGTGCAATGTTCGCGGTTGAGGCTGTAAATAACTTCCTCCCATCATTCGTTCCGAGTATTTCAGACCATAACTTGAGCGCTGCTACTGCAGTTGTTAAGAATGCGTCACTTTCAGGCTTGACCGACGGTTCTTCCTTCGGTACAAACAGCCTCAACATCACTAATAACGCATCGGGTCTTAACAGATTCTACAGAGATGCAAACGGTGATGTTCATCAAAGCGACAGATACTTTATGTATATCGACAGTATCGATATTGCATCAACGAACGGTTCCTCATCAAACCTTACATTGGGTGATTATGAGAAAGTTGTTTCTCCTGATGAAACACTGAGAGTTTCTCTCACAGGTGCTGCTCCGAAGGGTAATGCACTTTATACATTTAAAGTTAATTACTCAATTTTCAAGGGCAAAACTTCAGGTTCAACAAAGCCGTCTATCACTCCTGAAAATACATATGCAACAAACCTCACGGCTACTGCATACTTGTATATGACAGAGGATAAGGCTTGGCAGCAAACCGTTTATAACAACTCGGGTGAATTTAATACTGCATATCAGGGATCGGGAGCAAACCAATCCAATGATTATACATTTACATCGGATGAAGGCGGTACAGGTAAGAACCTCTACGCTACATTCCCGAAGGCATTCATTATTCCTAAGTCTGAATTGAAAGGCTCAAAGAACTTTACAAAGAATGTTATTCGCGTTACTAACAAGAGCGGTAGATCGACAGCTCTTGGCGTTATTGGCGGTAATACATATTCATTCGACGGTATGTACACCTATCTTTCATCGGGCACTAAGTATTATGCTGTAACTGATGGAAAAATTGCCGATACACTTACAACTGCTTCGGCTGCTAACGATAAAGTTGCATATGTTGCGGTTGATAAGTCAACAGGTAATATCCTTAACTATAACTTGTATGACTATTCAACAGATAACGGTAAATCTTGGAACCGCGGCGAAAAGCAAGCAACCGGCGTTTACGGCGGTTACACTTCAGAGGAAGTCAATGCTCTTCCTGAAAAGGACAATGACGGCTTCACAACAAGAGCCCATGTTGCTTGGACAATGGATGAATTCCTTGCTTCAGGCTACGCATTCGGTGTTCAAAGAGAAGAAGCTGCTCCTGATGCTCAAGGCAACAAGACATATGTTTACAATTCTGTAATGATTAACTTGAAAGGCAATGCAGAAAAAGAGGTATCTTGGACTTCAACAAACGACGGCAATACTTACAATTCTTCTGTAGCAACACTCCTTCTTCAGGGTAAGGCAGATTGCAACGGTAAGCTTTCAATTTCGTTTGGTACTCCTATTGCCGGTCTCTACTTTGCAACATCTAAGACAGCAATTACTAAACAGTCATCTGCCAATGTTCAGTTCCTTGCGTATGACGGATCAACCGATATGGATGTTCAAGACTTCGATATGCCGGTATTCGTTTATACTACAAACAACCCGAACCTCAGGGGTACTGTTCATATGTATGTAGCCGATGACTCTGTTTCTACAACCCTTAATACACAGTATAACGCTGCACTTAAGGCATCAGCTACTTATGCATCAAATGACTTTACAGACGCTGATTCAAACGGCGACTCTGCAACTTATAATGCATTCCAGAATGCGCTTTCAGATTCTGTTAAGCTCATTTCTACACCTATCACAACAGCAAATGCAACCACACTCGGTAACAAGACTCAGGTAGTTCCTAAAACAACCGAAACAACATCAAACCTTAATAAGGATGTTGCTTACGAACCTGTTTCTAAGGACACTGCTCTTCCGGCTGCTCTTCAGGCAGACGCTACAAAGGGCTCTGATTTCTGGTATATCGACAAGGCTTGCACAATTCCGATTTATTCGGCAACAGAGCTCACCGGCTCTAACCTTACTCAGGACGCAGCAGGATATTCAGTTGCTAAGAGTGATGAAGACAACAAGTATCACTATGTAAATGCTCCTACATCGGAGACTGCATGGGATACTACAACATATGTCGACAGCACTTTGAATGAAACATATCCGTATCTCTATGAGACCGGCGTTCAAAAGAAGGATTCAAACGGCAAGGCACTCTATAAAGAGGTTAACTTCGTCTACAGAGATAAAGACGGTAAGAAGTGCACCTCTAAGGATGCTTGGGCTTACAAGTTTGCTGAAACAGTTACAGAATCAGTTCCTAACGATGCTGCCACTGCAACTGACAACCGTGGTATCTATCAAAAAGCTCTTGATAATATCACATACAATATGATTCAGCTTAAATCAAAGGTTAATACTGCAATTGCTTCTCGTATCGATGGCAATAAGGACTCTGACGGCAAATATATTGATGTTGTTCAATCACGCAAGGGTCTCAACAGTGTTAACTTCAATGTTGCATCATATGAAAAGATGGTACAAATCGCTAAGGATGCAGAATCTCTTATCTACTATGTTGATAAGGTAGATGCACAAGGCAATAAGGTTATCGCTAAGGATGAAAACGGTAAGGAAATTACCGACGCTGCAGGCAACCCTGTTTACGAACAAGAGCCTAAGACAGAGCATTCATCACTCGAAATCAAAGCCGCTCTCGATATGTATAATGAGTACAAGGGATATGTTCAAAGCCGCGGCTATAAGGGCGCTAAGCTTGAGCAGGAAATCACTTGTGCTACAACTAAAAACTATGATCACGCTCAAAACAAGAACCTTGTTGACAGCGATATCCTCACCAAGGATGACTTCACCGTTTCTATCACTCGCGATGATACTACAGGTGCTATCACAGCCGCTACTGTAACTAATAAGACATCAAAGGGCGCTAAATACGGCAAGTATGTTGGCGGCGTTCTCGCTAATGAAGGCGATGTTGTTTACAGCGATGTATCATGGACTAATTATGTAAATGCTCTTGCTGAAGCAATCGAGGTTGCTCAGGAAGGCACTGCAAATATTTCAAAGATTTATACAATTAAGTGTAATCTTGCAAATGCCGAAAACGCTCTCACTGCAAAGAGCGCTGATCCTGAACCGTCTGACACCATCACTGTTTCCGGTAAGGTAACAATTGCTACAAATCTTGACGGTACAGCAGGTGATAAGGGCATTGTAGGTATTAATGTTGCAACAGCAGATAAGTCAATCGTTGCTACCACTGCTTCTGACGGTACATTCACTATTGAAGTTCCGGCAGGCACAACAGAGCTTGTTGTTTACGGCGACACAACTGTTGACAGAACTGTTACTCTTTCGGGTACAGCAAGCGTAAGCGATGTTGTTATCCCAATCAATATCTGCGACTATGTTAAGAATGGCTCAATTGATGCGTACGATAACTCTAAGTTTGTCGCTGCACTCAATAATGGTGAATATGGTATTTACTATGACCTTGTACCTAATGGAGAGCTTGACGCTTATGATAACTTACAATTCTTAGCATTCTTGAACAAAGATATTGTTTATGCACCGTTAGCACTTGATAAATAATCGTTGCGTTTGCAACTAATCTTTTGGTAAAAAGCAGGTGTTGTGCCGAGTTGATACGGACGATTTGGCCCTACCGTTATTTCGCTGTGAATACTCCGCCGGTAAATATTTTATGGAAACGGAATATTTACACATCGGTTTAAACAACACAAACAAATAGCGGAATCAATGAAACCGTTTTCGACTTTGCCGAATCTATTTTTTCAAGTATTTACATCTTTGTAGATTTAAGCCTGCTTTTTATCTATTATGCTACAATAATATGCGGCGTCGCTGCCTTAACGCAAGCGCAAAGGCGGCGACAATGCGTGTTATTGCAGCCAAACAGTAATGAGAGGACGGCATCGAATTTTTGAATTCAATATAAGATGCCGTGGGTTATTATGTCTTACTATGAACTTTTTAAAAAAGAAAGTATTACCCATCCTACTCGCATGCATAGTGATACTCCTTGCCGCTGTTCCGCAAATTTCTGTATTTGCTGAAAAAGGAACGCTCGGCACGGAGAATCCGGTTTGGAAAGCATCATTTCTCGATTCTGACGGCAATGCAGCCGACGGCAATTCGCTCCTTGCGGGTGAATACACCGTCAACCTTAATCTGTATGGAATGAAAACCGTTTCGGTTTTGCAGATATCTGCAACATATACCGATGCGGTCACCGTCAATTCGTGCAAAACGATAGCACAATCTAAGTCGGCTCTATTTCGTGACATAATAAAAAAAGAAAATGATAATGAATTCGACGCCGTTGTTGCCGCATACAACAGCGATTCCGTTATTACCGCCGTTGATATTGCAGATGGCGAAACAATGGTGTCACTTAATATAACAGTTAATACTCCGGGCGATTTTGCGAATTATTTTTCTCTCAATACCGACCCTGAGCGCACATATATCGGCGCCGATCTCGGCGACGGCTATGACAGCGCATACACCTGTGTCGAAAGCGCAGATGTTCAGGCTCCGAGCGACAGAAAATATTATCCAAATATCACACACGATATGTCGCCGGATATTAGCGTAAAAACATACGATGTTAAAGGTCAAATCACAATAGCTACAAATCTTGACGGCACAGCCGGCACAACCGGAATTGTCGGTATCACTGCCTCCGTTGCAGTGGGTGACAAAACTGTCACCGCAACAACTGACTCGGAGGGCTACTACACCCTTTCCGCTTTGCCGGAGGGCACATATACCGTCACCTTCAGCGGCTCAACAACTGTCGACCGCACTGCAACGCTCGTCGTTTCAGCCGATAAGGCAGATTCAAACGGTTTAATCACCGTTTCCGCTGTTCCGATTTGTATTTGTGATTATGTCAAAAATGGCGAAATTGACGCATATGATTATTCAACATTTGTTACTTCATTTAATGGTGATTATAATATTTACTGTGATTTGATAAAGAATGGTGAAATTGATGCGTATGATATGTCACAATTTTTGGTATTTCTTAACAAAACTGTCGAATATGCAAAAATTGCATTATGAGACGATAATCGTATTACTTAATTATTAATGGAGGAATTTTTAAGTGAGAAAATCATTTAAAAAAGTAGTTGCATGTCTTCTTGCTGTACTTATGGTTACATTCTCCGTACCATTTACAGCACTTGCTACTCCTGATGATTATAAGCCAAACTTTACTTTACAGTTCAACACCTTTGTTGCTGATGACTCGTTTGACGCTGAAGGTATCACATCAACAAAATGGGGTATGAAAACTCCGGCATATGATCTTTATTCAGGCGTTCACGGTGCTCCTCTTGATTACGAGGGTGGCGTTAACAAAGAAGATGGTTCCCTTGAAATCACAAGACTTTATCTTGAAAACAGCAAAGTTCAAGGTATCCTTGATTACAACGGACTTACAGCAGATGATTATGCTGGTGAAGTAACAGGTCAAACTAACTATGTAAAAGGTATGCCTTTCACAATTACAGTTAAATTGAATAACATTCATGAATTAACTGCATTTGAACTTAAAAACACATATTCTGATAATATTGCTCCTGCTATTGTCTACAAAGCAGGCGCAAGAGCTAATACAGCAACAGCTAAGATTGCCTCAATTGCAGATTATAAAGCTGATACAGCAAAGTCAAAGACTCCTGTAACAAATGAGAAATCTGTTTATCAAACAGCAGGCAATTACTACGAGGGTATGTATGAAGGTAACAACAGTAATGCTTCATTTACAGCTTCATCAGGTGCTGTTTATTCCTATGCTACTCTTAGTGGTGATGGTCGTGAATCACAAGATTTCACTTCTGTAAACACTAATGTGGATAATGGCGGCGACGATGGTATCACTAATCCGAAAACAGGTGCAACAGGTTATGATTGCGCAAATGATGCTATCCTTGTTACATTCCTTTTCATCGTAACCGGTGAAGTATCAGAACAACACCCAATTAAGATTGGTCTTTACCAAGACAAACACAGCGGTGCATCATGTGCACAGAACATGAGCGGTTTGGATGATATCAATCTTGCATCATATGGTCAAAAGGTTGAAGGTCAAGTTGGTGCATACCACTGCTATTTCATGGGCTATAATGCACTTACTAAACAATCACTCGGTGCTGCACAGCATACTCACACTGCAGGCGAGCCTAAACAAGAGAATGTTGTTCCCGCTACTTGCACAACAGACGGTTCATATGACGAAGTTGTAAGATGTACAGAAGATAATGAAATCATTTCTACTAAACATCATGTAATCCCTGCAACAGGTCACAAATTTGTTGACACAGTAGTTGCTCCTACATGTACTGCTCAAGGCTACACATTGCACAAGTGCTCTGTTTGCGGCGAAGAGACCAAGGACACTTACACAGACGCTCTCGGTCACGAGTATGGCGAATGGGTAATTGATAAACCGGCTACAGAAGATACAGAAGGTTCTAAACACCGTGATTGTATCCGTGGTGACGATACACAAACAGCAGTAATTCCGCAACTCACTCATGTTCACACTCCTGCAGCTGCAGTTAAGGAAAATGAAGTTCCTGCAACATGTGAAGCAGAAGGTTCTTACGACGAAGTTGTAAGATGCTCAAAGTGCGGCGAAGTTATTACTACTACTCACAAGACAACTCCTGCTCTCGGCCACAAGTGGAAAGCAACTAAGGTTGTAGCTCCTACTTACGAGTCACAGGGTTACACAGAGTATGTTTGTGAAAACGATCCATCTCACACCAAGAAGGATGACTATACAGCTAAGCTTGACGGCGTTAAGCTCACTGTAAACGGCAAGTACAGCTCATATGGTAGCGTTGAAGGCTATGATTTCGACAAGGCTACATGGGCTGGCAAGAACTCAACTGTTACTCTTAAGGCATCGCCTATCGAAGGCGCAGTATTCGCAGGTTGGGAAATCGACGGCAAAGTTGTTTCTACTGCTGAAACTCTTGAGCTCACAATGTATAAGGACATCACTGTAACTCCTATCTTCCAGGAGGAGCAGAAGTCAACAATCACTGTTGTATTCCTTGATATGTACAACAATGTTACAGCTTCATACACAAATATGACAGCTGCTGAATTCCAGGCAGAAATGGCAAAAGCTATTCCTACACCTGCTGAATATCCTGGCTACACATTTGCAGGTTGGAGCCAGACAGATGATGCAATCAAGGCTCTTGATACATCTGCTACAATCACTTCGAGCTACAAAACTCGTGGCAACAGCTACACAGTAAACGCTCAGGGCGCTAACATCACTGTTAACGGCGAGACAAAGGCTGACACATTTGCTGACATCGCTTATGATACAGCAGTTACTGTATCTGCTGACAACGCAAAGGCTTGGGCTATCGACGGCACAACAGTTGCAGTTGGCTCATCTTACACATTCTATGTTGGTTCTGATGTAACAATCACACCTGTAACAGATGCTGTAACTGACAAACCTATGACTGCAATCGTAAGTGCTGCTCCTGCAACAGCAGGCTCATATCGTGTATCATTCCTTGCTTCATCATACATCCCGGCTGGCTACACAGTAATCGACCGTGGTTTCGTATATGGTAAGGGCGCTACTCAGGATGAGTTGACTCTTGAAAAGGTTGGCACAACAATCGCTGCAACAGGCGCTAAAGTTAAGTCAATCTCTGTTCCTACAAATAAGGACACTGTTAATGATTTCGGCCTTGTTTACGGTGTTAAGAATAAGGATGCCGCTGCTACTGCTGTTGCTTATGTAACAGTTAAGAGCATGGCTGACGATTCAGTTACAACTGTTTACTCAACAATCAGCCAATTCAATTATTAATTATCGCAAATGCCTGCACCGCAAGGCGCAGGCTCCCCTCGGGGGCGACCAATTATTAAAATCTAACAGTGGAGGTTATGTTAATGAAAGAGTTATACACAAAGCCGGAACTCACAGTTGCTGAATTCACAGTAGAAGATGTAGTTACAACTTCAACAAACGAACAAATCAGCAGACCGTTCGGTGACGGTGACGACGACTAAATAATAAAAGGGGCACGGAGCAATCCGTGCCTTTTTTTATTGCCGATAATGTGCATAAACCGCTTTGCTTTGCGTTTTTTGCTCGGGGGCAGTACCTTTGTACGGCACCCACTCGCAAGAAAACGCAATTTATCTCACATCCTCGGCAATAAACGGAGCGATAATGTGCATAAACCGCTTTGCTTTGCGTTTTTTGCTCGGGGGCAGTACCTTTGTACGGCACCCACTCACAAGAAAACGCAATTCATCTCACATCCTCGGCAATAAACAGAGCGATAATGCTGATAAATCGCTTTGATTTTCTGAAAACATTAACCGAAAAAATAATCCTCTTGATATTTTCAGGCAATGATAGTACAATATCATTGAGTTTAATGAAAGAGATGATTTTATGGCTAATATACATTCGTTCGAGTCGCTTGCCGCACTTGACGGCGTAGGCATTCGCTACGATATTTTTTTCACCGGCTGTCCGCTTCGTTGTGCTTATTGCCACAACCCCGACACTTGGTTTAAATCCGACAATAATTACACCGCAGAGCAGATTTATAAAAAAATAATTCGCTACAAGCCTTATTTCAAAAAAGGCGGCGGCGTCACATTTTCGGGCGGCGAGCCTTTGCTCAATGCAAAATTCATTAACGAGGTTTATCCGATGATTGCCGCAGAGGGCATCGGCTACTGTCTCGACACCTCCGGCTCTGTCGCTTTGACAGACGAGGTTAAAACCGCTATCGACAACTCCGATATGGTGATTCTCGACATCAAATTTTACAACCCTCGGGATTATGAAAAATACACCAAGGGCGATTTTGACAGGTTTGTCGAGATTGGCAAATATTGCACCTCAATCAACAAAAGAATGTGGCTTCGCACGGTTGTTGTGCCCGGCATAAACGATACCGAGGCGGATATGGACAAATATGCCGAATTTGTCGCTCAATTCAAGTTTGAAAAATACGAGCTTCTCGCTTTTCACACGATGGGATTTTTCAAATACGAAAATTTAAAAATCGACAATCCGCTTAAGGACACCAAGGCACTCGACAAATCCCGCCTTGAGGAACTCCAAAATTATTTAAACAGCAAATTGCAAAAATAAAAATCATTGCCTCCTCGTTTGAGGAGGTTTTTTGTTGTGTTAAATTGGTTAGAATTTTAGCAACGCCTTCTCCTCGGGGAGAGAGCTATGTCCTTATCATTTGATATTAAAAACAAATTATATTTCCCACTTGTATTTTTAAATTAACAGTGATATATTTATAGTGAGTGTCGTCACGCAAAGTGCACGGCAAAAAACAACGAAGAGGATTGCTTATGTTAGGCAAAAATAAAGCAAAGGGACTTAGTATAATTATTGTTGGCTGTGGCAGGGTAGGTACAACACTTGTTGAGCAGTTGAGCGCAGAGGGTCATGACATTACAATTGTTGACAAGGACCGCGATGTTGTCACCGAGCTTACAAATTTATATGATATTATGGGCGTTGTCGGAAACGGCGCAAGCTTCACCACTCAAATCGATGCAGGAATCAAAACAGCCGACCTTATCATCGCAGTTACGGCGAGCGACGAGCTGAATTTGCTTTGCTGCACTGTTGCACGCAGGGTGAGCGAATGTGCAGCAATCGCAAGAGTGCGCGACCCCGACTACTCTCTCGAAATTGCATATTTGCAGGAAAAGCTCGGCCTTGTTATGATTATCAACCCCGAGCAGGAGGCATCGCGCGAGATAGCGAGAATTTTGTCGCTCCCTAATGCGCTTGAAGTCAACACATTCTCAAACGGCAGGGTTGACCTTGTAAAATTCCGTGTGCCGGCAAACAATATGATTGCCGGAATGACCGTTGCGCAAATCGGCGCACGCACCGAAAATGTTTTGCTTTGCGGAGTTGAGCGACACAACCAAATTTCTATTCCATCGGGCAATACCGAAATTAATGCGGGCGACATTGTTTCGTTTGTTGCTCCGCGAAAGTACGCAAGGTCGTTTTTCAAATCGATCGGACTTAAAACAAACAGCGTTAAAAACACTATGATTGTCGGCGGCGGTGACTCGGCATACTATCTCAGCCGAAATTTGCTTGCGGCAGGCGTTGATGTAAAAATTATCGAAAAGGACCGCTCAAGGTGCGAGGAGCTTACAAATCTTTTGCCAAAGGCAGTTATCATCAACGGCGACGGAACAGACGAAGATTTGCTTAAGGAGGAGGGAATAGACGCTACGGAGTCTTTTGTTCCTCTTACCGGCAGCGATGAGGAAAATATTTTGCTCACACTTTATGCAAACCATGTTTCGCACGAAAGCACAAAGGTTGTCACAAAAATCAACCGTCTTACATTCAACGATGTTATCGACAGACTCGACTTGGGCAGTGTAATTTATCCGCGATATATAACTGCGGAGGCGATTATTGCTTATGTTCGCGCAAAAAGCGCATCGAGGGGCAGTAATATCGAAACGCTTTATCATATGTTTAATCAGCGTGTTGAGGCGATTGAGTTCAAAATTGACAAGGATTCAAAGGTCACAAACAAGCCACTCAGCGAGCTGAATATCAAAAAAAATGTTCTCATTTCATTTATCAACCGCCACGGCAAAATCATCATTCCGTCCGGTCAGGATTGCATCAAACCCGGCGATACTGTTATGATTGTTACAAAAATTGTCGGCATGGTTGACATTGGCGAAATTTTAGATTAAGGTTAGTATTTTTGTATGAATGGTTCTGTTATCAGGAGAGTTGTGGGGTATGTTTTGACCCTGGAGGCACTTTTGTTGTTGCTTCCGTGCATAGTTGCTCTTTATTATAACGAGCAGGAGGGTTATGCTTATCTTGCAAGCTCTGCACTTTGTCTTGTGCTCGGCGGCGCAATGTCGCTGAAAAAGCCGAAAAGCAATGTGTTTTATTTAAAAGAAGGCTGTGTCGCAACCGCATTAAGCTGGATTGTGCTCAGTGTTTTCGGTGCAATTCCGTTTGTCCTCACGGGCGAAATCCCGCATTTTGTCGATGCGCTTTTTGAAACCGTTTCGGGCTTTACAACAACGGGTGCAAGCATTCTCAGCGATGTTGAAACGCTTGCAAACTGCACGCTGTTTTGGCGAAGTTTTACGCACTGGATAGGCGGCATGGGCGTTCTTGTGTTTATTTTGGCAATGATTCCGCTCAGCGGCGGCTCAAATATGAACCTTATGAGAGCCGAAAGCCCCGGCCCCTCGGTCAGCAAAATTGTGCCGAAAATCAGAAAAACCGCCGCATTGCTCTATGTTATTTATTTTACTATGACGCTTATTGAAATTGTATTTTTGCTTTGCGGCAAAATGCATTTTCTCGAATCTGTTTTAACGGCGTTCGGTACGGCAGGCACAGGCGGATTCGGCTTTAGAAATGACAGCTTTGCTTCGTTTTCGCCATATATTCAATGGGTTGTTACAATATTTATGATATTGTTCGGCGTCAATTTCAACGCGTATTATCTCTTGCTTTTCAGACAGTTTAAAAAGGCTTTTTCGCTTGAAGAAGTCAAAGGTTATGCGGCAATTATAATAGTGTCAATCGGATTGGTTTTTTCAAACACAATTCATCTTTATAACACCGTCAGCGAGGCGTTGTGCAAGGCGTCATTCCAGGTTGCGTCGATTATTACAACAACGGGATTTTCAACGGCGGATTTCAATACATGGTCAAGCACTTCAAAAACAGTGCTTGTTGTGCTTATGTTCATCGGTGCATGCGCAGGAAGTACCGGCGGCGGAATTAAGGTTTCGCGCTTTATTCTTGCAATCAAAAGCGTTTTCAAAGAGTTCAAATCATATTCTCACCCGAAAAGCATCAACTCGGTTAAAATGGACGGCAAGGTTGTTGAACGGGATGTTCTCAAAAGCACAAATGTTTATTTCATCACATTTTTTCTTGTTTTCTTCACGTCGGTGCTTTGCATCTCGTTTGAGGGCAACGATTTAACTACGAATTTCACCGCCGTTGCGGCAACAATCAACAACATCGGTCCGGGACTTGAACTTGTCGGACCGTCTGAAAATTTCGGCCTTTTCAATGACTTTTCAAAAATCGTTCTTGTTTTTGATATGCTCGCCGGCAGGCTTGAGATTTTTCCACTTTTGATATTGTTTAATCCGAGTTTGTGGAGCGAGGCTGTCAAGCAAAACAATGCTCGCAGAAAGAAGAAAAAATATCTTTCCAAACGGTTAAAGAATAATAAGTCTTGACATTATTGTGCTTTGCTGTTATAATATCAAGGCTTAGTTATATAACTAACAAATCCTTGCGTGAGGAGAAATCACGCCAAATGTCCAGAAGGAGGTGCTGAAGAATGGCATTAAAGAATTATGAAATCGTTATGGTTTACTCACTCTCAAAGGGTGAAGAGGCAGTAAACGCTTTGAAAACAAAGTTCACTGACCTTATTTCTAAGAATGGCACTCTCGGCGAAGTAGAGGAATGGGGCAAGAGAAAGCTTGCTTATCCTATCAACTACGAAGCAGAGGGATACTATGTTCTTATCAATTTCTCAAGCGATGAAAAATTCCCGGCAGAGCTCGACCGTGTAATCAACATTACAGACGGCGTTCTCCGTTCACTCATTGTTGCTAAAGGTGAGTAAGGAGGTTATCAATTATGATTAATATGGTAGCCCTTATGGGAAGACTCACATACGAGCCGGAATTGAGAACAACACCGAGCGGTGTATCTGTTCTTCGTTTTCAGGTTGCGTGCGACAGAAATTATCAACGCTCCGGTCAAGACAGACAGGCAGATTTTATTGATTGTGTTGCATGGCGCCAAACTGCGGAATTTATCAGCAGATATTTCCACAAAGGCTCAATGATAGCTGTTGAGGGTTCAATCCAAACAAGCAGCTATACAGATAAGAACGGCAACAACAGAAAACAAGTTGAAGTTGTTGCAAACAATGTTTCATTCTGCGGCAGCAAGTCGGAGAGCGGCACAACAGGCGCGGCTAACCCCGCATTCGCTCAGCCTGCTCCAAGCTATGCAAGCGCAGATAACAGTGATTTTGAAGAAATCGTCGATGATGACGACGATTTACCATTCTAAGAAACTCGCAAAGGAGGAAAAACCATGGCATACAATAACAAGGGTCAAAGAAAAGGCCGCAGAAAAGTTTGTCAGTTTTGCGTTGACAGTTCAAACGAGATCGACTACAAGGATGTTGCAAAGCTCAGAAAGTTTGTTTCAGAGAGATCAAAAATCCTTCCTCGTCGTGTAACAGGTACTTGCGCAAAGCACCAGAGAGAACTCACAACTGCAATCAAGAGAGCTCGTCATCTTGCTCTTATGCCTTACATTTCTGACTAATATCGGTTATATAAGAAACAAAATCCCCTCACATTGAGGGGATTTTTTGATTTTCTAAATAATTTCTTGCTCAATATTGTCAAACAACTCATCGTTGAAAAAATCACGGATTGA
Organism: Oscillospiraceae bacterium; assembly: GCA_003526845.1. GTDB lineage: Bacteria > Bacillota > Clostridia > Oscillospirales > Acutalibacteraceae > Eubacterium_R. The sequence goes on from DPVM01000008.1 coordinate 112,994, forward strand.
AATTTCAAGACCGTCACAGATTTTTTGCAATGATACTACGCCCGGATTTTTGCTCTTTGTGTTGAGCATACTGTAAATCGTTGACGGATTTATTCCGCTTAAATTCCCGAGCGCATTGACCGCTATATTTCTCTCCTTGCAGAGGTTTATGATGCGTTGCGCAACTGCTTCTTTTATTTTCATAACTACCGCCTTTTTGCTTGTGATAGTTAAATTGTAAATGAATTTGGGATATATCGTGTGGGATGTGTCCCAAATTATTGTTGACATTTGTGCTTTGATAATGTAAAATGAAAATATAATCAGTCGCTGCTGATAAAAAAGAGAAACCTGTTCCCGTTCCGAACACAGTAGTAAAGCTCTTGCATAGGCTTATGCAGGGGCGATTTTTTGTTTTTATGACTCGAGGAGGAGCAATGAAAGAAAACATAAAATATATGCTGAAAAATTGGACCGCGTGGGATAAGAAAAGCCTGATTTACTTTCTTATCCGCGTTCCGGCACTTGTTTTTCAGCCGATTGTAACAGCTTATATACCAAAGGCGATGATTGATTGTATTAACGAGGGTGCGACTGTCGGCAGGCTTACGCTCGTCGTAGGTCTTTTGAGTGTGCTTGTCGTACTGACCACTTGGCTTGCGCCTTTTATGCAGGAATTGTTAAACGGCAGTGCGCGCATTATTCGTATGCGCTATGCCGTGCTTGCGTTTGAAAAAAATCTCAACACCGATTATACAAATATCGAAAGCCCGAGCGGCAGAGAGAAGAATAAAAGGGCAATGGAATTTTATCGCAGTTATTATTCCGGTTCGTCAGATTTTCTCGACTCAAGCAACCAATTTTGCGTCAGCATTGTTGGTGTTATAACCTCGCTTGCTCTGATTTATAAAGTCAATTTTATAATGATTTTGATTATTCTTGCCACATGCGTTTGTGAGTTCTTTCTTCTCAAATTTTTAAACGGCAGGGAAAAGAAAACTAAGGACGAGCGAAGTAAAATATTTGTCAAATTCGATTATTACTATAATTTGTGCCGTGATTTTTCCGCCGCAAAGGACATCAGACTATACGGATTTACCGATTATTTTATGTCCGCCGTTGCGAAAATAATTTATGAATTAGAGCGAATCAATCAAAAATTTATGCGCCAAAATCTCAAGGTAGGCGGCACAAGGGCATTGCTTAATCTTTTGCGTGAGCTTGTCGCTTATGCTTATCTTACATATCTTGTGTGCAGGGGAAAGCTCTCTGTTTCCGATTTTATTTTCTATTTCGGTATTATAACCGGCTTTTCAAATTGGATATTAAACGCCGTGTATCAGTATTCAAATCTCGAGCGTTGCTGTAACGATTGCGCCGCTTTTCGTGAATTTGTCGAAAGCACGGACGAGAGCGAGAATAAGCCCAATGTGAATTTTGACAGCGTTGATTCAATCGAATTTAAGAATGTTTCATTTACCTATCCGTCGGCGGAAAAGAGTACAATCAACAATATGTCTTTTAAAGTGGATAGGGATGAAAATATAGCCATAGTCGGCGAAAACGGCGCAGGCAAAACTACCGCAGTTAAACTGCTTTGCGGCTTATATTATCCCACTTCGGGCGAGATTTTGATTAACGGAAAAAACAACCGCGACTTTTCAAGCGACAGTTATTTTAACCTTTTTTCGGCAGTTTTTCAGGATTATTATTTTATGCCGATGACGATTGCCGAAAATGTTTGCACAACTTTAAACTATGATAAAGAAAAACTCTTTGCCGCATTTGAAAAGGCAGGAATATCGGACAAGATAAACACTCTGCCCGACAAAGAAAAATCGTATATGATAAAGGATGTTTATAAAAATGCGGTCGATTTCTCGGGCGGCGAAAAGCAAAAATTGCTTCTTGCAAAGGCGATATACAAAAATGCGCCCGTTTTGATTCTTGACGAGCCGACCGCCGCGCTTGACCCTATCGCCGAGAACGAGCTGTATCTAAAATATAACGAGATGACAAGCGGCAAAATATCATTTTTCATTTCTCACCGTCTTTCTTCCACTCGCTTTTGCGACAGAATTTTGTTTATCAAGGACGGCAAAATTGCCGAAAGGGGCACACACGATGAGCTTATGGCGCTAAAAGGCTTGTATTACAGAATGTACCAAGTCCAAAGCTACTATTATAAGGAGAACGGAGGCGACGCCGAATGAAAAATATAAAAACTGTTTTTGCGGCGTTTCGCGAAATGCACCGCCTCGAAAAACGTCTTATTCCCACCGCTGTTACCGTTGCGTTTGTTACTGCTGTCATGCCGTTTGTCAACATTTGGTTTACATCAAAAATGATAGATTTGCTTGAGGGCGGCGCAGGTATGAAAAGCCTTGCACTTTATATCGGCTTGGCTGTCGGTATAAATGCGGTGTTGTTTTTCATCAATTATTATCTCGGCGATATGCAGTTTGTCTATCGCTCGCTGATGTATAACAAGGAGCTTCAGCGAATTTCGTCAAGGCTGTTCGGCATCGAGTATCAAAAACTCGAAAGCAGTGAGTTCAAGGAACTTGTGCACAAACATTCCGAGGCGCAGGACAGAGTTTTTTCCTCGTTTGTTCAGCTCACTTGGATGATGCGCGATTTTATTTCGGGCGCATTGACGCTGATTATATCAATCGTCATTATCGCTCCGCTGTTAAAAATCGGGTTTAAGAAAACGGGTGACTCATTCTTTGAACGCCCTGCGTTTTTGCTCACGATTTTCGGCGCAATCGCCGTTATGGCTGTCATTATCCTTGTTGTAGCCGTCAGAATGAACAAGGCTTGGTTTAAGGCGAGCGACGAGTATTCACGCCTTGATCGAATTTTTTACTATTTTCTCAATATGTTCTCCGATTATAATACTGGTAAAGAAATTCGCATTTATAAGGAGCAGGATTTAATCAAGCACACCGCAACGGACAAACTGCTTACCGACGGCGAACGGATTTTGAAAAAAGCCTCGATGAACACGGCAAAGCAAAGCTCGTTTGTTGCAATTTTGGGCGCGCTTGTCGGTTTCGGTATTTATCTGTTTATCGGTGTTAAGGGCTTGTACGGTTTGTTCGGTATCGGCTCGCTCGTGCTTTATTGCGGCGCATTTATGCAGATAATCGGCGGCATAATGAAAATGGCTGTTACCTTCGGCAAAACCGCAGAAATGGTGCCGCTTGTCAATTATTATTTTGAAATTGTAAATGCCGAGGATGAAATGACCTACGGTGACAAGGTGCTTGATTTGTCGGGCGGTTTTGAGATTGAGTTCAAAAATGTTTCGTTTAAGTATCCGGGTGCGGAAAATTACGCTCTCCAAAATGTCAATCTCAAAATTAAAAATGGCGAGCATTTAGCCGTAGTCGGCAGAAACGGAAGCGGCAAAACAACATTTATCAAGCTGATGTGCCGCCTTTACGATGTGACCGACGGCGAAATTTTGCTCAACGGTGCGAACATTAAGGAATACACAAAGGACAGTATTATAAATCTCTATTCCGTGGTTTTTCAGGATTTCAAAATGTTCTCCGTTTCGCTTAAGGATAACATTTGTGCAAATTCCGATTTTGAAAGTGACAGATTTTATGCCTGCCTTGAAAATGCAAATATTAGGGACAGGGCAGAGCGTCTGCCGAATAAGGAAAACACATATCTTTACAAGGATTTGGACGAAAACGGTGTTGAAATCTCCGGCGGAGAGGCACAAAAGCTTGCGCTTGCGAGGGCGCTTTATAAGGACGCGCCCGTTGTTATTCTCGACGAGCCGACAGCCGCGCTCGACCCGATTGCCGAAAACGAGATTTATACCCGTTTCAACTCGTTTGTTCAAAGCAAAACCGCAATTTATATTTCGCACAGGCTTTCAAGCTGTGTGTTCTGCGATAAAATCGCCGTGTTTGACAAGTCAAGGCTTGTTGAAAGCGGCACGCATCGGGAACTTTTGACAGCAGGCGAAAAGTATTTTGAACTTTGGAACGCGCAGGCAAAATATTATGTTAATTGATATTTATATAAACAAAAAAGCACAGTGCCATGCACTGTGCTTTAAATAATACTGAAATTATTGCTCAACAGGGTAAACAGAAACCTTTTTTCTATCCTTGCCCATCTTCTCGAACTTAACAGTTCCGTCGATGAGAGCATAAAGTGTATCGTCAGAACCGATACCAACATTGTTGCCCGGATGAATGTGAGTTCCTCTTTGGCGATAAAGGATGTTGCCTGCAAGAACGAATTGACCGTCAGCTCTCTTTGCGCCAAGACGCTTTGATTCTGAATCACGGCCGTTCTTTGTAGAACCCATACCTTTCTTGTGAGCGAAAAGTTGTAAATCTAACTTAAGCATTATTACACCTCCGATATGTTCACTTTGATATTGTCAGGATAATCTTTTTCAAGCTCGGTTAAATGCAAGATTAAACCGTTTAATATATCCTGAGCTTTGGACGGTGACTCTTTAATTTCAAGCCGCATATATCCGTCTGTCGCGGCGGCGTCGGCATTGAGGTTTAAAATTTCGGTGACTGTGTTTGCGGTCATAAAGCATGCGCTTGATACAAACGCACAAACAATGTCCTCGCCCGACGGTGCACTGTTTGAGTGACCTTTACATTCAAACCCTGTTATTAAATCGTCACATTTTGTAAAATTGATTTTAATCATTATGCGTTGATCTTTGTGATCTCAACCTTTGTGTATGGTTGACGGTGACCCATCTTGCGCTTTTCGTTCTTCTTTGGCTTGTAAGTAAATACTGTGATTTTCTTGCCCTTGCCGTTCTTAAGAACCTTTGCGTTAACGGTAGCCTTTGCAGCGTCTTTGCCTGCCTTGAAGCCCTTGTCTGTGCTTACTGCAAGAACATTGTCAAATGTTACTTCGCTGTCAGCGTCAACACCGAGCTTTTCGATGTAAAGAACATCGCCTTCGGCAACTTTGTACTGCTTTCCGCCTGTTACGATAACTGCGTACATAAGTATATTATCTCCTTCATAAGTCTCGCTACGATAGGCGTGCGCGGTGCGCAACTTCACTGCCCATAATATGCGGCTTAATTATTATAACAGAATAATGTAAAAAGTCAATGTTTTTTTGCATTTTTATATTTCAATTAAAAGCAGGGTTGTCTGTTCTCCCCAATATGTAATCTGTCGATACATTGTAATAGTCCGCAAGCGCTAAAAGGTGCCTTATCGGCAGTTCGTTTGCTCCGCGCTCATATCTTGCATACATTGTTTGCGATGTTTCAAGCATTTGCGCTATTTCAAGCTGTGTCTTGTCGTTGTCTTCCCTCAAGTCGCGAATTCTCTTAACATATTCCATAATAAACCCTCCGCTACAATTATATGTAGTAAATAAATTTACTAATTGATTTAGTAAAAAAGTTTACTATTTAAACTTTTTTCAAAGCTCGAAATTCGCATTCATTTGTTTGTTTTCGGATAAAATATAACCTTTAAAAATAAACCTTTACAAATCCTTGTTAATATGCTATAATCTTCTCGCTGTGACGGATTACTCGGTTACGGGGGTATGCCCTTTTGGGAGTCACCTATCCCGCTACTGTGTTTTTCGCAATGCAAATATTTTAATGAGGTGAGTCAAAATGACAAAAGAAGAAAAACAAGCAATAATCAAAGAATATGCCGTTCACGAGGGTGACACAGGTTCTGCACAGGTACAGGTTGCAGTTCTCACAAAGAGAATCAACGAGCTTACAGAGCACCTTAAGGTTCATAAGAAGGACCACCACTCACGCCGCGGTCTTCTTAAGATGGTAGGTCACAGAAGAAACCTTCTTGCTTACATCTACAAAAACGATGTTCACGAGTATCGTGATCTTATCGCAAAGCTCGGTATCCGTAATACTATCGAGCGTAACTTGGCTGACAACGAAGCTCAAGACTAATTAAAATACGGCAGGTGATGTTGCTATCACCTGCCTTGTTTACATTTTTAAGGTATCCCGAGGAGGAGTTGACAATAGTAGTAAGCTGAGCCGATAAACGATTGTCGGTTGACCTTATTACTATTCTCCTCCTTCGATATAAAAAATATTAAGAAAGAGGTAATTTAAAATGTTTTTCAAGAATTTTAAAGTATGGGAAACAGAACTTGCAGGCAGAAAGCTTACACTTGAAACCGGCAAAATGGCAGGCCTTGCAAATGCATCTGTTATGGCTCGCTACGGCGAAACAAATGTGCTTTGCACAGTAACGGCATCGGCAAAGCCGAGAGAGGGCGTTGACTTTTTCCCTCTCAGCGTTGACTATGAAGAGAAAATGTATTCGGTAGGTAAAATCCCCGGATCATTCCAAAGAAGAGAGGGCAGAGCTTCCGAAAAGGCAATCCTCACTTCTCGTTGTATCGACCGTCCTATCCGTCCTTTGTTCCCAAAGGATTTGAGAAATGATTGCTCGGTTGTAGCAACAGTTATGTCGGTTGACCCCGACTGCTCACCCGAAATCACCGCTATGATTGGTGTTTCTGCGGCTATCGCAATTTCAGATATTCCGTGGGACGGACCGATTTCAGGCGTTAATGTAGGACTTGTTGACGGTCAAATCGTTATCAACCCGACTCTTGAGCAAAGAGCAAAGAGCGACCTTGTTCTCACCGTTGCATCAACGGCAGACCTTGTAGCAATGATCGAGGCAGGCGGTAACGAAATCGACGATGATACAATGTTTGACGCTATTATGGCAGGTCATGAGGAAAACAAAAAAATCGTTAAATTTATCCAAGGTATTGTTGATGAAATCGGTAAGCCTAAATTTGAATACGAGTCATCAAATCCCGACCCAGAGATTATGGCTCAAATCGAAGAGTTCTGCATCGAAGATGTCAAGAAAGCTCTTGATACAGACGACAAACTTGTTCGTGACGAGGCTCTTCTTCCTATCTATGTCGCTGTTCACGAAAAATTCGACGAGCAGTTTGAGGGCAACGAGACAAAGATTGACGAGATTATGTATCTTGTTCAAAAACATGTTGTTCGCTCATGGCTTAAGGACGAGCATAAGCGTGTTGACGGCAGAGGCATTGATGAAATCCGTCCGCTTAACGCAGAGGTTGACCTCCTTGCAAGAGCACACGGCTCAGGACTTTTCACAAGAGGACAAACACAGGTTCTTTCTGTTACAACACTCGGTCCTATGAGCGATGCTCAGCAGCTTGACGGACTTGACGAGCAAACAGAAAAGAGATATATCCACCACTACAACTTCCCGTCATACTCTGTCGGCGAAACAAAGCCGTCAAGAGGACCGGGCAGAAGAGAAATCGGCCACGGTGCATTGGCAGAAAAGGCACTTGTTCCCGTTCTTCCGTCTTTTGACGAGTTCCCGTATGCAATTCGCGTTGTATCGGAAGTTCTTTCATCAAACGGCTCAACATCACAAGGTTCAATCTGCGGCTCAACCCTTTCTCTTATGGCAGCAGGCGTTCCGATTAAGGCACCGGTTGCAGGTATTTCCTGCGGTCTTATCACCGGCGACGAGGGCGTTTACGGCGACTTTATGACAATGGTCGACATTCAGGGTCTTGAAGATTTCTACGGCGATATGGACTTTAAGGTTGCAGGTACAAAGAAAGGTATCACAGCAATTCAGATGGACCTTAAGGTACACGGTCTTACTCCGGAGATTATCAAAGAGGCTTTTGCAAAGACACACAAGGCAAGAAATTATATTCTTGATGAAATTATGCTCCCTGTTATCAGCGAGCCGAGAAAAGAGCTTTCAAAATACGCTCCGAAGATGTTTACAATTTCAATCAATCCCGATAAAATCGGCGATGTTATCGGCAAGGGCGGCAAGGTTATCCAGGAAATTCAGTCAGAATACGATGTTAAAATCAACATTGAAGAGGACGGCAGAGTTTACATTTCCGGTATTGATGCCGAAAAGTGCAAGGGCGCAGTTGAGGTTGTTAAACTTATCGCTACAGATCCCGAGGTTGGCGCATACTACAACGGCGTTGTAACAAGAATTATGAGCTTCGGCGCATTTGTTGAAATCGCACCCGGCAAGGAAGGTCTTGTTCACATCAGTCGCCTTGATGTTAAGAGAACAGAAAAGGTTGAGGATGTTGTAAATGTTGGCGACTCAATCGCAGTTAAGTGCATCGAAATTGACGATCAGGGCAGAATCAACCTTTCAAGAAGAGATTATCTCATCGAGGTTGAGGGTATGACCGCTGAAAACGAAATTGACGATACACCGCGCAAGCCTCGCCGTGAGGGCAGAGGTCCTCGCCGCAATTTCAGAGGTTAGTAATCAAATAATCAACGGAGTGCGTTCGTGAGAGCACACTCCGTTTTTTGCTATATGTATCCATATTAAATAAATGAGGGCTTGATTATGGTTGATAATAAGGGCAAAATTAACGATTGGGACCGTATGGTCGCAGGCAAACTTTATAACGCAGGCAGTAAGGATATTTTTAAACAGCATGCACTCGGACTTATACGATGCCAGCGTTTTAACAAAATCGCCGTTTGGAGATTCAAAACAAAACAGCGTGCGCTTGAAAGACTCATTCCGTCGGCAAAAGGCAAGGATTTTGCTGTTTTTGCACCGCTTTATTGCGAATACGGCGTTAATGTTCATGTCGGCAAGGACTGTTTTGTAAACTATAATTGCACATTTCTTGACATTTCTCCTATCACATTCGGCGACGGCGTGTGGATTGGTGCAAATGTAACTCTTGCAACGCCGCTTCATCCGTTTCTTGTTGAGGAGCGACTTCCTGCCGATTATCCCGACGGCAGGCATGACCTTGAGTATTCCGCACCTATCACAATCAAGGACGGCTGTTGGATTTGCTCAAGCGCAACGATTTGCGGCGGAGTAACAATCGGCGAAAACAGCATTGTAGCGGCAGGCGCAGTTGTCAACCGCGATGTTCCGCCAAACAGCATTGTCGCAGGTGTTCCGGCAAGGGTTATCCGCCAAATAGACGAGGACGACCGCATTAATGTTTGGGATACATATATGAAAAACGAAACGCCGCTTTCCGCAAGAAAAAGAAAAGCGACAAAATAATTATTCTATTAATTTTTTGCAAAAAAATACCGCCCGATACTCGGTCATTGAGTGTCGGGCGGATTTTACATTTTAATCCAAATCGATATATACATTATCGCATACAAAACCGCATAAATCACAACCTGATGTCCCAAATAAAACCAAAGGCTGTTCTTGCCTATGAATGCAAACACTTTTGAATGTTTTTTATATGCCCACCTCGGGAGTCTGCCTTCTTTAACATACTGACCGGCAAATGCGCCGAAAATGAACATAAACAGCCACGGCAACAGTGCAAAATAATCTGCGCTTGCAAAGTCGGCGTTATAAAATCCGAGTGGGAAAAGTATGTTTGTTTGATACAGCGACTCGGGCAGGTGAATTAAGCCGAACATAAGCGTTTTGTCGCTTATGCCGTATGTTAGCATAAACAATAGTGCGCTTGCCGCCATTCCGACGGACGGCTTTATTTTTTTTATAAACGGCATCAAAAGCCCTGTGATTATCATACAACAGCCGAGGCAGTGCAGTATTCCGAAATAAATTTCGCATTTATAAATGTGCATCATCGGCATTATCACCGCGGTTGCAACGGTGACGGCAAGACCGGCGGCAAGGACAATCGCACCGCGCTTTAGGGTGTTGCGCGAAAGGCGCGAGCATATGCCCGATATTATAATAAAAATGCTCCAAAAAATCGGCTGAAATGTGCAAAGTCTGTTAAACGCTTTAAAGCCCCAATCAGCCATATATATGTTGCCTATGTCGAGAAAGGTGTGGTGAACTATCATCGCCGCTATTGCAAAGCCGCGCAATTCATCAAGAAAATATATTCTCTCTCGTTTATTGCCTTTTCCCAAATTTGTCACCCCGATGCCGCGTGTTTTTATTGTTTCGGATATATTATATTAAATTCAAAATATATTGTAAATAGTAAAGTTATATGTTATTATTAATTTGAATATAAACTTTACGAGGTAAAAAGATGAAAGAATACAATGTTATTCAGTACGGTGCAAAGGGCGACGGCACAACAAACGATGCGTTTGCCATTCAGCACGCAATAGACGATTGCGCAAGAAACGGCGGCGGCAGAGTGGTTTTGCAAAGCGGCAAGGTTTTCTACAGCGATTCAATCAGGCTTAGAGCAAATGTCGATTTGCATATTCAAAAGGGCGCACGCCTTAAAGCAACAGGGAATATAGACGGCTATATCAGACCGAACAAGCTTATTAATGACCCTAAAACCGCGTTAATTGGCAATCCCGTTACAGGCAAGCCGAGCTTTGTGTTTATTTACGGCTTTGAGGCAGATAATTGCTCAATTTCAGGCGAGGGCACAATTGACGCAAACGGTCACTCTTTTGTTCAGCGCAAGGACCGATACTATGTTACGGGCGATTTTTATCCGCGTCCGACCGTTATGTATGTTGAAAAAAGCAATCATATCACATTTAAAGAGTTTACTGTTGTTGACGCTCCGTTTTGGACTCTGCACCCGGCAGGCTGCGACGATGTTTTGATTGACAGAATCAGAATTTTAAACGATCTTGATGTCGCAAATTCCGACGGAATCGACCCCGACCATTGCTCAAATGTCAGAATACTCGGCTGTCATGTTACATGCGCCGACGATTGCATTTGTTTAAAGGCGTCGAAGGGCAATGCCGAATACGGTCCGTGCGAAAATATCGTTATCGACGGTTGCACGCTTGTTTCAACCTCTGCTGCAATAAAAATCGGCACCGAGGGTGTGGGCGATTTCAAAAATGTTATCGTTTCAAACTGCGTTATAAGTAAATCAAACCGCGGACTTTCAATTCAAATCCGCGACGGCGGCTGTGTCGAAAATGTTACATATTCAAATATTATTATCGAAACACGCCGATTCTGTCCCGATTGGTGGGGTACAGCAGAGCCTATTGTTTTGACAACCTTTAACAGAGACGAAAACACAAAAAGCGGCACAATCAAAAACATTCGCTTTTTCAATGTCACCGCAAAGGGCGAAAACGGCGTTTTGATTCACGGCAACGCCGAAAATATTATTGAAGATATTACATTTGAAAATTGCCAAATTCAGCTCAACCGCACATCAAAGTGGGACTGTGGCTTGTATGATTTAAGACCGTGTCTTGACTACGGTGTTGAAAAATATGACAATTCGGCATTTTTCATCAGATATGCAAAGAATGTGCTTATTGAAAAAACAAAAACATCGTGGGGCAATATTTGCGGCAATTACAAGCACGCAATCGACGCCGAAAATGTTGAAAATCTTGAGCTTGTGAGATTCAGCGGCAAGGCGGCTTCACCCGATGTTGAGGATATTAAGGTAAACAATGTTAAATTTGCGGTTTAACGGAGAAAATATAAAGGCTTCGTTTATCCGTCGGCTTTGACCGAGAAAGGCTATGGTGGTTGTTATGGTACAGCTCAAAGGGTTCAGAGTTAATTCCGTTTCGTTTGAAAACAAGGTTCAAAACGGCACGCAGTTAAAGCTCAAAAACCATTTTAATTATAATGTAAGCTATATGGACGGTGAAAATAAATGCATCGGCACGCTTAATTTTAAAATTGCGGACGAAAATATGCTCCCGTTTGAAATCAAACTCGAAATAGTTGCCGAATTTGCTTATCAAAGCGGCGACGATAAGGGCGATATTCATGTTGAATCGTTTGACCAGCTGTTTCCGTCGCTCCGTCAATTTATCAACAGCCTCACCGCCACATGCGGTATGCCGGGATTGATGATTCCCTACATTGCGCTTGATCGCGACAAAGTTAATGTCAGCGAAAACGAAAAAGAGGAGAGTGCATTGAACTGATGGCAGATTTGTGCGACAAATGCTGGTACAACGCTTATGATGAAGAGAGCGACGAGTATTTTTGCGACCTTCAGCTTGATGAGGACGAATATGCAAAAATGCTTTTCGCCGACAAATCAAAATCGTGCAAATATTTTAGACCCGACATAGGCGAATACGGCATAGTCAGAAAACAAAATTAAACCTTTATTGATATGGTTGATAAGGAGGAGATTATATGCCCGAATCGACAATGTATATAATTTGGGCAGCGGCAATATTGCTTTTCGGTATTGCCGAGGGAGTAACCGTTCAGCTTGTTTCAATTTGGTTTTTAATCGGTGCTGTTGCCGCACTCATTGCCGCTTTTTGCGGTGCAGGCATTCCTGTTCAGGTGACCGTTTTTGTCGCCGTAACAGTTGTCACGCTGATTGGAACGCGACCGATTGTCAAGAAAAAGTTGAACACAAAAACAGTCAAAACCAATGCCGACCGCTGTATAGGTCAGGAGGGCGTTGTTATTGAAGAAATAAATAATCTGCTTCCGTCGGGACAGGTTAAGGTTGACGGCAAGGTGTGGACTGCGCGCAGCGAAAGCCCCGATGTCACGATACCAAAGGATTCAGTCGTTTTGATTGAAAAAATCGACGGTGTAAAATTGATTGTAAAAACAATACCTAAAAACGATTAAAGGAGAAAATGTATGAAATTTGTTATTGTTATTGTGTTGATTATTGCGGCGCTTGCACTGCTTATTTTTGCAAATATCAGAGTTGTTCCGCAGTCAAAAGCGTTTGTTATTGAAAGACTCGGCACATTCTTCGCCACATGGGAAACGGGACTTCATGTTAAAATTCCGTTTGTTGACAGAATCGCGAAAACCGTTTCGCTTAAGGAACAGGTTGTTGATTTCAAGCCGCAGGCTGTTATCACAAAGGATAATGTTACAATGCAAATTGACACTGTAGTATTCTTCCAAATCACCGACCCGAAACTTTACACATACGGTGTTGAAAGCCCGATTTCCGCTATCGAAAATCTTACAGCCACAACACTTCGTAACATCATCGGTGAACTCGAGCTTGATTCAACTCTTACCTCGCGTGACACAATCAATGCTAAAATCAGAGTCATTCTTGACGAGGCAACAGACCCGTGGGGAATCAAGGTTAACAGGGTAGAGCTTAAAAACATCATCCCTCCGCGCGAAATTCAGGACGCTATGGAAAAGCAGATGAAAGCAGAGCGTGAGAGAAGAGAGGCTATTCTCCGTGCAGAGGGTGAAAAGCAATCGAGAATTCTTGTTGCAGAAGGTCATAAGGAGTCAAAAATCCTTGAGGCAGAGGCTGAAAAGCAGTCGGCAATTCTTCATGCTGAGGCTGTTAAGGAGGCTAAAATCCGCGAGGCAGAGGGTGAGGCAGCTGCTATCGAGGCTGTTCAAAAGGCATCTGCCGATGCAATCAAACTCCTTAACGATGCAAATGCAAATGATGCCGTAATCAAGCTTAAGGCCATCGAGGCGTTTGAAAAGGCTGCCGACGGTCAGGCTACAAAGATTATCATTCCTTCCGAAATTCAAGGCATTGCAGGCCTTGCGGAGGGCTTGGTTGAATCCGTTAAAAAGTAATATTTAGAGCATTTCGGAGCTTCAGGGTATAGAGCCTTGAAGTTCCTTTTTTTATTGTAAAGCAGGGTGTTTTATGGTATAATAATATCGACTTTTTATATGAGGTAATTTGATTTATGAAACTCTTGGTTATCGACGGAAACAGCATAATTAATCGTGCTTACTACGGAATCAAACTCCTTTCCACAAAGGACGGAGTATATACAAACGCTGTTTTCGGCTTTTTAAATATGATGAAAAGGTTTGAGGATATGTGTTCACCCGACGCCGTTGCCGTTGCGTTTGATGTTCACGCCCCGACATTCAGGCACAAAATGTATGACGCCTACAAGGCAGGCAGACACGCAATGCCCGACGAGCTTCGCTCTCAAATGCCGATTGTCAAAAATCTTCTTCATCTTTTGGGAATAAAAACCATAGAGTGCGAGGGCTGGGAGGCAGACGATATTCTCGGCACACTTGCCGCTCATTGCAGAGAAGACGGCAACGAGTGTTTCATTGCCACCGGCGACAGGGATTCGCTCCAACTTGCTCACGGCGGAGTTAAAGTTTTGCTTGCCAAAACAAAATCAACCGATGTGATGGATGAGCAGGCAATAGCCGTTGAATACGGCGTCACACCGCAACAGCTTATTCAGGTTAAGGCGCTTCAGGGTGACAGCTCGGATAATATCCCGGGCGTAACAAAGGTGGGACCGAAAACAGCGCTTGATTTGATTGCAAGATTTAAAACGCTTGACGGCGTTTATGAAAATATCGATGATGAGTCGATTAAAAAGGGTACACGCACCCATTTGATTGAGGATAAGGAGCAGGCGTATCTTTCGCTCAAACTCGGCACAATCAGGACGGACGCCCCGATTGACACCGATATTAATTCGTATTTGCTCGGCGATTTTGATAAAAATGCGGCAGCAGGCGAGTTTTTGCGCCTTGAATTGTATTCACTTATGGATAAATACAATCTCAACGCAAATGAGGCAATCACTCAATCAGCACCCGAAAAGCCGCGCGAGATTACACGCCTTACATGTGTTGACGCTGATTATTTGCTCAAAAAAATCGGCGATGACGACGCATATTTTTATCCGCTGATAATCGACGGTCAAATAACGGATTTGCTTTTTGCGTTTGGTGACGAAATAATCGTTATACCGTCAGAAACTCCGGAATATAAATACTTTGTGCGAAATTTCTTTGAAAACGAAAAGTGCAAAAAATTCACATACAATTCAAAGTATCTTCACCGACTTGCGGCAGACCTCGGCGTTGAATGCAAAAGCGTTTGCGGCGATTTGATGTTGAGCGCATATCTGCTCAAACCGTCGGACAGCAACTACGGCATTGAGCATTTGTGCCTTGATTACAATGTGCCGATGCCCGAATTTAAAAATTCGCTCGGTGCAAGCGACGAAAATGTTGTCTATGCCGCAGTCATAAAGCCACTTTTCGACAAAACGGACGCTCTGCTTGACGAGGCAAACCAAACGGACCTTTTGCACAATATCGAACTGCCTCTTGCGCGCGTGCTTGCAAAAATGGAGCATGTCGGATTTTGCGTTGACAAAAATGGAATTGAGGAGTTCGGCAAATCGCTTTCGTCAAGAATCAACGAGCTTACCGATTTGATTTACAAAGAGGTAGGGCACGAGTTTAACATAAATTCGCCAAAGCAGCTTGGTGTTGCTTTGTTTGAGGAATTAAAACTCCCTTGCAAAAAGAAAACAAAATCCGGCTATTCAACTAATGCCGAGGTGCTTGAGAGTCTGCGATATGACCATGCCGTTATTGAATACATTTTGGAATATCGCTCGCTTACAAAGCTTAAATCCACCTATTGCGACGGACTTTTAAAGGTTATCGCACCCGACGGCAGGATTCACACCTCGTTTAATCAGGTTGAAACGCGCACCGGCAGAATCAGCTCGCTCGAGCCGAATCTGCAAAATATCCCGATAAGAACGCCGCTCGGCAGGGAATTGCGCAAATTCTTTATTGCAGGCGACGGTGAAACGCTTATTGATGCCGACTACAGCCAAATCGAACTTCGTGTGCTTGCCGATTTGTCAAATGATGAAAATATGATAAACGCTTTCAACAGCGGCGTTGATATTCACACGACAACCGCATCACAGGTTTTCGGCTTGCCGGTTGATATGATTACAAAGGAACTTCGTTCGCGTGCAAAGGCTGTCAATTTCGGCATTGTTTACGGAATCGGCGCATTTTCGCTTGCAAAAGACATCGGCGTTTCGCGCAAGGAGGCGCAGGAGTATATCAACAACTATCTTGCCACCTTCAGCGGTGTTGACAAGTATATGAATCATATGATTGAACTTGCAAAGGAGCGAGGATACAGCGAAACTCTGTTTAACCGCCGCCGCTATTTGCCCGAGCTTTCATCGTCAAATCATATGCTTCGCGCTTTCGGCGAAAGGGTTGCGCGCAATATGCCGATTCAGGGAACAGCCGCCGATATTATCAAAATAGCAATGGTTAAGGTTGACAAACGCCTTACCGATGAAAATATGAAATCGCGCCTTATTCTTCAGGTCCACGACGAGCTTATTGTCGAAGCTCCCGAGGACGAGGCACAAAAGGCACTTGAAATTGTTACGCAGGAGATGGAAAATGCCTGCAAAATGAAAGTTTGCCTGCGTGCTGACGGAAAAATAGGCAAAACATGGTTTGACGCTCACTGATATGGTTATAGAAAATTTTTGTATAAATCACCTTGACGGTGTTGAAAAAATCGAAAAAGCGTGTTTTTCGCATCCGTGGTCGCGTGACGATTTAAAAAAACAGCTCACGCTCGACACATCGCATTTTATTGTTGCGCTCGACGGCGACACCGTTGCCGGATATATGGGGCTTCAAATTTTTTTGCGCGAGGGATATGTTACAAACATTGCCGTTTTGCCGCAGTATAGGCGGCTTGGAATTGCCCGTGCGCTTTTGGCTCGCAGCTTTGAAAACGATATGGATTTTATCACGCTTGAGGTAAGGCAAAGCAATTTTGCGGCAATAGCACTTTATGAAAAATCGGGATTTGAAAATATAGGTGTGCGACCGCACTTTTATTCCGACCCCGATGAAAACGCTGTCATTATGACAAAATATTTTACGGAGAATGAATGAAAAAGAATAAAAAGGACAAAAAAATTAAAATCGACGATATTTCAAAAGATATAATTGCCGCCTTAAAAAAGGAGATTGATTCCGACGCGGCAACCGGAGCCTACGGCACTTTTTTAGGCTATGAGGAGGAACACACAAAATACTTCTACAAGCTTTCGGCTGTGTTTGACCGCGGCAGCTACAAGGTAAAAATCACATATACGCCGAATGTTCTTCTTTTCAGCAATATTATTGATTTGGAATATGAAATCAACGGCGAGAATTTCCTAATTTACGATATTTTCAATCTCTTTGACATAAGCGATTTTGAGCAGTATTATTTCAGCGACCTCTCCACCGAGGCGGAAACGGGCGAGGCTGTGCGCAGTCTTCTCGATGTTGCCGTAAAATATGATTACGATGTCAAAAAAGCCGCACAAGAGGAAAATTTTGAAAGATTGAAACAAAATCGCGATACTGACATTAAAAACGGATTTAATGACGGTATGACCGACGAAGAAATCGAGTCCGAGGTGAAGGATTGTATCGAAATGTTCGGTGTTGTTCCCAATCATCCGGTGTGCAGTTACGCTTTGGACACAACGGATTCCGCAAAACTCCTTAAAAAACTTGAAAAACAGGATAAAAAGGGCAAAATCGAAACATTGTATGAAAAACGCCTTTTGGAGTATTTGAGAGGCGGCAATAAATTTGAAAACAAAAATGCCGAAAACAAAAAAGCGTTTGAAAAAACTTTCAAAAAGCAATCTTTTTTGGCGGATTCTGTTTGTTTTGTATGCGGAATGGTCTTTGCCGTTGTTGTTGCATTGATTGCGCGCAGTATAGTCTTTTCGGGCTATGAGCTTCTTACATATTCATCGTTTGTCGGCAACATTACGATTCATTTACCGAATGAGGGTTTCTTTGGTATAGCCCTCGGAATGATTATGTTTGCAGGCGCATTTGTCAAACTGTTCGGGAAAACGCTCTTGTCAAAACTCGTAAAGGGAGATGAAACGGCGCTCCAACGCTATGAGGCGGAGAAAAACAGCGAAAACGGCAAAAAAATAAAGCCGGCAGAAAATATTATTGTAATTGTTGTTTTGCTTGTTATCGGTATCGCCGGCATCACCTTTACAGCAACCAATAACTTCGGTTTCGGCGAAAACGGTGTAAAATTTACTTCGAGCGAATCGTTTATTCCCGAAACGGTGTCATATGACGATTTGGAAATTTATTCGCTTAAATATTTTATATCCGATGAGGAGAACAAAACAGAATACAAAAACGGTTATGCCGTTTCAAACGGAAAGGGCGGTTTTTACGAGCTCGGTGAGGTTGCACCGGGCGGCGAAACGGAAAAACGGCTTTTATCGGTTGCCGAAAAATACGGCAAGAAAATCAAAACGGTCAATATCGCTGAGGATATAAAAAAATAATTCGATTAATATTGAGGATATAACAATGAAAATTTTAGGTATAGAAAGCTCGTGCGACGAAACAGCGGCAGCGGTTGTCGAAAACGGCAGAACGGTATTGTCAAACATAATAGCAACCTCGCTTGAGGAACATAAGCTCTACGGCGGCGTTGTGCCCGAAATCGCGTCGCGTCGACACGCCGAAAGCATCAGCGGCGTTGTTAAAGAGGCTCTTGAAAAAGCGGATTGCACGATTGACGATATTGACGCAATCGCCGTGACATATGCGCCGGGGCTTATCGGCTCGCTTTTGGTCGGGGTGAATTTCGCAAAAGGTCTTGCCCTTGCAACGGGCACTCCGCTTGTTCCCGTGCACCATTTGCGCGGTCATATTGCGTCAAACTATATTTCAAGCGATATTGAGCCGCCGTTTTTGTGCCTTGTTGTCAGCGGCGGACACAGCCATATTGTCGCCGTTAAGGATTATACCGATTTTGAAGTAATCGGAAAAACACGCGACGATGCGGCAGGCGAGGCGCTTGATAAAGCAGGCAGAACGATGAAACTTGAATATCCGGGCGGAATCAGCATAGACAAAATTTCGCCGCAGGGTGACGAAAATGCGTTTGCATTCCCTCATCCCAAGGTAAGCGGGGCACAATACGATTATTCGTTCAGCGGCCTAAAAACCTGCGTTATAAACACCATTCACAATGCCGAGCAAAAAAATGAGAAAATCAATATTCCTGATTTGGCGGCATCGTTCCAAAAAGCGGTTGTCGATTGCCTTTTGAAAAATTTTGAGAGTGCTGCAAAAAATTTCGGGTATAATAAACTTGTTATTGCAGGCGGCGTTTCGGCAAATTCAAAGCTCCGTGCCGACGCACTTAAAATGTGCAAAAAGCATAATTGGCGGCTTTATCTGCCCGAGCTTAAATATTGCGGCGACAACGGCGCCATGATTGCCGCGCAGGGATACTATGAATTTGTCGCCAATCACACCGCCGACGAAAGCTTGAACGCCTATGCGACAATGCCTCTTGACGATGTGAAATATTGATTTTTTGCGTTGATTTTGCAGGCGAATGCGGCATGCTGATTTTTTCGGGTACGAAATTGACAAAAAAATGTCACACAGCTATATAATAATATGACAAAATAATGAATTTTTGATTTTTTTATTGAACTTTCGCTATTTAATGGTATAATTAGACTTGCAGTACAAGGAATTATAACAATGTTATATGCAATTTACTGTTTTAAAAAATGTTAATTCTTTTATTTTCAAAGGAGAATAATCATGGAAACTAAACTTACTAAAAACCCTACCCTCCTTGCTTGGTTGGATGAGAAGGTAGAGCTCCTCAAGCCATCTGAAATCGTTTGGATTGACGGCTCAAAAGAGCAAATCGACGCTCTTAAGGCAGAGGCTGTTAAAACAGGCGAGATGATTAAGCTTAATGATGAGCTTCTTCCTGACTGCTATCTTCACAGAACAGCAGAAAACGATGTTGCCCGTGTTGAGGCTCGCACACTTATCTGCACAACTAAAGAAGAGGATGCAGGTCCGACAAACCACTGGATGGATCCTAAAGAATGCTACAAAATGCTTTATGACATTGCTGCCGGCTCATACGAGGGCAGAACAATGTATATCATCCCTTACTCAATGGGTCCTGTAGGCTCACCTTTCTCAAAGATCGGTGTTGAGGTTACTGACTCAATCTATGTTGTTCTTAATATGAATATTATGACAAGAGTAGGCAAGGCTGTTCTTGATACTCTCGGTGATTCCGATGACTGGGTTCGCGGATTGCATGCAAAGTGCGATGTTGACCCTGAAAAGAGATGGATTTGCCAGTTCCCTGAGGACAACACAATTATTTCCGTTAACTCAGCATACGGCGGAAATGTACTTCTCGGTAAAAAGTGCTTTGCACTTCGTATCGCATCATATCTCGGTAAAAACGAGGGCTGGCAGGCAGAGCATATGCTCATCCTCGGTCTTCAAAGACCAAACGGCGATATTAAATACATTTGCGCAGCATTCCCGTCGGCATGCGGCAAAACAAACCTTGCAATGCTTATTCCGCCTGAAGGATATCAAAAGAAGGGCTACAAAGTTTGGTGCGTAGGCGACGATATTTCTTGGATCAGAAAAGGTCCTGACGGACGCCTTTATGCAATCAACCCTGAAAACGGTTTCTTCGGCGTAGCACCGGGCACTAGCGATAAGACAAACCCGAACGCTCTTGCAGCTACAAAGAAGGGCACAATCTTCACCAATGTTGCTCTCAATCTTGATAACAACACAGTTTGGTGGGAAGGTCTTGACAAGAATCCGCCTGTAAACGCTGTTGAGTGGACAGGTAAGAAGGTTAACGGCGTTGAGTACACAGCAGAGGGCAACAAGCTTGCTCATCCTAACTCAAGATTTACTGCTCCTGCAGTTAACTGCCCTTGCCTTTCATCAGAATTTGACAATCCGCAGGGTGTTCCGATTTCCGCATTCGTATTCGGCGGCCGTCGTGAAAAGCTCACTCCGCTTGTATATCAGTCAAAGAGCTGGAACAACGGTGTATTCGTAGGCTCAATCATGGGCTCTGAAACAACAGCAGCTGCAACAGGTGCAGTAGGTGTTGTTCGTCGTGACCCAATGGCTATGCTTCCGTTCTGCGGCTACAACATGGGCGATTATTGGAAGCATTGGATTGAAATCGGCGCAGGTCTTGATCCTGAAAAAGCTCCTAAAATCTTCAATGTTAACTGGTTCCGTAAGGATGACGAGGGTCACTTCCTCTGGCCGGGATTCGGCGATAACCTTCGTGTTCTCGATTGGATTATCGACCGTTGTGACGGCGCTGTTGATGCTCAGGAAACCGCTATCGGCTATCTTCCTTATGCAAAGGACATCAACCTTGAAGGTCTTGATATGACTGAAGAGGATCTTGATAAAATCCTTGATGTTGATAAGGACGCTTGGAAGAAAGAGTACGAAGGCGTTGACGAGCTTTATGCTAAGTTCGGCGACAAGCTTCCTAAAGAGCTTGCTGAAGAGCTTGCAAACGCAAAGAAGTCACTTGAGGACTAATTTAAAAAAGCAATATAATATAACAAAAGAGGCGCCTCTTAGGCACCTCTTTTTTGTTGTGTTTGCTTTTTATAAATCGTCTGCGTCCTGAACCGGCTCTTCGGTTACATTATTGTAGAAAACCTCGTTCGGCACACCCGTGTATGAGCCATCGGGGTCGAATTTCGCCGTTTCGGGGCTGATAAAACGCGTCAAATCAATAATTGCCTTGTCGCCGTTTTTGTTTGATTTTTTATTTTTTCTTTTGCTCATTAAAAATCACCTCTGCATTATTTTTTGCAGGGGCGATTTTTTTATGCCTTGTTAAATTTTTGTTTTTACAGCTTTTCAACATCAATGACGGCAATTTTTTCAAGAAATTCTTTCGGCGCGATTACCTGACCGTGACCGAAAAATTTTTCCATATTCACATTGAGGTTGTTTATGAAAATAGGCACTTCGTCACATTCGACATCAATATGAATTTTTTTCGCCTCGTCGATAATTTGCGTTGCGTCATAATTGTGGCAGTCATAGCATTTTGCGGCGATAATTTCGTTGTTGTTAATATATGTTGCAATAACGTTTCGGCATGACATTGAAATCGAAATGTATTTTGGCTCCGTTTTTGACAGCGCCTGGCTCATTTTTATTTGAGCGACAGCTTTGCATGCGCCGCTGTTGATAAAAAATTCGTTGATAAAAATAGATTCAAGCGGAGTTGTGTCATCCGGCGTAATTATTGCCAAAATATATTTTGAAAACTTCTTGCCGTACTGTTTGCGCATAAACTGCTTGAAATAATATTGGCACTCCGAAATTTTTTGAGCAAACATATGATAAAATGGAATATTGCTGTTGAGATTGATTCCCGGCATTGAAAATGCGACAAAATCGTTGCTGTCTTTTGCCCTTATCAAAATGCTTCGGTTTGATATTATCATAGGTATTGTTTTTGACATAACAATCCACCTCTTGTTTGTAATATCAACATTATACATTATATTTTAAATCTTTTCAATAATATTACAATTGTGTAACTTTTATGTATATCGCATTATTTTATGATATAATACAAAACAGTGCTTTTATTATTATGAAAGGATATGAATTTTTAATTCAAAAAAGAGAATATGAGCGAAAAAGAATTAGACGCAATATTAAATGAAATAAAAAAACATTCATCCGATGATGATACACAGCAGTCTGAACCTGTTGCATCAACCGAGCCTCAACAAGAGGAGAGCGATACCGCCGATACCGACTTCAAGCTTTCCGATGAGCCGGAGGAGGTTAAGGATGATGACAAAGCCCTTTCCTTAAACGAGGAAGAAAAGGAGAATGAGCCAATGCAAAAACAGAATAATTTTGACACAAATGATTATATCGACCTTAATTCGGCGCAAAATTCGGGTGACGGTAAAAAGCCGGGAGGCTCAAAGAAAAAAATTATCATTGCCGTTGTTGCCGTAATTGCGGTTATCGCAATTGCTGTCGGTGTTTATTTCGGATTTTTCCATAACAAAAAGACAGAAGAGCCGCAAACCACACAGGCTCCGCAGACTACACAATCAACAACAGCACAGGCTGTAAGCGACGGCATCATCAATCCGCTCACCGGAGAGGACGGATATAATAAAGCGGCAGTCGGCAAAAGACCGGTTGCAGTCGTTGTAGAAAACGAATATTCAACAACAGCCGTAAGACCGCAATGGGGTCTTTCGGATGCAGATATAGTTCTCGAGGGCGAAAGCGAATTCTCAACAAGACTTTTGCTTTTCTGGGCTGATTATACCAAAATGCCGAAGCAAATCGGACCTGCCCGTTCGGCGCGTCCTCCGTTTATCCATTTCAGTCAGCTTTTTAATTCTGTATTTATTCACGCAGGTCTTTCACATTCAAAAGGCAGTTATGTCGGTGCGGATGATGTGTTCAAAAACGAGGGTATCGACCATATCAATCTCCTTTCCGAGGGCAGTGATTATTTCTCAAGAGATAAGTCAAGAACAAGGACAATCGAGCACACGGGATTCCTTAAGGGCAACAATGTTCCGTCACTTCTTAAAAGCAAAAAAATCAACACAAAACTTGACGAGTCAAAGTTCACACAGTTGAGTTTCAACAAAGAGGCAAAGCCGCTCGGCGACACAAAGGCAGACTCCGTTTCATTCAAATGGACCTCATCATCAAACGGCGGCAGATGCCCGAAAACAGGCAAGTTCAAATATTCAAACGGCTGTTATACAACAACCGATTTTGATTCAAAATACGGCGAAGCAAAGTGCAAATGGCAAAACCTTATCTTCCTGCTCGACAAAACAGAGTATGTTGTTAAGCAAAACTATAAAGGCTCGGGCAAGAGCGAAACATATTGCAATTACAAACTTTCCGGCGGCAAGGGTATGGTGCTTTCACAGGGCACAGCCGTTGAAATTACATGGGGCGTGTCAAACGGCAAGCTTTGGATGAAAGATGCAAACGGCAACGATGTGTCTCTCAATCCGGGCAAAACCTATATCGGCTACGGCTCATCAAACTACGGTGGCTCAATTTCGCTTAATAAGTAAGTTTTTCATTAAATAAACAAGAAGGATGAACGCATTGCGTTCATCCTTCTTTATCATTTGTGATTAAATTCTTTTGCACACTTTAATAATGCAGACTGCTGCCGCCGATGAATTCCCTTATCATTGCGTCGGACGGAATTTTGTCGGGGACGATTGCGTCAACTTCGTCAAGAGCGTTTACTATATCACGCACATCGGCGTATTTCGGCGCAAGTTGCTCCAACTCATCAAATAAAATATGCTTGTAAACATTCGGCTCATATTTTATAAATGTGTCAATGTTAAAGTCTGCGCTGCCTTTAAACGGCATTATATATTTGTTTTCGCCGTGCTGAACATTGGGAAACATTTTAATCGTTTCTTCAATATCTCTGCCGCGGTACAGTTTGTCGCGAATCATACGGCGCATCATCCTTATTTTGCACGGGTGCAGTTTGTCGCCGTTTGAATCGACAACTCTTGTGCGCACGCTGACATAAATCCTGCTTGCGCACCCTTCGTTTTTGCTCATCAGCTTGTCATTGAGTGCATGGATGCCCTCAATTATAACAAAACCGCCGTTTCGTGACAATTTATCGCCGCTGAGGGTGCGAGTATTCGTCGGAAAATCGTATTTCGGAATATCGATTTCGCCGCCATTAATAAGAGTGTCAATATCGTTGTTAAGATAGTCAATATCCACTCTGTCGGGTGATTCAAGGTCGATTTTTCCTTGCCTTTTCAGCTCTCTTTCGTGTTGGGTAAAGTTTTTGAAATACTTATCCATTGATATGTAGCAAACATTCACGCCGTGCTTTTTTATCGCTGACGAAAGTTTCATCGCTGATGTTGTTTTGCTGCTGCCGGATGGCCCTGCTATCAAAATAATCGGCTTTTCGTCAAGCGAGTCTGCAATTTTTTCGGCGGTGTTGTCAATTTGTGATAAAACAAAATTCTCACTTTCGGTGATAAACCCCGATTCGTCGGCAACGATTTTGCCGTTTATCGTTTTCGTAGTGATTATCATAATTTCTCCGTTAATCCATTTTGTATTTTTCGCACAGAGCAAGTATTTGGTCTGTGAATTTGGCTATATCCTTGTTTGCACAGCCTCTGTTTTGCTCGATAACGGACATAAGATTTTGACCTGCGATGCAAAGCCTGTCATAAACGGTGTTGTTGCGCTCAATCTTATGCAGTTTTTTGTTGTAAAGTTTTCTCGGACCGACATCAACCTGCCTTACAGTGTCACCAAGCTCAAAGCCGTCGCCGGAATAGGGGGCAAGGGCAGGGGTGTCAAGCTGTAACTCGATTGTTTTTGCAAACTCGTCGCATACGGTATCGTGACCGTGGTTGACAAAAACAACTTTCGGCTTTTCGGGCATTGCGCTGAGCCAAGCGAGGAGCATATCGCGGTCTGCGTGGCCGCTGATGCCCTCCATTTTTTCAATTTTTGCGTTGACCTGAACCTCTTCGCCGAAAAGTGTAACCGATTTTGCGCCTTCAAGAATTTTTCTGCCCAATGTGCCCTCGGCTTGATAGCCTACAAACATAATCGTGCATTCCTTGCGCCAAAGATTGTGCTTTAAATGGTGCCTGATTCTGCCTGCTTCGCACATTCCGCTTGCCGACAAAATAATCTTCGGTCGGGCGTCTTCGTTGATTGCCTTTGAATCGTCGCTTGTGATTGCAAGTTTAAGACCTTTGAATTTAATCGGATTTATTCCTCTGTTAATCAAATCAAGCGTGTCGTCGTCAAAATATTCCGTCAGCGACTCGTCGTCATATATTTCTGTCGCTTCAACGGCAAGCGGACTGTCCACCCAAACGGAAAAATCCGAGTAGCCTTTGATTAAATTTTGCTCTTTTATAACACGCATCAGGTACAAAAGTTCCTGCGTTCTGCCAACAGCAAAGCAGGGGACAATGACATTTCCGCCTGCTTCGAATGTTGACTGAATGATTCTTGTAAGCTGTGCCACATAATCGGGGCGTGCACCATGCAGTCTGTTGCCGTAAGTGGATTCGATTATTACATAATCGGCACTCGGAGGCATATTCGGGTTTTTGATAAGCGGTCTGTCAACATTGCCGACATCGCCGGAGAACAAAATCGTTTTCGTTTCACCGTTTTCGGTCACTTCAATTTGAATCGAGGCGGAGCCTAAAAGGTGACCTGCGTCGATAAATCTTATTTTGATGCCGTCAAAAATATCATACTGCTTTTCGTAATCGCACGGAGTGAAATATTTCATTGCATTTTCGGCATCGTGCGTCGTATAAAGCGGTTCGACAAGCTCCTTGCCGCTTCGCTTATTCTTTCTGTTTTTCCACTGCGCCTCAAATTCCTGAATATGCGCTGAGTCAAGCAACATTATTTTGCAAAGATTTGTTGTCGCTTTTGTTGTGTAAATAGGTGCGGAAAATCCGTTTGCCGTAATATACGGTATGTGGCCCGAATGGTCGATATGAGCGTGAGTTAAAAACAGTGCGTCAATTTCGTTCGGCGCTATCGGAATATCTACATTTTCATAAACATTTTCGCCTTGCTCCATTCCGCAGTCAATCAAAATGTTTTTGCCGCACGCACAAAGCAGTGTGCAGGAGCCGGTAACCTCGTGTGCCGCTCCGATAAAATATAGTTTCATTTCATCACCAAGCCCTTCAAATAATATATGTTCAACTGATTTGATTTAGTATTATGCTTGTTTTTGCCGGTTGTTTTAAGACGATTTTAACCGCGCTTTCGGCGATTTCCTTTGCCGTGTCGATTTTGCTTTCGTCAGCCGCATAAAGAGTCATTATGCGCTCGCCCTTATTTATTTTGTCACCGACTTTGCAGTGCAAAATAATTCCTGCCTTGCTGTCGATTTCGTCCTCCTTGACACTGCGTCCTGCACCCAAAAGAACAGATGCTTCGCCTATTTCAAGGGCATTTATTTCGCCGATAAAGCCGCTGTTCTTTGCGACAATATCGCGACTGCAATCGTCAAACTCAAATTTGCTTTCATCGTCGATGTATGATGCGTCGCCGTCCTGTGAAATAACCATTTCACGCAGTTTTTCAAGAGCTTTGCCCGATGTTATCATTTCGTTTGCGATTTGTTCGGCGGCGTCAATATCTTTGTTTAGTGCAAGTGAAATCATATTCGACGCAAGAGCAATGCAAAGCTCGCTTAAGCGGTCAACTCTTTCGCCCTTTAATATTTTGATTGCCTCGCAAACCTCAAGTGTGTTGCCGACCGCATAGCCGAGAGGAGAGTTCATATCAGTTATAAGAGCGGTTATATTCCTGCCGCAATGTTTGCCTATGCTCACCATCTCGCTTGCAAGCTCCGTCGCATCTTCAATGCTTTGCATAAAAGCACCGTGTCCGCATTTGACATCAAGAACAATGTTCTTTGCTCCTGCGGCAATTTTTTTGCTCATAATTGACGAGGCAATCAGCGGCATACAGTCAACGGTCGCCGTCACATCACGCAGTGCGTACAGCTTTTTGTCGCACGGTGCCATGTTTCCTGTTTGACCGGCAACAACTATATCGTGAATTTCGGCGCGCTCAAAAAATTTAAGCGGAGTCATTTTTGTTGAAAATCCGGGGATTGCTTCAAGTTTGTCAATCGTTCCGCCGGTGAAACCAAGCCCTCTGCCGCTCATTTTTGCGACGGTACATCCTGCCGCCGCTGCAATCGGCGCAACAACAAGCGTTGTTTTGTCGCCGACACCTCCCGAGGAGTGTTTGTCAACCGATTTGTCACCGAATCGCGAAAGGTCAAGAATATCGCCGCTTTTCGCCATTTCAAGGGTGAGAGCGGCTGTTTCCTCTCTCGTCATTTTGTTGAAGTATATAGCCATCGCAAGCGCAGATGCCTGATAATCGGGAATCGTGCCGAGTGTGTAACCCTCAACAAAAAAAGCTATTTCGTCGCGGCTTAATTCCTCGCCGCGCTTTTTCTTTTCTATGATGTCTACGCATCTCATAAAATCAGTCCTTCAGCTTAAAAGAATGCGGCAAAAGCTCCTCAAGCGTGTGTGATTTGATAATATTGTCGCCCTCGAGAATAATTCTGAAGCTTTCGTCGCAAAATTCCGACATTACCTGCCTGCATACGCCGCAGGGGTAGCAAAAATCACCCTTTTCGCATACAATTGCGATTGCCTCAAACCCACGCTCGCCGTTGCTGATTGCTTTGAACAATGCAACTCTTTCCGCGCAAACTGTCGCCGGATATGATGAATTTTCAATATTCGCACCGGTGTAAACCTTGCCGCTTTTTGTAATCAGCGCGGCGGCAACCTTAAAGCCCGAATACGGGCTGTAGCTGTTCCTTAGCTCTTTTTTTGCGAGCGAAACAAGTTCGTTGTCTGTCAGCATAAAATCACCTTATTTCGTCTAAAATATGCTTGCCGTCAAGAGTGCTTTTTATATCAAACATTGAAAGCACCGTGTCGGCAACTGCACCGAAACCGTCAATCGTGCCGAGATTTTTGTTCTTTATGCTTTTTGAATAAATCAACAGCGGCACATACTCGCGCGTGTGGTCGGTGCCTTTAAATCCCGGGTCGCATCCGTGGTCGGCGGTGATAATCAAAAAATCGTCATCCCTCAAATCGCCGGCAAGCCGAGGCAGGCAGTCGTCAAACTCGCTGATAGCCTTTGCGTAGCCGTCAATGTCGCGCCTGTGGCCGTACAGCATGTCGCAGTCAACCAGATTTGTGTAGCAAAGTCCGTCAAAATCCGTTTTTGCGATTTCAAGCGTTTTTGCAATGCCCTGCGTGTTGTTTTCCGTGAAATAATGCTCGTCAATTCCGCGGTGAGCAAAAATATCGTAGATTTTGCCGATTGCAATTGTCTTTTTGCCGTTTTTTTGCAAAACATCAAGCATTGTGTCGCGGGGCGGCTCAAGCGAAAAATCGTGACGGCGCGGTGTCCGCACAAAATCAGCGGCTGTTTTGCCCTCAAACGGTCGGGCAATAACTCTGCCGACTCCGTATTTACCCGTGAGTATTTTTCGCGCGATTTTGCAGCAGCGATAAAGCTCGTCATCGCTGACAATCGCCTCGTTTGCTGCAATTTGAAAAACGCTGTCGGCGGAGGTGTAAACAATCAGCGCACCTGTTTTTAAATGTTCTTCGCCGTAATCCTTGATTACCTGCGTGCCCGAATACGGACGGTTGACTATAACCTTTCTGCCCGTCTGTTTTTCAAACTCGTTAATAACCTCAATCGGAAAGCCGTTCGGAAATGTCGGCAACGGATTTTTTGAAACTATGCCTGCCATCTCCCAATGGCCTATTGTTGTGTCCTTGCCTGCCGAAAGCTCGCGCATTCTTGCAAATGCGGCGGTGTGATTGTCCTTGCCGTCCAAATCAATGCCGTCAATTGCCAAAAGTCCCATTTTTTTCATATTTTCGGCAGAAAAATATTTTGATTTATAAATCGTTTTGATTGTGCTTGCTCCCTCATCACCGAATTTTGCGGCGTCGGGTGCAGCGCCGACCCCAAAGGAGTCAAGAACAATAACAAATCCGCGCATTTTATGCATCTTCTTTCATTTGTTTAACAAGGCGGCTTGTGCCGAGTCTGTCTGCTCCGAGTTCAATGAATTTTTCGGCGTCGGCAAAATCTTTTATACCGCCTGCGGCTTTGATTTTCTTGTTATTAATGTGTTTTGCAAAAAGTTTTATATCGTCAAATGTTGCGCCGCCGGTCGAAAAACCGGTTGATGTTTTGATATAATCGGCGTTTGAGTTTGAAACGATTTCACACATTTTGATTTTTTCATCGTCTGTTAAAAGGCAGGTTTCGATTATCACCTTTAAAATTCTGCCGTCGCATGCGTCCTTAATCGCGTTGATTTCCGATAAAATATCGTCATATCGCTTTTCCTTGAGCATGCCGATGTTGATTACCATATCTATTTCGTCCGCTCCGTTTGCAACGGCGTCGCGTGTTTCAAAGCATTTTACGCTTGTCGTGTTATATCCGTTCGGAAAGCCGATTACGGTGCAAATTTGCATTTTATTGCCGACATATTTTTTTGCCGCCTTGACGAATGACGGCGCAATGCAAACCGATGCCGTGCCGTATTTTATCGCATCGTCGCAAAGCGCTTTGATTTGCTCAAAATCGGCGCCCTGAGCCAAAAGAGTGTGGTCTGTTTTTGAGAGTATGTATTTTTTATCCATCTTAAACGGCCTCCAAAGTATAACTTTATGTCTATGTTATCATATTATCACAAAAATATGTTCTAATCAATCGCCAATATGTATATTTTATACAAAATTCATATATCAAAACTTTATCGCTCATATTGTGACCGTAAATTATTTAAAACTTGATTTATAGGCTCAAAAATAGTATAATATTTAGACAAATTATCACAGAGGTGCTAACTATATGGATATGAAAATTTCACCGTCAATACTTGCAAGCGATTATGCCAATTTGCAGTCCGAGCTCGACAGAATCAAATCGTCTGATTTAATCCATGTTGATGTTATGGACGGACATTTTGTACCTAATATTTCAATCGGCGCGCCTGTTGTCGCATCAATCAAAAAGGTGTGCAATGTGCCGTTTGATGTTCACCTTATGATAAGCAATCCGCTTCAATATGTTGAGGATTTTGCAAAAAGCGGTGCCGATATTATTTGCTTTCACGCAGAGAGCGACAGCGACATCGGTCAAACCGTTGACAAAATAATTTCGCTCGGCAAAAAGGCAGCAATCGCAGTAAAACCGGGCACCGATATTGATGTTGTTTTGCCGTATCTCGATAAGCTTTCAATGGTGCTTGTTATGACGGTTGAGCCGGGCTTCGGCGGTCAGAGTTTTATGGAAAGCACAATGCCTAAAATCGAAAAGCTCAGAAAAATCAACCCCGATATTGATATTGAGGTTGACGGCGGAGTTAATCCCGAAACAATCAAAATCGCCGCAAAAGCAGGCGCAAATGTTTTTGTTGCAGGCTCGGCAGTGTTCAAAAGCGAAAATCCTGCCAAAACCATCAAATTGCTGAAGGAAAATGCACTTTCGGTTTTGTAAAAAGTGAGATAAAATGAAAAGCAAAAAAAGCAAAAGAAAAAATGAAAAGCATTTTTACAATAACAAACAGCGCAACCAAAAATGGACCGAGCAGGAAACGGGCAGATATATCGACTTTGCCGATAAATATTCTCCCGATAAAAAGGACGGCGAGTTTGACGAGTCGCGCGTTATTGCAAACAATATAAAGCTTAAAAAAGAGCGCAAAAAAAAGACGGCGAAAAAAATCGTGTCGGTTATTTTGGCGATTGTCATTGTTTGCATCGGATACACCGGCGCTGATGTTTATATGACGCGCCACGCACGCCCCGCTGAGCAGAGAACAAAGCAGGAAACAACGCTTACAAACAATATTTCACAAATCAATATGAGCATTGCCTCATATCAAATCGAAAGCGTCAGTCTTGACGGCTCGGTTATGCTTTCGTCGATAATTTCCGATTTGGAAAAGGGCGGTTTTTCCTCCGTCACATTCGATGCAAAAAGGACAGACGGCTCAATCGGCTACGCCTCAAAATTAGCCTCGGTCGATACATTCGGCGCAGTCAGCGCGTCTGCATCACAGCCGCAAAAATCAATCAAGCAAATGGTTGACAACGATATTTTGCCGATTGCGCGCATTTGTTGTTACCGTGACAATGTTGTTCCGGTACAGTCGCAAAATGCCGCCGTTATGCAAAACGGCAAGGTCTATAAAGACAGCGACGGCTATACCTATCTTAACCCCGACAGCGATTTTGCCTATAATTATATCAAGGACATTGTGTCCGAGCTTAAAGATTACGGCGTCACTGTGTTTGTGCTTACGGGTTGCGATTTGCCAAAGGATGCCGGCGGTAAATACAATGACGGCTTTGATTACATTTCTAAGAGACTGAATAACGATTTTAAAGGCGAAATCAGGTTTTATGAAGAGGTTGATGTTGAAATCAATGATGAAAACGCAACCGAAAACACAATTGCCGAAGAAATCAAAAAATTCGATTCAATCAGCAAAAACCAAATTTATTGCATATCAACAAAGGTGAGCGAAGAAACGCTTATTCCTCTGCTCAGCAGAAATAATATTACCCGATATATTTTGAAGGATTAGTAGTGTGAAAAATCACACTAAAATTTATATTACCTTCAAATTTGCCTGCGGCATAATTTTGAAATGGCTGAAATCACCATTCACGCCTGTTCAGACAACGCAGAGCATTCGGCGATTTTTAATAAACTATTTGTTGTCTGAAAGGCTATGGTGATTATTATGAAAAAACTATTGTCACTGTTATTCTGTTTGACACTTATATTTATGACTTTTGTGCCTGTTTCGGCATTTGCCGCAAATGAAAGCACAAAAGCAGCTCCCACAACTTCCGCCAACGCGCAATCCGGCTCGGGTGAGGAGATTCCGGAGCTTAAAAGTATTTCGTTTAACAACGCAAGAATTCTTGAAAAATTTTCGCCCGATGTCAAAACATATTCAATTGTGCTTAACGATTCGTCACAGCAGCCGACGTTGAAATCGTATGATATTGATAAAAAAGGCGATAATAATGTGAGCCTTAAAATTGATTCTTATCTTGATTCAGCGGGTCATCCCATCGGAGTTATTGCAGAGCTTAAATACACTTTCGGCACAACGGTTTATTTCTTTAACTATGTAAATGCCGAGGAGTACGGCATAAACGGAAACAACCGCATTTCAAAGGTATATGCCGGCGATTTGTGTTTTGTTTATCCAGAAATCAATGATGAGGACACGGAATATACGCTCTATATTCCGTCAGATTTGACAGAAGTTACACTGACAGCCACTCCGAGCGATGTCAATGCCGTTTGCGACAATCCGCCGACAGCGATTTTCGGCGAAAATCAGGATTTCGGCACTCTTACGGTGACAGTAACCGCAACGGATTCGAGCAAAAGGGAATACACATTCAAAATCAAGCGGCTTGACAAAACAAGCTCAGAGATTAAAAATATGAACAGCGAGCAGAGGGTTGCGCTCGTAAACAGCCAAAAAATTTATCAAAAACCTGCGTTTAAAATCGCACTTGTCACAGTTGCTGCAGGCATTATAATACTTATTGTTTTTGTTAAACTTTTAAAGTCCGTCACCGTTAAGACGAGTGATGACGATGAGCCGGATTTTTTTGCAATTGATACAGATTATTACAACGAGCAGTAATTAATAAAGTAATCGGAAGGTGGGTGATATTCGTGGAAATGGAATTTGACGAAATCATTAGAGAAATAGAATCGCTTTATCAAAAAAGAGAGCTTTCTGAAATAAAGGAGATGTTCGCGCAGATAAATCCTGCGGATATTGCCTCTATTATTGAGGAATTTCCTAATAACCAACGGGTTTTGTTTTTCAGACTCCTTGCAAAAGAAGAGGCGGCAGACACCTTCGTTGAACTTGACGGCGATACGCAGGAGGCGCTAATTCACGCCTTTTCGGATACCGAGCTTAAAGAAGTGCTCGATGAACTGTATCTTGACGATGCCGTTGATGTAATTGAGGAAATGCCTGCAACCGTTGTAAAGCGTATTTTGAAAAATACCGACAACGAAACGAGAAAATCTATCAATGCCCTGCTTAAATATCCCGAGGATTCTGCCGGCTCGATTATGACGCCGGAGTTTGTCGATCTTAAAAAGGATATGACGGTTGAGGATGCATTTAAGCGCATCCGCCGCACCGGTGTTGACAAGGAAACTATTTATACCTGCTATGTTACCGACGAATCAAGGCATTTGCTCGGCGTTACAACGGTTAAGGAGCTTTTGCTCCACGATTATGACGATATTATCGAAGAACTTATGGAAACAAATGTAATATTTGTTAACACGCTTGACGACCAAGAGGTTGCGTCAAAGCTTTTTGACAAATATAATTTTCTTGCTCTGCCTGTTTGTGATATGGAGGAGCGACTTGTCGGCATTATCACTATCGACGACGCTATGGATGTCATGCAGGAGGAAAACACCGAGGACATCCAAAAGATGAACGCTATGCTCCCGACGGAGAAAACATATCTCAAAACTTCCGTTTTTGAAACATGGAAAAGCCGTTTTCCGTGGCTGTTGCTCCTTATGGTTTCGGCAACATTTACAGGCTCAATTATCACGGGATTTGAAAACAAACTTGCAACGCTCACAATTTTGACCTCGTTTATCCCGATGCTTATGGACACCGGCGGTAACTCGGGCGGTCAGTCAAGCGTAACGGTCATTCGCGCGCTTTCACTCGGTGAAATTCAGTTTAAGGACTATTTTAAGGTCGTTTGGAAAGAAATCAGGGTTGGTATTTTTTGCGGTCTGTCACTTGCGGCAGTCAATTTTGTTAAGATTTGGCTTATCGACCATTTGGCGTTCCATAATGACGATATTACAATTCTTGTTGACCTTGCGGTTTGTATTACACTGTTTATCGAGATTATTTTTGCAAAGGTTATCGGCTGCACATTGCCTATTTTGGCTAAAAAGTGCGGATTTGACCCTGCGGTTATGTCAAGTCCGTTCATCACAACAATTGTCGATGCCGTATCACTTCTTGTATTTTTCGGCGTCGCAACCACAATCATTCCGCAGTTGCATTAGCAAATTTTGCATTACGAAAAGGTGTCGTTGGGGCACCTTTTTTATTTTCGATTAATATCGGCTGAAAATTGTCAAAACAATAAAATTAACCCCCACCCCCGCTTGAATTTTATTTATCTTTGTGATAAAATTAACACATCAAAAGTGCATGGCATTTTAGATAATTTTTTATAGGAGGAAAATTTAATGGCTTGTTTTATCGTTCCTGCAACAGAAGCTATCGTAGTTACTGCCGCAACTCTTATTGTTAAAGCAAAGGAAAAGAAGTCCGAGCCTCAAACCTTTACATATGAAGCAAAGGACGGCTCAATTGCAACAGGTGAAAAGGTTTCTCTTTCGAGAAAACTCAGCTGGCTTTGCTATCTTCTTTTCGGGGGCTCTGTTCTTCTTGCATACGAGCATATTTGGCACGGCGAGGTTACGGCTTGGTTCCCGTATTTAACGGCTATGAGCAGTCCCGGAAGTATGAGCGAAATGTTCCACGAAATGGCTACAGCCGGCGTTCTTATGTCTGTCATCGTTACTCTTGTTTGGGCTTGCATGGTGCTTATTTCAAATGCAATTGAGAAAAAGACCATTGCCGCAAGAGCAGTATATAACGCTTAATTTTTGCGGAGAATTTATTTTATGACACTTTTAATTACAATTTTTGCTGCGATTATCAGCACAGTTGTGTGGTATTGTAAGGCACCCGATGACAAGATGATGACAAAGGTTTTGTGCTATCTTTATTGGGGCGCGTCGCTTATGTGGTTTGTCGATGCGTGCTTTGAATATGCAGAGCTTAAGGCAGAGTTTTTCACACCTGCACCGTCGGATATGCTCAATGATGCTTATCTTGGG
This sequence comes from Oscillospiraceae bacterium, assembly GCA_003526845.1. Lineage (GTDB taxonomy): Bacteria > Bacillota > Clostridia > Oscillospirales > Acutalibacteraceae > Eubacterium_R. The sequence continues at coordinate 148,093 of DPVM01000008.1, forward strand.
CTTTCCGTTGTCGCACTTGGGCTTATAATTTGGCTTGTTGTTTTGCTTGTCAAAGACCCGAAGGGCGTTGTTAAAGACTCATTGCTCAGACGCAAAAAATAAACAAATGCATTCACTTCTCGTGTGAAGTGAATGCATTTTTCTTTGTATGCGATTTGTCGGCGTTTATTTTGCAAGTATCAGCCTTTCAAGCTCTCTTGCGGCAACGCCGAGCGGCTGATCCCTGCGCTTTATCAGGCATATACTGCGCCTCGGCAGTTCCTCGTTGATTAAAATTTCATTTACATTATCGTTTCCGATTAAAAATTCTCTCGGTACAAAGCCTATTCCTATGCCCATTTTCACCATCGGCAAAATTTGGTCGGCTGTTGCCGCCTCAATATCGGGTGAAAATTCAACGCCGTGATTTGAAAAATATTCGGCATAAAATTCGTATGTTTTTGTTTGCTCGTTCATTGAAATGAGGGGATAGTTTTGCAATAATTTAAGCGGTATTCTGTCTTTTGTCAGTGCGTCAAAATCGTCACTGCAAACGGGTACTTCGCAAATATCTTTGATTTTGATTTGTTCAAGCGACGGTGATTTTACGGTTGGCGTTGTGACGATGGCAAGCTCACTTTCGCCGCTTTTGATTTCCTCAATCGCCTGCATCGTGACTGAACTGCTTACCTTAACCCTTATGTCGGGATAAAGCGTGCGAAACTTTTTCAGCACCGGCAAAAGGTGGCAGCGCAGAGCAACTTCGCTTGCCGCAACAAATACAGTGCCGCTTTTTAAATCCTTGTCGCTGATTATTTCCTTTTCGCCTGCCGCGATATGCTCAAATGCAATTTTAATGTGCGAATAGAGTTTTTTGCCCTCGGGCGTCAGTTTCATTCCGCGGCTTGAGCGTGAAAAAAGCGTGCAACCAAGCTGTGTTTCAAGTTTTTTTATCGTTCGGGTGACATTCGGCTGGTTGCTGTATAAAAACTTTGCCGCCCTCGAAACGCTTTCGTATTTTGCGACATAATAAAAAATTCTGTAATAATCATAGTTGATATTCATTGCTGTTCTCCTATATATCAATAGTGTATAGCAAGTATATATATTATACATTTTAAATATTACGGCAATTATACTATAATTATTAACGAATTACAAGATAAATTCATTTTTCGTGTTGAAAGGAGAAGCTATGCCGTCCTTTTTTAAAAGGCCGAAACGCCAAATGTCCGACTCTTTTACAACGGCTGTTTTTATTATTCTGTCAGGCGGTTTTCAAGATGCATATACATATATCTGCCGCGGTGAGGTTTTCGCAAACGCTCAAACCGGCAATATTGTATTGATGAGCGGCAATTTGTTCAGGGGCGAATTTCGCCATTGCATAAGGTATTTGATTCCTGTTATTTCGTTTATCGTGGGAATTTACATTGCGGAATGTGTGCATGCAAGGTTTAAGGAATACGAAAAAATCCACTGGCGCCAAATTATCATATTGTTTGAAATTGTGCTTTTGTTTTCTGTAGGGTTTATGCCGCAGAAAATTGATATTTTTGCAAATGCCCTTGTTTCGTTTGTTTGCGCAATGCAAGTGCAAACCTTCCATAAGGTGCGCGGTCACGCTTATGCATCAACAATGTGCATCGGAAATATGCGTTGCGGCACAGAGGCGCTGTTTGCTTATTTCAGATACAAGGACAAGCGTATTTTGCATAAATCAATGGTATATTTCGGCGTAATTTTTGTTTTTGCAATCGGTGCCGGAATCGGCGGAATTGTTACGCGCCTTTTAGGTGTGCGTGCAATTTGGGTTTCGTGTGCATTGCTTTGCGTCAGCTTTTTGATTATGTTCTTCCGTCAGGATATGAAAAAGGTCGAAAAGACAGTTGAGAAGGATGTCGAAAAAATCGAAGAGGTTATAAAAGAACATCGCAAATAAATTATTCCTCCCGAATAATTTAACACCGGGCAGTCATTGCGGCTGTCCGGTGTTTTTTGTTGTCATATCAATTTTTTAAAGTCCGAAAAGATGATGCTTGTGCTTTGTGCTTTTCGTGTCGGTATCTTTTGGCTTAGCAATAAAAAATCTGTTTTTGCCCTTATTATCCACAAAAAACTTTTTTACTTCCTCCAACTTTTCGTCTGCGGTGTGAAACGATTTTATCTTTTCGTCGATTTTTGTTAAATCTTTTGTTGTTTTATCTTTTTTGTATGTCCATTTGTCGGTGTTGTTGACCTGGCTGTTGTCTGTTTTTTCCTTGCTCCAATTGTGCACACAGTCTTTTGTGAAAAATACCCCCGATTTTATCACCTTTGCTGGGTTGCCGACAGCTGCGCAGTTTGACCCAACGGTTTTGTGCGACACTACTGACGCCGCACCGATTATCGAGCCGGAACCTATATGCGTGCCCTTTAAAATCAGTGCGTTTTGACCCACCCACACATGGTCGCCTATTAAAACGGACATGCTCGGGTTGATTCGCTCCTTGCTTTCGCAGTCATACAAAAGGTGAGGATCTGCAGTTCTTATCCAAATGCCGAATGAAAAAAGCCCATCGTCGCCGATTAAAATGTTTTGTCGCTCAGATGCTATCAAATACAGTTTGCCGTTGGTGTATGTGTTTTTGCCGATGAAAACACAACATCCGCCGTTTACAGTGAAATCGGCATATAGCGGCGTTTTTTGCGGTCTGATATAGCAAACGGAATTGTCGCCGTTGATTTTGATTGTGGAATTGACAATTTCAACGCCGTCGTCAACAACTAAAATATTGTTGCTTCCGTTAAACACAATGTGCGAATTTTTCAAAACGCTTTTTTCGCTGTTCACTATTATTTTATTATCGTCAACACTTTGACTGAAATCTGTGATTTGTTGCATATTTAATCCTCAATTCGTAAGCACTTAATTGCGCTTTTTACAGTATCCTAACAGAATATTGCTCACTTTGGCACATTTATTGCCTTTTTGCAAAATAAATATAGCACTTTGCAGTTGCTAAATCAAGTTTTTTTGTTGGCATAATTTGATTTTTTGCAGCCGCTTGGTTAGAAACAAATAATTCTTGACATTTTATGAAATGGTAATTGATAACAAATGATAATATCGACCCGGTTTGTATAACGAAAAGCTTGCAAAGGCGGCGCGGTTGCTTATTTTTTGATTTTGCGGTATAATTACAATACATATTTGAAATGAGGTTTTAATATGAGTATTGATTTTGTGCCTGCCGAGGATTACAGAAATGAGGTCAAGGCACTTTATAAATCGGCGTTTCCAAAAGAGGAACAGGCACCGTTTCGCTTGCTTTTCAAGCGTGAAAGGCAGGGAATTGCGGATTTTTATGCAGTTGTTGACGAGGGTGAGTTTGTCGGACTTACACTTCTCACAGGGCTTGACGATGTTGTCACGCTTTTCTTTTTTGCGATTGATGACAATTTAAGGGGGCACGGCTACGGCACCGAGGTTTTGACCGCGCTTAAGGACAAATATGACGGCAAACGTATTTTCATTTGCATTGAGCCGATAGAAAAGGACGCACCGAATTATAAACAGCGTGTCAAGCGCAAGGCGTTTTATAAAAAGAACGGCTTTAAGGTTATGCCGTTTCAGGTTAAAGAGGCGGGCGTTACATATGATATAATGTCTGTCGGCGGCGATGTCACCTTTAAGGAATATGAGCGCATCACAAAGCGATTTTTCGGCAGAGTGTTGTATTTCTTTATTAAAAGATTTTGATTTTTAACGGTGATTATTAATAAGCAATAAATCGGATTAAAATTCAAATCAATATATGAAATTCGCGGCAGACGGCACGATTATACTCAAAATGCCTCGGGTTTTCTTCACGGCAACTAAAAAACAAACTTGACTTTTGCTTTCAATTTTGATATAATCCACTCAACTTTGAAACAAATAAATATAGGTTTTAATTGGAAACGCACATCTCCCGGATGATAACGAACAACACAGATGTTTATGTGTTAATTTATTATTTAGGAGATGTTTTATTATGCCAAAAACTAAATTTCAGGATTTCATTTTCACAATTATAATGGTTGTTGTTATGGTTTACGCCATGGTTTGCTATAACATTGCTTTTGACAAGGGCGCAATGAGCGGCAGTGTTTTTCTAATTGCGTTTCACGAGTTGCCGATTATGGGTGTTGTGGGATTTTTGCTTGAGTTCTTGTTTGTCGGAAAGTTCGCGCAAAAAATCGTATTTAAGCATTTTAACCCTCAAAATACAAAACCTTTTGTTATCACTGTTATGATTTCGAGCGTAACGGTAGCAATTATGTGCCCACTGATGAGTTTCATTGCAAGTCTGCTCTTCAATTTTACGGGTGTGTCGGATATTGTGCCGAATTTTCTTCAAATCTGCGTTCGCAATTTCCCGATGGCACTTTGTTGGCAGTTGTTTTATGCAGGTCCGCTTGTAAGAGCTGTTTTTAGGTTTTTGTTTAAAAAACAGCTTAAAGATTAATCTGACAATATAATATGAAAAAGCCGACGGTATCGGATGCATGTTGCTTCCTGCCGTCGGCTTTTGTTATTTTATTAATTTTTATTCAAACGGAAATACTACGGTTAAAAGCCATTTGAAATCCTCTTCGCCGTAAACGGCGTGGGGAACATTTGCCGGCATAACGATTGTTTCGCCTGCACTTACGAGGTGCTCAACACCGCCAACGGTGAATTTGCCCGTGCCCTCAAGCACATAAACCATAGCGTCGCCTACCGACTGGTGGGTGCTGATTTCCTCGCCCTTTGAGAAAGCAAAAAGCGTTACCGAAACGGCATCGTTTTGTGCAAGCGTTTTGCTCACAACCTGACCCTTTTGAACCTGAATTTCTTCTTTAAGCGGCAAAACCTTGCCCTGTTCGATATTTTTAATGTATGGCATATCAATATCTCCTTTACATAATCAATCCAAAATTTTTCCGTCGATGGAAATTGTCACAACCCTCCACGGCAAAAATTTGCCGCTTGCCTGAATCGCCGATTTGGCGGCGTGCTCCAATCCTCCGCAACACGGAACTTCCATCCTTACTATTGTAACACTTTTTATATCGTTTTGCTTGATAATTTGCGTTAGCTTTTCGGAATAATCGATATCATCAAGTTTCGGACAGCCGATAAGCACAATTTTGCCCTTTATAAATTCGCTGTGGAAGTTTGCATAAGCGTATGCCGTGCAGTCAGCCGCAATAAGAAGATTTGCACCGCTGAAATAAGGCGCGTTAATCGGTGCAAGTTTGATTTGAACAGGCCAGTTTTGAAGCTGCGACTGCATTTTTTTCATCGACTCAAAATCGGCAATGTCGTTTTTCGGCGTGATTTGCCTCATCATTGCACCTGGGCATCCTGCGTGGTGCGGCATTGAGTTTTGTGCCGCTTTTCTTTTCATATTTTCCTCAACCGCAGTTCTGTCATATTCAGCCGCTTCTCTTTCGACAAACGAAATTGCGTTTGTCGGGCATGCGGGGAGGCAGTCGCCCAAGCCGTCGCAGTAATCGTCACGCAGAAGTTTTGCCTTGCCGTTTACCATTCCTATTGCGCCCTCGTGGCACGCATTTGCGCATGCGCCGCAACCGTTGCATTTATCCTCGTCTATATGAATGATTTTTCTAATCATAAAAAAACTCCTTTGAGGCACGAGCATTTATTTCTTATGCAGTGTGCCCTTTGTTATTGACTTTGTGACTGTATTATACTAAACTGAAATTACGAAATATGTGGTTATAACCACGAAAAGGTGATATTTTTTGAAAATTCAATCAAATATTTTTAATAATTGCTCAGAAAACGAAATAAATATGATTTTGTCGCACCTTTGCCTACCGATAAGAACATATGAAAAAGGCGAATATATTTATCGCGTCGGCGACAGCGTTCGCAATATCGGTATTGTCATTTCGGGCAGCGTTTGCATTGAAAATGTTGATATTGTCGGCAACAAAAGCGTTCTTGCGGTTGCACGCAGCGGCGAAATTTTTGCCGAAGCATACGCTTGCGTCGAAAATCAGCCGATACTCGTCGATGTTGTTGCCGCCGAGCAGTGTGAAATCTTGTTTTTGTGCGTTGAACGGCTTTTTGACGGCAAAACAAATTGCACATGCAAGGATAAGATAATCAAAAATCTTGTTATGATAAGCTCGTCAAAAAACATCAGGCTGTCGCGCAGGATTTTTCACACATCGTCAAAAACAGTGCGGGGCAGGGTGATGTCATACCTTTCTCAACAATCGACTGTTCAGGGCAGCAGAAGCGTAACAGTACCGTTTAATCGTCAGCAAATGGCTGATTATCTCAGCATCGACAGAAGTGCGCTGTCAAAAGAACTCGGCAAAATGAAACGCGACGGAATTATTGATTATTACAAAAACAGTTTTAAGCTTTTAAAATAGCGGCTATATTACAATATTGTAATGGAAGTGCCGCACTTAATATGATAGAATTAATATGTAGGTGATATTATGGATATATTTTTACTTGAGGATGACGATGCAATCGCTCTCGGTCTTTGCTATTCACTGCAAAACGAGGGCTACAATGTCACGCTTGCAAAATCGGTGATCGAGGCAACGGATATTGTCGAAAAAAACGATTTTGCGCTATATATTCTCGATTTGACATTGCCGGACGGCAGCGGCTACGATGTTTGCAAAAAGATTAAATCAATCGGCGACAGACCGGTGATTTTTCTCACGGCATATGATGACGAGGTTAATGTTGTAATGGGTTTTGACCTCGGAGCCGACGATTATATTACAAAGCCGTTCAGACTCAAAGAGCTCCTTGTTCGCATCAAAAGTGTTTTGCGCAGATACAACAGGACAGGCGGCGACGCGACGGTTAAAATCAAGAATATTACAATAAACACAAACGAGGCAAAGGTTTATAAAAACGGCGAGGAAATCGTGCTCACCGCGATGGAATACAGATTGCTTTTGATTTTGCTCAACAATCGCGGCAAGGTGCTTTCGCGCTCGCAGCTGCTCGAAAACATTTGGGATGTTGAGGGCGATTTTGTTGAGGACAACACGCTGACCGTTTATATCAAACGCCTTCGTGACAAAATTGAGGAGGATGCCGCAAGCTCGCAGATTATTAAAACAGTTCGCGGACTCGGCTATATGATAGACAATGAATAATGCCGAAATCAAAAAAACGCTTACAATTTCACTTGTGCTGACAGTTGCGCTCTCGGGCGTGTGCTTTGTGTTCAGCATCGTTTGCGGCATAATCTGTGCGGTGCTCGGCGCAGTGCTCACGGCGGTTTTTGTCATATACACAAAAAAGCGGTATGACAGGCTCAACGAACTTAATAACTACCTTGCGCTTATCTGTGCCGGCAATTACAATCTCGATATAAATGAAAATACCGAGGGCGAACTTTCAATTTTAAAAAACAATCTTTTTAAGGTAATCACGATTTTGCAGTCGCAAAATGACAAGCTTGAAAAGGACAAGGTTTATCTTGCCGATTCGCTTGCCGATATTTCGCATCAGCTGAAAACGCCGCTCACCTCAATGATGGTGATGACCGAGCTGTTGAAGGACGAGAGCGACGGAAAAAAGCGTGCCGAGTTTTTGAGCGTAACCGAAAATCAGCTTGACAAAATGAAATGGCTTATTACAAATCTTCTTAAGCTCTCAAAGCTCGACGCAGGAACGGCGGAGTTCAATATTCAAAAAATTTCGTCAAACGATGTTATTTCACAAAGCTTAAAGCCGTTTTTAATTACGCTTGATTTGAAAAATATAACGCTCAAAAACACCGCGCACGATTTTTCGTTCAACGGCGATTTTAATTGGAGCGTCGAGGCAATTGAAAATATTATAAAAAACTGTATGGAGCATACGGACAAAAACGGCACAATCAGCATTTCATCGTCACATTCAAATATTTATGACGAAATAATCATCAGTGACAACGGATGCGGTATTGCACCCGAAGATTTGCCGCATATTTTTGAGCGATTTTATCACGGCAAAAATTCATCGAGCGAAAGCGTGGGCATAGGTCTTGCGCTTGCGCAGGCGGTCATTAATCGCGAGCACGGCGAAATATCGGTTTCAAGCACGCTCGGCGAGGGTAGTGTGTTTTCAATCAAATTTTATAATGCGATAGTCTGAATGTGACAAAACTGTAATATTAAAGTCACCCGATTGTAAGATTGATATAATAAAATGACGATAGTATAGAGTAACTGCACCCCTTTTTGTGAAAGGAGAAACAATGAACATTATAAAAAAGTTATCCTTGCGTCATTTAAAGAAAAATAAAAACAGGTCGGCTTTGACGGTTTTGGGCATCACCGTGTCCGTTGTTTTGATGACGGCACTTGTTGTTGCCGCCTCGTCATTTTTGCACTATTACGGTGCAAAAAGTGTTTATTCGCAAGGCGACTGGCATTTTTATGTCAAAACCACATATGAAAAGGCGAGGGAGGTATTGGACGATACCTCCCTTGAGAGCGTCGGCTATCAGGCAAATTTGCAGGATGATTTAATGGGCTACAAAATCTATTCCGACAAGGCAAGCTATATCCGCGTCGGCACGGTGTTTGCCGGCGATGAGCAGTGCCTGAAAGATATTGTCACCTGCGATTATGACGGCGCGCTTCCGAAAAACGACAGCGAAATAATGGTTGAACAGTCGCTTCTCGACAACAACGGGCTTAATCTGAAAATCGGCGATACGATAAAAATTGCCGTCGGCGAGCGCAGACAGGGCGAGTTCAGTCTGTTTCCTATAAAAGGCGATTACCGTTTCGGCGAGGTTTTTCATAAAACGGGCGACAGGGTGTATAAAATAGTCGGCATTTTACATAATAACGAGCCGACCGTTAAGGCATACGGCAAAATTTTGCGTGGTGTTAACAGCAGTGAGCTGAAAAACTGTATCGCTTGGTGTAAGTTTAAAAAAATAACCCCACTTTCGTATTCAAAGGCGGATAAAATAATCGATAAGTTTGGCTTTGGAAAAACCGACCGTATTTTTTCGTCATCAATAAATGTTGATTATTTAACATCAAAACTTTCGTTTTCAACAGATATTAACGATTTGAAAAATGTTTTGAGCGTTGCGGCGATTTTGGCGGCGCTTATGATTGTCATACTGATTGCGTCATTTTCGATGATTTACAATGCTTTTGCGCTTTCGTTCAGCGAGCAGGTTAAATACCTCGGTATGCTCTCATCGGTCGGCGCAACAAAGTGGCAAAAGAAAAAGGCTCTTTATTTTGAGGGCGCGGTCCTCGGCGGCATAGGTATTCCGCTCGGCATATTGCTCGGCACGGCAGGCACCGCCGTTATGCAAAAAATACTCAATTCAAAAATAACCGCTTTTTTGACGGATTATAACGATAATATAAATTATACAACATATGTTCCGATTTGGGCGCTTTTGTGCGTTGCGGCAATCGGTGCTCTCACCGTTTTTGTGTCAATAATAGTACCGGTGCGCAGAGCGTCTGCCGTCACACCGATTGAGGCAATCCGCCGACAAAACGATATTAAACAGCGGCACAAAATTCGTTCGCCGCGCATAGTGTTAAAACTTTTCGGCGTGAGCGGTGACATTGCATACAAAAATATGAAACGCGGCGGCTCCGGCTCGCGCACGGTTATTGCGTCAATTGCAATTTCGGTCATTTTGTTCTTGTGCTGCAACTATTTTTGCTCTGTTTATACCGAAGTGTCGGACTACGGATACGAGCCGCCGTATCAGGTCACATTCGGCACTCAAATCGCCTCCGACAGCGAGCTGAATGAGATTAAAGAGCGTTTGTCCGCAAACTCCGATGTCAAGCGGTTTTATTCGATTACCGACAATTTTTATTGGACGGGCGGTTATCCCGATGAGTCGGACAAAGACCCGTATGATTTAACATCGTTCAACTCAAAAAATATGACGGATAAATACAAATTCATCACACAGCAGGACCAACTTGAAATATGTCATATTTATTCGATTGATGACAGCGAGTTTAACGCAATTTGCAAGGCGAACGGTATTGACAGCAAAAAATATTATTCGCTCGACGATGACGGCTTGGCACGCGCACTTTTGCTCAACAGCCTCAATCACAAAGATGAAGCCGTTTTCAACAACAATATGCTCGGCAACACAATCGGTGATTATGAGATTGACATTGATAAATCCGCAGACAAAGTTGATGAAAACGGAAACGCGGTTTTTGTTTACAAAAAAACGCATTCTTTCGGCGTGAGGTTTCACGATTTTGTCAAATATGACAGCGAAAATACGATGATGAACCTTGACAGCGGCTCAATTGATGCGTTTATTCCGCTGTCTATGTATAAACAGCAGATTATTAATTATGCCGATACTCACACCGATGAGTATAATTCGGATTTGACAGATTATTATGTTGAGTTCGGTATTGAAACGGATAATCCGAGCGCAGTTGAAACGGCGATGAGCGACTACCTCTCCGAAAATGAGAAGGAGGGCGATGTCTACAATATTTATTATTGGGTCGTGCGTCAACGCAGTTTGACCGCCGTTGTCAGATGGCTCTCATACGGCTTTATATTCCTAATTACATTAATAACCGTGTTTAACATCATCAACACTGTTTCATCACAAATTGCAAACCGCAAAAAAGAGTTTGCAATGCTTCAAAGCGTTGGTATGACACCAAAAGAATTTAAACGCATGATAATGCTTGAGAGTGCGTTTTACGGCTTTTACGGCTTGCTTATCGGCATTCCGTTGAGCCTCGGCATAAGCAAAATAATAGGTATGATTGTGTCGAAAGATTCGTCAATTCCGTTTGGCGTCAATGTTTGGCTTTATATTATCGCGGCGGTTGCCGTGTTTGTATTCATAGGAGCGTCAATGGCGTATTCGGTAAAACTTATTAAAAACAATAATATTATTGACGCTCTGAAAAATGACACAGATTAAAATAACTCATCGTGACAAAATTGTAATATAAAAGTCACCCGATTGTAAGACTGCGTTGGTATTATAGCAGCAACGAAAGGAGATAAATACCATGAAAATTCTTGAAGTTACAAATTTATCTAAAACATACGGCACTGGCGAAACACAGGTTAAAGCGCTTGACAATGTTTCGCTTTCTGTCGAGTCGGGTGAATTCGTTGCTATTATCGGTCCGTCAGGTTCGGGCAAGTCAACGCTTTTGCACATTCTCGGCGGCGTTGATGTGCCGACCTCCGGCTCTGTTGTTATCAACGGCGTTGATATTTCAAATCTTGACGAAACGGCACTCGCAATTTTCCGCCGCAGACAAATCGGCTTGATTTATCAGTTTTACAATCTTATCCCGATTTTAACCGTTAAAGAAAATCTCACTCTTCCGCTTTTGCTTGACGGCAGAAAGCCCGATGAAAGAGTTGTTGACGATTTGCTCAAAACGCTCGGTCTTACTGAAAGGGTAAACCACTTGCCAAACCAGCTTTCGGGCGGCCAACAGCAAAGGGTTTCAATCGGCAGAGCGCTTATTAACAATCCGGCGCTTATGCTTGCCGACGAGCCTACAGGCAACCTCGACAGCGAAAACAGCCGCGAAATCGTATCCCTTTTGCGCAAATTTAATAAGGAAAACAATCAAACTGTTATTATTATCACTCACGATGAGCGAATTGCAATGTCCGCCGACAGAGTGATTTCCATTGAGGACGGTAAAATCACGCGAGACGAGGTGAGAAAAGGGTGAATATAGTTAATAAACTAACCCTGCGCCATCTTAAAGAAAACAAGGGCAGAACGGTTGTAACAACAATGGGTATCATTGTGTCTGTTGCGATGATTACAGCCGTGCTTGTTGCAATGACATCGTTTTTCTCGCTCTTCGGCGATATTACGGCATATACAGACGGCAACTATATTTTTCGCATATCGGATGCCACGCAGCAGGAAATTGAGTCTGTAAAAAACGACAGCCGTGTGTCTGACATCGGTTTTGGTGCAGACGGCAGCGGCTACCGAATTAAGGAGCGAAAAAGCAATGCAAAAGGCATAGGCACTGTTTATCTTTGCGATGATGAGGAATATAAAATGCTTGTCACCGCAAAATATGACGGCACGCTCCCGCAAAACGAAAACGAAATTGCCGTTGAAGAAGAGCTGATTACAAAAAACAATCTTTCGTGGAAAATCGGTGACACCGTAACGCTTGAGGTCGGTCAAAGAATTTCGACCAAAACAGACAGCGACGGCAATTCAATATCATACGAGCCGACAGGCAAGTACGAAACCGGCGAAAAATTTGAGGGTGCAACCGAAAAGCAGTTTAAAATCACTGCGATTTTGCACAACAATATTCCGACCTCACAATACGGCATTGTTTCGAAGCTGACGGATACAAAAAATGCAAAAGCGCTCCTAATGCACGCCAATCTTAAAACGCTCGACACAAAATCATTTGCCACGGCAAAGGATATTTGCGAAAAAGCGTGCGGCGATGACGAAAACTACGCCATCAACAGTGAATTGCTCAATTCGTATCTTTCGTTCGGCGAAAACAGCACCGCAAAAAACCTTTTGCCGCTCGTTGCAATAGTCCTCGTCATCATTTTGATTGCATCTGTTGTGCTTATTTACAACGCGTTTGCAATGTCGCTGTCTGAAAAGGTAAGGTATCTCGGTATGCTTGCCTCGGTCGGTGCAACCAAAAAGCAAAAAAGACTTTCTGTATATTTTGAGGGCTTGATTTTGGGCGCAATCGGCATTCCGGTTGGTATACTTTGCGGAATTGTCGGTATCGGAATCACGCTTAAGGCGCTCGGTCAAAAAATTATTTCAACCGGTATGATTGCCGGCATCAGCGAGGGCGTTTCAATGCATGTAACGGTCAGACCGCTTATAATTGTGCTTATTGTTTTAATCAGTGCAATCACTATATTTGTTTCGCTTTTGATACCGTCCAAAAAGGCGTCTGCAATCACTCCGATTGATGCACTTCGCCAAACGGGTGAGATTAAGATTAAGTCGAAAAGACTCAAATCGCCTAAGATTGTCAGAAAAATTTTCGGCTACGAGGGTGAAATCGCACACAAAAATTTGAAGCGAAACGGCAGAAAATCGCGCATTATAACAGTGTCAATCGCGCTGTCGGTTATCCTGTTTTTAAGCTGTAACTATTTTTGCGATATGTTCACGCGCTCAATGGATATTGAGTCGTCCATTCCTTATCAGGTCACAATGCAATACAAGCACGAGGACAAGGAAATCGCTAAAAATATGATTGAGTCCGTAAACGATGTTAACGATTATTACAGCGTTTTGAATTATATGGATTATATTGCGCCGAGCAACGATTCGTTTAAGAATTTTGCATCTGCCGACAATGTAACCTCATCGTATCGCAAACTTTATGACAAGGGCATCAAGGTATTTGTCAATATCATTGACGACGATATGTTCAACTCGCTGTGCAAGGCAAACGGCATTGATTCGTCGCAATACTACACGGGCGGCTGTAAGGGTATTTTGATGAATAATTACAGCCATTCGTCAAGCGGCGGCAAGATATTTACAAACGATATTATCGGAAAGTCGTTTTATCGCGAACTTCATGATGACGATGGCAATGTTGACGAAAAGGTCAAAATCACCGTTTGCGATACAATTGATTTTAATTCAAAAAACACCGCGTGCAATCTTAACCCCGCAAGTTCTGTTTCGGTCTTTATTCCCGATTCAAACTATTTTTCAAGCATCGGCAAAAACTACGCAGACAATGTAATTTGCACAATCGGCATTGTTACGGATAATCACGAAAAGGTTGCCGAGCAGCTCAACGAGCTTTCGGAATCGCCCGAAAAGAAAATGTCACTTTGCACAATTAACGATTTGCTCGATTCGCTCGAGGTTATGAACACCGTCGTTTTGATTATTCAGGTGTTTGTTTACGGCTTTATTGCGCTGATTACGCTTATCACATTGTTTAATATAATCAACACCATTTCAACCGGCGTTCAGTCACGGCGAAAGGAGTTTGCAATGCTCAAATCCGTCGGCACAACGCCAAAGGGCTTTAACAAAATCGTTATGCTTGAAAGTGCTTTTTACGGCATCAAGGCGCTCGTGTTTGCCTTGCCGATAAGCGTTGTGATAAGCCTTATTATGAACAAGGCGCTCGGCTCGGACGATTTGCCGTTTACAATGAATTGGCAACTCTATTTTATAGTTATTCTTGCGGTTTTCGTTATTATCGGCGCAACGATGCTTTATTCCGTAAAATCACTGCGCAAGGATAATATCATCGAAACGCTTAAGGAAGATATAAATTAACGGAGGTGGTATATTAATAATAAATCATCGTCGGTATGCACAATAATACAAATTTAATTTAACACTTCTCAAAAATCCCGACAGAGCACAGTTCTGTCGGGATTGCTTTTTCAGTCTGTCGCTGATTATTTCGGCGAGCTTAAACTCGTCCTCGACAATAAGTATTCTCATAATATCACCGATTTTAAGTACATTCCATATTTATTAAACGAATATTGAATTTTGCCTATAAACAACAGCTGCTTTCAAAAAAACACCCACGCCGCTTTTTAAACGGCTTGGGTGTGTCAAATATCATACGATTATTGTGCGTTTACGCTTTCAAGGAATTTTACAAATTGAGCCTTGCCCTTTTCGGTGCGCTCAAACACGCCGCACTGCTCAAGAATTTCGGTGAAAACAAGTCCGATTTCTTCCTTCAAAATATCGTGGCAGTTTTCGGCAGTGACATCATATTTTTTCATAATCATATCTGCCCATTCCCTGTGCTTGGCAATATCGTCGATTGCGGCAATGTCCTTGCCGTTAATCATGGCGTCTGCCAAATCCGCCATTTCTTTTTTGAGCCTTGACGGCAAAACGGCAAGACCCATTACCTCGATAAGGCCGATATTTTCCTTTTTAATATGGTGATGCTCAGGATGCGGATGATAATATCCCATCGGGAAATCGGGCGTTGTAATGTTGTTTCTCAAAACAAGGTCAATTTCAAATTTGCCGTTTCTCATTCTTGTGATCGGGGTGATTGCGTTGTGCGGCACGCCGTCTGTTTCGGCAAGAATAAATGCCTCTTCGTCGGTGTATGCCTCCCACGCCTTTAATACATCGCCCGCAAGGTCTGCAAGTCTGTCCTTGTCCTCACACGCAAGGCGCAAAACGCTCATCGGCCATTTTACTATGCCTGCGTCAATATCCTCATATCCTTTGAAAACAAACGGTGTTTCAATCGGCGCTTTTGCCATTGCGAATTCATAGTTGCCGCCTTGGAAATGTTCGTGCGTCAATATCGAGCCGCCGACAATCGGAAGCCCTGCGTTTGAGCCGATGAAATAATGCGGAAACAGCTCCAAGAATGACAAAAGTTTTCTTAAAGCCGACTTGTCTATTTTCATCGGAATGTGCTCTGCGTTGAATACTATGCAATGTTCGTTGTAGTAAACATACGGCGAATACTGCAAATAAAAATCGTGTCCGTCAAGATTAATCGGAATGATTCTGTGGTTTTGTCTTGCAGGGTGATTGACTCTGCCTGCGTAGCCCTCATTTTCCTTGCAAAGCTGGCATTTAGGATATGAACTTTGCTTCATGTTCAAAGCGGCAGCGATTGCTTTCGGGTCTTTTTCCGGCTTTGAAAGGTTGATTGTTATGTCAATGTCGCCGTATTCTGTTTTTGTTATCCATTTAAGGTCGTTTTTGACTCTGTATTCTCTGATATAATTTGATTTTCTTGCAAGGTGATAATAATAATCCGTTGCTGCTTTCGGCGACTCTTTGTATTTTTCGCTGAAAGTCTTGATAACCTGTGACGGTTTCGGAGTGAGCAATCCCATGATTTTTGTGTCGAACAAATCACGGTAAACTACGCTGTCCTCGCAAAGATTATTTTTTGTTGCGTATTCAAGAACGGCGTTCAAAAGCTCCTCAAGCTCTGTGGTTTGTGCCGGCTCGTCCTCAAAAGAATCAATTTTAAGTGCCTCGCAAAGCTGATTGATTGAATAAATGCGGTCAGCCTCGTCAATCAATGCGTTGTCAATTGCGTATTGCACCAAGCCGTTTATCGCTGCAAAAATTGTCATAGTTTATCACTCCTTAAAATTCCTTTTCTATTATAAGTGTTTATGGCTGTGTTTTCAATTAAAATTTTCACTATTATATTATAAATTTTCACTTTTTTATGTAAATTTGATTGTTTTTTCTTTACCGTGGGCAAAAAAAGTGATATATTTAGATTAGAAAATAGATTTGTTTAGGCGGTTTTTATGGAAATTTGTGTGTTCGGCGCGTCAAGCATGACGATAGATAAAAAATATACCGATGCCGTTGAGGAGATGGGCGAGTTTTTGGCGAAAAGAGGTCATAATCTCGTTTTCGGCTCCGGCTCAACAGGCTCGATGGGTGCGGCGGCAAGAGGATTTAAAAAAGGCGGCGGAAAAACGCACGGCGTTATACCCGAGTTTTTCAAGGGCAGTCTTGACGAATATGTCGATTACAATTGCGACAAAATGACATATACCGAAACGATGCGCGAGCGCAAGGCGATTATGGAGGACTGTGCCGATGCATTTATAATTACACCCGGCGGCGCAGGCACCTTTGAGGAATTTTTTGAGGTGCTTACGCTAAAACAACTCGGCAGGCACAGAAAACCGATTGCGATTTATAATATCGACGGATATTACAACGCCCTCAATGCGGCTATGGAGCACGGCATCGCCGAAAAGTTTATTAAAGAGGACTGCCGCCATCTTTATTTTCTTGTGACGGATTTAAACGAGCTTGCCGAATATATCGAAAATGACGATATGCACGGCCTCACTCTTAAAGATTTAAAATGATTTTTGCCAATGTAAATATTGTTTTATTTGGCTAAAATACAAGACGCCTGCCATGTCGGACTGCGACAGAGCAACGGGCGCGATTTATAACATTGCAGTCGGAAGGGAATTGTGATTTTATGAAAAATTTTGTTATTACAATCGGCAGAGAATTTGCCAGCGGCGGCAAGGAGGTCGGCAAAAGAGTTGCCAAGGAGCTTGGCGTTGATTTTTATGACGCGTCGCTTTTACGCGAAAAGGCAAAGGAACTCGGAATTGAGGAGGGCATATTTGACCTTTTTGACGAAAAACCCACAAAAAGTTTTTTGTTCTCCGTTGTGATGGACCCTTATGCTATCGACAGTGCAGTTAACGAGGGCAAGGTTATTGAGGCTCAGCGTAAGGTTATCGACAATGCGGCAAAACAAGGTTCTTGTGTCATTGTCGGCAGACGGGCAGACAAAATTCTTGCCGACAATGAAAATGTTGTCAGCGTTTTTATCGGCGCCGATATTGAGGACCGAATGAAGCGTTATCTTGAAAATGACGGCACAAGCCCGAAAACCGCTCGCCGTATTATCGAACGCAAAGACAGAGAGCGTGCCGCATACTACAACTATTTTAACGACGGCAGTTGGGGCAAGGCAGACAACTATACAATGTGTTTTTCTACCTCAAAAATGGATAAGGATACAATTGTAAAAATAATTGTTGATTATGTAAAAAATAATTTCGGCGATTGATTTGATATTGCGGCGGAGCATCGGTTATACTTATTGATGCTCCGCTTTTTATTTTGCTTGATTTTTTTATTATTTTATGTATAATGGTATTTGTAATAATTTTGTAATATTTAAAGCGTTTTTGTAATATTTAAAAGGACTTTATATGAAAAAATTCAGAAAAACAATATCGTTTATACTTGCGCTTATGATAGCGCTTGCTCCCGTCGGCATAACCGCGCAGGCTGTGTCCGTCAATACGATGAAATCAAAAGTTTTGTCTGTTGCCGAAAACGAGGTCGGCTATGAGGGCACATCCACATACTCAAAATACGGCGAATGGTACGGTTATCAAGGCTCGTGGTGCACAACATTTGTGCTTTGGTGCTTTAACAAGGCAGGCAACAGCCTCGGTGTTAAAATGTACGGCAAAATCGTGCCGAACGGCGGCAATTGCAGCTCTATGATAAGCTGGTATAATAACCGCGGCAGATACCACAAAAAATCAAGCGGCTATTCTCCGCAAAAGGGTGACCTTGTGTTTTTTGACTGGAGCGGAAGAGGCTCGGCACAGCATGTCGGCATTGTTACGGGCGTTTCCGGCAGTACCGTTTATACAGTAGAGGGCAACTGCTCCGGCAAGGTTAAGGACAGAAAATATACAGCAAGAGGTAAAAAACCGTATAACAATATCAGCGCAATTTTAGGCTACGCCACGCCGAATTGGGGCTCGGTATCCTCCGGCTCGTCCGCAACAACAAGACGCACAACAAAAAGGCATACCACAAAAAAGCAAACAACAAAAAGGCAGACTGCAAAAAAGCAAACAACAAAAAAGGCTCAGTCAACGAAAAAACAGCAGTCGGCTCAAAATACAACAAAAAAATCGACTGCCGCTCAAACATCAAACAAAACAACACAGGCAACAACTCAAACCGCAACTGCCGCACCGCAGGGTAAGCAGGCAACGGATATGCTCCTTTATGCCGCAGCAACAGATTTGCAAATCGGCGACAGCGTAAAACTTGACTACACCTTAAAACCGTCGGGCGTTAATGCCGTTGTTGAGTATTTCTGTGATGAGGAGGATATCATTGACCTTTCTGCCGACGGAACCGTTAAAGGTGTCGGCGAGGGCACTGCGACCGTTGTTGTTTGCGCGAATGACGAAATTTACAGACAGTGCGATTTCAATGTCACACAGGTTTCGCGCGATGTTACGCAAAAATCAAAGGACGATATGAGTATTGTCGAAACAAACTATGCACATTCTCCGAAAACGACGCAGGATGATAAAAGCATTCAAAGCAAACTCCGCGAGCTTGGCGTAAATTTCAATCAGCTTAACGCTCATAAAGATGACTACATATATCCGCTTGCAATAATCGGAGTCACAGCCGTTATTTCTCTTTGCATTGTCGGCGTTAAAAAAATCGCAAAAAAGAGAAAAAGAACAAACGATGACGAAAACGGCGAAAAGGATGATTAATCGGTTGAAAAAACGATAAAATGTCGTATTGAATATCCACCGATTATATACTATAATAAGTGATAAATAATCTTAAATATCTCGGCAGATATATTCGAAACGGAGAAATTCGTTATGTCTATTACAGAAAAAGATAAAGATATGACCGCAGATTACAAGGACACCGAGGTTACGGCGTTTCTCAAAAAAATCATTGTTTGTATTTTGGATTTTGCATTGTTTTCCGTTGCAAATCTTGCAATGTGCTATTTAACCCAAAACGGTCACATTACACTCAGTTCATACGGAAAAATTGCATTTAATTATCCGCATTTTATAATGGTCGGCGTTATGGCCGTTATTGTCAATTGGTCGCTCGGACTTTACAGAAGTGTATGGAAGTTCGTCGGAAACGATGAAATAGTCAGGGGCACATTCGCCGCCGCAGTTGAAACGGTGCTATTGTTTTTGATTGACAGACTGCTGTTTCCGAACATTTTCGGCGTTCCCGGCAGGCTTGCGTGGTTTGCGTATTTGCTCGGTTTCTTCCTTATTGATATTGGCATACTTGCACCGCGTATTTGCTTCAGAATAATCAAAAAAGCGCATATCCCGATTAGAAAAAGCCGTGACGGCAGAAAAAGAGTAATGATTGTCGGCGCAGGATTTATGGGCAATTTCATTATTGATGCGTTTGTTAACAATCAATACAGAAACGGCTATCCCATAGTTGCTGTCGACGATAATCCCGTCAAAAAGGGCAAAAAAATCAACGGCGTAAAGGTTGCCGGCACATGTGCCGATATTCCTTTGCTCACTTCAAAATACAAGATTGACGAAATTGTTATTTGTATTCCGTCAGCCTCAAAGGCGCGGCAAAAGGAAATTATTGATATTTCCATGAAAACCTCGGCTTCCGTTAAAATCAGCCCGTCGGTTGAGGAATTTCTCGAGCCGGGCGGACCGCGAAAAGCGCGTAAAATCGAAATTTCAGACCTGCTTTCAAGACCGGAGGTCAAACTCGACAAAAAGGTTTGCCGCTATCTCGTCGGTAAAACGATTTTGGTAACAGGCGGAGGCGGCTCAATCGGCTCCGAAATCTGTATGCAGGTTGCAAGATACAATCCGAAAACGATTGTTGTTTTTGATATTTACGAAAATTGTGCGTTTGAGCTTGAAAACGACCTTATCGATAAGTATGATGACCAAATTGATGTTCAGGTGCGCATCGGCTCTGTCAGGGATGTTGACAGACTTCGCGAAATTTTCAGCGAATTTAAGCCCGATGTTGTTTTCCACGCGGCGGCACACAAGCATGTTCCGCTTATGGAGGATTCACCGTGTGAGGCTGTTAAAAACAATGTTTTCGGTACATACAATGTTGCCAAAATGGCGGATGAATTCAAGGTGCCAAAAATGGTTATCCTTTCAACCGACAAGGCAGTTAACCCCACAAATGTTATGGGTTGCACAAAGCGCATAACCGAAATAATTGTCCAGTATATGAATAAAATCAGCGACAATACGCAGTATGCCGCAGTGCGTTTCGGCAATGTTCTCGGCTCTCACGGCTCCGTTATTCCGATATTTAAAAAACAGATTGAGAATGGCGGTCCGGTTAAGGTTACTCACCCTGACATAACGCGGTATTTTATGACAATTCCGGAGGCGGCACAACTTGTTTGTCAGGCGGGCGGCATTGCCACCGGCGGCGAGGTGTTCGTGCTTGATATGGGTGAGCCGGTCAAAATTATGGATTTGGCAGAAAATCTTATCAAACTTTCGGGTTATACCGTTGACGAAATCGGAATTGAGATTGTGGGACTTCGCCCCGGCGAAAAGCTTTATGAGGAGCTTGCTATGGACAGCGAAATCGCAACACGCAAAAAGACTGCTAACGAAAAAATTTATGTTAACCAGCCCATTGATATTGACGAGCAAAACTTTGTCGATATGATGGACGCTTTAAAAAATATTAACGAGGATAATGTCAGAGATGTGCTGGCTCATTTTGTGCCTACATATCATCCGGCTGAAATTTAATTATGCTTAAGGACAAAAATTATTCGCTGACATATCCGAAAATCGCCGCTCTCGGCTTTGCAGGGATTGTGATTATAGGTTCGATACTTTTGATGCTCCCGATAAGCTCAAAAACAGGCAATGTTCACTATATTGACGCTTTGTTTACAGCTACATCGGCAACATGCATCACGGGTTTGGTTACTTTTGACACCTTCACAAATTGGACGGTTTTCGGTCAAATTGTGATTATCGTGCTTATTCAAATCGGCGGACTCGGATTTATAACGCTTTTGTCGCTCGCCGTGCGAATGACAAAACAAAAAATGAGTCTTAAACAAAAAATGCTTTTGAAAGAGAGCGTCGGTTCGCTCAATCTCGGCGATGTTAAACGGCTTTTTTCATCGGTGATTATTTTCACTTTTTCGTGTGAACTTGCCGGTGCGGCGTTGCTTTCAACTCGCTTTATTCCGCTTGCCGGATTAAGGCGCGGAGTGTATATGTCGCTTTTCACAAGCATTTCGGCTTTTTGCAATGCCGGTTTTGATTTGATGGGTATGTTTTCGCCGTCGTCATCGCTCACAACTGTCAACGGCGACCCGGTTATTCTTATTACAATATCACTTTTGATTGTATTCGGCGGACTCGGCTTTATCGTTTGGCAGGATATGAAAAGTGTTAAATTCAAATATAAAAAATTCAGCCCATATACAAAGTTGATATTGATAACAACTGCAATTTTGCTTATCGGCGGCAGCGTGCTTTTTTTGTTTTTTGAATACAACAACACCTTTGCCGATATGTCGCTCGGAAAAAAGCTGCTAAACGCTTGGTTTTGCAGTGTCACTCCGAGAACGGCGGGCTTTAACAGCGTTGATATTGCCGCAATGACTCCGCAGTCAAAAATGATTACAATAATCTTGATGTTTATCGGCGGCTCAAGCGGCTCAACCGCAGGCGGTGTAAAAACAGGCACGATTGCGGTGCTGTTTTTGTGCGTGCTTTCCGATTTGAAAAACAAGAACGAAATTGAACTTTTCGACCACCGTGTAACGCTCGGCACAGTTAAAAAGGCGATTTCGATTGTTTGCACAAACCTTGCGCTTTTGTTTGCAGGTGTTATAATAATTACATTAAATCAGCCGGTTTTTGATTTGATAAATGTTGTTTATGAATGTGCTTCGGCGCTCGGAACCGTCGGCATCACAACCGGCATCACGCCGCAACTCAGCACACTTTCAAAAATAATTATTATTTCGCTTATGTATATAGGCAGGCTGACCAGTCTTATTTTTGCACTGTCATTTGTTAAAAACAGGGCAAAGACAACAACACAAAAGCCGCGTTGCAATATTATGGTGGGTTAGGAGAAAAATATGAAGACAGTTTTAATTATCGGCGCCGGCAGATTCGGCAGACATTTGGCAACCGATTTATGCAATATGGGCAATGAGGTTATGCTTGTTGACCGCAACGAAAATTTGATAGAGGAATATTCTCATCTTGTCACAACCGCCGAAATCGGCGACTACACGCTTAAAAGCAATCTCGAGGCACTCGGCGTTGAGGATTATGATTATATTTTTGTCTGCATCGGCGAGTTTCAGGACAGCCTTGTTATTGTCGATAATCTTAAGGAACTCGGTGCGCAATATATAATTGGTAAGGCATCGTCTGAGGTGCATGAAAAGTTTTTGCTTAAAAACGGTGCCGACAAGGTTATTTATCCCGAAAGAGAAACGGCGTATAACACCGCCGTAAAATATTCAAACAGACGAATTTTCGATTTTGTCAAGCTTGGCGGCGACACCGGAATTTATGAAATCGAGACCCCGGACGCATGGTGCTCAAAGAGCCTTTTACAGCTTGATGTACGCAAAACTCACAATGTCACCGTTATTGCGAGCAAGGACTCTCAAAACCGCGTAAAAGCTATAAATTCAGCCGATTATATCTTTTCAAAAAACGAGCATATTCTCGTTATGGGTGATGCAAAGGATATAAGAAAAATTACAAAAGACAAGTAAAAATTATCGGTCAAAGGCAGTGCTTCCTTTGACCGTTTTTTTGTGTTAAAAAAATTTTACAAAAAAAGTTGAAAATAGTTATTGACATATGTCAGTAACCGAGTATAATGGGTATGGTTGAGTTTTAGATACCTGTCCAATATACTATAAAGAAAGCAACTTGCTTAATCGGCATTTTATATTGGCGAAATTTTCGGAGTGGTAATATGGCAAGGCCAAGAAAAATGCGATGCATTTGTGCTTATCCCAAAAGCATGGAGTTTCGCCCGTTCGGTGAATATGCCGAAACGGTTGATCTCAATTTTGACGAGTACGAGGCATTCAGATTAATTGCAAATATGAAGTTCAGCCAGGAGGAGTGCGCAAAGCAAATGGATGTTGCGCGTTCAACCGTTGCCGCAATATATGAAAGCGCACGCACAAAGATTGCCGACGCTATCGTAAACGGCAAGGCACTTGTTATCCACGGCGGAGATGTTGAGCTTTGTCCCAACAGCTCCACATGCTGCGGCAGATGCGGTCAGCGTGACTGTGATGCCTGCGGTCACTGCGAGCAGGTGCAAAAACTCCAAGGCAAATCGGCAAAATCAGCCTGATTTCAGGCTCTTATATATACTAATCATCTATCATTTATAAAGTAAAACAGGAGGAAAATCAAATGACAGAAGCATGGAAAGGTTTTAAACCGGGCGTTTGGTGCGATGGAATCAATGTATCAAATTTCATTAAGTTAAACTACACCCAATATGACGGTGACGCATCATTCCTCGAAGGACCTACCGAAAGAACAAACAAGGAAATGGCTCGCGTAAAGGAGCTTCTCATCGCTGAAAACGAAAAGGGCGGTGTTCTCGATGTTGACACAGACAGAGTACTTTCAATCCTTTCTCACGATGCAGGCTATGTAGTTGATAAGGACACAGACATTATCGTCGGCCTTCAGACAGATGAGCCTCTTAAGAGAGGTGTATCTCCGTTCGCAGGCTTCAGAAACACTGTTCAGGCTTGTAACGCATACGGCTATGAACTTTCTGACAAGGTTAAGGACGAATTCACATACAGAACTACACACAACACCGGCGTATTCAGAGCTTATACAGACACAATGAAGAAAGCTCGTCACGCAGGTATTCTTACAGGTCTTCCGGATGCTTATGCCCGCGGCAGAATCATCGGTGACTACAGAAGAATTGCTCTTTACGGTATGGATTACCTTATCGAGCAAAAGAAACTCGACAAGCAAAAGGTCGGCGAGAAGGAATATCTTGATGAAGAAACAATTCATCTTCTTGAGGACCTTTCAAAGCAACTCGATTTCATGAATCAGCTTAAGGGTCTTGCTCTTCGTTACGGTTATGATATTTCAAAGCCGGCTACAACAGCAAAAGAGGCTATTCAGTGGTTATACTTCGGCTACCTCGGCGCTATCAAGGAGCAAAACGGTGCTGCTAACTCAATCGGCAGAATTGCTGAATTTATGGATATTTATATCGAAAGAGATCTTGAAGCAGGCACTCTTACAGAGTCAGAGGCTCAAGAGCTTATCGACGATCTCGTAATCAAACTTCGTTTGGTTCGTCACCTCAGAACTCCTGAGTACAACGACCTCTTTGCAGGCGACCCGGTTTGGGTAACAATGGCTCTTGCAGGCGTTACTTGCGAAGGTAAGCACATGGTTTCAAAGACAAGCTTCCGTGTTCTTCAAACTCTTTACAACCTCGGTTCTTCAGCTGAGCCGAACATCACAGTTCTTTGGTCAGAGCATCTTCCTCAGGGCTTCAAAGATTTCTGTGCTAAAGTTTCTATTGATACAGACTCTATCCAATACGAAAACGACGATGTTATGAGAAGAATGTACGGCGACGACTATGCTATCGCTTGCTGCGTATCTGCAATGAAGATGGGCAAACAAATGCAGTTCTTCGGCGCTCGTTGCAACCTTGCAAAGGTTCTTCTTATGGCTCTCAACGGTGGTAAGGATGAAATCGAAGGCATCCAAATCGCTCCGGAAGGAAAGGTATTTGAAACAGAAGAACTTAAGTATGATGAGGTTTACGAAGCATACAAGAAGTACCTTTCATGGATGGCAAGACTTTATGTTAACACAATGAACATCATTCACTATATGCACGACAAATATGCATATGAAAGACTTATGATGTCACTTCACGATACAGATGTTGAAAGACTTATGGCATTCGGTGTATCAGGTTTCTCCGTTGCTATCGATTCACTTTCAGCAATCAAATATGCAAAGGTTACTCCTATTAAGGACGAGCGCGGCATCATCACAGAGTTCGATGTTAAGGGCGACTTCCCGAAATACGGCAATGATGATGACAGAGCAGACCTTATCGGTAAGGACCTTATCGAATACTTCTACAAAGAGCTTTGCAAGACTCCTGCATACCGCGGCGCTAGACACACTCTTTCAATCCTTACTATTACTTCAAATGTAATGTACGGCAGAAAGACCGGTTCAACACCTGACGGCAGAAAAGCAGGCGAGCCATTCGCACCTGGTGCAAACCCAATGCACGGCAGAGATTGCGAAGGTGCTCTTGCATCACTTAACTCTGTTGCAAAACTTAACTATGCTTGCTGTCAAGATGGTATTTCAAACACATTCTCAATCACTCCGGATGCTCTCGGCAAGGATGATGAGGACAGAGTTGAACACCTCACAACAATGCTTGACGGTTACTTTGAGCAAGACGCTCATCACCTCAATGTTAATGTTCTTAACAGAGAAAAGCTTATCGCTGCTATGAACGACCCGACACTTTATCCTTCACTTACAATTCGTGTTTCGGGCTACGCAGTAAACTTCAACAAGCTTACTCGTGACAAGCAGGAAGAGGTTATCGCTCGTACATTCCATAAGTCAATGTAATCGGGCAATTGCTGTAATTATTAATTTTGGATTTATAATAATGTAGCAAAGGGCACACACCAATCGGTGTGTGCCCTTAATTTTTTAAAAGACGGTTAAACAGAGAAATGTATTACTGAAAAAGGCTTGGACAACGAGTCCAAGCCTTTTGAGCATTTGTTTATTGAAAAACTATTTATTTCCGCTTAAACAATCATACCGGATTCTATCCAATTCAGGACAGAGGGGTATTCCTCTTTGTATTCGTCAAGTCTGTCGATGTTTGAATCAACAAATGCCTGAAATTCGTCCACATCCTCAAAGGCGAATGTGAAATCCTGCTGAAAATCGTATGTTGCGGCAAAGAAATAGTTGAACAAATCGTCTGCCGAGAAAAGCTCAAGCAGCTTGTCCGCAACGATTTCGGTTGTGTAGTCAAGCGCATTTTTTATTGTAAGTCCGTCGTCCTCGTCATCGGCGTCAATTTCGGGATTTTCGTAGCAATAGTCTATTGCCGCCTCATCGCCGATGCCCAAGTTGGCAAGATTTGTGATTATTTCCTGAAAATCGGTTTCATTTGCTTCGTCATACATTCTGTAAACAAATTCGTTGATTAAATTCTTAATTGCAATAGCTTTGAATACGGCGTCAACCTCGTGACCCTCCTCGTCGGTTACGGCAAAGCCGTCCTCTTCAAAATTATCCCAAATCAATTCGTATAAATATGTGTATTTGTCCTTTTCTTCAAAAATTGCTTCGTGCAAATAGCTGCTTAAATCCATATTGACCTCCGTTAATGATGATTTACGGACTTATTGTATAACATATTATAAACATTTTCAATATTGCAATGCATATAATTTTAGTTTATAATTGGATTTAATCAGATTATTACGGAGATGACTCATATGCAATACGAAATTACAAGCAACGAGGCAAGCGCTGTTGTAGGCTTAAAGGGCGCAATGCTCAACTCGTTAAAGAAAAATGATACAGAATATTTGTGGCAGGGCGACGAGGAGCATTGGTCGGGTCAGGCACCGGTTTGCTTTCCGATAGTCGGTGTTTTGCGCGACTCAAAGGGAACAGCGTTTGGCAAGCCGTGCGAAATGAAACGCCATGGAATAGCGCGCATTTCTCCGTTTGAGCTTTTTGAAAAACACAAAAATTCCGTCACATTTATTCAAAAAAGCAGTGACGAAACAAAAAAGCAATATCCGTTTGATTACGAACTGAAAATAAAATACACAATCAACGGCTCAACCGTTACAAACGAATACATAATAACAAACACAGGCTCGTCGCCGATGCCGTTTGTTATCGGCGGACATCCTGCGTTTAATTGTCCGCTTTGCGACGGCGAGGTGTTTGAGGATTACAAGGTTGTTTTTGACAGAGCGATGACAAAAAGCGCGCTTCGTCCCGACCATCACAGCGGTCTTGTCGATGTTGAAAAGCGCTATCAAGTTCTTGAAAACAGCGACACGATTAATCTTGTTCACGATTTGTTTGAGGAAAAAGACGCATTGATCTTTGACAATATCGACTCGAAATGCGCCACTTTAATCGGTCCGAACGGCAAGGGTGTCAAAATCGAGTATCAGGATATGACCAATCTGCTTGTTTGGTCAGCATGCGGAAATGCCGATTTCGTTGCGCTTGAGCCGTGGACGGGAATTTCCACCTGCTCTGACGAGGACGAAAAAATCGAAAACAAGCGCGGTATGACAATTCTGCAACCCGACGAAACAGCTTCATTTAAATTTAAAATCACAATGATTTAACTGTTGATTTATAGATTATTAATAATTGTTTGATATAATTCAAAACGGTGAAACAAATGAATTACGGAATGATAAGAGCGGCGGCGGCAAGTTTAAGGCTAAAGGTTGCCGACCCGACATACAATAAAGAAAAAATCAAAGAGGCGATTGACTGCGCCGAGCAAAAGGGCACAAGGCTTATAGTTTTGCCCGAGCTTTGCGTGACAGGCTATACATGCGCCGATTTGTTTTTTACAAAATCGCTTCAGAACAGCGCCGAAAATGCGCTTAAGGAAATAATCAAATACACATCTGGCAAAAATATTGTTGCGGCTGTCGGTATGCCGGTGCCGTTTTACAACAGCTTGTATAATTGCGCCGTTGTTATCGGCAACGGCAGGATTTACGGCATCGTGCCGAAAATTCATCTTGCAAATTATAACGAGTTTTACGAAAAGCGTTGGTTTGCCTCGGGTAGTGATTTCAAATCGTGCCAAAACATTGATTTTTGCGGATTTGAAACGACAATCGGTTCTCAAATTTTTGATTTGGGTGGCGGTGCCGTTTTGGGCTTGGAGCTTTGCGAGGATTTGTGGGTTCCGACCCCTCCGAGCGGAAGTCTTACCCTCAGCGGTGCAAATATTATTGCAAATCTTTCGGCAAGCGACGAATATGTTTCAAAGGCACAGTACAGACGCGACCTTGTTTCAAATCAGTCTGCACGCTGTATTTGTGCATATGTTTATTCGGGCGCAGGCGTTTGCGAAAGCACAACCGATTTGGTTTTCTCGGGCGCAACCCTGATTGCCGAAAACGGCTCGGTTATCGCGCAGGGCAAGCGATTTGCACGCGATAACGAAATTATCGTTTCCGATATAGATGTTGAACGCCTCAATTCTCAACGCCGCGGTAATATGTCATTTGAAAATTCGCTCAATGAGTTAAAAATTACTCAAATACCACTTAATAACAACGAAAACGATTTGACTTATCGCTTTGTAGATGCCCATCCGTTCGTTCCGTTGGATGATGAAAAGCGCCGCGAAAGATGCGAGGAGATTTTTGCGATTCAGGCAGCAGGACTTGCCAAAAGACTTGAGCATGTCGGCTCAAAAGGCTGTGTTATCGGCATTTCGGGCGGTCTTGATTCAACGCTTGCACTTCTTGTTGCAGTTGAGGCGATGAAACTTATCGGCAAGCCGTCAAGCGATATTCTCGGCATAACAATGCCGGGTTTCGGCACAACCGACAGAACATATAATAACGCAATAGATTTGATGAAATCGCTCGGCGTTACGATAAAAGAAATCAGCATAAAGGACGCCTGCGTTCAGCATATGAAAGATATTGAGCATGACGAGGCGGTCAAGGATATAACATACGAAAACACCCAAGCGAGAGAACGCACACAGATTTTGTTCGATATAGCAAACAAGCACAACTGCCTGCTTGTCGGAACGGGTGATTTGAGTGAACTTGCAATGGGTTGGTGCACATATAACGGCGACCATATGAGCATGTACGGCGTAAATGCCTCCGTGCCAAAAACACTTGTGCGCTATCTTGTTGATTATGTTGCAAAAATCAGCGACGAAAAAACAAAAGCAATTTTGCTTGATGTCCTCGACACACCTGTTTCACCCGAGCTTTTACCGCCCGACAGCGACGGCAAAATCGCACAAAAGACAGAGGACAATATCGGTCCTTACGAATTGCACGATTTCTTCCTTTACAATTTCGTTCGTTTCGGATTTGAAAAGGATAAGCTCCGTCGCCTTGCAATTAAAGCGTTTGACGGCGTTTATGACAGTGCAACGATTGAAAAATGGCTCGGTGTGTTTATGAAACGCTTTTTTATCAGCCAATTCAAGCGTTCCTGCATACCCGATTCGCCGAAAGTCGGCTCTGTTTCACTCAGCCCGCGCGGCGATTGGAGAATGCCGAGCGACGCATCGTTTAAAGATTTTATTTAATGCTTTCCGGCAATGAAATTCATTGCCTTGATATATCGCAGATAAGCAAAATTTTTTGCGCACCCCATAGGGCTACGATGGGCGTGCCGTTGTCAACCTTGTAGCCGGAAGGGTAATGTGATTATTATGAAAAATAAAAAGGCAATCCTTGCAGTTGTTCTTGTTGTTGCAATCGTTGCGGCGTTTGCGGCGTGTTCAAAATCAAGCAAAGATGATAAAGGCTCAACCTCGCAGATTACAGCCGCAGTTACCGATTCAAACGGCGAGGCTGTAACGGATGAAAACGGCGTTATTGTCACCGAAAAGGTCGGCGGCGAGGTGGTGACCGATAAAAACGGCAAGGCTGTAACCGAGGTTGTTACGCAAAAAGGCGGTCAAACCGTTACCGATAAAGCAGGTAAAGCGGTTACGCAGGTTGTAACTGAAAAATCAACCTCACCATCAAAATCGGGCGACAAAACAAGCACAACCAAAAAGAGCAACAAGCCTGCGGCACCGTCGGCTCCGTCAAGCCTTAAGGCAGGCAGTGTCACCCAAACAAGCCTTAAACTCACATGGTCGGGCAAAGCAAACGGCTATCAAATTCAGTCAAGCACCGACAGCGGCAGCCATTGGACAACGCTTGAAAAAGCATACAAATCAAAATCATACACCGCAAAGAAGCTTTCAAGTTATACCGACTATATTTTCCGTGTTCGCGCATACAATCAAAATTCAAACGGAACTTCGTATTCAAAATGGACAGTTGTTTCAGTAAAAACAAAGGCCAATGAAAAATCAAAAAGATATATCACGGTTTCTGTAAAACTTCCGTCAAGCGGCGGCAGCGACACACTCAATATTTATGTCGACGGAAAACTTGTTAAGTCTCAAAAAGTCAACTTTGACGGCTCGACATACAAATACAAAACAACAAAAAAATATGAAGGTCTTGTTACAATAAAAGCCGAGTTTTCGTCAAAAGGTAAGGAAACGGCGGCTTCAACCGACAAGGATTCGTGCTATTTGAGCCTTGATGACAAGGGCATCGTTATCGTTGACGGCAGTGATGACTGATTTTGTCAAACTTTTACAAAAAAACAATATAAAATAGTATACATTCAACAAAAACAGGGTCATTCGCCCTGTTTTTTTGTTTGAAATAATGATAAAAAAGTTATATAACAGTGTTAGAATTTTCAAAACGGGCATAATTTTGGCTTTAAGTGATTGAAATTGAAAAATCAAAATGATATAATTTAGTGTGGTAAGTATGGAAAATGCAATTTTCCGCCACTGACTGCAAATTTTTTATGGAGGCTATTCCAATGGCAAGAAAAAAGAAAACGATGGACGGTAACAGTGCCGCTGCTCATGTCAGCTACGCATTTACGGAAGTTGCCGGTATCTATCCTATCACACCTTCTTCACCTATGGCAGAGGAAACAGATGCCATGGCTGCAAGAGGAGTTAAAAACCTTTTCGGTCAAACCGTTAAGGTTGCAGAGCTTGAATCCGAAGGCGGTGCAGCAGGTGCTGTTCACGGTTCTCTTTCTGCGGGCGCTTTAACAACAACATACACAGCATCGCAGGGTCTTTTGCTTATGATTCCCAATATGTATAAGATTGCCGGCGAGCTTATTCCGAGCGTTATTCATGTTTCGGCTCGTTGTGTTTCTACACATGCGCTTAACATTTTCGGCGACCATTCCGATGTTATGGCATGCCGTCAAACGGGCTATGCAATGCTTTGCTCGGCAAATGTTCAGGAGGTTATGGATCTCGGCGCCGTTGCTCACCTTGCAACACTTAAGAGCCGTGTTCCGTTCCTTCACTTCTTTGACGGTTTCCGCACCTCACACGAGGTTCAGAAGATTGAAATTTGGGATTATGAAGATTTGAGAGATATGCTTGATATGCAGGATGTCGCAGATTTCCGTGCAAGAGCACTCAATCCGGAGCATCCCGTTCTCCGCGGCTCGGCAGAAAACTCCGATATTTTCTTCCAGCACAGAGAGGCTTGTAACAAATACTATAACGATGCGGTTGCCGCAACTGTTATGTATATGGACAAGGTTAACGAAAAAATCGGCACAAATTACAAGCCGTTTAACTACTATGGTGCACCCGATGCCGACAGAATTATCATTGCTATGGGCTCTGTTTGCGATACAATCAAGGAAACAGTTGATTTCCTTAATGCACGCGGCGAAAAAACAGGTATGGTTTGTGTTCACCTTTACAGACCGTTCTCTGCAGAGTATCTTATTTCTGCTATTCCCGAAACAGTTAAAACAATTTCCGTTATCGACAGAACAAAAGAGCCGGGCTCACTCGGCGAGCCGCTTTATCTCGATGTTGTTGCAGCTCTTAAAGGCTCAAAGTTCGACGGCGTTGAAATTTACGGCGGTCGCTACGGTTTAGGCTCAAAGGATACTCTTCCTGCTCACATTATTTCGGTATTTGCAAATATGAATGCCGCAGAGCCAAAGAAAACATTTACCCTTTCAATCGAGGATGATGTTACAAATCTTTCACTTCCTATCACCGAAACACCCGATACAACACCTAAGGGCACAACCTCATGCAAATTCTGGGGTCTCGGCTCGGACGGTACTGTAGGTGCAAATAAGGACTCTATCAAGATTATCGGCGACCATACCGATATGTACGCTCAAGGTTATTTCTTCTATGATTCAAAGAAATCCGGCGGTATCACGGTATCTCACCTTCGTTTCGGCTCATCACCGATTACATCAACATATCTTATCAACAAGGCAAATTTTGTTGCCTGCCACAATCCGTCATATGTTAACAAATATGATATGGTGCAGGATCTTCTTCCGGGCGGAACATTCCTTCTTAACTGTATTTGGAGCCCTGAGGAACTTGACGCAAATCTCCCTGCATCAATGAAGAGATATATTGCTCAAAACAACATCAACTTCTACACAATCAACGGTATCAAGATTGCTGAGGAGGTTGGTCTTCCGGGTCGTGCATCAACAATTCTTCAGTCTGCATTTTTCACCATCAGCGGTATTCTCCCTGTTGACGAAGCAATCGGATATATGAAAGAAAAGGTTGTCGCTAAATTCTCAAAGAAGGGCGAGGCTGTTGTTAACTCAAACTGCAACGGTATCGACCGCGGCTCTAAAGAAGTTGTTAAAATCGATGTTCCTGCATCTTGGGCTGATGCAAAGGATGAGGAAAACGATTATGAAGTCCCGACAAACAGACCTGAAATGAAGAAGTTTGTTAAAAACATTCTTCACCCTGTTGACAGACTTCACGGTGACGATCTTTCCGTTTCTGCATTTCTTGACAGCGCAGACGGCGTTTATCCGCAAGGTTCTGCCGCATTTGAAAAGAGAGGTATTGCCGTTGATGTTCCTGAATGGGATCCTACAAAATGCGCACAGTGTAACCTTTGTTCAATGGTTTGTCCTCATGCAGTAATCAGACCTATTTGTATGAACGAGGAAGAGGCTGCCGCTGCTCCCGAGGGAACAAAGATGATTAAGAGCAAGAGAACAGATTATCAATATGCTCTTATCACATCTGTTCTTGACTGTACCGGTTGTGCATCATGTGCAAATGTTTGTCCTACAAAGTCACTCACAATGAAGCCGATTGCATCTCAGCTTGATGTTCAAAAGTCATTCGACGCACTTGTTGACACATCTGTTAAGCCCGAGGTAGCAAATCAAACAACAATCGGCGTTCAATACAAAAAGCCTTATCTTGAGTTCTCCGGTGCTTGCGCAGGTTGCGGCGAAACACCATATGCAAAACTTGCCACACAGCTTTACGGCGACAAGATGTATATTGCGAACGCAACAGGCTGTTCTTCAATTTGGGGCGGCTCTGCTCCGTCAACACCTTACACCGTAGATGAAAACGGTCACGGTCCTGCTTGGTCAAACTCATTATTTGAGGATAACGCAGAGTTCGGCTACGGTATGTATCTTGCTCAAAAGCAAATCCGCGAAAGACTTGCCGCAGACGCAGTTACACTCTCCGAGGCAGGTGTTAAAGAGGCTGACGCTTGGCTTGCAACATATGATGATGCAGCAGTAAACGATAAGGACGCTGCCGCTCTTATCGACGCACTCAAATCAGCATCACTCAGCGGTGACGCAAAGGCTGCCGCAGAGGACTTCCTTAAGGATGCAGATTATGCGGCTAAAAAATATCAATTCATCTTCGGCGGCGACGGCTGGGCATA